>NZ_CP113431.1:1813125-2417500 GCF_030506255.1 Nocardioides sp. Arc9.136 | reverse complement strand
TTTCTTGCCGGAGGTAGAGCACTGGATAGCCGATGGGCCCGACCAGGTTACTGACGTTAGCCAAACTCCGAATGCCGGTAAGTGAGAGCGCAGCAGTGAGACTGCGGGGGATAAGCTCCGTAGTCGAGAGGGAAACAGCCCAGACCATCAGCTAAGGCCCCTAAGCGGTGACTAAGTGGAAAAGGATGTGGAGTCGCATTGACAACCAGGAGGTTGGCTTGGAAGCAGCCACCCTTGAAAGAGTGCGTAATAGCTCACTGGTCAAGTGATTCCGCGCCGACAATGTAGCGGGGCTCAAGTCATCCGCCGAAGCTATGGCATTCATGCGTTAACTAAGCCGCCTTTTGGGTTGGTTCAGGTGTGTGGATGGGTAGGGGAGCGTCGTGTCGCGAGTGAAGCTCCGGGGTGACCCAGGGGTGGACGCGACACGAGTGAGAATGCAGGCATGAGTAGCGAATCACGTGTGAGAAACACGTGCGCCGAATGATCAAGGGTTCCAGGGTCAAGCTAATCTGCCCTGGGTAAGTCGGGACCTAAGGCGAGGCCGACAGGCGTAGTCGATGGACAACGGGTTGATATTCCCGTACCGGCAAAGTAGCGCCCATGACGAACCTGGTGATGCTAACCACCCGAAACCTTGCTTACTGAACCCTTCGGGGGGATGGGGCTTGGCGGAGCGTGGGACCCGAGCTGGTAGTAGTCAAGCGATGGGGTGACGCAGGAAGGCAGCCCAACCACGGCGATGGTTGTCCGTGGCCAAGGATGTAGGGAGCAGTGTAGGTAAATCCGTACTGCTGACTTTGATGTCGATCCTGAGATCTGATGGGGACCCAATTGTGGGGAAGTGGGTGATCCTATGCTGTCGAGAAAAACCTCTAGCGAGCTACGCGCCGCCCGTACCCCAAACCGACTCAGGTGATCAGGTAGAGAATACCAAGGCGATCGAGCGAACCATGGTTAAGGAACTCGGCAAAATGCCCCCGTAACTTCGGGAGAAGGGGGGCCCGATCTGTGATCCCACTTGCTGGGGGAAGCAGTGACGGCCGCAGAGACCAGGCCCAAGCGACTGTTTACTAAAAACACAGGTCCGTGCGAAGTTGTAAGACGATGTATACGGACTGACTCCTGCCCGGTGCTGGAAGGTTAAGGGGACCTGTTAGACGCACTTGTGTGTCGAAGCGGAGAACTTAAGCCCCAGTAAACGGCGGTGGTAACTATAACCATCCTAAGGTAGCGAAATTCCTTGTCGGGTAAGTTCCGACCTGCACGAATGGAGTAACGACTTGGGCGCTGTCTCAACCGTGGACTCGGCGAAATTGCACTACGAGTAAAGATGCTCGTTACGCGCGGCAGGACGGAAAGACCCCGGGACCTTTACTATAGTTTGGTATTGGTGTTTGGTTCGGCTTGTGTAGGATAGGTGGGAGACTGTGAAGCATTCACGCCAGTGAGTGTGGAGTCATCGTTGAAATACCACTCTGGTCGTACTAGATGTCTAACCTAGGTCCGTGATCCGGATCAGGGACAGTGCCTGATGGGTAGTTTAACTGGGGCGGTTGCCTCCTAAAATGTAACGGAGGCGCTCAAAGGTTCCCTCAGCCTGGTTGGCAATCAGGTGGCGAGTGTAAGTGCACAAGGGAGCTTGACTGTGAGACAGACATGTCGAGCAGGGACGAAAGTCGGAACTAGTGATCCGGCGTCGGCATGTGGAAGCGACGTCGCTCAACGGATAAAAGGTACCCCGGGGATAACAGGCTGATCTTCCCCAAGAGTCCATATCGACGGGATGGTTTGGCACCTCGATGTCGGCTCGTCGCATCCTGGGGCTGGAGCAGGTCCCAAGGGTTGGGCTGTTCGCCCATTAAAGCGGCACGCGAGCTGGGTTTAGAACGTCGTGAGACAGTTCGGTCCCTATCCGCCGCGCGCGCAGGAAACTTGAGAAAGGCTGTCCCTAGTACGAGAGGACCGGGATGGACGAACCTCTGGTGTGCCAGTTGTCCCGCCAGGGGCACGGCTGGTTAGCTACGTTCGGAAGTGATAACCGCTGAATGCATCTAAGCGGGAAGCACGTTTCAAGATGAGGTTTCCCACCACTTATGTGGGTAAGGCCCCCAGCAGAACACTGGGTTGATAGGCCGGAGGTGTACAGCAGCAATGCCTAGCCGACCGGTACTAATAGGCCGAGGGCTTGTCCCACAACCACTCAACCAAGACAACAACCACGTTGCATGAGTGCTCGCGTCCACGAATCCAGAACACAGTTCGACCCCACGATAAGTGGGTGCACGACACATGTGAACAGAGGCTTGGCCACACCCGGCTGACAACACGCCAGGGTGTGGACCGCTAGAGTTACGGCGGCCATAGCGAAAGGGAAACACCCGGTCCCATCCCGAACCCGGAAGTTAAGCCTTTCAGCGCCGATGGTACTGCAACCGCGAGGTTGTGGGAGAGTAGGACGCCGCCGGACAACACTTGAAGAACAGCGCCATCCCTCCGGGGATGGCGCTGTTCTGCATTTCCTAGTGGAGTTCGCCCATGCCGTGCGGGCGCCAGTTGTCGTCCACCGAGCCGGCTCGGGCTCGAGCGTCCACAGATGAGGCGGGTCGAGCGTCGGGACGTCGGCGCTGGCACCGAGCGTTGGTCCCGGAGGTGATGTGCAATGTCTGCACGCACGAAGGAGAAGGTCAGCGCTGCCGGGGGCGCCGTCGAGCACGTGAACGAGGTGCGGCTGGTCGGCCGGGTGTCGCTCGCTCCGCACGAGCGGGTGCTGCCCAGCGGGGACGCGGTGTGGGTGTTCCGCCTGGCGGTGACGCGCACGGGGGACCCCGGCCGCTCGAAGCAGACCGTCGATGCGCTGGAGTGCGCGGTGTGGGCGGCCCGCCCACGCCGTTCCGTCGCCGGCTGGCGGGTGGGCGACGTCGTCGAGGTGACCGGCTGCCTGCGCCGGCGGTTCTTCCGTGCGGGCGGAGCCGCCGCGTCCCGGACCGAGGTCGAGGTTCGGGCGGTGCGGCTCATCCGTCGGGCAGCGACCGGATGAGGACCCCGAGGCTCGGCTTGGGCTGGAAGGACGTCGCCTTCTCAGGCAGCAACCGGTCCGCGGCGACGATCCGCAGGACGGTCTCCACCCCCGGGGCGGGCAGCAGCACGGCGGTGCCCGCCTGCGGCGAGGCGTGGGCCAGCGCGTCCTCGGCCGAGTGGTGGTAGCCGATGCGGTGCGGGCCCCGCGGGAGCGCCGGCACCAGGTCCTCGTGCAGGACCTCCACCGGCAGGCGGGAGTGGTCGACGGTCACCTGGAGCGACGCCCAGCGCCGCCCGTCGGTCACCACCAGGGTGTCGGGTGCGAGGGCGTCGACGGCGGCGAGGTGCGCACGCTCGCGGAACCGGGCGCCGACCGCGTCGGCGGCTGCGCGGACGTCGTCGAAGTGGCTCCCGGCCAGGGTCCGGTGGATCGCGCCCAGGAACAGGGGGGTGTCGTCCTGGTCGACCAGCATGGCCAGCCCGCGGTCGTGGGCCGTGCCGGGGAAGCGTCGCTGGAGGCGGAGGTAGGCGCCGTACCGGTGGTGGCCGTCGGCGATGAGCGCCCGCGCGCCGCGGAGCTGCGTCGCGACGGCCCGGAGGCGCTCGGGGTCGCGCACCGCCCAGACCCGGTGCTGCTGCTGCGCGCGGTCGGTGAACTCCGACTCCGCCGGTTCGGCCTGCACCCTCGTCAGGAGGTCGCGCAGCTCGGAGCTGCCGCGGTGCACGAGCAGGATGGGTGCCGGGTTGAGCCGCATCTGCTCCATCCGGTCGGCCAGCTCGTCGGCCTGGGTGGGGTGAATGCCCTCGTGGGGGAGGACCGCTCGGTCCTCGGGCCTCCCGGCCCGCCTCGAGACGTCGAGCGCGCCGACCAGCCCACGGACGGTGATGCCGCCGGCGGTGTACTCGTGGAGGTACAGGGCGGGCTCGTGGTCCCGGGTGAGGTGCCCGCGCTCCTGCCACTGGGCGAGCCGGCCCGGCACGGCGGCGTACGGACGGGCGAAGGCGCGCGCCGACGCCGGGTCGCCCACGCGGCGGGGAGCGAGCCGGAGGGCCGCGAAGGGTCGGAGCTCCAGGGGACCCGCCACGTAGGGCGGTGTCACCACTGCGCTGGAGTCCATCGACGCATCGTAGGGTGCGTCGACAACGACGCCCGGAGGAGGCAAGCGTGCTCGGCAGCTCGGTGACCGCCCTGGTCGAGGCCCACGACCTGGCGATGCTCGACCTCGACGGTGTCGTGTACGTCGGCGGCGAGTCGGTGCCCGGAGCGCCCGACCACCTGGCTCAGGCCCGTGCTGCTGGCATGCGCCTGGCGTTCATCACCAACAACGCGTCCCGCACGCCCGCGACCGTGGCCGAGCACCTCACCCGGCTCGACGTGCCCGCGGGCCCGGAGGACGTCGTGACGTCGGCGCAGGCCGCTGCACGCGTGCTCGCCGAGCGACTTCGCGCGGGTGCCTCGGTGGTCCTGCTCGGTGCCGCCGGGTTGGAGGAGGCGGTACGGGCCGAGGGGCTGGTCCCGGTCGGCGTGGAGGACGAGGCCGAGGCGCTGGTCACCGGGTACGGCCCGGACGTGCTGTGGCGGGACATCATGCGGGCGTCGGTCCGGGTCCGCGACGGCCTGTGGTGGGTGGCGTCGAACACCGATATGAGCATCCCGACGGCGTACGGCGCGGCTCCGGGGCACGGCGTGCTGGTCGACACCGTCCGCCGGTTCGCCGGGGTGGACCCGGTCGTGGCCGGCAAGCCGCAGCGTCCGCTGCTCGACGAGACCGTGCGTCGTGTCGGTGGCGAGCGACCGTTGATGGTGGGCGACCGGCTCGACACCGACATCGAGGGTGCGCGTGCTGCGGGGATCGACTCCCTCCTGGTGCTGACCGGCGTGACCGGCCTGCCCGAGCTGCTCGCCGCGCGGCCCGAGGAGCGTCCGACGTACCTGGCCCCGGACCTCGCCGGCCTGCTCGAGGCGCACCCGTGCGCGGAGCCGGCCGAGGACCGGTGCGTCGTGGGCGGCTGGACCGCGGGGGTGGTCGACGGCCGGTTGCAGGCGCGTGGTGACGGCACCCCGGGTGACTGGTGGCGTGCCGTGGCGGTGGCGGGCTGGGCGCACGCCGACACGACGGGGGAGCCGCCCGACGCCTCGGGGCTGACGCCGCCCGCGACCGGCGGCGAGAGGTAGCCTCGCCCGCATGAGCGAGCAGCCCGACCTCCCTGCCGAGGGGACGAGCCCGTCCGAGCCCGTCCGCACCGGCGTGGAGCGGGTGGACCAGGTGATCGCCGCCGTCGAGGGGCTCGAGGAGCGCCCGCTCGAGGAGCACGTCGGCGTGTTCGAGACCGTCCACGACGAGCTGCGGCGCGCGCTGGACGCCGACCCGGGACCCGCCGACGACGCCGCCCCGCCGGCCGGCGACCCCGCCTGAGACCGCCGTGCCTCCTCGTCGCCTGCGGCTCGACGCCGAGCTGGTCCGCCGTGGGCTGGCGCGCTCCCGCGAGCACGCCAGCGAGCTGATCGCGGCGGGCCGGGTCACCGTCCAGGGCGCCCGGGCCACCAAGGCGGCGACCGGTGTGACCACCGACGTCGCGCTCGTCGTCGCGGACGACCCCGACCGCCCCGACTACGTCTCCCGGGGTGGCCACAAGCTGGCCGGTGCCCTCGCGGCGTTCGAGCCGCTCGGCCTGGCGGTCGCCGGCCGGCGCTGCCTGGACGCGGGGGCGTCGACCGGCGGCTTCACCGACGTCCTGCTCCGGCACGAGGCCGGCCAGGTGGTGGCCGTCGACGTCGGGTACGGCCAGCTCGCCTGGCGGCTGCAGCAGGACGAGCGCGTCGTCGTGCACGACCGCACCAACGTGCGCGAGCTCACCGTCGACCTGATCGGCGGTCCGGTCGACCTCGTCGTCGGGGACCTGTCGTTCATCTCCCTCGAGCTGGTGCTGGACGCGCTGCTCGGCGTGACGGCCGAGGACGGCGACCTGGCGCTGATGGTCAAGCCCCAGTTCGAGGTCGGCAAGGACCGGGTCGGCAAGGGCGGAGTGGTCCGGGACCCGGGCCTGCGCGCCGAGGCGGTGCTCGCGGTCGCCGACGCGGCGGCGCGGCGCGGCTGGGGTGCGCGGGCGGTGACGGTCAGCCCGTTGCCCGGTCCGTCGGGCAACGTCGAGTTCTTCCTGTGGCTGCGCCGCGGCCCGGCCACGGTGACCGCGGAGGACGTCCACAGCGTCGTGCGCGGCGGTCCGCCGTCGTCGGTGCCGGGTGAGAGGGTTGACCCGTGACCACGACCGAGCCGCCGACCCGGCGCGTCCTCATGCTCGCCCACACCGGGCGCGAGGAGGCGCGCGAGGTGGCGCTCGAGTTCTGCAAGGCGCTGAGCGCCAGCGGGATCGTGGTGCGCCTGCTCGCGGGCGAGGCGGCGGACCTGGGCCTCGACCCGACGGCGTACGACCCCTGCATCGAGATCGCCGAGGGCGAGGACGGCGCCGCGGCCGACTGCGAGCTGGCCGTCGTCATCGGGGGCGACGGCACGATCCTGCGGGCCGCCGAGATCACCTACCGCAGCCGGACGCCGGTCCTCGGGGTCAACCTGGGCCACGTGGGGTTCCTGGCCGAGGCCGAGGTCGACGACGTGGCCTCCACGATCGAGGCGGTCGTCGAGCGGCGGTACGTCGCGGAGGACCGGATGACCCTCGACGTGCGGGTCTTCCGCGACGGCGAGCTGGTCACCAGCACCTTCGCGGTCAACGACGCCAGCGTCGAGAAGGCCGCCCGCGAGCGGATGCTCGAGGTGGTCGTCGAGGTCGACGGCCGTCCGTTGTCCCGGTGGGGCTGCGACGGCGTGGTGTGCGCGACCCCGACCGGCTCGACGGCGTACAACTTCAGTGCGGGCGGCCCCGTCGTGTGGCCGGGCGTCGAGGCGCTGCTGATGGTCCCCATCAGCGCCCACGCGCTCTTCGCGCGGCCGCTGGTCGTGGCGCCCACCTCGGTCCTGGCGGTCGAGGTGCTGGCGCGGACCGAGGGCGCGGGCGTCCTGTGGTGCGACGGCCGCCGGACCGTGGACCTGCCGCCGGGCGCGCGGATCGAGGTGCGCCGCGGCGAGCACCCGGTGCGGCTGGTGCGGCTGCACGACTCGCCGTTCACCGACCGGCTGGTGGCCAAGTTCGGCCTGCCGGTCGAGGGCTGGCGGGGACAGGCAGAACGACGACGACGGGAGGTCTGAGGTGCTCGAGGAGATCCGCATCGGGTCGCTCGGCGTCATCGACTCCTCGACGCTCGAGCTCGGACCCGGCCTGACCGTGATCACCGGCGAGACCGGTGCCGGCAAGACGATGATCGTGACCGCGCTCGGCCTGCTGCTCGGCGGCCGGGCCGACAGCGGCGCGGTCCGCTCCGGCGCCCGCGCCGCGCGGGTCGAGGGCGTGGTCGACGCCCGTGCGCTGGCGTCGTTCGCCGCAGCGGTCGATGAGGCCGGGGGAGCGGTCGAGGACGACCGGGTGGTGCTCGCCCGCAACGTGGCGGCCGAGGGCCGCTCGCGCGCGTTCGTCGGCGGGGCGTCGGTCCCGGTCGCGACGCTCGCCGAGCTCGCCGAGCCGCTGGTCGCCGTCCACGGGCAGTCCGACCAGCACCGCCTGCTGCAGCCCCGGGCCCAGCGCGAGGCGCTGGACCGGTTCGGCGGGGCCGTGGTCACCGAGCTGCGCGAGCGCTACCGCGAGACCTACCGCCGGCTCGAGGCGACCGAGCGAGAGCTCGGCGAGGTGGTCGCCAGTGCCCGGGACCGTGCTCGCGAGGCGGACCTCCTGCGCTTCGGCCTCGAGGAGGTCGAGCAGGTCTCGCCCGAGCCCGGCGAGGACGAGACCCTCGCCGCGGAGGAGACTCGTCTGGGCTTCTCCGACACGCTCCGGACCGCCTCCGAGGTCGCTCGCGAGGCGCTGTCCAGCGAGCAGGGCTCCCCGGACGCGCTCGCGACCGTCTCCGCCGCCCGGTCCGCGCTCGAGGGCGTGCGCGAGCACGACGCCGAGGCCGGTGAGCTGGCCGACCGGTTGGCGGAGATCACCTACCTGCTCTCCGACGTCGCCGCCGACGTCGCGTCGTACGCCACACGCATCGAGACCGACCCGGCCCGGCTGGCCGCGGTCTCGGAGCGTCGGGCGACGCTGACGGCACTGACCCGGAAGTACGGCGAGACGATCGACGAGGTGCTGGCCTGGGCCGAGACGTCGTCGCGGCGGCTGCTCGAGCTGGACGGCACCGACGAGCGGATCGAGCAGCTGCGGACCGAGCGCGAGTCGCAGCGCACCGAGCTGGGCTCGCTCGCGGCCTCCCTCAGTGTGGCCCGCACCGAGGCGGCGGGCCGCCTGGCCGAGGAGGTCACCGCCGAGCTCGGGCTGCTGGCGATGCCGCACGCGAGGATCAGTGTCGAGGTGCGCCAGACCGTGCTCGACCCCGCCGCCCACCCGGGTGGGCTCGCCGGCCCGCACGCGCCGCTGCCGGTCGATGACCGCCACCTGCGCTACGGCTCGTCGGGCGTGGACGAGGTCGAGCTGCTGCTCGCGGCCAACACCGGGTCGGACCCCCGGCCGCTGCACAAGGGCGCGTCCGGTGGTGAGCTGTCCCGCGTCATGCTGGCGCTCGAGGTGGCCCTGGCCGGCACGAGCCCCGTGCCGACGTTCGTCTTCGACGAGGTCGACGCCGGGGTGGGCGGCACCGCCGCGGTCGAGATCGGCCGCCGGCTGGCCCGGCTCGCGCGCTCGGCCCAGGTGCTCGTCGTCACCCACCTGCCCCAGGTCGCAGCCTTCGCCGACCGGCACGTCGTGGTGGAGAAGTCCAGCGACGGCACGGTGACCAGCTCCGGGCTCACCGTCCTCGACGACTCCGCCCGGGAGCGCGAGCTCTCGCGGATGCTCGCCGGAATGACCGAGAGCGACACGGCGCTCGCCCACGCCCGTGAGCTGCTGGAGGTCGCCTCCACCGCCCGCGCCCTCGCCTGAGGTCGCGCCGGACCGGTCGACGCGGCTCGGGTGACCTCCACCACGCCGACGCGCCCGGCCGGGCACGGTCCGGCGAGGGGCAGGCGGCGCCTGTGACCATGGACGGGCCATGAGACTCACCACCCGACAGCAGACCGTCGACCTGCCCGGGGTGGTCGGGACGGCCCGCACCGACCGCCGTACCCGATCCCTGATCCCGCGGCTGCGGCCCGGCGACATCGCCGTCCTCGACCACCCGGCCCTCGACCGGGCCACGGCCCAGCGCCTCGTCGCCGCCGACGTCGCCGCGGTCGTGAACGCCTCGCCGATGGTCTCGGGTCGCTACCCGAACCTCGGTCCCGACGTCCTGCTCCGCGCAGGCGTGCCGATGGTCGACGGCCTCGGCGCCGCCGGGCTGGACGCGATCCCCGACGGCCGCCCGGTGCGGCTGCACGAGGGCCGGCTGCTCGATGCGACCGACGCCGGTGGCACGCGGGTGCTCGCCGCCGGCCGGGTCGTCGACGCCGACCGGTTGGCCGAGGACCTCGCCCGGGCCCGGCAGGGCCTGGCCACCCAGCTCGAGACCTTCACCCACAGCAGCACCGCCTTCCTCCACCGCGAGCAGGACCTGCTCCTGCACGGCATCGGCGTCCCGGCGCCGGCGACCCGGATCGCCGGCCGGACGGTGGTCGTCGTGGCCGGGGGGCACGACGTGGAGGCCGAGCTGCGGCGGCTGCGGTCCTACCTGCGCGAGCAGGAGCCGGTCATCGTCGCCGTCGGCCGCTCCGCCGACACGGTCGGGGAGGCCGGTCGTCGCGCGGACGTGGTCGTGCTCGACGCCGCCGAGCCCGGCGACGTGCCGACCGCGCGCTCGCTCAAGGCGGCCCGGGACGTCGTCGTGCGCACCGGCCGCGGCACCGACGGCAAGGAGACGGTCGACTCGCTGGACCGGCTCGGGGTCCGCGGGCTGCTGATGGAGACCGACGCCACCGCCGAGGACGCCGCCCTCGTGCTCGCCGACGCCGGGGACGCCTCGGTGGTCATCGGCGTGGGGATGCACGCGACGCTCGAGGAGTTCCTGGACCGCGAGCGCTCCGGCCTCGCCAGCACCTACCTCACCCGCCTCAAGCTCGGGCCCCGGCTGGTCGACGCCACGGCGGTGCCCTACCTCTACTCCGGGCGGGTGCGCCCCCACCACCTGCTCCTGGTCATGCTCGCCGGCCTGGTCGCCCTCGTCGCGGCCGTGGGCGTGACCCCCGTCGGCCAGGAATGGGCCGACCAGCTCTCCGACACCCTGCAAGGACTCCTCCCGTGATCACCTACCGCCACCACGTCGTCTCCCTCGTCGCCGTCTTCCTCGCGCTCGCCGTCGGGGTCGTCCTGGGCGGCGGGCCGCTCAGCGAGCTCGGCCGTGACGACGACCAGCAGGCGCCGGCCCGGACCGTCACCCAGCAGGCGCGCCTGGCGGCGGGGTACGGCGACACCTTCGCCGAGTCCGCCGCCGAGCGGCTCTACGACGGCGGTCTGGCCGACCGCCCGGTCGCGCTGCTCGCGATGCCCGGCGCCGACGACACCACCGTGGCCGGGCTGACCGAGCAGGTCGAGCTCGCCGGCGGGTCGGTGACCGGCCGCTACGACGTGCAGCCCGCGCTGGTCGCCGCGTCGGAGAAGGCCCTGGTCGACACGCTGGGCAGCCAGCTCGCCGCTGACCTCGGCACGGGCGTCGTGGACGCCGAGGCGTCGACGTACGCGCGGATGGGCCAGCTGGTCGGCGTGGCCCTGGCCACCACCGGCGACGAGGGCAGCCCGGCCACCGACGAGGCCGAGACCGTCCGCCAGAGCCTCGCCGCGGCCGAGCTCGTGGTGTCGCCGGAGGGCGAGGTCTCGCGCGCGCCGGTGGTGCTCGCGGTGCTCGGGGACACCGCGGCGACCGAGGGCGAGCTCGCGGTGCTCGACGGGTTGCTGGGCGGGATCGCCGAGACCTCCGCGGGTGTCGTGACGGTCGGGGACACCGACTCCGCGCGCACCGGGGGAGTGCTCGCCGCGCTGCGCCGCGAGCCGGTCGCCGACGTCGTCACGACCGTCGACGGGGTCGAGTCGGCGCTGGGACAGGTCACCGCGGTGCTCGCGGTCCTGCGGCGTCTGTCCGGCGAGGGCGGGGCGTTCGGGGCCTCGGGAGCAGACGGCGCCGTGCCGTTGGGCTGACCGGGACGATCCTGGGATAGCATGGAGTCCCGTGAAGAACCCGACGCCCACCAAGCACGTGTTCGTGACCGGAGGCGTCGCCTCCTCGCTGGGCAAGGGTCTGACGGCCTCCAGCCTCGGTCGGCTGCTCCGCTCGCGCGGACTGCGCGTGACGATGCAGAAGCTCGACCCGTACCTCAACGTCGATCCCGGGACGATGAACCCGTTCCAGCACGGCGAGGTCTTCGTGACCAACGACGGTGCGGAGACCGACCTCGACATCGGTCACTACGAACGCTTCCTCGACACCGACCTCAACCAGATCGCCAACGTCACCACCGGGCAGGTCTACTCCAGCGTCATCGCCAAGGAGCGCCGCGGCGACTACCTCGGTGACACCGTCCAGGTGATCCCGCACATCACCAACGAGATCAAGGACCGCATCCGCGCCATGGCCGGCGAGGGCGACGACGCCGTCGACGTGGTCATCACCGAGGTGGGCGGCACGGTCGGCGACATCGAGTCGCTGCCGTTCCTGGAGGCCGCCCGACAGGTCCGGCACGACGTCGGCCGCGACAACTGCTTCTTCATCCACGTCTCGCTGGTGCCCTACATCGGTCCCTCGGGCGAGCTGAAGACCAAGCCGACCCAGCACTCGGTCGCCGCGCTCCGCCAGGTCGGCATCCAGCCGGACGCCGTCGTCTGCCGCGCCGACCGCGAGCTGCCCGAGAGCATCAAGAAGAAGATCGCGCTCATGTGCGACGTCGACGAGGAGGCGGTCGTCACCTGCGCCGACGCCCCCTCGATCTACGACATCCCCAAGGTCCTGCACCGTGAGGGCCTCGACGCCTACCTCGTGCGGCGCCTCGACCTCCCTTTCCGCGACGTCGACTGGACGGCGTGGGACGACCTGCTGCGCCGGGTGCACCACCCCCGCGAGGAGGTCACGGTTGCGCTCGTCGGCAAGTACATCGACCTGCCCGACGCCTACCTCTCGGTCGCCGAGGCGCTGCGCGCCGGCGGCTTCGCGCACGAGGCGAAGGTCAACCTGCGCTGGGTGCCCTCCGACGGGTGCCAGACGCTGGCCGGTCAGCAGCGGCACCTCAGCGACGTCGACGCGATCTGCGTCCCCGGCGGCTTCGGCATCCGCGGCCTCGAGGGCAAGGTCGGCGCGCTGACGTACGCCCGCACGCACGGGATCCCGACCCTCGGCCTGTGCCTGGGTCTGCAGTGCATGGTGATCGAGTACTCCCGCAACGTCGGCGGTCTCGAGAAGGCCGACTCCACCGAGTTCGACCCCGGCACCGCCGAGCCGGTCATCGCCACGATGGCCGAGCAGAAGGAGTACGTCGAGGGCGCCGGCGACCTGGGCGGCACCATGCGGCTCGGGCTCTACCCCGCGCGCCTGGCCGACGGCTCGATCGTCCGCGAGCTCTACGGCGCCACGGAGATCCAGGAGCGGCACCGCCACCGCTACGAGGTCAACAACGCCTACCGCCAGCAGCTGCAGGACGCCGGGCTCGTGTTCTCCGGCACCAACCCCGAGCTGGACCTCGTGGAGTTCGTCGAGCTGCCCCGTGAGGTGCACCCGTTCTACGTCTCCACCCAGGCCCACCCCGAGCTGCGCTCGCGCCCGACGCGCCCCCACCCGCTCTTCGCGGGCCTGGTCGGCGCGGCGATCGAGCGGCAGCGCGAGTTGCGGTTCCCGATCGACGTGGACGCGCCCGCCGAGGCATCGGTCGAGGCCTGACCCGCCGGCCCGCCACGGCGGCCGGGGGAGTGGTCTCCCGGTCCGCGGTGCGGCCGACGCGACCTGGTGGGCGCCGGTCCGGAGGGGGCTGGGTACCGTCGCCGGCATGTCGACGCACCCGCTGGAGGACCGCCCCGAGCGGTGGTCGGTGACCGAGAGCAGCTACCTCTACGAGGGCGACTGGGTGGTCTCGCTCCGCGCCGACCAGGTACGCCGCGCAGGGGCCGATGGCGAGGAGCCGTTCCGGCGGCTGGTGCTGGAGCACCCCGGCGCGGTGATCGTGCTGGCTCTCGACGACGGCGACCGCGTCCTGTGCCTGGCGCAGTACCGCCACGCCGCCGGCCGCCGGTTCGTCGAGCTCCCCGCGGGGCTGCTGGACGGCCCGGCCGAGGAGGAGCCGCTCGACGTCGCCCGCCGCGAGCTGCGCGAGGAGGCGCTGCTGGAGGCGGAGGACTGGACGCACCTGGCGACGACATGGTCCTCGCCTGGGATCTCCGCGGAGGTCATGCACCTCTTCCTCGCCCGCGGCCTGAGCACCGTCGACCGGGGGGACTTCGTGCTGGAGCACGAGGAGGCCGACATGGAGACCTTCTGGGTGCCGTTCGCCGAACTGCGGGACGCGGTGCTGGAGGGCCGGGTCGGCGACGGTCCGCTCGTGCAGGCGGTGCTCCTGGCCGAGGCGAAGGGGCTCGTCCCCGGGGCCGAGAACGACTCCGCACTGTGACCTGTGTGACACCTCCGAGCGGTAGGGTCGCGGCGTCGCCACAACGGTGTGGCGGCGTCCCCGGAGCAGACAGGAACCCACGCCCGTGAAGGTCGGTGTCCCGAAGGAAGTCAAGAACCACGAGTACCGCGTCGCGATCACGCCGATCGGGGTGCACGAGCTCGTCGCGCACGGCCACGAGGTGCTGGTCGAGGCGGGTGCAGGTGTGGGGTCGTCGATCCCGGACGAGGAGTACGTCGCGGCGGGCGCGAGGATCGTCGGGGACGCCGACGAGACCTGGGGTGCGGCGGAGATGGTGCTGAAGGTCAAGGAGCCGGTGGCCGAGGAGTACCACCGGTTGCGCGAGGACCTGACGTTGTTCACCTACCTGCACCTGGCGGCCGACAAGCCGTTGACCGAGCAGCTGTTGGCCGCCAAGGTCACCGGCATCGCCTACGAGACGGTGCAGCTGCCCTCGGGCGGGCTGCCGTTGCTGTACCCGATGTCGGAGGTCGCGGGTTGCCTGGCCCCGCAGGTCGGTGCCTACAGCCTGCTCAAGGCCGAGGGTGGCCGTGGGGTGCTGATGGGTGGTGTCGGTGGTGTGGCGAACGCGAAGGTCGTCATCATCGGTGCCGGTGTGAGCGGGCAGAACGCCGCGAACATCGCGTTGGGCATGGGTGCGGACGTGACGCTGCTCGACACCGACCTGGACAAGCTGCGGATGTCGTTCTGGCGCTACAACAACCGGGTGCACGGGTTGGCGTCCTCGAAGCTGGCGATCGAGCAGCAGGTGACCGAGGCCGACCTGGTGATCGGTGCGGTGCTGATCCCGGGTGCGGCGGCGCCGAAGCTGGTGACCAACGAGCTGGTCTCGCGGATGAAGCCGGGTTCGGTGCTGGTCGACATCGCGGTGGACCAGGGTGGGTGCTTCGAGGACACCCGGCCCACGACGCACGCGGACCCGACGTACCAGGTGCACGGGTCGACGTTCTACTGCGTGGCGAACATGCCGGGGGCGGTGCCGAACACCTCGACGTATGCGTTGACCAACGCGACGTTGCCCTACGTCGTGGCGCTGGCCGACAAGGGTTGGGCGCGGGCGTGCCGGGAGGACGCCTCGCTCGCGCTGGGCCTGAACACCCGTGCGGGGCAGCTGACCAACGCCCCGGTCGGGGAGGCCGTCGGGATCGACGCGGTCGCGCTCGACGAGGTGCTGGCCTGAGCACCACGCAGAGGGAGCAGCGGGAGCAGCAGGAGCACCCGGAGCAGCACCCGGGACGGCAGCGGGCGAGTGCGGTCGCGCGGGCGGTCCGCACCTACCTCGACCACCTGGCGGTCGAGCGGGGCCTCGCGGCGAACACGCTCTCGTCGTACCGCCGGGACCTGCGCCGGTACCTCGAGCACCTCGACACCGAGGGGGTCACCGACCTCGCCGGGGTCAGCGAGTCGACGGTCTCGGGCTTCCTGGCGCGCCTGCGCGAGGGCGACGCGGACCACCCGCCGCTCAGCTCGACCTCGGCGGCGCGGACGGTCGTCGCCGTGCGCGGCTTCCACAAGTTCGCGGTGGCCGACGGACTGGCCGAGGTCGACCCGGCCAGCGCGGTCAAGCCGCCGACGCCGGCCAAGCGCCTGCCCAAGGCGCTGCCGCTCGCGGACGTGGAGGCGATCCTGGAGGCGGCCGGTGCGCCCGGGACCGCCCTGGCGCTGCGCGACCGGGCACTGCTCGAGGTGCTCTACGGCACCGGGGCGCGCATCTCCGAGGCCGTCGGCCTCGACGTCGACGACCTCGACGGCGTCGACGGGACGGTGCTCCTGCGCGGCAAGGGCAGCAAGGAGCGGCTGGTGCCGGTCGGGTCCTACGCCCGCGAGGCCGTCGACGCCTACCTCGTGCGCGGCCGCCCCGAGCTGGCGCAGGCCACGTCGCCGACCGGCAACGGCGGCGCGCTCTTCCTCAACGCGCGAGGCGGCCGGCTCTCCCGCCAGTCGGCGTGGGCGGTGCTCGTCAAGGCCGCCGAACGGGCCGGCGTGACCAGGGACGTCTCGCCCCACACGTTGCGCCACTCCTTCGCCACGCACCTGCTCGACGGGGGCGCCGACGTGCGTGTCGTGCAGGAGCTCCTGGGGCACGCGTCGGTCACCACCACCCAGGTCTACACACTGGTCACCGTGGACAACCTGCGTGAGGTCTTCGCGACCGCCCATCCCCGAGCCCGCGACTGATGGCGCGGCTCGAGGTACCGACCACCTCCGACCCCGACGAGGTCTACGACGCCCTGAGCGGGTGGGTGGAGTCCCAGGGGCTCGAGATGTACCCGCACCAGGACGAGGCCCTCATCGAGCTGCTCGGCGGCAGCAACGTCGTGCTGGCCACGCCGACGGGCTCCGGCAAGTCGCTGGTGGCGGTCGGCGCGCACGCCGCGGCGCTCGCCACGGACCGGGTCAGCTTCTACACCGCGCCGATCAAGGCGCTGGTCAGCGAGAAGTTCTTCGCCCTCTGCGAGGTCTTCGGCGCCGACGACGTCGGCATGCTCACCGGCGACGCGTCGGTCAACCCCGACGCCCCGATCATCTGCTGCACCGCCGAGGTGCTCGCGAACCTCGCTCTGCGCGAGGGCACCCGCGCCGACGTGGGGCTCGTGGTCATGGACGAGTTCCACTACTACGCCGACCCGCAGCGCGGCTGGGCCTGGCAGGTGCCGCTGCTCGAGCTGCCCCAGGCGCAGTTCCTGCTCATGTCGGCGACCCTCGGGGACGTCACCGAGCTCGCCTCCGACCTGACCCGGCGCAACGGCCGCGAGACCGCGGTGGTCGACCAGGCCGAGCGTCCGGTGCCGCTGCACCCCAGCTGGTCGCTGACCCCGATGGCCGAGCAGCTCGAGGAGCTGGTCACGACCGGCCAGGCGCCGGTGTACGTCGTGCACTTCACCCAGGCCGCGGCCGTCGAGCACGCCACCTCGCTGCTGGCCGCCAAGAGGATCGAGAGCTCCGACAAGGAGGCGCTGGCCGAGCGGCTCGCCGGCTTCCGGTTCGGTGCCGGCTTCGGCAAGACCCTCGCCAAGCTCCTCAAGCGCGGCATCGGCGTCCACCACGCCGGCATGCTGCCGCGCTACCGGCGCCTGGTCGAGCAGCTGGCCCAGGCAGGCCTGCTGACGGTCATCTGCGGCACCGACACCCTCGGCGTCGGCATCAACGTCCCCATCCGCACCGTGCTCTTCACCGGGCTGGCGAAGTTCGACGGCACCCGGCAGCGGGTGCTGCGCTCGCGCGAGTTCCTGCAGATCGCCGGGCGCGCCGGCCGGGCCGGCTACGACACCGTCGGGTACGTCGTGGTGCAGGCGCCCGAGCACGTCATCGAGAACGAGAAGGCCAAGGCCAAGGCCGAGGCCAAGAACGCCGCGATGAGCGAGGAGAAGCGCGCCAAGCGCAAGTCCAAGGCGCAGCTGAGGAAGGCGCCCGAGGGCGCGGTGGTGTGGACCGAGCAGACCTACGAGAAGCTCGTCGCCGGCACGCCCGAGCCGTTGACCAGCCGGATGAAGGTCGACAACGCCATGCTCATCAACGTCCTCGCCCGCGAGGAGGACGCCTTCCCCGTGCTGCGGCGCCTGGTCCAGGACAACCACGAGGACCGGCGCAGCCAGCTGCGGCTGAGCCGGCGTGCCGTACGCCTGGCCCGGAGCCTGGTCCGCTCCGGCGTGATCACCCGGCTCGACGAGCCCGACGAGCACGGTCGTCGCTACGTCCTCACCGTGGACCTGCCGCCGGACTTCGCGCTCAACCAGCCGCTCGCCCACTTCGCGCTGGCCGCGCTCGACGTGCTCGACCCCGAGGCCGAGGAGCACACCCTCGACATCGTCTCCGTCGTCGAGGCCGTCCTCGAGGCGCCCCGGCAGATCCTCTTCGCCCAGCAGCACGCCGCCCGCGGGGAGGCCGTCGCGGAGATGAAGGCCGACGGGCTGGAGTACGACGAGCGGATGGCGCTGCTGGAGGAGATCACCTGGCCCCAGCCGCTGCGCGAGCTGCTGGAGGCGGCCTACGAGCTCTACCGGGAGGGCCACCCCTGGCTCCCACCGGTCGAGCAGAGCGAGTCGCTGGCACCGAAGTCGATCGTGCGCGAGATGTACGAGCAGGGCATGACCTTCACCGACTTCGTCTCCCGCTACCAGCTGGCCCGCTCCGAGGGGCTCGTGCTGCGCTACCTCACCGACGCCTACCGGACGCTGCGCCACACCGTCCCCGAGAGCCACCGCACCCCCGAGCTCGAGGACCTCCTGGAGTGGCTGGGGGAGACGGTGCGCCAGACCGACTCCTCGCTGCTCGACGAGTGGGAGGCGCTCAACGACCCCGCGCACGTACGCCGCGACGTGGCCGAGCACGCCCCGCCGCCTCCGCCCCGGCCGATCTCCAAGCAGGACCGGGCCTTCCGCGTGATGGTCCGCAACGCGATGTGGCGCCGGGTCGAGCTGGTCGCCCGCGACGACCTCGACGGCCTCATGACCATGGAGCGCGCCGACGCCGACCGGACCGACCCGCCCGCGGAGGTGGTGATGACCCGCTCGGCCTGGGACCAGGCGATCGAGGCCTACTACGCCGAGCACGACACCGTCCTGCTCGACGCCGACGCGCGGGGTCCCCAGCTGCTGGAGACCCGGCCCGGCGACCCGCAGGAGGGTCGCACCTGGCACGTGCGCCAGACGCTGCACGACCCCGAGGACCACCACGACTGGGTCGTCGACGCGGTGGTCGACCTCGACGCCTCCGACGAGGCCGGTGAGCTGGTGCTGCGGACCCGGGCCTTCCACCGGCTCGGCGGGTAGCCGGCCCCGGGGCCCGGGTTTGGTCCAGGGGGCCGCAGGCAAACGGGGGGTGTGACCGAGAACCACCTGCAGCCCCACGTCCTCGTGCTCTTCGGCGCGCGGGGCGACCTCGCCAAGCGCAAGCTGTACCCGGGCCTCTACCGGCTCGCGGCCGCCGGCCGGCTCCCCGCGTCGTACGCCGTCATCGGCAGCGGCCGGCACGCGCCGGACTCGCGCGAGGAGTTCCAGGACCTGGTGCGCGACGCCGTCCGGGGCAGCCTCGACGAGGTGGACGAGGGGACCCTCGAGGACCTGGTCGGCCGGGTGTCGTTCACGGCCTCGTCGGCTGACGACGGCTCGGACCTCGCCGCCGCCGTGCGTGACGCCGAGCAGGAGCTGGGTGACGGCGTCCGTCGCCTCGTCTACCTCTCGGTGCCGCCGTCGGCGATGCAGGGCATGGTCGGGATGCTCGGGCGCGAGGGGATCGCCGAGCGGGCCCGCCTGGTGGTCGAGAAGCCCTTCGGGCTGGGCCTGGAGTCCTCCCGGGAGCTCGACCGCACCCTCAAGGAGGTCGTCGAGGAGGACGCGATCTTCCGCATCGACCACTTCCTGGGCAAGGAGGCGGTGCAGGACATCCTCGCGCTGCGCTTCGCCAACCGGCTGCTCGAGGCGGCGTGGTGCGCCCGCGACGTCGCCTCGGTGCAGATCGACGTGCCCGAGGCGCTCGGCCTCGAGGGGCGGGGCGGGTTCTACGAGGGCACCGGCTGCCTGCGCGACATGATCTCGACCCACCTGTGCCAGCTGCTCGGCTTCGTCGCCATGGACCGCCCCCGCGACTTCAGCGCCGAGGCCCTGCGCGACGCCAAGTCCGAGGTCTTCCGGTCGCTCCAGCCGCTCGACCCGGGTCGTGCCGTCTTCGGCCAGTACGCCGGCTACCGGGACGAGGAGGACGTCGACGACGACTCCCAGGTCGAGACGTTCGTGGCGCTCGAGGCCCGCGTCGACAACGACCGGTGGCGCGGGGTGCCGTTCTACCTGCGCACCGGCAAGGCCCTGGCCGAGGGACGACGCACCATCACGCTGCGGTTCCGCGAGCCCGACGAGCAGCTCTTCGAGCAGGTGGCCTGCCCGCACGAGCTGGTCTTCGAGCTCACCGACGAGCCCGAGGTCAAGGTCGACGTGCGCGCGAAGCGCCCGGGCCCGGAGATGGTCGTCTGTGCGGCGACGATGCGGCTCGACCTCGAGCGCGAGTTCCCCGACGCCGAGCCGCTCGAGGCCTACGAGCGGCTGCTGCTGGACGTGATGCGGGGCGACCAGATGCTCTTCACCCGCGCCGACGAGGTCGACCGGCTCTGGGAGGTCTGCCAGCCGCTGCTGGACGACCCGCCGGCGCTGCAGTCCTACGAGCAGGGCTCGTGGGGCCCCGACGCCGCGCTCGCGCTGGCCGAGGGCGGCTGGCGGCTCGGTGGCTGACCCGCCCGAGCGCGACCAGCCCGACCAGCCAGACCGCCCGGACCGGGGACCGACGTACCCGCCCATCGCCGACCACGGGCTGATCGGCGACCTGCGCACGTGCGCGCTGGTCGACGCCCACGCCACGATCGACTGGCTCTGCGCGCCGCGCTTCGACTCCCCGAGCGTCTTCGGCGCCCTGCTGGACCCCGACGCGGGCTCGTGGCGGATCGAGCCGGTCGGCGGGACCACCACGACCCACCAGTTCTACCTGCCCGACACCACGATCCTGATCACCCGGTTCCACACCGAGGAGGGGGTCGTGGAGGTCCACGACTTCATGCCGGTGCTGCGCGCCGACGACCCCGACCACCGGCAGCGCGTCGTACGTCGCGTGGCGGGCGTGCGGGGGACCAGCCGGCTGCGGATGGTGCTCGAGGCGCGGCCCGACTACGGCCGGGCGGCGGCCGAGGTCACCGAGGTCGAGGGTGGCCTCCTGGTGACCGGCGACGGGGTGCGCCTGGGGTTGTCGGCCACCACGGGCCTGGAGGTCGTCGACGGCACGGTCAGCGCCGAGGTCGAGGTGTCCTCGGGCGAGCACGTGCTGTTCGTGCTCGAGGTGCTCGAGGAGGGCGGCGAGGTGCACCCGGGGGAGCGGCTGGACACCGACGAGCTGTTCGAGGCGACCTCCTCCTTCTGGCGCGGCTGGCTCTCGCAGTCGACGTACGTCGGGCGCTGGCGGGAGATGGTCAACCGCTCCGCGCTCACCCTGAAGCTGCTCACCCACGAGCCGTCCGGCGCCATCATCGCGGCCCCGACGACCAGCCTCCCGGAGGAGATCGGCGGCACCCGCAACTGGGACTACCGCTACGTGTGGATCCGCGACGCCGCGTTCAGCCTCTACGCGCTGCTGAAGCTGGGCTTCACCGAGGAGGCCGCCCGGTTCATGGCGTGGCTCTCCGAGCGGATCGGCGAGGACGCCGAGGTCGATCCCGAGACCGGACCGCTGCGGGTGGCCTACGACATCGACGGCAACGTGCCGCAGGAGCGCGAGCTGGGCCACCTGCGCGGCTACCGCGACTCCGCGCCGGTGCGGGCGGGCAACGCCGCGACCGGACAGCTGCAGCTCGACATCTACGGCGAGCTCTTCGACTCCGTCTACCTGTTCAACAAGTACGGCCCCGGGATCAGCCACGACGCGTGGGCCGACCTCACCCGGCTGCTGTCGTGGGTGATGGAGAACTGGGACCGCGAGGACGCCGGGATGTGGGAGGTCCGGGGCGAGCCGCAGAAGCACACCGTCTCCCGCCTGATGTGCTGGGTGGCGGTCGAGCGGATGATGCGCACCGCCCGCCAGCGCGGGCTCCCCGGCGAGCTGGCCGAGTGGGCGGAGGTCCGCGACGCGATCTACCGCCGGATCATGGACCACGCGTGGGACCCCGACCTGGGCTCCTTCGTCGCCCACGAGGGCGCCTCGACCGTCGACGCGAGCGTGCTGCTCATGCCCATGGTGAAGTTCGTCGCGCCGAACGACCCGCGCTTCCTGTCCTCCCTCGCGGTGGTCGAGGAGCGGCTCGTCTCCGACACCCTCGTCTTCCGCTACGAGCCGGAGGCGACCGACGACGGCGTCGACGGCGAGGAGGGGACGTTCTCGATGTGCTCGTTCTGGTACGTCGAGGCGCTGACGCGCGCCGGCCGGCTCGACGACGCGCGGCTGGCGCTGGAGAAGATGTTCACCTACGCCAACCACCTCGGCCTCTACGGCGAGCAGGTCGGCCTCACCGGCGAGCAGCTGGGCAACTTCCCGCAGGCCTTCACCCACCTCTCGCTGATCAGCGCGGCCACCAACCTCGACGAGGCGCTCGGCTGACGCGACGTACGGTGGCGCCATGAGCGACGAGACGCCCCAGGTCCGCAACGACACGAGCGAGCACCGGTGGGTGGCCGAGCTGGACGGCCGGCTCGCCGGGTACGCCGAGTACCACCGCGACGGCGACACCGTCACCTTCACCCACACCGTCGTCGACGAGGACTTCGAGGGCCGCGGGGTCGGCTCGGCGCTCGCCCGGGCGGCGCTGGACGACGTGCGCGGCGAGGGGTCGGCGAAGGTCGTCGCGCAGTGCTCGTTCATCGCGGGCTGGATCGACAAGCACCCCGACTACCAGGACCTCCTCGCCTGATCCGGGCCGCCGGTGGCGGCGGTCGTCCTCCACAGGAAAGTGCACAGGAGGCGCCCCGCCTGTGCACCTGAGCGGGACCCCGTGCACACGTCGTGCACAGATCCGGGCCGGTGCCTGGGGGATTGCGCCGTCGTGTTGTTGCGCGTCGGAGAGCGGTCCTAGGGTGCGCGGGACGGTCACAAGTCGTGATGTCGACAAACGACCCCGCCGGCAGCGGCGTGGGTCGGGAATCAGGAGCAGCTGATGAGCGATGGTGGGTTCCACGCCGGTTCCGGTGCACCCGAGATGCCGCCCCTGATCCGCACCCCCACCCCGCCCGCGCGACCCGCGACCCCCGTGGAGGACGATTCCCGCGTGACCGAGCCGCTCCCGTTCGAACGTCCCGTCGTCCCCGCCCGCCAGGCGCGGGGGGCGGCTGGCGACGGGCCGGCGCTCGGCCCCACCGGGCGCCCGATGCCGGTGTTCCCGGACCCCCAGCCGGTGGCCGAGCACGGCCACGCCCGCGTGATCTCGATGTGCAACCAGAAGGGTGGCGTCGGCAAGACCACGACGACCATCAACCTCGGCGCCTCGCTGGTGGAGTACGGCCGCAAGGTCCTCCTCGTCGACTTCGACCCGCAGGGCTCGCTCTCGGTCGGGCTGGGCCTCAACCCGCACGAGATGGATCTGACGGTCTACAACCTGCTCATGGAGCGCGACGTCACGCTCGAGGACGTCGTCGTGCCCTCCGGCGTGCCCGGGATGGACCTGCTGCCCTCGAACATCGACCTCTCGGCCGCCGAGGTCCAGCTGGTCCACGAGGTCGCCCGTGAGCAGACGCTGCAGCGGGTGCTGGCGCCGGCGCTCGCGGAGTACGACGTCATCCTCATCGACTGCCAGCCCTCGCTGGGCCTGCTCACGGTCAACGCGCTGACCGCGAGCCACGGCGTGATCGTGCCGCTGGAGTGCGAGTACTTCGCGCTGCGCGGCGTCGCCCTGCTGAAGACCACCATCGACAAGGTCCGCGAGCGGCTCAACCCCGGCCTGGAGATCGACGGCGTGCTCGGCACCATGTTCGACGGCCGCACGCTGCACTCCCGCGAGGTGATGGAGCGGCTGGTCCAGGCCTGGGGCGAGAAGGTCTTCCACACCGTCATCCGCCGCACCGTGAAGTTCTCCGACTCGACCGTCGCGGGCGAGCCGATCACGACGTACGCCTCGAGCTCGGCCGGTGCCGACTCCTACCGCCAGCTCGCCCGGGAGGTGATCGCGCGGTGGCCCGCCGAGTGAGCCTGCCCTCGGCCGACGACCTGTTCCGCCCGACCGCGGTCCCCGACGAGGAGCCCGCGCGCAAGGCGGTCCGCGCCGTCCCCGACCGGCCCGAGGAGCCCTCCGACGCCCCGGCGCAGCGCGAGGACGGCCCGGCGAAGCCGGCCAAGAAGCCCAGCGGCCGGGTCCGCCACGACGAGAAGATGACGGTCTACGTCACCTCCGAGGAGCTGCTCGAGATCGAGCACGCCCGGCTCTCGCTGCGCCGTGCCCAGGGGCTCGCGGTCGACCGGGGCCGGCTGGTCCGGGAGGCGGTCGCGCTGGTGCTGGCCGACTACGAGGCCCACGGCGAGGACAGCGCGCTGGTCCGCCGGCTGAGCGAGTGACGGGCCGGGGGATGACCCGGGGATGACGGCCGTCGAGCGGGAGGAGACCGCGTCCACGGCCGGCTTCGAGCTGCACCTGGACAACTTCGACGGGCCCTTCGACCTCCTGCTCAGCCTCATCGCCAAGCACAAGCTCGACGTCACCGAGGTCGCGCTGTCGAAGGTCACCGACGAGTTCATCGCCCACGTCAAGGCCGGCGGCAGCGTCTGGGACCTCGAGCAGACCACGTCCTTCCTGCTGGTCGCCGCGACGCTGCTCGACCTCAAGGCGGCCCGCCTGCTGCCCCAGGGCGACGTCGAGGACGAGGAGGACCTCGCGCTGCTGGAGGCGCGCGACCTCCTCTTCGCCCGGCTGCTGCAGTACAAGGCCTTCAAGCAGGTCGCCGCCGTCCTCGAGACCCGCCTGGCGGGGGAGTCGCGGCGCCACCCGCGGGCCGTGGGGCTGGAGGAGCGGTACGCCACGCTGCTGCCCGAGGTGCTCATCGGCATCGGGCTCGAGCAGTTCGCCGCGCTGGCCGCCAAGGCGCTCGCGCCGAAGCCGGGCCCGCCCGAGGTGAGCCTGCAGCACATCCACGCCCCTCGGGTGAGCGTGCGCGAGCAGGCGGCCCTGGTGGTGGACCGGCTGCGGCGTACCGGCACGATGACCTTCCGCACCCTGTGCGGCGACAGCCCCGACACGCTCACCACGGTGGCGCGGTTCCTGTCGCTGCTCGAGCTGTTCCGGGAGGGAGCGGTCGCCTTCGACCAGGTCACCCCGCTCGGCGAGCTGACCGTGCGGTGGACCGGGGAGGACGACGCGGACGTCGACGACCTGGTCCGCGACGAGTTCGAGGGTGCGCCGCCGGCGGAACACCCGCCCGCAGACGAGGAGGCCGGTTCGGATGAGTGAGGCCAGCACGGACCACGGCCCCGAGGCCGGGACCGGTGACGGGACCGGCGCCGAGACGCTGGAGGTGCCGCTCGTCGACCTGCGCCCGGCGCTCGAGGCGGTGCTGATGGTCGCCGACCAGCCGCTCGACGTGCCCACGTTGGCGGCGGCCGCCGGCCACCCCGCGCCCGACGTGACGGCCGCGCTCGCGCAGCTCGCCGCGGAGTACGACGAGCAGCAGCGCGGCTTCGAGCTGCGCAACGTCGCCGGGGGATGGCGGTTCTACACCCGCGAGGCGTTCGCCGGGGTGGTCGAGCGCTTCGTGCTCGAGGGCCAGCAGGCCCGGCTCACCCAGGCGGCGCTCGAGACCCTCGCGGTGGTCGCCTACAAGCAGCCGGTGTCCCGGGCGCGGGTCTCGGCCATCCGCGGCGTGAACGTCGACGGTGTGATGCGCACCCTGCTCAGCCGCGGCCTGGTCGAGGAGGCCGGACAGGACCCCGAGACCGGTGCGAACCTGTACCGCACCACCGCCTACTTCCTCGAGCGGATCGGCGTCACCTCGCTGGACGACCTGCCCGAGCTGGCGCCGTACCTGCCCGACATGGACGACCTGGAGGACGAGCTGTCCGAGATGAGCGCCCCGGCGCCCGAGCCCCCGACCGAGCCCGAGCACGAGCCCGAGCACCTTCCCGAGCCGGCCCCGGAGACGGGGCCGGGCACCGAGCCCGACGGAGGGACCGAGCCCGCATGAGCACCGGAGGCAGGGAGATCCAGACCGACGAGGACGGGCTGGTCCGGCTGCAGAAGCTGCTGGCGCAGTCCGGCGTCGCCTCGCGGCGGCGCTGCGAGGAATTGATGCTCGAGGGTGCGGTCGAGGTCGACGGGGAGGTCGTGACCCGGCTCGGCACCAAGGTCGACCCGCGCACCGCGGTGATCCGTGTCGAGGGCAAGCGACTGCCGCCGGTCTCGGCGCACGTCTACCTCGTGCTGAACAAGCCGCGCGGCGTCGTCTCGACGATGTCCGACCCCGAGGGACGCCGCACCTTGCAGGACCTCGTCGACGACCGGCCCGAGCGGCTCTTCCACGTGGGTCGCCTCGACACCGACACCTCCGGTCTGATCCTGCTGACCAACGACGGTGACTTCGCCCAGCGGATGGCCCACCCCTCCTACGAGGTCGACAAGACCTACGTCGCGGAGGTCGAGGGCGAGGTGTTCCGCCGCACGACCAAGGCCCTGCTCGAGGGCGTGACCCTCGAGGACGGCCCGGTGACGGTGAAGAAGGTCCGGGTCGTCGAGACGTACAAGGACCGGTCGATCGTCGAGCTGGTCATCCACGAGGGCCGCAACCGGATCGTGCGCCGGCTGCTCGACCACGTCGGGCACCCGGTGCGGCGGCTGACCCGGACCGCGATCGGCCCGGTGCAGCTCAAGGGCCTGGCCCCCGGCGAGCTGCGCGACCTGACCCACGACGAGCTCGGCGAGCTGCTGGACTCCGCGAAGCTCTGACCGGCGGCCGCCGGCGACGGAGGGCGGTGCCCGGCGGTGCCGGCGCGCCACCTAGTGTTCGGCCGGTGGGAGGGGTGTTCGCGGGGTACGCGACGATCGCCTCCCTCATCGCCCTCGGGGTGCTCCTCGCCCACCTGCGGGTCATCGACGCGGCCGGGCAGCGCACGCTCTCGACCCTGGCGTTCTACGTCGCGAGCCCGGCCCTGCTGGTCACCGTGCTCGAGGACAGCGACCTCGGGGCGCTCTTCTCCGGGGCCCTCGTGGCGACCACGGGCGCGGTGCTGCTCACCGGCCTCGCGTACGTCGCGCTCGCGGCGCTGCGCCGTCGGCCGCTGGGCGCGACCGTCGTGGGGGCGCTGTGCGCGGCGTACGTCAACGCCGGCAACCTCGGCCTGCCGATCGCGGCGTACGTCCTGGGCGACCCGGCCCTGGTGGCCCCGACGCTCCTCCTCCAGCTCCTCGTGCTGCAGCCGCTGGCGCTGACGCTGCTCGACGTGGACCGCAGCGAGACCCGGCTGTCGGTACGGCGCATCCTCGCGCGGCCGGTGACGAACCCGATCACCGTCGGCTCCGCCCTCGGCCTCGGCTTCGCGCTGACCGGGCAGCAGCTGCCCGCGGCCGTGCACGACCCGCTGGCCCTGGTGGGCGGGATGGCCGTGCCCTCGATGCTGCTCGCCTACGGCATCAGCCTCCGCCTGGGACCGCTGCCGGGCAGAGGAGTGCCGCCGGTCGAGCTGGCCGGGGTGGTCGGCCTGAAGCTCGTGCTCCAGCCGGTCCTCGCCTACGTCCTCGGCCGCTACGCGCTGGACCTGTCCTCGGCGGGGCTGCTCGCGGTCACCGTCCTCGCGGCGCTGCCGACCGCGCAGAACGTCTTCGTGATCGCCTCCCGGTACGAGCGCGAGCCGATCCTCGCCCGCGACGCGATCTTCGTCAGCACCCTGCTGTCGGTGCCCGCCGTCGTCCTGATCACCGCCCTCGTGGCCTGACCGGGTCGCGGTGGCCACGCGTCGAGCCACCCGGCGGCGGGACGGCGGGCGGCCGATAGCCTGACCCGGTCGGTGAGGGACCAGGCGAGTGCGGGCGAGAAGGAGAGCGAGACGTGGCGGTGCGGGCGATCCGGGGAGCGACCCAGCTCGAGGAGGACTCACGCGACCACATGCTCGAGCGGGTCGCGGAGATGGTCACCGACGTCATGGAGGCCAACGGGCTGGTCGTCGACGACGTGATCTCGGTGATCTTCACCGCGACCTCCGACCTGGTCTCGGAGTTCCCGGCGTACGCCGCCCGCCAGCTCGGCTTCGGCGAGGTCCCGCTGATCTGCGCCCGCGAGCTGGAGATCGAGCGCTCGATGCCGCGCGTGGTCCGGATGATGGCGCACGTGGAGACCGACCTCCCGCGGGCCGACGTCACCCACGTCTACCTGCACGGCGCCGCAGCGCTGCGGCGCGACCTGACCCGCACCCGCGACCTGCCGGATGCCTGAGCCGCTGCCCGGGAGCACCGGGACGAGTGGGATCGCCGGGCCGGTCGAGGTCGTCGGTGCCGGGCTGCTGGGCACGTCCATCGGCCTGGCCTGCCGCCGCGCCGGCCTCGAGGTGCTGCTGACCGACACCGCGGGGGAGAACGTCCGCACGGCCTCCGGCCTGGGCGCCGGCCGCCCGCGCGCGGTCGGCGACCGCCCGGCGCTCGTGGTCGTGGCGGTCCCGCCGGACCACCTCGGCGAGGTGATCGCGGCCGCCCTCGACGCCACCGAGGGCACCGACGCGGTCGTCACCGACGTGGGCAGCGTCAAGAGCGTCCCGCTCGCGGCGGTCGCGGACCACCCCGGTGCCGCGCGGTACGTCGGCAGCCACCCGATGGCGGGCAGCGAGCGGTCCGGCCCGCTGGCCGGCTCCGCGTCGCTCTTCGACGGCCGCCCGTGGGCGATCACGCCGCACGCCGGCTCCGCACCCGCTGCGGTCGAGACGGTCGAGGCGCTGGTGCGGCTCGCCGGCGGCGTACCCGTCTGGCTGACGCCCGCCGAGCACGACCGTGCCGTGGCACGCACCTCCCACGTGCCCCACCTGCTGTCCGCGCTCGTGGCCGCGCGGCTCGCCGCCGGACCCGAGAACCACCTCGCGCTCTCCGGCCAGGGCGTCCGGGACGTGACCCGCGTCGCCGCGGGCGACCCCCGGCTCTACGGCCAGATCGTCAGCGCCAACGCCGACGCCGTCGTGGCGCTGCTCGACGAGGTGCGGGCCGACCTCGACCGGGTCCGCGACGCCGTGGGACGCGGCGACCGGGGTGCGCTCGAGGAGGTGCTCGCGCACGGCGTGCAGGGCACCCGGGTGATCCCCGCCAAGCACGGCGGGCCGGCCCGGCCGATGGCGTCGGTCTGGGTCTCGGTCCCCGACCACCCCGGCGAGCTCGCCCGGCTCTTCGCCGACGCGGTCGCCAGCGAGGTCAACATCGAGGACGTCCGCATCGACCACGACCCCGGCCGACCGGTGGGTCTGGTCGAGCTGCTGGTCGAGGAGTCGCGCGCCGAGCACCTGGTGACCTCGTTGGAATCACGGGCCTGGTCCACCCACCGGTAGGCTGCGCGTCCGTGACCAGCACTGCCGCGGACCGTTCCGACCTGTTCCCCGACAGGCTCGTCGTCGCCGTCGACGGCACCTCCGGCTCCGGCAAGTCCAGCACCTGCCGCGGCGTCGCGACCCGCCTCGGCCTGCGCTACCTCGACACCGGGGCGATGTTCCGGGCGATGACCTGGTGGATGCTCGAGCACGGCGTCGACGTCCACGACCCCGCCGCGGTCGCGGCGCGGGCCGACGAGCCGGTCATCGTCTCGGGCACCGACCCCGCCGGACCGACCATCACCGTCGACGGCACCGACGTGGCCGCCGCGATCCGCACCGACGAAGTCACCGGCTCCGTCTCGCCGGTCAGCACCGTCCCGGAGGTCCGGGCCCGGCTGCTGCGGCTCCAGCGCGACATCATCGGCGCCGACGTCGACCCGACCGGGATCGTCGTCGAGGGGCGCGACATCGGCTCGGTCGTCGTGCCGGACGCCCCGGTCAAGCTGTACCTCACCGCGGACGCCGCCGCCCGCGCCACCCGTCGCGCCGCCGAGCAGGGCGCCGCCGACATCGCGACCACCGAGCAGCTCCTGCTCTCGCGCGACGCCATCGACTCCGGCCGCGCCACCGCGCCGCTGGTGATGGCCGACGGCGCCGTCCACGTCGACACCACCGGCTACACCCTCGACGAGGTGATCGAGCTGGTGGTGGGCATGGTCGACCGGGTCGGGACGTGACCCCGGCGGCGCCGGCCGTCCACCGGGAGCGGCCGCGCAGCGACCAGGTCCGCTTCCCCCCGCGCTACCTCCTCCACCCGCTGCGCCCGGTCGCGCGCGGGCTGGTCCGACGGCGGTACGACGTGCGCGTCCTGGGCAGCGACCAGGTCCCCGCCTCCGGCCCGGTGATCTTCGCCGCCAACCACCTCGGCGTGGCCGACGGGCCGTTCCTGGCGATGTTCGCCCCGCGCCCGGTGCACGCGCTGACCAAGCTCGAGATGTTCCGCGGCGCCCTCGGCCGCTTCCTGCTCGCCTCCGGCCAGGTGCCGCTGGACCGGTTCAACCCCGACCCGTACGCCGTGAAGGTGTGCCTGCGCGTGCTGCGCGACGGGGGAGCGGTCGGCATCTTCCCCGAGGGCGCCCGCGGCGGCGGTGACCTCGGCCGCTTCCACCGCGGCGCGGCGTACTTCGCCCTGGTGACGGGCGCTCCCGTGGTGCCCGTGACCTTCCTCGGCACCCGTGCGCCGGGGGCCCACATGGGCCAGCTGCCGCCGCGCGGGACCGCCATGGCCGTCTGCTTCGGTGCGCCGTGGCACGTCGGCGCCGTACCGTGGCCCCGCACCCGGGAACAGGTCGAGCACGCCTCGTTGTTGTTGAGGGAGCACATGTTGGTCCACCTGGACCACGCACGCAGGTCGACCGGGCTGGAGCTGCCGGGTCCGTTGCCAGCCACCGATGTCGAACCCGACCCCGCCACCGGGGTCACCGAGCAAGGAGCACCATGACCGAGGTCCTCGGACCCGTCCCCGTCCTGGCCGTCGTCGGCCGCCCCAACGTCGGCAAGTCGACGCTGGTCAACCGCATCATCGGCCGACGCGAGGCCGTCGTGGAGGACGTCCCCGGCGTCACCCGCGACCGCGTGCCGTACGACGCCAACTGGGCCGGCCGCGCGTTCACCGTCGTCGACACCGGCGGGTGGGACCCCGACGCTCGGGGGCTCGCCCACTCGATCGCCGCGCAGGCGGAGGTCGCGGTCAGCCTGGCCGACGCCGTGCTGTTCGTGGTCGACGCCACCGTCGGCATCACCGACGCCGACGAGGCCGTCGTCCGCATCCTGCGCAAGTCCGGTCGCCCGGTCGTGCTGGCCGCGAACAAGGTCGACGACGCCCGCACCGAGGCCGAGGCGTTCGGTCTGTGGAACCTCGGCCTCGGTGAGCCGTACCCGGTCTCAGCCCTGCACGGCCGCGGGTCCGGCGACCTGCTCGACGCCGTCCTCGCGGCCCTGCCCGAGGCGCCGCCGGAGCGCGAGCCCGAGGTCGGCGGCCCGCGCCGGATCGCGATCGTGGGCAAGCCGAACGTCGGCAAGTCCTCGCTCCTCAACCGCCTCGCGGGCGAGGAGCGGGTCGTCGTCGACAACGTCGCAGGCACCACCGTCGACCCCGTCGACGAGCTGATCGAGCTCGGCGGGCGCGAGTGGCGCTTCATCGACACCGCCGGCATCCGCAAGCGCGTCAAGGAGGCCTCGGGGCACGAGTACTACGCCTCGCTGCGCACCAGCACCGCCATCGACCGCGCCGAGGTCGCCGTGCTGGTCCTCGACGGCTCCCAGTCGATCTCGGAGCAGGACGTCCGGATCCTGCAGACCGTCCGCGAGGCCGGCCGCGCGCTGGTCATCGCGTTCAACAAGTGGGACCTCGTCGACGAGGAGCGTCGCTACTACCTCGATCGAGAGATCGAGCGCGAGCTCGTGCAGGTGCAGTGGGCGCCGCGGATCAACGTGACCGCCCGCACCGGGTGGCACGTCGACCGGCTCGTGCCCGCGCTCGACAAGGCGCTCGAGGGCTGGGAGACGCGCATCGGCACCGGTGCGCTCAACACCTTCCTCGGTCGGCTCGTGGCCGAGCACCCGCACCCGGTGCGCGGTGGCAAGCAGCCGAAGATCCTCTTCGGCACCCAGGCCTCGGTCGCGCCGCCGACATTCATCCTGTTCACCAGCGGCAAGCTCGAGGCCTCCTACGAGCGGTACGTCGAGCGCCGGCTGCGCGAGGAGTTCGGCTTCGTCGGCACCCCGATCGTGCTGCAGCAGCGGCCGCGGGAGAAGCGCAAGCGCTGACCTCCCCGGGTCGTGTGCCCCACGACGCGTCTCGCCGCGTCCTCGGGCACACGACCCCGGATTCCGGTCCTGGCCGAGGGCTGCGGTAGTGTTCACGCGCCCGCTCAGGCGGGCACTCGGGCTGTGGCGCAGCTTGGTAGCGCACTTGACTGGGGGTCAAGGGGTCGCAGGTTCAAATCCTGTCAGCCCGACCGAGAAGCGGCCCCTGACCTGCGGAAACGCAGATCAGGGGCCGCTAGCTTTTTGAACTGGATCGTCTTATGTCGCGTTTATGTCCCGAAAACTCGCGCTGATGACCCAGCTTGCGTGGCAGCCCGACGTCAGGCCGGCACCCGAAACAGCCGGAGTCAGTCGTCCGATGCGGTCGCTGTGGCCCGGCCGGCGAAGGATTGCAGGATGTGCGTCACGTCGGGTGTGGTCCGGTCCTTCTCGATGTAGAACTCCTTGGTGATCGCATCTGAGGAGTGACCGAGGACGCGGGCTGCGGTGTCGGAGTCGACCAGGCGGTTGATCAAGGTCGCCACGGTCTTGCGGAAGGTGTGTGGCGTCACCCAGTCGAAGCCGGTGTCTTCGCGGATCGTGCGCCACCTCCGCTCGATGTTGCCGACCTGGTGCCAGGTGCCGTTGCGCGTGGCGAAGACCGCGTTGTAGTGGTTGGGTCGTTGCTCCAGTCGGCGTGTCATCAGAACGTCGACGGCAAATGGTGGTAGCGCGATGGTGCGCTTCGACGCGTCCGACTTCGGCTTGAGTTTCCGATAGGTGCCCTTACCCGTCTCCGTCTTGATGGTGCCGGTGATGGACACCGTCGGCGGGGTGGCCTTCAAGTCGATGTCTGTCCATCGGATCGCGAGTACTTCCCCGATCCGGCACCCTGTGGCGAGCAGCATGTCGACGATGTCTGGCATGTCCTGGTTCGGCTTCGGACCTGGCCGCTTCTTGGTCATCCAGGCGTCGACAGCGGAGCGGACCGCATTGAGATCGTCCACGGAGAGCGCTTGGACCTCCTTCTTTTGGCCCCGCAGTCGGGACGTGGAGGAAACCGGGTTGGCCGGAAGCGCATCGTCGATGACTGCGACGTCGAACATCATCTTGAGGACCGTCTTGGTCTTCTTGCGGCGGCTGTGGGAGTCCTGAGATCTGATGAGCCGCTCCAGGCGCCCAGCTGTCGCCTCGCGCAGGCGAATGCTGCCAATGGCCGGATTGATGACGTTGTCGATGATGCGTTGATACTCGTTCGCGGTGGTTGCTTCGGAGCGCTGTTCGGCGCGATATAGCGAGAGCCAGATCTCGGCAACCTTGCTGATCCGCATGTCGGGGCCGATGAGGTCACCCGTTGGCGCGTTTCGATCGGCGATCTTGGCTTTGAGTTCTCGCACTGCTGCGGCGGTACTTCGACCGGTGCCCTTGACTTCGCGCGTGACGCCGTCGAAGTCGCGGAAGCGCGTTCTTGCGCGGTAGACGCCGGGACGCACCTCGTTTGTCGTGATGGTCCCGAATGTCCCGATGGGCAGCGGGGGGCGAGCCATGGGCGTTCCTTACTGACGTCTGTGCTTTACCGATGTCGTGGACGCGTCCGTCGCGACATGGAGCTTTGCCGCCCGGACGTCGTCACTTGGTCGGCCCCAGGGCCTCGATTATCGCTTGCGATGCTCTCCTCGGTTTCGAAGTCGGGGGTCTCGGCATGATCCTCGATCCACGAATCGAGATCTGAACGGCGGTATCGCAGTGCGCTGCCTACCTTCACTGCGCGTGGTCCGAACCCCGGGCGTCGGGTGCGCCACGTGTAGAGCGTCGACTTTGCGATTCCGATGTAGGCGGCCGCTTGATCGATATTCATGGTGGCCGGGGTGAGGGCGAACCGGACGCGTTCTGCCGGACCGGCCCCGTCGGTCGCCGGCGTGGCACGTTCGCTCATGCTCGTCATGGTGTCCTCAGAACCGCGTTCGCTCTCCGGAGCCGGCGGCGGTCGGTGACCGCCGACGTTGAGTACTTCCTCTGCCGTTGTCATCTCGTGTCTCCTTCGGATTGCTGGGGTCTCGGTGGTCTCAGTCCACGTGACGTCTGACGTTCACCTAAGTGGTCCGACAGGCGCTGGGCGATCAATGCCACCCGGGGGCTCTCCGAATGGCTTGCCGTGGTTCGGCGAAGATGTCGTGACGCCGTGGCCGCCTTGGTGGGCGGTGTCTGCCTCGTTGGGCCGAGGGGGAAGGTGGCTGTTGTCGTTCGAGCGCGCGAGCATCGCCGTGGTGGCGGCAACAGACGCTGCGGATGCGGTTGCCGTACTCACGGAACGCAAGGCATCCGCGACCGGCTGGGGCACCGTGACGACGCGTCGGGCGAGGATGTCGGCGGGGGAGACCCATACAACGTCGCCCTCGGTCGGCGGGCTGGCCAGCCCGGACTCGACGTCGTTGTGCGCTCGGCGGGACAGGGCACGCGCTGGGCCGGTCAGGTTGGGGGTGTCGGCCTTCTCGGCGATGACGTGCGCGAGCTCGGAGCCGGCCTCGATCGCGCGGAGGCTTGCCATGGTGGCCTGGGGGAGTTCGGGGCAGACGGCGATGGCCTCTGGTGTCGCCAGGGTGGCGGTGTCGTGGGTGATGTGGCGATAGGCGGCTCGGACCTCTGCGGCCGCGCGAGCCAAAGGCTCGTCGAGGTGGGCGGCCGGGGGAACCAGGTCGCCCCAGCGGCTGGCCAGGTTGCTCCAGGAGCGGCCTGCGTCGGCGATCGCGGGCACCAGCCGCTCCGAGAACTCGAGGACGCCGGCGGTGGCGGCCGAGTTGACGAGGACCATGCTGGCGCCGGCGATTAGCCCTTCTGTGCGGGTGATGAGCAGGACGTTGGCCGGCGCGAGGTGGCGGGCCAGGGCGCGGTGAGACTGGATGTCCCAGTTGGCCAGCGCCTGCGCCAGTCGGCCGGGGTCGTCGACAGGGCGGATGGCCTCGCCGGCGAGAGCGTGGGGGAACCGGTCTGTCAGGTAGCTGCGGGCGGTGTTCTCGCACGCGGACATCCGGTCGACCCAGACCCCGGTGGGTGCCACCGCGTAGGGGGAGTGGTGCTGGGCCAGCTGGACGCGGCGGCCTGATTCGCGGGCGTCGGTGACGCGGTCGCGGCCGTTGTCGTGCAGGGCGACGTTGGCGGCGTGGGCGGTGAGGTAGAGGCCGTGCATGATCCTGGTGCGCGCTGCGTCGAGGTCGCGGTGGGCCTCGGTCTGCTCGTGCGGGATCTCGGCGCCGTAGCGGCGGACCAGGGCGGCGGCGGTGAGGAGGGTCTGGGTCATGTGGTCAACGCGGGGGTTGGTCGGCCCCTGACCTGGCCAGGCTTTCCGGCCGGACAGGCTGGACTCGATGGTGGCGGCCTGGGCGGAGAGGCTGGTGATGGGGCGGTCGCGCTCGTCGACGCCAGGTCGCCGGCCAGGGAGGGATGCCCACAGGTCCTCGGCGGCCGCGACCATCGTCGGCCAGCTGCGCAGCAGCGTGCCGGCGTCGTCGCCTCCTACGTCCATGAGCAGCTGGCGGGCCAGGTAGTCGACGTCGAAGAGCATCTCGCCGACGCTGCGCACGTCGCGCGAGGTCATCGGGATCTGGTCGACGTCGAAGAGCTCCTGGTCGATGTCGGCGTACGCCGGGCGCAGGTCAGTAGCCAAGGCCGCGGGCTTCCCGGATGAGGTCGCACAAGTCGACGACCAGCTGCGAGCCGTGGACGAGGTCCGGCTGGTGCAGCGGCAGTGGGCGGGTCAGCTCCTCAGCTTCGGTGAGCAGCTGCAGCGGGGTGCGCTCCTCGAGGTCGGCGAGCAGGTCGACGACCTCGGGCAGCTCGTAGTCGTCGGGCAGCAGGGCGCTGGCCCGGGAGTGGGCGAGGTAGACACCCAGCCCGAGGTCGTGGAGCGGGGAGTCGGCGGCGGCCGCGGCGAGGTCGGTCCACACCTGGGTAGTGGCCTGGTGCAGCAGCTGGGCTATCGAGCCGAGGCGGTCCCAGGTGCCGTCAGCGTTGAGGGTGTCCACGGGCGTTCCTTTCGGTTGGAGGTCGGTCTGGCCGATGAACCCACGTCCCGGTCGCGGCCCGCTGCGCCGAGCGGCGGGCTGTGGATAACTCGGGGTGCTGTCGGCACCTGGGCACAAACTGGTCTCGTTCGCCTATGTCGTCCGGCGGGTGTCGGACGATCACCGCGAGCAAGGTCAAGAGATCGGCACTAGTGCTGAAAGATGGAGGAGGGTCGAGATGAGGTTCCCGATGACCGTGCTGAGGGTGGTGACGCTTGGGCCGGCACTGCTGGTGAGCTTCGTCCTCACGGTGGTGGTGTGCGCCCTGCTCCCGCCGGCACTTGGCCTGGTGGTGTTCATGGCTGCGGGCGGTGTGCTGGTCGCGCTCGCGCTGGGGCAGCTGCAGGAGCCGGCGATCGCCGCGCTGACTAGGTCGCGGCCGGCGACCGAGGCTGAGTACGGCGTGCTGACGCCGGTGCTGGCCGAGTTGGGTGGCCGCGGCGTCGACGTCGGCGCGCTGTTCGTACGCCGTGTGCAGCGGCCGAGCACCCCGGTGGCGGTGGCGATGGGCCCGCGCATCGCGGTGGTTAGTCCTGGGCTGGTCGAGGCGACGTACCGCGGCGGCGTGACTGCCGCGGAGGCGGCCGCCGCGGTGGCTCATGCTGTCGGCCGACGTCAGGCGCTCCGGCCGAGGCTGGAGCTGGCCGTGCTTGCGGCGACGACGCCGTGGCGGGTAATGGTGGCGACGTTCCGCGGCGTGGGCCGGCCGTTCGTCTGGCTTCCGTTCATGCGGCTGGCCTGGACGCTGCGGGGCGTCGTGGGGGTTATCTGCGTGGTGCAGTCGGTCGCCGAGGGGCGTGCTGCTCCCGGGCTTCTCGGCGGCGCTGTCATCGCGCTGACCTACCTGGTGCCGGCAGCAGGCCGGCGTATCGAGCTCCGCGTCGAGGCCGAGGCAGACCGGTTCGTGCTCGCGCTCGGTCTCGGTCCCGTGCTGGCAGGCCTGCTGCGGCGCTTCGGGCACCCGATGACGCTCGAGCGGATGCGGCAGCTGGAGGCGGCCGTGCAGTCTCAGCGGCCGCGGCTGCACTTGGTGCGCGGCTGAGGCTGTTCGCTGGCAGGTCTCGCGGCAGCCGGGCAGTGGGCTACTGGTCGTCGGCGAAGCCGGACGTGGAGTGATGCACGCAGCCGCGGCCGTCGCCCTCGTGCGGCTTGTGGTTCATGCACGGCAGCGAACCGAGCTTGTGCGAGCAGTCGACCCAGCGGACGGTCGAAGGTCCGGTGGTCGGTGCGAGTGCGGTAGCCATCGCGGCACCCTGTCGGCGCGGGCCGCGGTGGCGGCCGGGCTGGGGCCGCTGGTAGGCGGCGGTGTCGGTGTGGTCGTGCTGGCGGCCGGACCGGTGGACCTGTGCGATCTCGGCGTCGGGGGAGGGGCCGGTGTCGGCGGCCGCGGCCTGCGCGGGTGCTTCCTCGCTGGCGCTGATCTCCTCGGCGCGCTGTCGCGCCTCTTCCTCGAGCGCGGCTCCCTCGCGAGCGGCGTCACTCATGTGAACTCCCATGGGTCCCGTGGACCGGCATGGGCTGCACCGGTCCTCCTGGTCACCTATGTGCGGATCCAGGCTCCGGGCGATCACCGCGGGCCCGACTTGACTGGAAACTCGCAGGGCCGTGCCGGTGCTCAGGCCGGCTGGGCCGGCAGTATGCCCCAGCACTTGTGTCGTGTGCTCGAGGACTGCGTCGAAACCGGTCCCGCTCGTGCGGTCGCAGCACGGATGGGTGTCGAAGCCCTCTTCGACGACGCGGGGGTGCAGTTGGCCATCGCAGGTACGACAGCGCCGGTCGGCGTGGGTGGGGCACCCCTGACCACCACGGCGCAGGGCAGGCACGCCGCGGGCGGCGGGGGAGTCACCTGGTGGTCGCGGTCCCAGTCGCGCTTCTCCCGGTCGACCGCCGCTTTGAGCAGCTGCTCCCTGAGCCGAGGACGCGTTTGTCGACGCCGCGGTTGTAGCACCAGCGGGCTTGTGTAACGAAGTGTATGTCGCCGATCCGGGTCAGCGACTGACGTTGGAGCTGCGTGTCCCAGGCCTGCTGGCTGCGCCTGGCGTGCGCGCTGCGAGTCGACGACGGGCGGCATGGTCGGGGTACTCGCCTGCGGAACCGATCTCGTCGACGCCGCGGCCAGATCGATCGCCGTGCGGATGGGTCGTCTCACTCAGGCAATCGGCCAGGTCCTCGACGCCGACCTCCAGGACCCGCTCGAGGATGTCGGCGATGCCCCCTGGCGAGCCGTCACACTCGGCGACCAAGGCCTCGGCCAGACGATCGAGGGCGGCGTCTCCGCGGGCGGTGAAGGTGACGAGACCGGGGACCGGGTTCTCGGCTGGGGGAATGCTCATGGTCCACCTCGCTTTCTGGTCACCTAGGTGCGAAGGAGGTTGGTAAGCGATCAGCCCGATCTGCGACACCAGGAGAATCCGCCGGCTATCGCGCGGGAGAACTCGCGGCCCTGTACGGGGCTTGCGCCGGGCGGCCAGCGGGGGCAACGCCACCGAGGGTGACACCGAGGCTGGGCGCGACTTCGTGCCCAAAGTCATTCGCCGAGCGGCGAGGAGTGTCCGCGTGGCCAGCGGCGCACTCACTGAGAGACGGACGGGCTCCGCGGCTCACGTCGTCGGTCCGGGGCGACCCAGACTGACCGATCCCGCAGGCGATCGGTACCGCTAGTGTTCGTCGGCGATGGCCTCCGGAATCGACCCCGACGCGTTGAGGGCTGCTCGCGAGGAAGCGGGGTTGACTCAGCATGAGTTGGCGCGCTTGGTGGGAGCGGCTGGGGGTGAGCGCATCTCTCGCTGGGAGTTGGGCACGTCATCTCCGCGCCCCGACTTCCTGGTCAGACTCGCCAAGGCCCTCGACATCCCGACGCTGCGTCTGATCCACCTCGACGGTGAGGTCCCCGACCTCAGGGCGCTGCGCCTGCAGGCAGGGCTCACCGCGCCGAAGCTCGCGATGGCCGTGAAAGTAGCCGTCCCGACCTACTACACCTGGGAGCAGGGGCGGTGGGCCCGACTCCCTGCACCTGAGTCGCTTGAAGCGCTCGCCCGCGCCTACGGGGTGGCCGTCGATGCGGTGGTCGCGGCTTTCCGTGAGTCCCAGCGACAGCGCCAGCGGCGCGGAGACACATCGGGATGACGAGTGCGCAACTGCAGCCGGGTTTCGACGCTATCCACAGGCGAGTAACTGATTCCGGAAGAAGCGGACAATCTGTGGTCCCATGGACTCCGGATCATTCGGAGGCGTTGACGCTAATTCCATCGGGGGAATGAGCTGCGCAACCCTTCCGGTCAGGACTGGGCGATGTCATCTCGGAATCGGTCACCTGTGGAAACCGAGCCGCTCGATAGAAATGCACTAGTGTGGTGGTATCGAGTGAGGCTCGTGGTGATCGCCGAGAGCCCGTCTTGACACGTAGGTGATCGAGACACGAGAGGACTCGGGATCCATGTCGCTGAACACCGCTCAAAGTGCGCCGGGCGAGGCGCCCTCCGCCAGTCGACCTGCGCCTAATCTCAACAACAGTCCACGGCTCAAGCGGCGCCGCAGGCCGTGGGTTTTCGCACTTTGTGCTGCCCTTGTCGCCGCCGGCGCCCTGGGAACCGCGTTCGCGTTCACCGCGGTCAACGACACCCAAGAGGTCCTGGTTGTCAGCCGTGACATCAAGCGCGGCGAGACGATCGAGGCCGGTGACCTCTCGGTGGTGCGGGTGAGCGTCGACCCGGCACTGAGCCCGGTCGCCGGGAGCCAGGGGGCCGAGCTCGAGGGCAGCCGCGCCGCCGTCGACCTGTGGGCCGGCACCCTGCTCACCGAGGAGGCCGTCACCGACAGCCTGGTGCCGGGGGAGGGGGAGTCCCTGGTGGGCATCAGCCTGACCCCGGCGCAGATGCCGTCCGAGCCCCTGTACTCCGGTGACGTCGTCCGGATCGTCACGACGCCCGGCGACCAGGGCGAGATCACTAACGAGGACCCGGTCACGGTCGAGGCAGTCGTCGTTGCTGTTAGCCGCGTGCAGGAGGCCGGCGAGACCGTGGTCGACGTCTCTGTCCCCGAAGGCGACGCCGCCGACCTGGCCGCCCGCGCAGCGACCGGGCGGGTCGCACTGGTCCTGGACACTCGGGAGCGCTGAGCGATGGCGCTGATCGTCCTGGCTTCAGCCAGCGGTTCGCCCGGCGTCTCCACCACGGCGCTGGGGCTCACCCTCAACTGGCACCGTCCCGTGCTTCTGGTCGACGCCGACCCGACCGGCTCCTCCTCGGTCTTCGCCGGCTACTTCCACGGCACCCAGGAACCCACTGGCGGGCTGATTAACCTCGCCCTCGCGCTGCGCGAGGGGACACTGGCTGCAGCCCTTCCACGCGAGACACTGTTGCTGAACCCCGAGGCCCCGGCCGAGCGGGCGCCCTGGTTCCTGCCTGGCATCCGCGCCCACCAGCAGGCCCCGAGCCTGCTGCCGCTATGGGAGCCGCTCGCCGAGCAGCTGCGCGCGATGGACCGCAACGGGCAGGACGTCATCGTCGACGCCGGCCGGCTCGGTCTCGCGGGCTGGCCCCAGCCGCTCGTCGCTGCCTCCGACCTGACCCTGCTGGTCACCCGCAGCTCACTGCCCGCGCTGGCCGGTGCACGCTCGTGGGCCAAGTCGCTGCGCGACCAGTTCGCCACCGTCGGTGGCCTCTCGCGACTCGGCCTCCTCGTCGTCGACGAGGACCGTCGGTGGCCGACGATGCCCACGGGCGTCCCGCGGGTGCGTCCCTACACGCCGCGCCACATCGCCAAGGCGCTCCAGATCTCCGTCGCAGCGTCGGTGGGCTGGGATCCCGAGGCCGCGGAGGTCTACTCCCACGGCGCCCGCAAGCCCCGCAAGTTCGACTCCTCCGACATGGTGCGCAGCTACCGCACCGGAGCGTCCTTGATCCACTCCGTCCTCACCTCCAACCAGGCCGCCCTCGCCCACCCGACCGGAGGCCGCGCATGACCACCAACGGACACCAGCCCGGAGACCGCGAGCCGCTCCGCGCCGACGAATGGCTCGCGGCGCGACACGCAGACCGCGGCCCGCGCTCCCCGTTCGCACGCGGCCGCGGCACCAACGGCAACCCGCCGGCCACGCAGCCACCCCCGCCGCCGGTGCCGACCAGCGAGGACCACGACCCGACGTCGCTGCCGATCTTCGCCGGCGCCTGGACCAGCGAGGACCAGCCGCCGGGCCGCACCCGCTCGGACTTCACGCTGCGCCCGCTCGTCGCCAACCCTGACGACCAGCCGCACGCGAGCGCCGCCACCGACTACTACGACGGCGCAGACGTCGGGGAGGTCGAGCTGGACTGGGAGCTCATCGCCCAGTACCGGGCCGAGATTTCCTCCCGGCTGACCGCCCGGCTGGACAAGGAAGGCGGCCGGGTCACCGACGAGGACCGCGAACAGATGGGCCTTGACGTCATCGAGGAGTTCATCAAGTCCGAGGCCGAGACCCTCGTCTCGACCGGCCGTCCGCCGTGGAGCCGCCAGCAGGAGAACGCGCTCAAGGCCGCGCTCAAGGCCGCGCTGTTCGGTCTGGGCCGGCTGCAGCCACTGGTCGAGCGCGAGGACGTGGAGAACATCATCGTCATCGCCCGTGGCCCCGAATGCGCCGTGTGGCTAGAGCTCGTCGACGGCACCCTGGTCGAGGCCGCCCCGGTCGCCGACTCCGAGGACGAGCTGCGCGAGTTCCTCGCCGACCTCGGCTCCCGGCAGAACCGGCCCTTCACCGAAGCGCGTCCGCACCTGGATCTGCGCCTGCCCGGCGGCGCCCGGCTCGCGGCCGGCTCCTGGGTGATGGCCTACACCTCGGTGGTGATCCGCCGGCACGGGATGCGTGAGGTGTCGATGGACGAGATGGTCTACGACCGCAAGGCGTGCGGCGCGGTCCTGGCCGACTTCCTTGCCGCCTGCGTCCGCGCCGGCAAGAGCATCGTCGTCTCCGGAGTCCAGGGCTCGGGTAAGACCACCTGGGTCCGCGCCCTGTGCTCGTGCATCCCGCCCTGGGAGATGATCGGCACCTTCGAGACCGAGTTCGAGCTGCACCTGCACGAGCTGGTCGACCGGCACAAGATCGTCCACGCCTGGGAGCACCGGCCCGGATCCGGCGAGGTGGGCATCGACGGCCGCCAGGCCGGTGAGTTCAGCCTCGAGGAGGCCATCCACCACTCCTTCCGGTTCAATCTCGCCCGCCAGATCGTCGGCGAGGTCCGCGGTCCGGAGGTCTGGAACATGCTCAAGGCCATGGAGTCCGGCCCGGGGTCGATCAGCACCACCCACGCCCGCAGTGCCGAGCACACCATCGAGAAGCTCGTCTCCTGTGCCATGGAGAAGGGCCCGCAGGTCACCCGCGAGCTCGCGATCAGCAAGCTCGCCGCTGCCATCGACATCGTGATGTACCTGCGCTCCGAAGTCGTCCCCGCTCAGGATCAAGCCGGCGACGGCACCTTCCGCAAGCAGCGCTGGGTCGAGGAAGTCCTGGTCGTCCAGCCCAGCATCGACGCGGCCCGCGGGTATGCGACCACCCCGATCTTCGCCCCGAACCAGCTCGGCCAGGCCGTCGCCACCGGGAAGCTCGACAACTTCCTCGCCCAGGAGCTCGCCCGCCACGGGTTCGCCCTCGAGGCGTACAAGGCCGAGTCCGTCGCAAATGAGGGGGCAGACCCGGGGATGGCGATCTCATGACCGTCTTCCTACCCGCCGTCTTCGGGGCGCTCATCGTCATCGGCCTGATCGGCATGGTCTACGCGCTGATCCCCGCACCTCCGAAGCCGCCGCGGCCCGCCCGGACCCTCACCCCGTTCGGCCGGGCGGGTGGCTGGTTCGCCCGGCTCAACCCGCGCACCCGGATGCTGGTCATCGGCGGCGCTGTCGCCGGCCTCCTGGTCGCGTTGCTGACCGGCTGGGTGATCGCGATCGTGCTGGTCCCGGCCGCGTTCGTCGGTATCCCGCTGCTGCTCACGCCCCCGCCGGCGGCCGCGAGCGTCGAGAAGCTCGAGGCGCTCGAGGAGTGGACCCGGTCACTGTCCGGCAAGCTCACGGCCGGACAGTCGCTGCGCTCGGCTCTCATCAAGTCGCTGCAGTCGGTGCCGGCGCCCATCGAGCGCGAGGTCGGCCTGATGGTCTCTCGGCTCTGGAACAACACCGCCACCACCGAGGACGTGCTGCGCGCCTTCGCTGAGGACCTCAACGACTCCACCGGCGACGTGGTGGCCAGCCAGCTAATCCTCGCCGCCAGCGGTCGCGGGCAGGCCGGCCTGGCCAAGGCGCTGGACGCCCTCGCCGAGACCGTCGCGGCCGACGTGCGCGCCCGCCGCCAGATCGCCGCCGACCAGGCCAAGCCGCGCACCACCGCCCGCACGGTCACCGTGATCACCCTCGGCGTCCTGGGCATGCTCGCCCTCACCGGCGACTACATCGAGCCGTACGGCAGCCCGCTCGGCCAGGTCATCCTTGCCGTCCTGCTGACCGCCTACGTGGCCACGCTGCTGTGGATGCGCCGGATGGCGGTAGCCAAGCCGCTCCCGCGCTTCCTCGACCTCCAGGCTCGCGACGCGCACCGAGCGGCGCACCGGGCGGCGCGCGGGGAGAAGGAAGGAGCACTCGCATGACGGGCCTCCAGCTCGCGCTCGCCAGCGGCACCCTCCTCGGGCTCGCTGTTGCCCTGCTCGTGTGGCGCCTGGTTCCGTCGGACCCCGACCTCGCCGACGCCTTGGACCGGCTCTCGCCCGGCCACGTCGTGCCCCGCCGCAGAGCCGGCCCGCTCGACGTCGAGGAGAGCACCGAATCCGGATCGCTCGTCGACCGGATCGGCGTGTGGGCGATCAAGAACCTGCCCGGGGGAGCGTGGGCACACACGCCGCGCAAGGACCTGGCCATCCTCCAGATCAGCGAGACCAGGTTCTACGGCGAGAAGGTCGTCTGGGCGCTGCTCGGCCTGGCGATGCCGCCGCTGTTCGCGGCGTTCTTCGCGCTGATCGGGCTCCCGCTCCCGTTCGCGATCCCCACCTTCGGGTCGCTCGGGCTCGCCGCACTGTTCTGGTTCATGCCCAACTACAATGCCACTGACGACGCCAAGAAGGCCCGCATCGAGTTCAACCGAGCCCTGGGCGCCTACATCGACATGGTCGCCACCGGAGTCCGCGACGGCTCCAGCGGCCAGCAGGCGCTGCGCTCCGCGGCCGAGGTCGGCGACACCTGGGTGTTCAAGCGGATCGAGAGCGAGCTGCGCCGCGCCCGCTACATGACCCGCGCCCCCTGGGACTCCCTGCACGGCCTCGCCGATGACCTCGGCGTCCCCGAGCTCGACGACCTCGCCGACATCATGCAGCAGTCCGGCCAGGACGGCGCCCAGATCTACAACAACCTCCGCGCCCGCGCCGCCGCACTCCGCTCGGCGATGCTCAGCGCCGAACTCGGGAAGGCCAACGCCGTCTCCGAGCGCATGTACATCCCCGCCAGCCTGCTCGGCATCGTCTTCATGGCGATCCTCGTCACCCCGTCGATGCTCCGATTCGCGACCTAACACCGACGTCAATCCCGGGACACCACGAACTCCACCACCCAGAAAGGAACACCCCGATGTTGAAGCTCTTCATCACCCTCCAGGTGACTGCCCTCGCCGTGATCGCCAGCATGGAGGACCGCATCGTCAAGCACCGACCCGACGAGCGCGGCTCGGTCACGATCGAGCAGGTCATCTGGGCCGGCGCGGTCATTTTCATCGTCGGCATCGTCGTCGCCGCGATCAGGGCGTTCGTGACCAGCGAGGCCGGAAAGATCAAGTAGGTCGTCCATGTTCTCCAGCTCTCGCCGCCGACGTCGGGACGAGCGCGGTTCAGTGGCCATCCAGATGGTCTTCCTGATGCCGGCGCTCTTCGCGGTGATGTTCCTCGGTGTCCAGGGCGCGCTGTATTACCACGCCCGCGAAGTAGCGCTCGCGGCCGCGCAGGAGGGCGCACGCGAAGCGGGCAGCGAGAACGGCAGCCGTGAGTCCGGAGTGGCGACCGCGAACGGCTTCCTCCAGGACGCCGGCGGATCCGACGTGATGACGTCGACCAGCGTCTCCGGGGCACGGACCACGACAACGGCCACGATCACCGTCACCGGCAAGTCCATGAGCGTGATCCCCGGCTGGCACGTGACCGTCAGCCAGAACGCCAGCGTCCCGGTCGAGAGGCTCACCGAATGATGGGGCAGAGCATCTGGGCACGCGCCTTCAACCGCAGCCGGGACGAGCGCGGGACGGTGGCCATCGAGGCCGCGATCGGCGTCCCGGCCTTCGGGCTGTTCGTGGCGATGATCATCCTCGGCGGCCGCGTCGAGATCGCCAAACAGTCCGTGGAAGCAGCCGCGTACGAGGCAGCACGGGCAGCCTCGATCGAGCGAACCCAGAGCGAGGCGATCGCCGCAGGCAGGTCCTCGGCCGCAAGCAGCCTGCACGACCAGGACGTGAACTGCACGAGCACGAACATCACGGTCAACGCTGCGGCGTTCAACGCACCGATCGGGAACACCGCCCAGGTGAACGTCACGGTGACCTGCACGGTCAACCTGTCGGACCTGAGCATCCCGGGCGTACCCGGCACCCGCACGATCACCGCAACCGCGAGCAGCCCCGTCGACGCATACCGGGAGCGCCGATGATGAGGCACCAGATTCGGCGACAGCGCGACGAGCGCGGCGCCATCAGCGTCTGGTTCACCACCGCGTCACTGGTGATGATCATCTTGGTCGGGATGACCGTCGACCTCGGCGGCAAGGTGCACGCCCAGCAGCAGGCCCGCAGTGCCGCGGCCCAGGCCGCCCGCACCGGCGCCCAGGGGGTCCAGGGCTCGACCGCCCTCCGCGGCGAGGAGCTCCGCGTCGACATCAACGCCGCCAAGTCCGCCGCGCAGGGCTACCTCAACGCCGCCGGCGTGGAGGGCAGCGTCACCGTCGTGAACGGCGACACCCTGATCGTGCGCACCACCGACACCTACGACAGCAAGTTCCTCGGGATCGTCGGGCTGGACTCGATGAGGGTCACCGGGGAGGCGTCTGCACGGCTCATCCGCGCCCAAGGAGGCATCGAACGATGACTACGCCCACCCTGCGCCAGCGGCTGACCGGGCTCCTCGCCATGGTCGCCGTCCTCGGCATCATCATCGGCCTGCCGGCCCTCTTCCTCGCGATCGGAGCCAACCCGATCCCCGACCAGGCGCCGAGCTGGGAGAGCGTTAAGGACTCACTCCTCGCACCCGACGACGGCACCCTGATCCTGGGCCTGTTCAAGGTGATCGGCTGGGCCGCGTGGGCCTTCATGACCCTCAGCCTGGTTGTGGAGACCATCGCCCGGCTCCGCAGGGTCGAGGCGCCCAAGCTGCCGGGTCTTGGTCGCCCGCAGGCCGCGGCCCACGGACTGATCGGACTCGCTGCCCTGCTGTTCATCGCAGCGCCGATCGCCGCTCAGGCTGCCAACGCCGGCCCGGCCGCCGCGTCCGCGCCGGCGGCGGTGGGCCATGTCCGGGCCGGGACCGTCGACCAGACGCTCGCCCAGCACGGCGTGAAGGTCGAGGCGAAGCAGGAGCGCGCGACGGTCAATCACTCGGTCAAGCCGGGGGAGAGCCTGTGGTCGATCGCTGAGGACCACTTCGGTGACGGCGCGCGCTATAAGGAGATCGCCGAGCTCAACCGCGAGCTCCTCGGCTCCCGGCCCAGCTTCCTCGAGCCCGGCTGGGTGCTCAAGCTGCCCGCCCCGGACGACGGAGCGCCCTACAACACCAACCGGCACGCCTACACCGTGCAGCCCAACGACACACTCAGCGACATCGCCCACGACGAGCTCGGCGACGCCGATCGGTGGCCGGAGATCTACAACGCGTCCATTGGCATCACCCAGCCCGGCGGCGCCCACCTCGCCGACCCCGACGTGATCGACGTCGGCTGGAAGCTCAACATCCCCGGAGCCCAAACACCGGCCGGTCACGACGACCGGCAGCAGCAGCCGCAACCTCGCGAGGACAAGCCCGAAACCCCCGCCGAACCCAAGACCGAGCAGCAGCCGGTCGACCCGCCGGCCGAAGAGACGCCGCCGGTCCCCGAGACCGAGGCCCCGGAGACCGCCGCGCCCGAGCTCCCGCAGGCGGAGGAGCCGACGGCGCCGGCCGCCGACATCGACCACGTCGACGACACCGTCGACTCGATCCTCGAGGCGCCCTGGGTCCTCGCCGGTCTCACCGGCGGGGGCGTGCTGCTGTCCGGGGCACTGCTGATTGCTCTGCGGTCTCGTCGGCGCTCCGCCTACCGGAACCGGCCGCCGGGTCGAGCGATCGCCGCCCCGCCGCCCGAGCTGGCGCCGGTGGAGATGACGCTGAACGCGACCGGTGCCGCGGCGGCCGCCACTGTGGAGTTCGCCGACGAGGCCCTGCGGCGTCTCGCGGCCGCGGTCGGAGCCCAGGGCACCACGATGCCGCCGCTGGCGGCCGTCGAGCTCGGGAAGGGCAAGCTGACGCTGCACCTGAGCGCCCCGGCCGCCGTCCCGGGTCCCTGGGTGGGCAGCCCCGACCAGACCCACTGGCACGTCAGCACGGACACCGCGGTGGAGGACCTCGGCCCCGACACCGGCAACGTCGAGCCGCCCTACCCGCTGCTGGCCACCATCGGCATGAGCGACACCGGCGAGACCTGGCTGCTGAACTGCGAGGAGCTGTCCACGCTGACCATCAGCGGCGACCCCACCTACGGCCGCGACTTCGCCCGCCACCTCGCTGCTCAGCTGGCCGTCAACCCCTGGTCGCGCCGCGTCCAGGTCGACTGCATCGGCGTGGCCGAGGAGATCGTCGCCATGGACGAGCGGATCCACTACTACCCGACCGGGGCGGCCGCGACGCCGGCGACCGCGGAGATCCTCGCCGCCGCGGTGACCGCGGTCGACCGGGCGAAGCGACACGACACTGACGTGTCCACGGCCCGCACCGGCAGGGTCGACGACGACACCTGGCCCGCCAGAATGCTGCTCCTCGACGCCGCAGCCGGAGACCCCGACGATCTCGAGCAGTTGCTGCAACTGGTCAACGGTCACGTCGGCCAGTCCGCGATCTCCATCGTCGTTGCCGGCGAACGTCCGAACACGCCCGGCGCGCTGCTGCACATGACCAAGACCGGTCGCGTCGTCCTCGAGCACGTCGGCCTCAACCTCATCGCCGTCGGCCTCACCAGCGACGAGGCCCGCGGCTGCGCCCTGGTCTACGCCCAGAGCGAGACCCCGGAGTACGTCGACACGCCCGCGGACGAGACCGCCACCGACGGCTGGGAGGCCTACACCGACTCCTCCGGAGCTCTGCGCCACGAGTACACCCTGCCCCGGAACACCCCCGAGGGAGCCGTCGACGAGCCCCTATCCTCCCTGCTCGAGGGCGAGGACGAGGAGTACATCCGCGAGAGCGCGATCGTGCAGGAGGACCTCGAGGCGCTGGCGCCGAAGGTGCCAGCCCACGTCCGCGCCGAGGTCGAGGAGAAGGACCCCACCCTCGACCACGACATCGCCGACTGGTTCTCGTCCAACTGCGACCGCCCGCGCCTCACCATGCTCGGCCCGGTCACCGCACGCACCCACGGCAAGGCACTCGCCAAGCGCAAGCCCTACTTCACCGAACTCCTTTCGTTCCTCGCCCTGCACCGCAAGCACGGCGCTACCCGCGAGCAGATCCGCGAGGCGTTCTCCATCTCCGACGGCAAGGTGCGCGACTACACAAACATCGTCCGCGACTGGCTCGGTCCTAACCCCCGAACCGGCGAGGACCACCTGCCCTACGCGGACAAGGCACCGGCCGCCAAGCTCACCGGGGTCAACGTCTACCAGGTCGACGACGGCCTGCTCGTCGACCTGGATCTGTTCATCCGCCTCCGCAAGCGCGGGCAGAGTCGAGGCGGCGCCGAGGGTGTCGCCGACCTCTGCACTGCGCTCGAGCTCGTCGGGGAGGCCCAACCGTTCAGTCAGCTGCGCGAGGAAGGGTGGGCATGGCTCGCCAACGAGCCTGACCGCGTCGACCTCATGGCGGGCGGGTGGATCGCGGACGTCGCCCTCATCGTCGTCACCGAGGCGCTCGCGGCCGGTGACCTGATCAATGCCCGCTCCGCCGCCTACGTCGCCAACCGCGCCGACCCCGACGGCGAGAGCACCCGACTGTGCCTGGCCCACGTCATGAAGGCAGAGGGCGACCAGCTCGAGGCCGACCGGATCCTGCGCGAAGAGATCTGCAACCGGTCCGACGACGGCGACGCACCCATGGAATTGTCGGAGCGCACGAAGACCATCATCCGTACACACGGCTGGCTCGCGAGCTGACTCGGGAAGGGAGCACCAGCACATGACAACGTTCGACCAGGAACTCACAGGCCGATACGTCGCGGCCGGCGGCGACCGCCCCGACCTCGACGCCCGCCGCGTCGCGCGGGCCGTGTTCGTGCGCAACACCATCCGCGCGCTCTACAACGCCGACAAGAAGTCCATCGCCCCCGCCGACAACGGCTTGCCGGCCGAGCTCGTCGACGCAGCCGAAGAACACCTCGAGCACATTGCTAACGACGTCAGCCAGCGGTCAGTCATGGCGTCGCCCACCACAGGAGGGAGACGCCACATGAGGAAGCACCACTCCGCGCTCGGGGGAGTAGCCCTCGCCCTCGCCCTGACCCTCACGGGCTGCGGCGGCGACGACACCGAGCCCACGGTCCAGGAGACCCCGAGCCAATCCCCCTCGCCGACACCCACCAGCACGCCGACTCCGAAGACACCGGAGGAGAAGGCGGCGGCCCAGCTGACGAAGTACCTCGAGGTGAGCGACCTTGCCCACCGCAAGCGGACGATCGACTTCAAAGCCCTCAACCCGGTCGCGACGGGTGAAGAGTTTCTTGAGCTGCAGGAAGCGGTCGTCGACATGAAGATTGCCGACGTCACGAAAACCGGCAGTTACGTCCACACGCTCGGGGACCCGCGAAATCGCGGCGGCTCGATCGAGATCACGGACTGCGAGGACCGTTCAGGAGTAACCGTGAAGGTGAAGGGGAAGGTGCGGACGCCCGACTACACCACTCCTGACGGCAACCCTCTCCGCAACCCAGTGCCCGTCAAGTACACCCTCGTCAAGGACAAGGGCGCGTGGAAGGTTACCGAATCTGACCTCCTGTGGGAGGAGTCATGCTGAGGCGCATTATCGCTCTGCTGGCGATGCTCGGTGCGTCGTTCGTGGTCGTGGTCGCAGTGGCACCCTCGGCGAACGCTGACGGCTGCGACGTCGACGAGGAGACGGGCGAGGTCGTCTGTGAGGACGAGGATGATGGTGGCGGCAACGGCGGCAACGGCGGCAACGGCGGCAACGGCGGTGACGGGGACGACACCGGCGGCTCCTCCACCTGCAACTACAACGGGAGTGAGATTCCGTGCACCGGCCCCGGAGGGTCGGTGTGGAGCAGCCTTCACGAGTGCTGGATCGGACCTTCGGCTGGTGAGCTGGGCGAGGATCTTCAGCCGCCCGCGGGCCAGACGAACGAAGACGGCGCCTGGCACGTCTGCTACTTCCCGCCGCCCGGATCGTCCTGGGAGTACACGTGGGTGCAGACCGGCGAAGAAGTCACCATCGACCCTGTGGTGCTCGCTCAGCGCGCGATCGCCTCGATGGACCTGGATCCCATCCAGATCGGCATCGTCCCCGAATCGGGTCCGAACCGGGTCGGCCTTGTCGGGCTGCCGGTGTGGATGTGGGTCGACAGCCCGACGGACGACACGTTCGGTCCGCTCACTGCGTCGGCCAGCGAAGGGTCGGTGTCGGTCAGTGCCACCGCCAGCGTCTCCAGCATCGTCTGGAACATGGGCGACGGGACCACGGTGACCTGCACAGGCAAGGGCACCCCGTACGCCGACCACTACGGCAAGCAGGACTCGCCGACGTGTGGGCACCGCTACGAGAAGATGTCGACGGACCAGCCCGATGGGGCCTACCAGGTCACCGCCACGAGCCACTGGGTCGTCGAGTGGGCCGGCGGAGGTCAGTCCGGAACCATCGAGCTCGACCTCACCACCGACGAGCTGCCGATCCGCATCGGTGAGGCCCAGGTGCTGACGCAGTGAGTGGTCGGTAGTCACTCAGCGACCACAGGAGACAGGTCCCCGTCCTCGGAGCAGGACGGGGACCTGTTCTCGTTCCAAGGGCCCCGGATCGAGCCCCGGCCGGCGGCGAGTATCCGGCCTGCGCGGGCCGCCTTTGCGAAGGGGAAAGCCCAGGCGTCTCGGGTCACCTGGGGCTGCGGGGCCTAGGAGAGAACGGCCGATCGAGCAGCGCAGGCGATCCAGGAACTCACGGCGGCCCCGCCGGGAGAAGCTGCGCAGGCGCCGGACCGGCGCCGCGTCGACTGCCGTTCGGGGCCGCTCGACCGCCGCATGAGATGTCGAGATGCAGTCAACGTTTCCGAATCCGCCGTGGGGAAGTTGGACGCAACTTGCATGGTCGCGACGGGTTGGTTAAGTACTTGGGTCAACTTGCGCGACCAGCGTTGCCAGCTCGCGCACTGTCGGACTCACGAAGTCCTGATGGGTCGAGGGGCCTCAGTGGGCGCGCCGTGCTCTGAGTTGGGCGCTACCGCTGAGCGGGCAGCCAGGCTGCGGGTATCAAGGCCTTGCCTTGGCCGCGCCAGTTGTCGACGACGGCGTTCTGGAACCAGTCGCGGTCAATGTCGGCGTGGTCGACTGCGATGATTTGGAACTGGCCGGGGTTCTGTTCGGTGAACTCGTTCATGAGTTCGTAGAGCCTGCGGACTGCGAGTTCGTCGACGTCGGTGTCGGCGCGGCCCGACCGTTTGGCGACCTCGGACGGGTAGTGGCCCTGCGAGGGCTGGTCGATGACGAGGAGGCGCGGGACAGGCCGCTCGTGGCGGATGAAGGTCTGGTGCAGTGCGAGGTGGCCCGCGATGTGGTACCCGATCCAGTTCTCGGCGCTGCCGATGCGGTGCAGAGGGACGGGGTTGTCGTCGACGTCAGCGATGACAGTCAGCCGCGCCAGGTCGATGCGGACGTCCTGCTCGGAGTGCTCGAGTTCGAGCCTCCGGGCGTAGGCGGTCAGGTCCCGACCGACGGCGAGCAGACGCGAATTGAGGCGCTCGCGCGCGGTGTCGTCCGAGAGTTGCAGCGTGAGCTCCGCGACGGCCTGTTCGGCAAGCGTGATGCGCTCGCGCAGCGCGTCTCTGTGCGTGTCGTCTGCCTCCGGCGCCCGGGCGAGGATGGCGTCGATGCGGCCGCGTGTGAAGTCCTGCCGACGAATGGCTGCTCGTCCGACCGTCGCGTCCGCACCGAAGCTCGCCTCAAGGACACTGCGTGCTTGGCGAACGCGGGCCTGCGCCTCCTCGATGCGCCAATTCAGCCGGTCCAGGGCGGCGCTTTTCGCCGGGCTGGCAGTGCGCACGTTCCGCAGCCGGTCACTGAGCTGATCAAGAGCAGCTCGCATCTGCGCGGAAGACGGGTCGGGGTTCGCCTGCGAGCTTCCACAGACAGGGCAGACTTCCGAAGCCTCGGCGCCCGCCCCCTCTTGTTCGGAGTCAAGCGGAAGAAGGTTGAGGCTGGTCAATCGGCCGAGCTGGACGTCGAGAGCGTCGGCGTACGCGCTGCCACCCTCCGTTTCCTCGAGAAGGAGAGAACGCTGCTGCATCAACTGGTCGAGCTCATCCTCTGCGATCGCCAGTTCCGCCTGGTCGCGACGCCGTGAGTCCTGCTGGCGTGTGACCGACTCGCCAGGCGCAGTCACCTGGCCCCGGGCAGCCTGATGGAGACGACTGATCAGTTCCGGCCGGGTCAGGCCCTCGCCCGGGTCGGGTTGCTCTGCGAGGCCCGCCTCCACCGCCTCGGTCAACAACGACCGCAAATCCTCGTCGATCTCCTTCGACGCGCTGTCGGCCTCGCGAAGATCTCGCTCAAGCCGCTGCAGGCGCCGCGTCTCCTGGCGCAGTGTCGCCTTCAACAGCGCCTGGTCAGGGGGCACCGCGCCGAGGAAGTACGGAATGGTGTCGCGCAGCGCCTCGTCGATGCCCCGTTGCCCGGAGCGGTGAAAGAGTCGCATCGAGTTCGAGATCTCGTCCTGGTTCTGTACGCACAGAAGGGCGGCATGGCCGAGATGGGTGCGGAGCGGCTCTCGAACGGCGCCGGCCGGCGGGTCGATCTGGCTCTCGGTGATGCCGATACGAGAACCGAGCTCGAGCCGCATTGTTCTTGTGTTGGTGTTGGGCGCGAGTGCGCCGGGGTCTACTGGAGTGAGGTGGCCGTCTCCGATGACCAGCATCACCTCCGTGTTCTCCGCGGCGCTCCCCGCAGGGATAGGGCGACCCACAAAGGCGCGCCCGCCGTCCGCGAACTGCCACAGCGCCCCGACCCACCCCAGTGCTCGCTCCACGCCTCCTGCAGAGGCCGGTACGTCGCTCCGGCCCAGGCAGTAGTCGATCAGCTTCACCAGTACCGTCTTGCCGGTCTTAGACTGCCCAGTGATGACGTTCAACCTGCCCAGTTGAAACGGGATGACTTCACGCTCGCCGTTTCGCGAGTAGAGCGCCAGCGAGACCAGTTGCACGGTCACAGCGTGCCAGAACTGATGGTGCCGAGACGGGTGTTCCGGGCGCTCGGCGCGTGCGCCGGCGTGGCAAGGTGTGGCTGTGACCAAGCGACTCGCGGGCCTTTCGGCGTCCGTTACGGCTGCACCCTGAGGGCTGCGAATACGCTCGCCGCGTCACCGGTGCGAGCAAAGATGCGGCCCAGCATGCCGGCCCCGCGCACGATGGGCGCCAAGTCGCCCGGCGCCTTCGTAGTCGTCTTCGGCAGTTTGGTGCATTGAATGGCCGTGCCCTGGAGAACGAGGTCCAGCATGTTCTCGCGCAATCCGAACCGGAGGCCTTCACGCACATACGGCGCCAGGTGCTTAGCACGCGCGGGGAACCCCGCCGTCAGGACGACCTGGTCCGCGACCCATTTCGGCAGGCTGGTCCTGCTGGTCTTGGGCAGGACGTCACGCGTCGGTTCGTGCAGCACGATCGGAGGCACTAGGAAGCTCATCGGCCACGGCATCGGGAACCCACTCGCGCTCTCGTATTGGTTGGCGGCGGCGGCGAGGATGACCGCGGTGAGCGCGGGATTGAACATGATCGCTGGAACCGGAGACCGCTCCGGCCACGGCGGCAAGACGGTGGTCACCGTGTCGACGTCAGGTTGGCTGTGGAGGACTGCGTCCGACCCATTCTCCGGACCCATGCTCACGCGGTCGCCTCCTTTGCGACCAGGAGCTCTTCGAGCCGGTCTCGAAACTCTGGATGCCAGCCGACGGTCGTCTCCTGGGCCAGCATGTGGTGCTTGCCGCGGTAATAGAAGTCCTGGTCGACTTGAGTGCGGATGCGCAGCGGCTCGCTCGTCAGAATCTGTGCGAGGAGCTTGCGCCCTGACTCGACGCGTCGCTCCGGTGTGCTGGAGTCGCCAAGCTCGTCGACCATGAAGCCGAACGCGACATCCCACGCCTCGCACAGGCGTCGCTCGTACCGCCGGACGTCGTCGCTTCGTAGGAAGTCGCGTTCGAGCCACCGGACTTCGCTCGACACTGCGCGGTGGTAGTCGACGATCGCGCGACGGACGGTGCGAGTGTTGACGGGGTAGTCGAGGAAGCCGAGCTGCTGGACGAAGACCTCATGCTCGAGGCCTCGGAGCGCTTCGTGCCCGTCATCGACGTCGAGGTCGTCGTACTCGGGAAGCCCGTGCTCGCTGAACGCGACGGTCAGCCTGGTCAGTTCGCTTGTCAGCTCCGCTGCGGTGACGACCTCGCGGAGATCTCGCTCCGGGAAGTACCTCCGGCTCAGCATCTCGACGGCCCGGCTGCGCCACCAACCCCACAGAAGTGCCATGTAGTCGTCCTGCTTGTCGGGCGCGTCAGGGAGGTGGCGCCAGAGCTCGCCCCGGATGACCTGGTCGATGTCCAGGACATTCGGCGCGCTGTCCATGACCCGGATGCGGGCGATGAAGGCGTTCTGGGTTGGGACCGAGAGCTTGCTGAACGCGGCTCGCGCTGCCGCCGTCTCCTTGGCATTGTTCTCTGCAGCCACCTTGCGCAGAGCGGCCGCCGCCCCGGCGGCATCGCGTGACGCGTCCCGCAGCATGTGCGCCACGGAGCCTTGTGATGCCGTCGACGTGGTCACGAGGCAGAACGTGGGCCCGTCCGCGTCACCGGGATTGCCGCTGTCGATCCAAGACTTCAGAGTCCGCCAGATCCGGTCCGAGGCGTCTCCCAGTCCGCCGGCGGCGTTGACGCTGTGTTTCACCTGGAGCAGCTCGGCGGGCGTCCCACTGTCGTCCCAGGCCACATCGTCGTGCATCTCCAGGCTGATGGACCTTCCAGGGCCACCGTCCCTAATGAGGGCGTAGAGGCAGTAGTCGGCTTGGTACTGGTAGCCCAGTGCCGGGCCGGCAGCGGAGTGAGTGTCCCTCACGCGTCCTCCTCCGCAGTGGGCCTGTTGCTCGAGGCTGCCCCTCATGGAGAGGCCACCGTAGCGCTTACCTGCAGACCTGCAGACCGCTTCTGAGACTTCCCCGGCGTTCGCAGCGGCGTCCTGCGCGGTCCCACGCCATGCGCGCATGCCGACATCTTCGGCCACGCGGGCAGATCGCCCGCGCGTGGCCCAACGACTTGACTTGCCAGCTGATACCTCGGCCTCAAATGTCGAGCGATCCAGTCTTGAAAAAACCATCAAGCTCGTTTGGAGAAGCTCGCTGCATCTCGACATGAGAAGGCGGCGCAAGGGTCGGCCAGGAGCTTTTTCATGTTTCGGGGGGACGGGGGCGTCCCCCCTCTGACCTGCGCGAACGCAACGGCCGTATCCCCGTCGAGCAGGCGTCCCCCTCGAAATCAGGGGTTTGGGGGGACGGATGCGGGCACGCCCGCTCGCGACCTTTCTGCCGTGCTCAGCCACGGACGAAAGGAGCGAGCGCGATGAGTGTGGGCGACCAGCTCGGCCTCGACGACAACAGCGAACTGCTCGACCAGGCCCGCCAGAAGTGGCCGGCCTGGGTGGCCACCGATCCGCGCCTCGGCGTGGTCGACAACTTCGACGACCTCCGCTCCTGCCTACCGACGGTGGACCACGAAACCTCCGACCAGGTCCTCCTCGCTCTGGCAATGCTGGCGGCCCCCGACGGCGGCGAAGACATCGCCGCTGCGGCCGCGCTCGCCAAGTGCCTACTGCCCGGCGCCTGCCGGCTCGCCGGCTGGCTAAGCACCCTCCCGCCACGCGAGGTCTTCCGCGACAGCCAGCCGATCATGTCCGGCGCTTGGTCAGCAGTCGAGCGGGTCGACGAACTCGTGGCCTCGCAGCTGTGGATCGAGGTCCGCACGTTCAAGTGGCGCCGGCTCCAGAAGGTCGCGGCCAACATCTTGATCAACACCCGCGTCGGCGTGCTCCGCGAGGTCGGCGACTTCTTCTACGTCTCCCGGGCCGACCGCACCTGGGCGAACACGACCCTCGTCGAGTCCTTCTCGGCCGGCGACCTGACGAGCGCCGACGGCGGCGCCGGCTACTCCGCCGAGATGTCCACCGAGCGGGCCGCCGGCGCGCTGTTCCACCGCCCCGAGATCCTCGCCGACGCTGGACCCGAGCATGAGGAGCCCACGGCCACCGAGGAGCTCCTGGAGCTGCTCGCCTGGGCGTGCGACCACGAGGTCATCAGCCCCGCCGACCGGTACCTGCTGCTGTGCCTGGTCGAGGAGGCAGACCGGGTCCAGACCCGGCGTCTGGCGCGCGGCTACGGCGGCCTCCTCAGCAACGAGGTCTCCAGCCGGGTCGCGCCCCGCATCGGGGTCTCGGAGGCAACCGTCCGCCGCCACGGCTCGCGCACCGTCCGCGCCCTCGCCGCGGCCGCCCCCAGGAAGTTCGGCCATGCCGAATGAGCCCGGAAGTGATCGCTCGCACCGCCCCGCAACACATAGGCGACTGGAGGTGGTGAAGTCCATGACAAACACCCACGACGGCGAGACCCGAACGCCGGAGCAGATCGCCGAGCTGTTCGCGATCGCCGGCCGCGAGATAAAGGCCATCGATCAGCTGACCGGCTGCGTCGCCCAGCTGCACGAAGTCCAGGCCGCCAAGGCGGAGCTGGCGACCCTGACCCCGGCTGAGGTACGCGCCGCGCTCGAGTTCCGCCGCGGCACCATCGGGGAGGCCCAGTGAGCACCCAGACCTCGAACCGACCGGTCGGCGTCGACGAGCTCAAGCGCGCCTGGCAGGCACTGAACGCCGGCGAGTTCCGCGCCGGCCCCGGCGCCGGCAAGGGTCCCCGCGGCCGCGGCACCGCCGCCGAGGCAAACTGGACCCCGGCCGACGGCGAGCACACCATCCCCGTCATCGGGTCCGCAGGCTCAGTCGGCGCGAGCACCGTCGCCCTGGCCACCGGCCTCGCTGCAGCCGCCCCAGTCCGAGTCATCGAGTGCTGCTCGGTCACCGCCTCCGGCCTCGCCGCGGCCAGCACCGCCGAGCTCGGCCTGCACCCGACCGACTGGCGGCAGGGCAAGCGCGACCACGTCCTGCTCGAGCGCGCCAGCGAGGTCCTCGCCGGCGTCGACGAGGTCCCGCTGCCCACCGACGCCGAGCACGACGCCCAGCTGACCATTCTCGACATCGGGTGGGAGGCCGGCCAGCTGCTGGCCACCGACTGCTGGCTCGCCGAGGCCGTCCGCACCGCCGACCAGGTCGTCCTGGTCACCACCGCCACCGTCCCCGGGATGCGCCGCGCCGGTGTTGTCATGGACCTCCTCGCTGGCCACTGGCAGCCCGAGCAGATCACCCTCGCCATCCGCGGCCCGCGCCGCAAGAAGTGGCCCCGCGGCCTCGAGCACGCCGGCGGCCCCGCCGTACGTTGCGCCCTCGGCGCGGACCGGTGCGTGGAGATCCCCGAGGACCGCGACCTCGCGGTCAACGGCCTGGACTCCCGGCCCGTCCCGGCCCCCCTGGTCTCGGCAGCACGTCAGCTGCTCGAGCCCCAACACCTGTCCACCGACACCAGCGAAAGCGCCTGACCCGTCCGGGTCAGCAACCCGAAAGGTAAGTCCGCCCATGGACGTCATGACCGCGACCGCAACCACTGTGATGGCTGTCTGCCCGAAGGCGCCCCCGGGTGCTGTCGGGCCCACCAACGAGATCACCAGCTACGTGCTGTGGGGCGTCATCGTCCTGTTCGGTCTCGGCATCATCATCGCGATCGGTGCGATCATCGCCGGGCGAGTGTTCTCCCTGCCGCACGCCTCCAAGGTGGGTGTGATCTCGGTGGTGGTCGTGTTCGCGTGCGCGATCGCCTACCTGGTGCTGCCGGGCATGCTCAACGGGATCCTCGGCAGAGGCTGTATCTGATGCGGCGCGCAGCCACGAAGAAGGCAGAAGGCACCAGCGAGTGGAGCCGGCGTCGGTTGCTCGGCATCCTGGCCGCCGCCGTCGCCGTGGCTGTGCTCCTGCTCGGCGGCCTCGTGTACGCGGTCTACCTGGCGGTCTCCGGTGTCGGTGGCGAGGCCAGCGCGAACACTGGCGTGGCCACCGGCGAGACCGAGCGCTCGATGGTGGCCCGCGGTGCCGCGCATCGCGATGAGATCGCGGCCGAGCTGATGCTGACCGTGCCCGAGGGCGCGGCCTTCCCGGCATCACACCCGGGGACCACCAGCGCCAAGGCCCCGGAGATCAAGATCCCGACCGGGACCGGCGCCAACGGGCCCGCGTTCGTGATGACCGGGTTCCCGCAGACCCCGGAGGGCGCGATCGGCCAGCTGGCCCAGATCGACCTCGCGGTGCTCCAGTCGATGAGCCTGAGCACCGCCGAGGAGGTCTACAACGCCTGGGCGCTGCCCGGCGGGGCCCGGGCGGAGGACTGGTGGATCACCGCCAGCGTCCGCGCGTTCCTCTCCAGCACCGGGATGGGCGAGGTCAAGGACCCTAACGCCTCGGTGTCGCTGGAGCCGGCCGCCGCGCTCGTCAAGGGCACCGACGGCCCCGACTGGGCCACGGTCTGCGTGCTGATGAAGGTCAGCGCCACCTACAAGTCCGAAGGCCAGATCGCCTTCGCGCACTGCGAGCGCATGCAGTGGGTCGGCGGCCGCTGGATGGTCGCCCCCGGCGCCCCGCCGGCACCCGCACCCGCGACCTGGCCCGGCACCCAGCTGGCACACGAGGCCGGCTGGCGCACCTGGTCCACCGACCACACCGAACCCACCAACCCCGGAGACCACGGCGACCACGGACACCACGAAGGGGAGCACTGAGATGAGCAACCGCATGAACGACTCGATGGGGGAGTCCCGCACCACCCTGCTGCGCGTGGGCGTCCTGGTGGTGATCGCCGCCCTCGTGGCGACCACCGTCTGGCTCGGAGCGCGCGGCCGGGCCGACGACAGCGGCGGCACCGGCAAGACCAGCGGCGACTCCTCGAGCCAGACCGGGCAGCAGGGACAAGACGTCTCGGTCGACCAGGTCGCCCCGGAGACCGCCCCCGCCGACGGCGTGGTGATCCCGACCGGAGCCGACCAGGTCGACGGCTACCCGACCCGGTTCCCGCAGACCGACCTGGGCGCGGTCGCGCTGCAGGTCGAGGTCGCCAAGGCGCAGGTCGGGTTCGACTACGACCAGGCCGCCGCCGTCGCCGGCCTGTACGCCAACCCCGAGGACAAGGCCGTCTTCGAGCAGCGCGCCCGCGACGCCGTCGCACTGCGCCGTCAGCAGGCCGGCGTCCCGAAGGAGGGTGACGTCCCCCCGCCCGCGTCGTACGCCGTGACGCCGATCGCCTACACCCTCGAGGAGCTCGACACCGGCTACCACGCGGTGAACCTGCTCAGCTACGTCACCCTCACCACCGCCAACGGCAAGGTCAGCGACGGCCTCTACGCCGGCACCCAGCTGATGCGGTGGATCGAGGTCGACGGCGTGAGCGACTGGCGCCTGGTCCAGGGCAGCGATGAGGACATCGAGCACCTGGTCTCCACCGGCCAGCCCAAGGCGGTCGCGCCCGGCACCCCGGAGTACAAGCAGGCCGGCTGGATCCCGATCAACGGAGCCTCCCAGTGACCGCCGGCAACCTCTTCCACCGGGTGACCCGGCTGGGCATCGGCGCCCTGGCGGTCCTGGTCCTCACCACGCTCCTCGGGGCGGCCATGGCCATCCAGCCGCCCGCCGCGGCCGCGGCCGAGCCGCCGGCCGCCACGGCGTACGTCGCCACGGTCGAGACCGGCGACCAGCTGCCGGCCCGCAACGTCAAGATGGGCTGCCCCGGCCCCGACGCGCTGTGCGACCTCGGCGGTGACGCCGTCGACTGCGCCAAGGACCCGATCGATTGCGCCAAAGACGCAGCCGGCGAGGTCAAGGACGGCGCCGGCAATCTGATCAATGGCGCCGGGGACGTCCTCGACGGGGCCGCCGGGCTGCTCCCGGACGGCTGCGGCATCCTCGACGCGATCTGCGACGGCGGTCTCTCCGGGCTCCCGGGCCTGCCTGGCGTCCCCGGTCTGCCGGGGATCCCTGGCCTCCCGAACGTCGGCGACCTGTTCGGTGGCGGCATCCCGGGCCTCGGCGACATCCCCAACCCGTTCGAGGCCATCGGCGACGTCATCGCCAAGGCCGCGGCCGACGCCTGGACCGCGGCCATGCTCGCGGTCTGGAACTCCGGCCTGTTCGTGCTGCGCATCGTGCTCACGTTCAGCGAGCTGTTCTTGACCCCCGACCTGCGCGCCGACGGACCCGGCAAGGACGTCTACGCCTTCACCCTCTGGCTCGCGCTCGCCCTGGTGGTCATCTTGGCGATGATCCAGCTCGGTGCCGCGGCCTTCAAGCGCGAGGGCAAGGGGCTCGCGCGGGCATTCATCGGCGCCGGCCAGTTCGTCTTGGTCTGCGCCTGCTGGTTCGGCTACTGCGTGATGATCGTCGCCGCGTGCGGCGCCATCACCAAGGCGCTGATGAATTCGCTGCTCAAGGTGCAGACCTGGCCCGACTGGGACCCCCTGGGCGGCCTCGGTATCGACGACATCACCGACGCCGGCGTGGCCACCGCCCTCGCCTTCCTCGGCATCTTCCTGTGGCTAGCCGCGATCGGGCACCTCCTGGTCTACCTGACCCGCGCAGCGTCGCTGCTTGTGCTGACCGCAACCGGCCCGCTCTCGGCGGCCGGGCTGGTCACCGACTTCACCCGCTCCTGGTTCTGGAAGAGCCTGCGGTGGTTCCACGCCGCGGCGTTCACCCCCGTGCTGATGGTGATGGTGCTGGGCATCGGCGTGCAGTTCGCTAACGGCGTCGCCGCCCACCTCGCCGACGACACCGCCAAGGCGTTCGGCACCGCCCTGCCGGCGGTGATGACGATCCTGATCAGCGTCGTCGCGCCGCTGGCCCTGTTCAAGCTCCTGGCCTTCGTCGACCCCGGCACCCCCAGCGGGGCGTCGTTCCGGCAGGGCATGGCCATCCAGGGCGGCCTCCAGGGCCTGCTCAGCGGCGGCGGTGCCGGCGGCGGCTCCTCGGCCGCGTCGACCACCGACGGCAACGGCCGCTCCTCGGGTGAGCAGAGCGCCGAGGCCTCGACCGGCGACCGGTTCAACAAGTCCACCCAGGGCGTGCTTGGCAGCTTCGGCCCGGTCGGGCAGGCGCTGTCGACCGGCATGGGCTGGATCAACTCCGCCGGCGCCAAGGCCACCTCCCTGATGTCGGACGAGACCAACCAGGCCGGTGTCGGGCAGAGCACCTACGGCCCCGACTTCAGCGGCATGGGTGGCCGACAGTCCGGTGGCCAGTCCGGCGACCAGAGCAGCGGCACGCACCCCGGCTCCCAGGACAACGGCGACGACGACCCGCCGCCGAACCCGCCCATGCCGCCGGCACCGCCGACTCCGCCGACGCTGCCCACCGGTGGCGCACCGGGCGGCGGCTCGGGTGGTGGCCAGAGCGGTTCCGGGGGAGCCGCAGCGACGCCCAAGACTCCCGCCGCCGGTGGCGGGGGAGCGGCCGGAGGTGCCGGCGGGGCTGGTGCGGCCGCCGGCGGGATCCCACCGGTGGTGGTGTAGCCGATGCGCCCCGCCACCTGCCCCCAACCCCGATCGACCCCTACTGACCCGGAAGGAAGCCGACGATGACCATCTACGCCGACTACCAGCGCGACCGCATCGGCTGGTTCTTCGGCCTCTCCGGAGGCCAGCTGATGTTCCTGGCGCTGGCCAGCCTGCCGGCGTTCTGGGCGATCAGTCGCGGAGCGTGGTTCTCCGCGTTCCTGTTCGCGCTGGTCTGGCTGTTCCTGCTGGGCATCACCGTCATCCCGGTCCGGGGCCGCTCGGCCACCGGCTGGGTGTTCGCCTCGAGCATGTACGCCGTCGGCGGACTGCTCGGCTGGACCTCCTTCCGGGCCAAGGCCGCCCAGGGTCGCGCTGAGGACCTCGACACCCCCGACCTGCCCGGGGTGCTGCAGGGCATCAAGATCCACGACGGTCCGCCGCACGGCTCGCAGCTGCAGCGGGTCGGGGTGATCCACGACGACGCCACGAAGACCTGGGCGGTCACCGCCGCGGTCGTCCACCCCGGCATCGGCATGAAGGACACCGAGGAGCGCAGCCGCTACGGCGAGGCGCTGGCCGGGCTGCTCGACGTCGCCGCCCGCACCGAGAAGATCGACGAGATCCTGTTCATGATCCGCACCGTCCCCGAGGACGGTGCCGAGCGCGAGTTGTGGGTCACCAAGCACCGCCGCGGCAACGCGCCGGAGCTGTCCGAGGTCGTCAATAGCGACCTCGCGGTGGGCCTCACCCAGGCGTCGGTGCGCACCGAGCAGTTCGTCACGATCGTCGTCCCGGAGACCCGGATCGCCCGGTCGGCCAAGGAGTCAGGTGGCGGGTTCGAGGGCCGATGCCGCGAGCTCTACCTGCTCATGGCCGAGATCGAGGCCCAGCTGCGCGGCCCGATGGGCATGACGTCGGTCCGCTGGCTCACCTCACCGGAACTCGCCCTGGCGTCCCGGACCGGGTTTGCCCCCGGCGACCGCGCCAGCATCGTCGAGGCCCTCGCCATGCGGGAGAAGGACCCGAACGTGAACGCCGACGTGCCTTGGGCGCTGGCTGGCCCCTCGGGCGCCGACGCGGCGGTGCGGCACTACAGCCACGACGCGTGGAACTCGATCAGCGCCACCATCAAGCTCCCGACCCGCGGCGTCGCGATGGGCGCACTCGCGCCGAGCCTCACCCCCAGCGAGTCGGGGGAGCGGCGCTCGTTCGTCGTCGCCTTCCCGATCGTGTCCCAGTCCAAGGCCGACCGGCAGTCCGGCAACGCCGAGTGGGCCGCGGACCTGGCCGAGGGCATGAATGAGAAGCTCGGCCGCAAGACCCGTGCCAAGCAGCGGGACGAGGCCCACAAGGCCCGCGGCCTGGACGCCAAGCTGGCCCGCGGCAACGCGCTGGTCCGGCCTTACGCGGTCTGCACCGTCACGGTTCCCAAGACGCTGCGAATCACCGAGTTCGGCCGCCGCCTGGACGCCTCGATCCGTCGCGCCGGGTTCGCGCCGCTGCGACTCGACCTCGCCCAGGACGTCGGCTTCGCCGCCTCGACCATCCCCGTCGGGATGAGCCTGACCCGGAGCGGAGACGCCTGATGCCCACCACCACCCGCCGGAACCGTGGCAGCGGCCGCGACATGGCCGCCCTGCTGTCGGACTTCGGCCACGACCTGCCCACGATCCCCACGCTCGCGCCGGAGGCCAAGGAGCCCCGGATCTTCAAGTACGCCCCGCGCCGCGGTGCCGCGCGCCGCGGCCGCGGCTGGGCGCCCGCCTCCGCCCCGGCGCAGGCCTGGCGGATGACCAGCGACCAGGCGCCGGTGTTCTGGCCGTTCGTGTCCGCGCCGGCCCTGCCCCCGACCGGGGCGCAGATGGGCGTCGACCAGCTCTCCGGCGGCTCGTTCTACTGCGACCCATTCGGGTGGGTGCTGCGCGACGACGTGCCGGCGACCAACCCCAACATCTTCCAGTTCGCCAAGCCGGGAAGCGGCAAGTCCGGCACCACCAAGGCGTTCTGCACCCGGATGATGCCGTTCGGCTACCGCACCCTGGTCACCGGCGACGTCAAGGACGAGTACGAGTCGCTGTGCCGCGCGCTCGGTGTCGAGCCCTTCGTCATCGCCCCCGGCTTCTGGGCCCGGGTCAACCCGCTGTCCATGGGGCCGCTCGGCGACGGGTGGGAGAAGCTCTCGGCCGAGGAGGCGCAGCGGCGCGCAACCATCATCTTCAAGCGGTGGCTGGTCCTGGTCCGCGGCCTGGTCGGCTCCATGAAGATCGACGACGAGCGGCGGGTGCCCTTCGGCCCCGACGAGTCGGACGTCGTCCGCAACGCGCTGGCGATCCTCACCGGCTACGCCGCTGGCAACACGGTGCTGCAGGAGACGACCATCCCGCGGCTGTGGGACCTGCTCCGCAACCCCACCGAGGAGCTCGTCCGGGCCTGCGAGTATGCGAACCCCCGCGTGTTCCTCGACGAGACCCGGCTGCTGCGCAACGCGCTCGGCGAGCTGGTCACTGGCACCCTGGCCGGCCTCTTCGACGACTTCACCAACATCGAGGTCGACTGGCGCGCCCCGATCCAGTCGTTCAGCCTCTCCCGGCTCGACGGCCTGGGCGACGAGGCCGTGGGCATCGCGCTGCTGTGCATGAACTCCTGGGGCCGCGGCCTGCGGGAGATCGCCGAACCGGGCGACCTGCGCATCGTCGTGCGCGACGAGGTCTGGAAGCAGATGCGTCTCGGCACCGCCGCGGTGACGAGCTTCGACGCCGACCTGCGGCTCTCTCGCGGTATGGCCCGCAAGGGCGGCGACATCCAGTTCTGCAACCTCCACAAGCCCTCCGACCTGCTTTCGGTCGGCGACGCCGACTCCCAGGCCGCGATGATCGCCAAGGACCTCCTCGAGCTGGCCGACATCAAGATCCTCGGCGCCCAGAAGCCCCGTGTCGCCCGCGAGCTCGACTCGATGCTCGGGCTCGGTCCGATCGCCCAGGACCTCGTCTCCGGGTGGGCGATGCAGGACAAGGGCCGGGCGCTGTGGTGCATCGGTGACGCCACCTACAAGGTCCAGACGGTGCTCCACCCGCTGGAGAAGAAGCTCTACTACACCAACGATGCCATCGAGGCCGCTCTTTAGAAGTTCGCGCGAATTTTGACGGTTCTGCGACGAACCTGAGCATACGCAACGTCCTCGAGTGTGTGCGGACACTCAGGTTCGGAGAAGCCGGGGACGTGGCATTTCGTGTGCCAGATCTGGAGCCGCCACCGAGAAGGAGTAGCGGCGATCGGGCCGGCCCCGCGGGTTCACCGTTGGCGGTTCCCTATGCGGTGATGGGGCCCTCACACCTCCGAGGGCAGGCGTCCCCGCGAGTACGTCGTAGAGCGGAACCCAGATGCCGCGCCGCGACCGCGAGCATGTTGGGCGCGCTTGCACTGCACAGTGACCGGCCAAGTGTGCGGCGGAGGCCGCGACGCGGGCCCGGTCAGCCGGGGCCCGCGTCGTCGATCATGATTCCGGTTCTCGGTGAGACAGTGCTGTATGTCGTAGTTTGGACTGCCTGACCCACGCTGACCTACGGGTCGACCCCTTGTGCCGGCTTGGAACGAACGCACCCGGCCGTGGAGCTATGGCCACGAGGGTCACCGGACCGACCTCTACGCCAGATTGGCGAGGAGGTCGCGGCAGGCTTGTTCGCAGCGTCGGCAGGCTTCGGCGCAGATACGGCAGTGCTCGTGCATGTCGGCATGGCTTTCGCACTCGTCGCCGCATGCCTTGCAGGCGGTCGCGCAGGCTTCCAGGAACGCTCGGGCCACATTCGCGTCGTACCCGGTGTGGCGTGACAACGCGTTCCCGGTGGCGACGCAGATGTCGGCGCAGTCGAGATCAGTACGAATGCACTTGGTCAATTCGGCGACCATGTCCTCCGACAGACACGCGTCGGCACACGCGGTACAAATCTGTGCGCACTCGAAACTGGCCGCGATGCACTCGGCCAGCTTTTCCTTGTCGATGTTGCCCAAGTCCTTCGGGTAAGCCTCCAGCATCTTGGTGTGAGCCACGGTTCCTCCTCTGGTTACGGCGGCGGGGTCATCCCGGCATGGTGCTCTTGATCCGCCGCTCTCCTGACGTCTGTACCCAACCGGACGAGCATCATCCGCATAGCCGCACGGATATCGGGTACTTCCGCGGGGTGACTGACGACCATCCGGTCCGCGCTCGCGTAGACGCGCCCGACCAGAACACTGGTGGCGGCGACCGGCACCAGCACCCGGTCGATCCGAGACGGGTTGCCTTGGCCCGCGAGCGCCTGCCGTCGGCAGAGGAGGGAGACCGGCTCACCAGCGTGCTCTCGCTGATGGCCGATCCCACCCGGGCACGACTGTTGTACGCGCTTGACGTGGTCGAGGAGCTTTGTGTGGGCGACCTCGCCATTGCGTTGTCGGTGAGCGAGGACGCAGTCTCCTACGGACTTCGGGTGCTGCGTACCGCCGGGCTGGTGAGACGACGCAAGGAGGGCCGGATCGTGTACTACCGGCTCGCAGAGGGCTTTCCCGAGCCACTTCGTCAGCACTGTCTACGTCAGCTCATCGAGATGTCTCGCGCTCCGATCGAGGACGACGACGTCTGACGCCGAGCTGAGCGACATCAACTACCGCAACTGACCCCCATCGGAAAGGGCAATCCCCATGTCATCGCCTCATACGCAGAAGCCGTCCGGTGCCAGCGAGCCCAGTGACCGGGAGAAGCCCGAGCAGCAGAAGGGGGACAAGGCCCATGAGCGGCGGATGTACGTACGCTTCGGGCTGATGATCGCCACCTCCACGGTGGTGATGTTCGTCTTGATGTACTCCAACGTCTTCGCCTTTGACCACGTGCGGTGGAGCGAGGAGCGCTTCTACATGGCGCTGTTGATGGGCGGCGCCATGGCGCTGGTGATGTTCGCGTTCATGCGCAGCATGATGTATAAGAACCGCGCCTACAACCTCGTGCTCGTGGCGGTGGCGCTGCTGCTCGGTGCAGGTGGGCTGTACCTCTCGCGTTCCCAGGCGTTGGTCGACGACCAGGCGTACATGAAGGGCATGATCCCGCACCACTCGATCGCCATCTTGACCAGCGAGCGGGCCGACATCGATGACGTTCGCGTTCGAGAACTCGCCGACGAGATCATCAAGGCCCAGCGCAAAGAGATTAAGGAGATGGACTGGCTGATCGAGGATATCGAGAAGAACGGCCCGGCCACCACCCAGGAGGAAGCCGATCAGCGTCCCGTCCCGAGCTTCGAGGGAACTGCCGCCAGCAGCCTCGATGATGTCAGTGATGCCCTCGCCATGTTGGCCCTGTTCGGCGTCGAACTGCCTTGACCATATACCCTAGGGGGGTATGGTGAAGTCATGAATACGCACACCCATCGTCCCGACGCCGCCACGATGGACCAGGCCACCGACCCGGTGTGCGGCATGAAGGTCGATCCGTCCGTCGCCGAGCACGCGGTCGACCACCGCGGTGAGCAGTTCTACTTCTGCTCAGCCGGCTGCAAGGGCAAGTTCCTCGCCGACCCCAGCCAGTACTCCGGCCATGGCTTCCCGGATCGTGCCGCAGGTGGCCGCGCCGAGCATGCAACTGAGCCAGAACATGGGCAGACGACCCCGAGTGAGGGCGAGTCGGTCGAGTACACCTGCCCGATGCACCCCGAGATCCGCCAAGACGGCCCCGGCACCTGCCCCATCTGCGGGATGGCCCTCGAGCCCGTCATCGTCACCGCGGACACCGGCCCGTCCGAGGAACTGCGCGACATGACCCGCCGCTTCTGGGTCGGCGTCGTCCTGTCCATCCCGGTCGTGATCCTCGGCATGGGCCGCGACCTCGTCCCGTGGCTGCACGACAACATCTCCGCCACCGCGTCGGCGTGGACCCAGCTCGTGCTCGCGACCCCGGTGGTGCTGTGGGCCGGGTGGCCGTTCTTCGTCCGCGGCTGGGCATCAGTGAGGACCCGGAACCTCAACATGTTCACGCTCATCGCGATGGGCACGGGCGTCGCATGGCTGTTCTCCGTCCTCGCCACCGTCGCGCCGGGCATCTTCCCTGCCGCTTTCCGTGAGGACGGGGCCGTCGAGGTGTACTTCGAGGCTGCAGCCGTTATCGCCACCCTCGTCCTTCTCGGGCAGGTCCTCGAGCTCCGCGCGCGCGAAGCTACCTCCGGCGCCATCAAGGCCCTCCTGGACCTGTCCCCCAAGACCGCGCGCCGCGTCGGTGAGGACGGCACCGAGGAGGAAATCACTCTCGACCAGGTTGAGATCGGGGACATGCTGCGCGTCCGCCCCGGCGAGAAGGTCCCGGTCGACGGGCTTGTTGAGGACGGCAAGTCCGCTGTCGACGAGTCCCTCGTCACTGGCGAGTCCATGCCCGTCACCAAGAACGTCGGCGATAGCGCCATCGGCGGCACCCTCAACCAGACCGGCGCCCTGCTGGTGCGCGCCAACGCGGTCGGCCGCGACACCATGCTTGCCCGCATCGTGAACATGGTCGCCGAGGCCCAACGCTCCCGCGCACCCATCCAGCGCACCGTCGACCGAGTCTCAGCAATCTTCGTACCCGCCGTCATCGGCGTCGCCGTGCTCGCATTCATCATCTGGGCGCTCCTAGGCCCCGACCCGAAGCTGGCTCACGCGCTCGTCGTCGCGGTCAGCGTCCTGATCATCGCCTGCCCGTGTGCCCTGGGCCTGGCCACACCCATGTCCATCATGGTCGGTGTCGGGCGCGGCGCCCAGATGGGTGTCCTGATCAAGAACGCCGAAGCGCTCGAGCTGATGGAGAAGGTCGACACCGTCGTCGTCGACAAGACCGGCACCCTGACCGAGGGCAAACCCGCCGTCGTCGCCGTCGAGCTCGCCGAGAGCTTCCACACGCACACCGCCGACGAGCTGCTGTGGCTCGCGGCCGCGGTGGAGAACGCCTCGGAGCATCCGTTGGCTCGCGCCATCGTCGACAAGGCCCACTCCGCCCTGGCAGCCGGGACCGAGTCCAGCGCAGGCAGGCTGCCCGAGGTCGCTGACTTCGACGCACCCGCCGGCAAAGGTGTCCTCGGCATCGTCGAGGGCCGCGAGGTGCTGATCGGGACAGCCGGGTTCCTCACGAGCCAGGACATCGACCCCGCGCCCCTGGCCGACAAGGCCACCCAGCTGCGCCGCACCGGCGCGACTGCCGTCCTCGTCGCCATCGACGGCACCCCAGCCGGCGTCATCGGCATCGCCGACCAGGTCAAGGACACCACCCCGGCCGCGCTCACGGCGCTGCGCAAGGAGGGCATCGAGGTCATCATGCTCACCGGCGACAACCAGGTCACCGCCGCCGCGGTCGCCGCCGACCTAGGCATCGACCGGATCGAAGCCGAGGTCCTGCCCGACCACAAGGCCGACGTCGTCAACCGACTCCGTGCCGAGGGCCGCGTCGTCGCGTTCGCCGGAGACGGCGTCAACGACGCCCCTGCGCTCGCCGCAGCCGACGTCGGACTGGCGATGGGCACCGGCACCGACGTCGCCATCGAATCTGCCGGAGTCACTCTGCTCCGCGGCGACCTCAACGGCATAGCCCACGCCCGACAGCTCTCACATGCCGTCATGTCCAACGTCCGACGCGGTCTGGTCCTGGCGTTCGGGTACAACACCGCCGGCATCCCCATCGCCGCCGGAGTGCTGTACCCAGTGTTCGGGTGGCTGCTGTCCCCGGTCATCGCCGCGGCCGCGATGGCTCTCTCGTCGGTCAGCGTCATCATCAACGCCCTGAGGTTGCGAACCCAGCGGCTGCCCTGATTCCAGTGTTTCCGTACCATCGAAGCCGATGAGCCCCGTGCCCGCGACCAGCCGCCGCACCCGCAACTCCCTGTGGGCGCGGACGGCTGCGCGGCTGACCGGCCGCAGCGCAGTGGCCGCCCTCGTAGCGGCCCTGGTCGTCGGCATCCTCGGCATGCACGCCCTGGCCAGCCACGGCGCTTCGCCAGCCGCCACGGTCCCAACGCCCTCAGGCACGATGAGCATGACGAGTACGGCGGCCATGACTTCTTCCCATGAGGAGGCGATGGCCTCGGGGGACTCGCACGACGGACACGCGCACTCCGCCGCGACTCAGTCCTCGATGGCAGCCCCCGAGGCCAGCGTTGAGGTCAGTGCTGACGCTGGTTCCGGCTCGGGTCACGGCATGGCGAGCATGGTGATGCTGTGCGTCGTCATGCTCGCCGCTGCAGCGCTCACGCTGCTGGCGCTCCTCGCCACCGGCTTCCTCCGGCCGCTGCAGCCGGAGGCGTTCATGCCCGCAGCCGTCCGCGAACGGGCGCTGCGGTGGGTGCGTTGCACCGGGCCACCCCATGAGTGGCAGTTCTCCGTCATCAGGTGCTGACAGGCCCTGCGACCGCCCGCCACCGCTGACCTCGACCGTCAGAGTTCGACACCAGCGTCCCGGCCGGGTGCCGCTTCCGCCTGCCCGCAACACCCCACCTGACTACCTGACTTCCAGGAGAACTCGCATGCAAATCAAGACCAAGACCCGTACGCGCGCCCTCGGCGCCGTCGCGCTCACCCTTGTCCTCGGCGCCGGCGTTACCGCCTGCGGCGACGACACCTCCGACGCGGGCGGCCAGTCCGAGGTCAGCGCCACCGAGCACAACGACGCCGACGTCGCGTTCGCGAGCGACATGATCCCCCACCACGCCCAGGCGCTGTCGATGGTTGACCTGACCATTAAGCGCGACCTCGACCCCGAGGTCCAGGCCCTCGCCGAGGACATCCGCGACGCCCAGGGCCCGGAGATCGAGACCATGGCCGACTGGCTCACCCAGTGGGGCGAAGACGTCCCCGAGACCATGCGCGACCACGTCAACTCCGGCCACGACATGGGCGACATGTCCGACAACATGGACGACATGGGCCACGACGACATGCCCGGAATGATGACCTCCGAGGACATGGACGCCCTCGAGAACGCCTCCGACGCCGAGTTCCAGGACATGTGGCTCGAGATGATGATCGAGCACCACGAAGGCGCCATTGAGATGGCCGAGACTGAGCAAGGAGACGGCCAGTTCAAGGACGCCGTCGACCTCGCTGGCCAGATCATCGACGCCCAGCAGCAGGAGATCGACATCATGCGGGGCCTCCTCGACTCCTGAACCCGCAGCGCAGGCGGACGCCACCGTGGCGGTGGCGTCCGCCCTGTTCGTGTGCCCCACGTTCCGCACGCCTCCGGCGACCCAACCGAGGCACGCCACCACAGCAAAGGGAACACCTCCATGAAGACACCCACCCCCGCTCAGCTGGCGGCCGCCGCCGTCACAACAATCCTCACCCTCATCGCCGCCGGATGCGGCACGGACCCGGCGGCCACCGATGCCACTAGCGAGACCAGATCGAGCTCGTCGAGTTCGTCGAGCTCCGCCGGCGTTGAGCCCGACGACATCTCGCTCCCGCCATGGCCAGCACCCGGCGACGTTCCGGCCCGGGTCGCCGCCGCCGGGCTCGACCTCGGCCCGATGGGCACGGCCGAGCACTACCACCCCACGCTGGCTATCACCATCGACGATCAGCCGGTCCCCGTCCCGCCCAACATCGGCGTCGACCCCGATACTGGCGCCATGTCCGCGGTCCACACCCACGAAGGTGACGGCACCATTCACATCGAAGCCCACACCGTCGGGGAGAAGTTCACCCTCGGCCAGCTGTTCACCCAGTGGGGCGTCGCCCTGACGCCGACCCAGATCGGTGGCGTCAAGGCGAACGCCGGTGAGGAGGTGAGGGTGACCAGCAACGGTGCCCCCGTGACCGGCGACCCCGGCGACCTCGAGCTCGAACCCGAGCAGGAGATCGAGCTGACCCTTCCATGACCCACGCCCACGCCGAAGTGGTCCGCGACCTCGCTGGAGGGACCGTTGAGGGTGGTTGTCCCCAGCGGTACCGCACGTACGCGCTCCGGCCTCGACGTTCCGAGAGCAGAACCGCCAGTGGCGATCTGGTCCCCTCGGATCTTCTGTGGCGAGGTCGTCCCGGCAGGGGATCCTGCTGGGCACGCTCCGCGAGTCGATTCGCTTACGGCCACGGTGCACCACATCTGCTTGCCGTCACGCGGACGTGACCAAAGCCAGACCGTCGCTCGGAGCGTGCCACCACAAGGCCCTGCCTCGGTGCCCTGGGCCGGAGCGACGCACTCAGACCATGGATCCGAGATCGGACCCCACGGTCGGGTACGCAGCGGTGGTCGACTTGAGTTGACGGGTGGTGAGCCCGAGCGTGATGGCTAGGCCGAAGGTGTTGATGAGTTCCCCGTACTCGGGTCCCAGCAGATGGGCGCCCACGACGCGGTCCGTGGACCGGTCGATGAGGACCTTCGCGGCCGCGGTGGTCTCGCCGAGGCGGTAGTTGGAGTACCAGCCGCTGGTGTCGCTATGACGGACGGTCAGGTCGATGCCTTGCTCGCGAGCCTCCGTTTCGAGCATGCCGACGCGGGCGAGCTCGGGGATGGTGAACACCGCCGTCGGGATGCCGCTGTAGTTGGGAGCGGCCGTGGTGCCCTTGATCATGTTGGAGGAGGCGACCTTGGCCTCGATGACCGCCACCGGTGTCAGCGGCATCCCCGCGGTGTCCGCGGAGTCCCCGGCAGCCCACACGGCTGCGTTCGTGGTGCTCTGGAGATGATCCGAGACGCTCACGCCACGCTCGCCCCATTCCACCCCGGCGGCGTCGAGGGCAAGACCGGCGAGGTCCGCGACACGACCCGCGCCGTGGACGACGAGGTCGGTCTCGATGCTTTCGCAGACTCCGGCCCGGTCCAGGGTGACGATGTAGCCGCGGCTGTTCGGCTCGACAGCCACGATGCTGGTGGAGCGTCGCAGCTCGACGCCGATCTCGGCGCCGCGGGCGACCAGCAGCTCGACGAGGTCGGGGTCGAATCCCTTCAAGGGTCGTTCGCCGCGGTCCACGATGACCGGGGAGGCGCCGGCGCGGGCGGCGATGTGGGCGAACTCAAACGAGATGAAGCCGCCTCCCACGAACAGGATCCGTGACGGAAGGTCGTCGAGGTCGAGGAAGCCGGTGCTGTCGATCAGGTGCTCGTGACCCGGGAAGTCCAAGGGGCGGGGCCTGGCGCCGGTGGCGATCAGGAAGCGGTCGGCGTCGTAGCGGGTGCCGTCGACGTCGATCTGTCGCTCAGCGGTGAAGCGCGCCGGGCCGTGGAGCGTCTCGACGCCGTTGCCGTTCAGGCCGGCCTCCATGTTCTCCGGCACCGGGTCGGTGAAGCCGTGCTTGTGCTTCATCAGGTCGCCCCATTTGATCGACAGGCCGCCCGCGTCGATGCCCTTGCCCTCCATCAGGCGGGCGCTGTCGATGATCTCCGCGCCGCGGCGAAGGATCTTCTTCGGGTCGCACCCCCGCAACGCGCACGTGCCGCCGTAGGGCAGCGGGTCGACGATCGCGACGCGCCACCCCTGGCTGGCGCACTTGTTCGCAGACGCCACACCGGCCATCCCGGCGCCAAGGACGATCAGGTCGTAGCTCTGGCTCATCGGCGGCTCTCCTTAAACGGGTGATTGGTGGTCTCGTCGATGTCTGACGCGGGACACCGCCCGCGCCGCACCCGCGTCACCCAACCGAGGACGACGAGCACGAGGCCGACACCGATCAAGGCCCAGCTCTGGAGGGACACCCCGGCCACCGCACCGAGCACCCCCAGCGACAGCAGCACCGGCAGTCCGCAACAGATGCCGACTGCGCCGACGACCGCGGCCACGGGCCCGACAGTGCCCATCCGGTCACGCATCGGCGAGCGCCACACGGATCTGGTCGAGTGTCGGTGCGCCTTCATGGCCACCGGGGACCGCGTATCTCCGACAAGCCAGCCCGACGTGCGCGCCGGACTCGGCGAACAGGTCGACGCCGTCGATTTGGATGCTGGGTGAGCCCAGAAACCCGACGCGCTCGGCGTCCTCCGGGGTCTCAACCAGTCGGCGGGTCACCGTCACGTCGCCGCGCTCGGCTGCGATCAGCGCCAGGCGCTCGTCCGCAACCTTCCAGCTCGGGCAGTCCTCGAAATAGAGCAGCGTGATGTCCACGCCCCGACGCTAAACCTTGAACCGCGGTACAAGGTCAAGCGGTACAGTGAGATCATGCGCATCGGAGAAGTCGCCGAGGCCGTCGGGGTCCCGACCGCCACCATCCGCTTTTACGAACGCAAGGGACTGCTGCCGCAACCGCATCGAGGCCCCAACGGCTACCGCGAGTACGACGACTCGACACTCACCACGCTTGCTTTCATCCGCAACGCTCAAGCCGCCGGCCTCACCCTGGTCGAGATCGCGACGATCCTCGACCTGCGCCGCGAAGGCGCTACCCCGTGCGGTCACGTGCAGGACCTCCTCGCTGCGAAGTTGCTCGACGTGCAGCAGCGGCAATGCGAGCTGGCCACCCTCGAAGCGGATCTCGTCCACTTGATCAGCCTCAGCCGTCGGCTGGACCCGGCCAACTGCTCCGACGAGGCGATCTGCCACATCATCGCCCAACCACTGGCCTCACGACCACGCACGGACGCCGTAGGCCTGGAGGTAGGTTCACCGGCATGAGGCGCCGCATCATCATCCCGGTCACGCTCTACCTCACTGCGGCCTTGGGGAGCCGGGCCGCCGAAGCAGCGGGCTTTCACGGTGCCACTGCTCGGCGACGTGCTGGTGCCGCAAACCCCTGCTGAGCGCATTCCGCTGGGTTCTGCCTATCGGCCACCGCTAGCGCTCGACCGCTCGAATCGCACGAGGGGCCGAACGGCGTACAACTCGTGACCGCGGTCCCGGACGCAACGGCGCCGGCCGACGACCGCCAGCGGATCCGCTTGCGGGACTCCCACCCACCGTCCGAGTGACCGGGTCTCAGAACTTTTTTGAAATCCGGGGGGACGCTGTCTGACCTGCGCAAACGTGGCGCGGGCTGCTGCGTCCCCCCGAGGTTGGACGGCCCGGGGGGACGGATAGGGGGACGCTGAGCCGCCACGCTGCGGCCGTGACCAAAGTCAGTGGCGTCAGAGTGTCCGATTCGTGCGCGTCACGGTTGCTTATCCGTGGCGTGAGGATGTTGCGACGACTCTCGGCCCACGCCGCGCGGGACGCAACGACATGGTCATGTCCGGTTGCCGGGGTGGTCCTTGTTCCTCAGGTCGGGGTGCTCGATCGTCTTGAGGTAGCGGGTGGCGCCTTCGACGCTGAGTCCGAAGAGGTCGTAGATGCGGCGTACGTCGCCGCCGGTGGCGTGGATCTCGTGCAGGATGCGGTCCTCTCGCAGGGCGCGCGGGCGAACGCGGCTGTCCCTCCAGGGAAAGGACGGACCGCCGGGGACGAGACGCGGCGCGGTGCGTCGGTTGATGAGCAGGTGCGGGTTCGCGGTGGCCGGCCAAGTGCGGTTGCGATGATCGAGCCAGGCGCTCAGCCGTGTCCTCACGGGTGCGGCGAGCGGGATGTCGCGGCCGTCGAGGTGCAGCCGGCCGTCCACGATGTCGGACAACTGCAGCTCACGGACCTGCTTGCCGGTCAGGCCGTGGAAGGCCACCAGCGCGACGGCGAGCGCGAGGGCCGAATTGGGCGAGTCGAGCTCGGCGCGGATCAAAGCGGGGTCGAGCGGCAGCGGAAGGTTCGTGGCTATGCGGGTGAGGTCGATGTCCTTGATCGGGTTGGTGAAGACGAGTCGGCGGCCCTTGAGGATCTTGAACAGCGACTTCAGTCCGATCTCGGCGAAGTGGCGGTGGCTGGTGCCGGCGGGCAGGGCCGCGAGGGCGGCCAGGATGTCGTCTGTGCTGATCTCGGCGAACGACTGGCGCCCGGCTTCGACCCATGCCTGCACGACGGGCGCGAGGCCCTGGATGTGGATCTCGACGGTCTCGGGTTCGCGGGGCACCTGGCGTGGTGCTTGTCGGGATCCGCCGAGCATGATCTGAAGCCACAACTGGAGGTGCCCCCGCATCGTGTCCGGGAGGGCTCCGGATTCGATGAACTTGGCGTTGAAGTACCGCTCGACCCGGGTTGGTACGTCCTCGATCAGGAGTCCGGCTTCTGCGAGGACGTCGAGGGTGGAGGTGATGGTGCCGTCGTATCGGCGCAACGCCACGACGTCACTGGCGCGGACCTTAGCGGTGGAAGTGGGCCGCAGGATCTGCAGCAGCCGCAGGGACTGGGTCACGGCATTGCGCTGCTTGACGCTCCAGCCGTAGCGGCGGGCGTGGTCGGCGACGATGGCCGCGCAGTAACGGGTCAGTTCGCTGTCCTCGACCAGGAGGCGTTGGCGCAGCACCGCGGGGTCGGGGTCCATGTCGAACAGGATCAGCTGTTCGAGCGCGTTGTCGTCGAAGCTGGTGCCGGGTTCGTAGGGCAGCTGGTTCTTGGTCTTCGTCGACCATCGGCGATCCCTGCGGACGTAGTCAGGCACCGGTGTCGCGCGCCGCTTGAAGACCATGTTGGCGAAGAACAGCTGCTGGCTGTGCTGGTTCGCCGCGGTGACATCGGGTGCTCGGCCGGGTTCTTGGTCGAGGCGGGCGTTCTCAAGGCACAGCCGACAGGCTTGCCGGTCGCTGACGTGGCTGGTGCGGCCGCAGGAGGAGCAGGTGCCCTTCGGGTAGTGCCTCTGCCACCAGCGACAGGACCAGCAGGTCCAGTTGTAGCGGGGGTAGACACCCCAGGCCAGACAGCCCTTGCACGATCCGACGTGTTCGGAGCTGCGGGGATGGCACCGACTGCACAGCCCCTGACTGAAGTAGTCGGTGCGGGAGCGGCAGCGGTTGCACGGTGGAGCCGCGAATGGGCCGCCGGGCAGGCACTGATAGCAGAAGTCCACCCGGGGGCGGGTCCACGCGACGCGGTTGCTCTGGCACGCGTTGCACTTGGGCGGCAACCGCAACGCCGCGTTGGGGCCGGGCGCAGGCATGCGGTGCTCGTCGTTTCGGTGGGCGATCGGGGTGCGGGCTACAGCGGTGGGGTCGAGCGGGGCTTGCCGAGCCGCGGGGTGACCGCCGGTGGCGCGCCGCCGTTGCCGTTCGACTCGTCGCCGCCATTTCCGCCGTTGTCGTTGGCGGCGTCGGTGTTGCGGGGACGGCGCGCGGCGACCTTGTCCGGCTCGGGTGTCATCAGGTCGTTCGGGGTGCATTCGAGCACGAAGCAGAGCACGTCGAGCTCTTCGAGGCGCATCGTCGGCGGGGTCCCGGCCCACCACGACGACATCTTTCCGGCGGAGATCTCGAGCCCGGCATCGGACAGCATCCTGCGCAACTGCGCGGACTTCCAGATCCCTCGTTCGGCGGCCCGCAGCCGCAGGCTCCACTGCATCTGGATCAGCTCCTTCGGTTCTTCGGTCTCGTTAGTCGGTACGGAGGCCCAGGCGGACTTCGATGCGGTCGCTCGCGCTATTCCACGCGCGTTCGATGTGGTCACTGCGGACATGGAGATACCCCGAGGTCGTCGCCAGCCACTGGTGGCCAAGGAGTTCTTGGAGCGCCTTGATGTCCATACCGGCCGCGTACAGCGACGAGGCGCAGTAGTGCCGCAGCACGTGTGGCGTCATTCGCCCCGACCACGCCGGCAGCCACTCGTCGACCTGGATACCCAGGGCGCGGCGCAGCGCGTTCGCACCGACACGTCCGCACCGATCCAGATCCCTGTCGAACCGCTCAGAGGGCAGCAACGGCGCGTCCGGGTCGGCCCAATCCTCACCGTACTGCGGGCGGACTTCGGCCAGCCACCAGTCGAGCAACTGGTTCGCGCCGTTGATCGCAGGCACCAACCGTGGCTTGGGTCCGCGGCCGCCCGAGCCCTTGCCGTGGCGGACGTGGAGTTTGCCGAACTCGCCCAGATCGGGGCGCCAGTCGCGGATGTCGAGCATGACGGTCTCGTTGATCCGCAGCCCGAGTCGGCGCCACAACGAGGCAACGAAGTAGTCGCGGGCCGCCGGCCGGTACTTGCGCGCCTGTGTGACCGACCCGCGCCAGGCGGTGAACAGCGAGTCGATCTCCTCATCCGACGGCGGCACCCGGACCTTCCCCAGCGATGCCCCCGACTGGCGATTGAACTCATCGATCGGCTGCTCGACCAAGACACCAGTCGCGCGGCGGATCGTGCCCCCGTAGCGGGCGATCACGAACTCGTAGAAGCCCGCCAACGCGCCGGCCTTCCCCGCCCGGGTCGACACGCTGAGCCCCATCCGCCGCTGCTGGGCCAAGAACGCGTCCGCGTCCGCACAGGTGGCCTCCCACAGCGGAGTCGACAGCGAGCGAGCGAACTCGATGACGATCGCCCGAGTCGCGCCGATATGGCGGTCAGTCAGACCGGCCGCCGACATCGCCAGCGCGTACTGGTCCACCAGCTCCTGCTCGAAGTCCTGGACCGCCTGCGCACCTATAAGTGCCGGATCAACAGCGCTGCCGCCCGGCAACGCCACCAGACCCATCAGTCACCGACTTCAAGGGAAGCGATCATGCGTCGATGCTACAGCCAAACCGTCGTTCAGAGTGACGCTTCGTCAATGCGCGCCCTCCAGAGAGCTGAACCGACGCCACCTGCGCAAACGCAGATCGGGGCGCATGGACGTCCGATCGAACCTGAGTTCCTAGAGATTGCCGGCTGAGGCGCTCGGGACTGACCTGTCGTGAAGAAGCTTCTGCTCGCCGGACCGCCGGTCCTGATCATCTTCATGGGCCTGCCGCTGCTGGTCTCCCTGATGGTGGTCATGAGCACAACCGCGGCCGCGGAGTGCCGCACCCAGACCAACCAGACCGCCCCCACCGAGCTCGGGGACCTCGGCGTCATCGACGGGCCCGTGGGCGGCCCGGTCAAGGGCAAGGTCACCCTGGCGCAGGCCAACATCCCGCGCCGGTCCGGCCTGGACGGCTTCCGCGCGTCCATGCCCAAGGTCCTCTCGACCAACCCCGACTTCGTCACCCTCAACGAGGCCAGCGGGTGGAGCCTGGCACAGATCGAGGCCGCCGCCCCCGGCTACGGCGCGTTTCGGGTCTCCGACCACACCGGCGACAACAACTCCATGGGCAACGTCATGCTCTGGAAGCGCGACACCTGGTCCAAGGCCAACGGCGGCCGGGTCACCCTCGTCGTCGACGACAACACCTACTACCAAGGCCGGGCGGTCACCTGGGACCGGTTCGCCACGTGGGTGATCCTCGAGCGCGCCGACGGCGCCGTGGTCTCGGTCATCTCCACCCACCACATGACCAACCCGCACAAGTGGCCCCGGCAGCACGGGAACCCGCCACTGACCCGGCCCCAGCAGTACGGCGCCGGCATGGACATCCTGCTGCAGCTGCGCAACTCGCTGGCCACCCACGGCCCGGTGCTCATCGGCGGCGACATGAACACCCACCCCTCCTACACCGACCTGCCGTGGGCGGCGGCCGCGAAGATGAAGGCCGCCGGCTACGGCTGGCACAACCACGCGGTCGACTTCGTCTTCTTCCCCCAGCACCAGGGCATGCGCCTCGAACAGGGATGGTCCGGAACGATGATCTCCGACCACCACTGGATCTCCGCCCGCCTCTCCATGAACGGCGTCGGCCCCGAGAGCGCGCCCACGCCCGCGGCCACCAGCGACGGCGTGGTGAACGCCGCCCACACCACGAAGATGGCGGCCGAGCCGCCATCCGGGGACGTGCTCGCCCAGCTGATGCGGCTGCGGTTCGCCTCCAGCTACCCGACCATTACCGCCGAGCAGGCCCGCAACGCGATCACCATCGCCCAGGTCGCCCGCGACCTCCAGGTGCCCCGCCGCGGGCTGCAGATCGCGATCGCCACCGCGATCCAGGAGTCCAAGCTGGTCAACCTCGCCGGCGGCGACCGCGACTCCGGCGGCCCGTTCCAACAGCGCCCCTCTCAGGGCTGGGGCAGCCGTGCCGAGGTCACCAACCCGGTCCTCGCCGCACGGGCCTTCTTCGGCGAAGCCCAGCACACCGGCAACCCCGGACTGCTCGACATCCCAGGCTGGCAGAACATGCCGCTGACCCAGGCCGCCCAGGCCGTGCAGCGCTCCGGCTACCCCGACGCCTACGCCCAGTGGGAGGACATCGCCGGCGACATCACCGATCTGCTTGGCGGCGACCTGCCCGACCTTTCCGACGACGGCTCCACCACGAACGTGGCCAACTGCCAGGGCGAGACCGTCAACCCGGTCATCGTCGGCACCCTCAACCTGCTCGGCGCCGGCCACACCGACAAGGTGGGGGAGCGGCCCGGTTACGACCCCTGGGACAAGCGACTCCCCGGGGCCATGCGCACGATCGAGAACGCAGGCGTCACGATCGCCGGCCTCCAGGAGGTGCACGGCCCGCAGGCCAAGGCGCTGGAGAACCAGTACGCGGCCAAGTGGGGGATCTACCCGGCCAGCGGGAAGGCGCAGAACCGGGTCATCTGGGACCGCAACGAGTGGAAGCAGACCGACGGCCGCCTCGTCGACATCCCCTACTTCGGCGGCAAGGACGTCGGCATGCCCCTGGTGCAGCTGACGTCGACGACCACCGGCCAGGTCTTCTGGGTGTGGAGCATCCACAACCCGGCCGACACCCACGGGAACGGCGCCGCGCACCGCAAGGAGGCGCTGCGCCGCCAGCTGGCCACCATGACCGACCTCGTCGGCACCGGCACCCCGGCGGTGATCCTGGGCGACTTCAACGACGGCAAGGACGGCAACAACTCCTCACACTGCGCGCTCACCCCCGAGCTCACCAACGCCTTCGGTGGATCGGCAGAGCCGTGCAAGAAGCCCAAGAAGGACGCGCCGATCGACCACATCTACGGCGCAAACCTCACCTGGGCCAGTGCCGAGGTCGACAACAGCACGCAGGCCAGCAAGCTCGCCGACCACCCACTGGTGGTCGCCACCACCGCGGGCAGCAGCGCGGGCTGCGCGGTCGCGCAGGCGACCAACTACAACCTCGGCCCGGTCAAGCCGCAGCTGACGCAACTGGTCAACATCCTCGGCCCGATGTTCGACATCAAGACCGTCGGCGGCTACCGCGAGAGCGCCACCGACCCCAACGGCCACCCGGCCGGGCTCGCGGCCGACTTCATGGTCCCGCTCACACCCGCCGGCAAGGCCCAAGGAGACGCGCTCGTGGCCTACGCCCAGGCCCACGCTCGCGAGCTCGGGATCGACTACATCATCTGGTACCAGCGCATCTGGTCGACCGAGCGCGCCGACGAGGGCTGGCGGCCGATGGAGGACCGAGGGACGGCCACCGCCAACCACATGGACCACCTGCACATCAACGTGCTGCCCGACGCCAAAATCACCCCGATCGGCCTCGACGGCGCATCCTGCGACGAGGTGGTCTACCCGGTTCCCGCGCAGTACATCGGCACCGACAACCACAACTGGCACGAGACCGGGCCCTACTGGTCAAACTGGCACACCGGAACCGACTTCTCCGCGCCCTGCGGCACGACCGTCTACGCCGCGCACGCCGGCACCATCGAGATCGACACCAGCCAGGGCTGGGCCGGACCGCAGCTGGTCAAGGTCACCACCGGCGCCGGCTCGCTGACCACCTGGTATGCGCACATGCAGAGCGTCACCGTCAGCCGCGGCCAGACCGTCGCCGCCGGCGAGCCGATCGGCCAGGTCGGCAAGGAAGGCAACGTCTCCGGGTGCCACCTCCACTTCGAGGTCCACCTCAAGAACGGCTCGATCTACGGCCCCGACAACGTCGACCCCTCGACCTGGCTGGCTGAGAACGCCTCAAAGCCGACCCGCTCCGTCTGATCGCTGCCGGACGCTCCGGCACATAGGTGACCAGCCAGAACTTTCGACCACGAGGTGAATCCATGCAGAGAGAGCGCCGACGCGACCCGTACCCCTGGACCTGGGAGATCCCTGTCGCCGTCGCCCTGGCGACGCTCCTCGTCATCGTCATCGGCATCCAGCTGAGCCGATCGGTCGCTAACCTGCTCGCCGGCGCCGGGTGGACCTGGCCGGACGCCAACGCCGGCGCGTTCCCCTCCCCGATCGGGACCGCCTTCTGGACCAGCCTCCCCGGCGTGCTCGGCGGCCACGCCGACGCCGGCCTGCCCACCCCAATCCCGGACGACCTCGCCGGCCGCGGGCTGGTGTGGGCCAGCCTCGCGCTCACCGAGGCCGCCCTGCTGACCGCCACGATCTGGGTCGGCGTGTGGGCCTACCAGCGCTGGGGCCCGGGACGCATGCGCGGCATGGCCACCGTCGCCGAGGCCGAGAAGCTGGTGGGCGTCACCCGGCTGCGCAAGGTCGCCGGCATCGTCCGCCCCGACCTCTACGGCGAGCACGCCACCGCTCCGGCGGCACCCGTTCAGCGCACCGCCGGCGACCTAAGCGAACAACCCGGGCCACAGCTCGGCCACGGGCCCCAGCCCGTGGCTCCTGGACGGCCGCCGCACGAAGGAGGAGCGATGAAGCTGAGGTTCAACCCGCTGGACGTGGGCTGGCGCATCGGCGACGCACACGAGCCGCGCGGCGGCGAGCTGTGGGTGCCGTGGGAGCGCACCGCCGGCGTGATCGGCCCGCAGGGCTCCGGCAAGACACTCGACCTGCTCACCCCGGCGCTGCTCGGCGCCCCGGGCGCTGCCCTGGTGACCCTGACGAAGGTCGAGGACCTGCTACTCAGCCTCACCGAACGCTCCCGCGACGACCGGCCCTGCGTAGTGCTCGACCCGTTCGGGCTGGCCGAGGGCGTCATCGACGAGCTGATCTGGGACCCGATCGCCGGCTGCGTGGACCCGAAGGTCGCCGAGCGACGTGCCAAGGCCTTCACCGCCGGCACCGTCAAAGGCGCGATCACCGGCGGCACCGGCGACGACGCCGCCCGCTTCTACGCCGCGGAGTCCGCGAAGGTGCTGCAGGGCTACTTCCACGCCGCGGCGCTCACCGGCAAGACCCTCGAGGACGTCCTGCAGTGGGTCGCGAACCCGACCGCGGCCACCCAGCCGATGGAGATCCTGCGCCGGCACCCGCACGCCGAGCCGTTCTGGCACGGCCTGCTGCACGGCGCGCTCAACGGTGACGACCGCACCGCCGGCAACACCGTCACCACCGTGCAGCAGGCGGTGTCGCTGTTCTTCCAGGCCGACATCCGCCGCCGCTGCGTACCCAGCCCCGGGCACCCGGCCACAGACCTGGCCGACGTGATCCGACGCCGCGGCACCATCTACCTGCTGGGCCGCGAAGACCCCTACGCCTCGGCCAGCCCGCTCATGACCGCGGTGGCCGAACACGTCCTGGACACCGGGCTGCTGCTGGCCAACAACTCCCCATGGGGAGGCCGGCTGTGTCCACCGCTGGTCTCGGTGCTCGACGAGCTGCCGTCGACTGCGCCGCTGCCGACCCTGCGGACCCGCATGGCCAACGAGCGTGCCCTGGGGCTGTCGTTCATCTGGGCCGCCCAGACCCGGCCCCAGTTGACGAGCATCTTCGGCGAGCACGAGGCCCGGGCGCTGCTCGGCCTCACCAACACCCTGGTCATGTTCGGCGGATCCAAGGACGTCGCCTTCAACCAGGAGATCTCCGACCTCCTCGGCCAGGTCCGCATCGGCAGACGAACCCACCGCGGCGGCGGCAGCGGATACGAGGGTGACGACATCGCGATCATGCGGCCCGAGGAGGTCCGCCAGCTCCCCGAGCGTCGTGCCCTGGTGATCGCTGAGAACGGCAAGCCGATCATCGCCAAGCTGCACCGCTGCGTGGAGGGAAAGGCCGGCGAGAAGCTGCTGGCCGACCAGCGGGCGCTCCGGGCGCGGCTCACCAACGACCGCCGCATGGTCATCACCCCCGAAGCCCGGGCCACCGCCGCCCTCGTCGAGGCGCGCCGCCTCGGCTTCGTCGACGAGACCGACTCGACAAGGAGTGAGCTGTGACGACCGAACGGGCCCGACGGGCCGCACCCACCCCGATGGTCTACGCGTTCCCTGTGCCGGGGGAGCACGTCCGGCTGGCCTACCGCGAGCTCCACCTCGCCATCAATGGCACCGAGGAGCAGAAGAAGGCCCTGGGCAACCACGCCCTGCTGCCCCGGCCATGGGAGCCGGCCACGTGCCTGGACCCCGAGCTGCGCCACCAGCTGTGGGAGTGGCTCGAGGAAGTCGTGCTCTGGCTCAACCGCGAGTACACCTGGGACGTCTCCGGTCTCATTCCCAGCTGCTGGCCCGTGCACCCGCACCTGGTCCATGAGATCGCGGTCCTGGCCGACCAGCGACGCCGCGCCGGACTCGCGATGACCAGCGACGCCCTCGAGGAGTGGCACCGCTACTGCCTGCCGGCGTTCGCCGACCGCATGCGCAACCGGCTGCGGACCCACTGCGACGACGAGCACAAGAGCTGGCCCGCCAGGCCCCGGCACAACGAGCACCTCGGCGAGGCAAACGCCCAGCGGCGTGAGAACGCCTTCGCCCACGACATCGACGCGCTGCCCGTCAACCGACGCGCCCACGAGCACCCCGAGCCAACTGGTCGACCGCGCCTGGCCCAGGTCGACCTGGACACCGGCGAGATCAAGGACGACCCCCTCGGTGCGCAACCGCGCACCCGAACCGAGAAGGGCCCCCGAATCTGACCCGAGCATTCGCGGCGGAATGACGCACTCGCCTGCTGAAAACGCAGCAGCCGCAGGTCTCAGAACCCACCGCTCCGCGGCGCGCCGAGGGGGAGTGACAGGCCGTGCAGCATTAACTCGATCTCTAGCCCGCGGAGACGGCGGTCGCCAGGTGCGACGACGACCTGCGAGGCGGGCGTCCGGGCAATCCGTCCCGGGTTCGCCCGGCAAGGACTGAGCGCCCCTATGCTCATTGCGCCTCGGACATCCGTTGGGCTGACTCCCGCGCATCTCAGCAACCTCGAGTCGGCGAGCAACCGACGGAAGGCGATGAGCTCCACCTCCGCATCGATGAAGGTTGGGCCTCGCTACGGGTTCGGCTGGCTGCCTGATTGGGACGCGGCCCCCCGTCAGGCCAGAGCGAGGAAGAGCTTCTCCATCTTCTTGACGTCGACGCCGTCGAGGCCTTCGTCGGTCTCGGTCAGGCACTGCTGCAGGCCGGTAGCGACAATCGCATAGCCGGCGCGGGAGAGGGCCTTGTTGACTGCGGCGAGCTGGGTGAGGACCGACTCGCAGTCCGAGCCTTCCTCCATCATCCGGATGACGGTGGCGAGGTGGCCGTTGGCGCGCTTCATCCGGGTGATGATCGGCTTGATGTCGGTGGGCTCGAGGTCCATCAGTTGCTTCCTTCCAGGGCGGCCAAGGCCGCGGTGAGTCGCTCGCGGGCGTCGGTAGCAACGCTGCGCAGCGCGTCGCCAGCGGCGTCTCCGCCGGCGAACGAAATCATCGCGTCGGGGTCGAAGGCCTCGACGAGGGTTGTGGTGTCGTCGAGGGCGCGGACGACGACGTTGCAGGGCAGGAGCGCCGCGATCGAGGGTTCGACCTCGAGTGCCCGATGGGCGAGCTGCGGTCGGCAGGCGCCGAGGATGACTTGCGGGACGGCGTCGACGTCGAGCTTCTGCTTCAACGTCGCGCGCAGGTCAATCTCGGTCAGCACCCCGAACCCAGCCTCATCCAGTTGCGCGCGCACTGCCGCCACCGTCTCGCCGTAGGGGCGCTGCATCGTGGTGCTGATCGTGTAGTTCGCCATTCCCGGATCCCTTCTCTGTGCTTGCCGTGGGCCGGCGACTCGGCTGGTACGCCGCCAACTGTACAACCCCCCGGGGGGTTCTGCTAACGTCGCAAACATCCCCCCGGGGGGTTCTGAGTTGACGGACAAGAAGGGACACGAGATGCACGAGATCGACATCGACCAGGCCGCAGCCGCCCACGACGCCGGTGCGGCGTTCCTCGACGTCCGGGAGCCGGCCGAGTACCGCGAGGGCCACCTCCCCGGCGCCCGCAACATCCCGATGAGCCAGCTGACCGCGCGGCTCGACGAACTGGATCGCAGTCGCCCGGTCTACGTCGTGTGCGCCTCTGGCGGCCGCAGCAGCGCCATGACCGACGTCCTGACCGCCGCCGGCTTTGACGCGACCAACGTCGCGGGCGGCACCAGCGCCTGGATCCGTTCCGGACGCCCGACCGAGAAGTGAGCCAGACGATGATCCCCAGCCTCCACGACCAGACGCCCGAGGCCGCAGCGCCGCTGACGGTCCGCGTCATCGAGACACCCTCGCTCGGCGACCGCACCTACCTCGTCCACGACGGCGAGGTCGCCCTCGTCGTCGACCCGCAGCGCGACATCGACCGCGTCCTGCAGGTCCTCGAGGACGACGGCGTCCGGCTGACGCATGTGCTCGAGACCCACATCCACAACGACTACGTCACCGGCGGCCTGGCGCTAGCCGAAGCGACCGGCGCGGCGTACCTCGTCAACGCCGAGGACGACGTCTCCTTCGCCCGCACCCCGGTCCGCGACGGCGAGGTCTTCGCGGTCGGGGACCGGATGCGGGTCCGCGCCATCGCGACCCCCGGGCACACCTTCACCCACCTCTCCTACGCGCTCTCGACCGTCGACGACGGCCGCGAGGAGCCGTACGCGGTGTTCACCGGCGGTTCCCTGCTGTACGGCGCCACCGGCCGTCCCGACCTGCTCGGCTCCGAGCACACCGACGCGCTCGTGCGGCACCAGCACGCTTCCGCCCACCGACTCGCCGCGGAGCTGCCTGACGAGGCGGAGGTCTACCCGACCCACGGCTTCGGGTCGTTCTGCTCCGCGACCCAATCGGACGCCACCTCCTCGACCATCGGGCAGGAGAAACGCTCGAACCCGGTGCTGAACCAGGACGAGGAGACCTACATCCGCGAGCTCCTCGACGGGCTGGGCGCCTGGCCCGCGTACTACGTCCACATGAGCCCCGCGAACGCCGCCGGCCCCGCCGCGCCGGACCTGTCGCCGGTCCAGGAGGCCGACGCGACCGAGTTGCGCCGCCGCATCGAGGCCGGCGAGTGGGTGGTGGACCTGCGCAACCGCACCGCCTTCGCGGCCGGGCACGCGCCCGGCACGGTCAACTTTGGGCTCGACGGCGCCTTCTCCACCTACCTGGGCTGGCTGATCGAGTGGGGTACCCCGCTGACCCTGCTTGGGGAGACCGCCGGGGACGTCGCCAGCGCCCAGCGTGAGCTGGTTCGGATCGGCATCGACCGGCCCGCGGCCCAGGCGACCGGCGGTCCCGAGCGGTGGACGACCGGCGAGGTCGCCAGCTTCCCGACCGCGACGTTCGCCGACCTGGCGCAGGTCCGTCACCACCGCGAGGTCGTCGTCCTCGACGTCCGCCGTGCCGACGAGCACGCCAAGGCCGCCATCGACGGTGCCCTGAACATCCCCGTCCACGAGCTTCCGAGCAGGGTGGCCGAGGTCCCGGCCGGCGAGGTGTGGGTGCACTGCGCCGGCGGCTACCGCGCTTCGATCGCCGCCTCGTTCATCGCCGCCGCTGGCCGCACCCCCGTCGCGGTCGACGACACATTCGACAACGCCGAGAAGGTCGGGCTCCACCTGGTCAGCCCCAGCGACGGGCCGCAGGACTGACATGAGCCTCGCCGTCATGATCATCGCGGTCGCCGCCGGCGCCCTCATCGGATTGTCGTTGGGAACGTTAGGCGGCGGCGGCTCGATCATGGCCGTCCCGGTCCTCGTCTACGCGTTGGACCAGTCAGCGGCGCAGGCCACGACCGGCTCCCTGGTCGTGGTCGGCGTGACCTCGCTAATCGCAGCGATCACCGCACACCAGGCCGGCCACGTGCTCCTCGGCCGCGGCGTGGTCTTCGGCGTTGTGGCGATCGGCGGCGCCGCGGCGGGAGCGAAGGCGGCAGCGCGGGTGCCCGACGACGTGCTTCTGGCGGCGTTCGCCGGCCTGATGCTGTTCGTCGGGGTCCTCATGGCGTGGCGCCAGCTCGGCCACCGCCGGGGCTCGGGCGAGCACCGCCCGTGGCCCAGACTCGATGACCCGATCATCACGTTTTCCCCGAAATTCGCCTGCCAGTGCCCACGAGCACTCAAGGTGCTCCTCACCGCCACCGCGGTTGGGCTGGTCACCGGGTTCCTAGGCGTGGGCGGCGGGTTCCTCGTCGTCCCCGCGCTGCTGCTCGCGCTGGCACTGCCGATGAAGTACGCCGCCGGCACCTCCCTGGTCGTCATCACCATCACCAGCGCATCGGCCCTCGCGGTCCGCGCCGGCACCGGGACCAGCCCGGACTGGGGTCCGGTCCTCGTCCTTACCGCAGCATCTGCCCTGGCGGCCGCCGCCGGAGCCCGCCTGGCGGCCCGCGTCGACACCGACCGGCTCCAGCGGGCCTTCACCGCCTTGGTCCTCGGCGTCGCCGTCTTCACCGCGACCCAGGCCCTGCCTGCCCTGGCTTGACCCGCCCAGTCCTCACCAGTCCTGACACCCCTCGGGACGGCGCCGGCGCACGACCGTCCGGCGCGCACGCATCACGCAACGGAAACCACTCGAACGAGAAACGGATCATCATGAGCAACACGACGGCGCCCCGCCACGCGGGTCCGCCTCCCTCGCCCGGCTCGACCCGGCCGGTCAGCGCCGACATGGGGCCGCTGGGCCGGCTCGGCGTCTGGGTCACCAAGCACGCCAAGCTCGTCACCATCGTCTGGCTGCTGACCATCGTCGGTCTCGGCGCCTTCGCGCCTCAGGTCGAGCACAACCTCTCGGGTGCCGGCTGGCAGGCCAGCGGATCGGAGTCCGTCGAGGCCCGCGAGCTGGCCCGGGAGCACTTCGGCGGCAACGCCTCCTCCGCCATCCAGGTCGTGGTCCGCTCCACCGGCGGCCCGGTCACCGAGGGCGAGGGCGCGGACGTGCTGGCCGAGGTCACCGCCGTCCTCGAGGCCGAGCCGCGCATCGCCGACGTGGTGGCGCCCATGCCGGGCGCCACGCTGTCGCAGGACGGCTCGACGGCGATCGTCCTGGCCGGGGCGGGAGCCGACACCAACGAGATGGTCCGCGTCGCCGCCGACCTCAAGGCCGAGCTGCAGGACCTCTCGACCGCGAGCGTTCAGGTCAACCCGAGCGGCTCCTCGCTGCTGTGGAGCGACTTCAACGAAGCCAACCTCGACGCGATGCTCAAGTCGGAGCTCATGTCCTGGCCGGTCACCCTGGCCATCCTGGTCCTCGCCTTCGGCGCCCTCGTCGCAGCCGGGCTCCCGCTGATCCTCACCCTCGCCGGACTGGTCGCCTCAGCCGGCTCCCTGGTGCTCATCAACGAGCTCGTGCCCGTGTCCATCTGGGCGATGAACTTCGCGATGATGTTCGCCCTCGCCCTGGGCATCGACTACGCGCTCTTCCTCGCGGTCCGCTACCGCGCAGCCCGCGCTGCACGCGCCCACAGCGACCGCAACGACATCGCCGGCAAGCAGTGGGCGATCGTCCAGACCATGGACACCGCCGGCAAGGCCGTGCTCCTCTCCGGCCTGACCGTGCTGATCTCGCTGTCCGCAGTGATGCTCGTGCCCTCCCCGTCGTTCCGCTCGATGGCCGGCGGCATCATGCTCTCGGTCCTCTTCGTCCTCGCCGCCACCCTCACCCTGCTGCCCCTGGTGCTGTTCAAGCTCGACGACCGCATCAACAAGCTCGCGCTGCCCTGGTCGCGCTCCGGCGAGCACCGCTCCCCGAAGTTCGCCGCTTGGGGCGAGCGGCTCTGGAAGCGGCCCGTCGTGTGGGGCCTGGCGTCCCTCGTCATCCTGCTGGCGCTCGCCGCCCCGATCGCCGGGCTCACGACCGCCATGCCCTCGATCAAGGTGCTGCCCGAGGACGCCTCCGCCCGCGTCGGCTACGACCGCGTCCAGGAGTCCTTCGGCGACGGCGCCCCCGGCACCCTCCAGGTCGTCATGGACGAGGCCGACGCCCCCGCAGCCACCGAGGTGCTCGAGAACGACGGCGGCATCGCCGCCGCCCTGCCGCCGATGCCCGCAGCCGACGACAGCGACCTGGTCATGGTCCAGGCGGTCCCGACCGTCGACCCCTCCGACCCGCAGCTCGGCGAGACCGTCGACCGGCTCCGCGCCGACCTCCCGGCCTCCGCCCTCGTCGGCGGCGCCCCGGTGGAGAACCTCGACCTGAAGACCCAGCTCGACGAGTCCACCCCGCTGGTCATCGGCGTCGTCCTCGTCCTCGGCTTCCTGCTCCTGCTCATCGCGCTCCAGGCCCCGCTGATCTCGCTGCTCGGCACCCTGGCCAGCCTGCTGTCCACCGCCGCCGCCTTTGGCGTCGCCCGCTTGGTCTTCCAAGAGGGCTACGGCGCGGACCTGCTCGGCTTCGAGCCCCAAGGCTTCCTCGACGCCTGGGCCCCGGTGTTCTTCTTCGCGATGATCTTCGCGATCGCGATGGACTACACCGTCTTCCTGCTCGCCTCAGCCAAGGAGCACTACGAACGCACCGGCGACCCGAAGGACGCCATGGTCGGCTCCCTGGCCCACTCCGGACGCGTCATCTTCGCCGCCGGAGCCGTCATGGTCGCGGTGTTCTTCACCTTCGCCCTCTCCGGCCCGATCCCGCCCAAGGAGATGGGCGTCGTCCTCGGCATCGCCGTCCTGCTCGACGCCTTCCTCGTCCGCCTGGTCCTGCTCCCGGTGATGCTGCGCCTCACCGGGAAGGCCGCCTGGTACACCCCCGGCTGGCTCAAGCGGATCCTGCCCAACATCACCTTCGCCCACGACTGAGGATCCAGAACCGCCAGCACCATCCTCCACACGCTCTAACTGTCGGTGCGCGGCACTGCCCCCGAACTCGTCGACGGGACGGCCGCGCACCGGCACGCCCGGCGGACGCAACTCGCGACTGCCGGCCCCAACGCCGCACACCCGTGCGACACCCCCACACCAGAACAGAGGAGAAGAACACCCCATGTGCCGTGCTACGACCTGCCGCACCTGCAAGAAAACGACCTGGGCCGGCTGCGCTCAGCACATCAGTCAGGTCAAGGTCTTCGTGCCCGCCAGTCAGTGGTGCCCCGGCCACCCCAAGACTGCGCGCTCGGGCGGCGGCTTTCTCAGCCGCCTGTTCGGCCGCTCAGTCGGGGACGCGACGCGATGAACATCGGATCGCGCGATTCTCGTGCTCGCCGGAACACTTGTCGCTCTCAGCGCCCTGCTCATCCCGCTCGTCTCGCAGTGGTGGGTGCTCCTGGCCGCCTTCGTGGGCCTCAACCTGGCGCAGTCCAGCCTCACCGGCTCCTGCCCCGCAGGGCCGGCATCAAGAGCGGATGCGACCCTCGCGGTGGAACGACGCACCTCGCGTACGGACTCGCGGTGGCAGATCAGTCCACTCTGGTTAATTTCTGTTGTGTCCGCTCTTAATCGAGAAAGTGCAAAGGCCGGGGCGCGTTGTGGATCCTCGCCGCCGCAACGCGCATGGCTCGGTCCCAGTCCTTGATGTCACGCCCGATTCCGGCAGCGATGATGTGAGCGTGGGGGAGCGCCGACGTGAGAATCCCCAGCACCTCCACGTCTACAGCAAGTGCTGTCATCTCGTGACTGAGACCAGGTCCCACAGGAGTTTCACGCGCCGTTGCGTGCAGGACCCCCAGTGGTGTCAAGTGGGTGACCTCACTCAGAAGGCTGTAGGCCAGCGCGAGCCAACCTTCTTCAGCAAAGCCCATGCCGAGGCTGAGCATCTGCTCGACCGGGGGCGGTTGCTTGTTCGGCGTCCCGGGAGGCAGGGCCCGAACGATGTCGTGGTCCGGCGCTAGTGCCTTCGTCAGCGGACTGAGCACAGCGTCGATGACATGGTCGGGGACTCCCTGAGAGCGCAACCTCTGGCGCAAAGCGGCTCGCTGGTGCGTGCCTTCATTCCGGATAGCCGCGTAATGACCCTCGGCCCTGTCCGGGTCACCGAACGTCCATGTTGCTCGGGCTCCTGCTTCGAGCAGCATCCGGGCGCTTACGGCGGCTAGGTCCGTAGCGATGTGCGCTTCAGCAGCAGCGAAACAGACGAGAGCGGTATCGATCGCAGTCAGGTAGGGCAAAGCCGACTCCAGGCTGACGATCTTCGACGGTGACTCGTACGGGGTCGGCCCTTCCTTCATTAGATCCCGGAACACGGTGAGATGGGCAAACAGATCGTCGAGCAGCTTGTCGTGGATCGGTTGCGTCGGCAGATACTCGAACGGCACTGCGGTACCCGCCGCCTGAATGGGTAGCGTCACGGGGCCGGGAGGCGCGACCATCGGAAACTTAGTGACAGCGGTGCACACGTCTTTCAGGTCACTGAGCAGGCCACGAATCTCCGGGTCGTCCGACAGTTCGCTCGCGTGGACGCCAACGCTGCCTACCGCGTGCGCGCGCAGAGCCGATCCGACGGGCGAAGCTTCGGAACCAAGCGCAGCCGAACCTTCGCTCACCGTGAGGAGCCCGGCTGTCGCATTCGCGTGCCCGGCCATCGCTAGTAGCTCGGCGGCGGCGGACGGCATCCCCAAGAGTGCCGACGCCAAGCTTGACCGCTTGTCGATAATCCGCTTGCCGTCCGGCGCTCGCACAGACCCGACTGGATCGATGGCTGCCTGAACATGGAGCGGGTGCAGCCAGCGATCTACATTCGGCACGAAAAGCCCGTACCTAAGAATCAGGTCGACAAGGCCCTGGCGTTCATACTCCAGCTGACCTCGGGCGGCGCCGGTCTCCCAACTGGGTCCACGACGCCACTTCGTCTGGGCCGCTGACTCGAGCATGCCGCGCGTAGCAGCCGCCACCGCGGTCGTGCCCACTCCTTCGCGCAGGAGCACGGCGCACCCGAACATCCGCGTGGTGGTCGTGATAGCCGCGAGGCCCGGGAAAACCTCGTCGGCGGAAGCGGACAACTCGACTCCGACGTCGCGTTCACCAATTGCGGCGTTGAGGCGGTCGAGAGCCCCAGTCTCAGGCTTCGCGGCGCTCATGCGGACGATTCTGTATGCGGTGAGCACCGGCGGCCAAGCCACTTCGTCAGCCGGCCCTCGAGGTCGTGCACCGAGTGCGTTTTGAGCGAGCGGGCACTCCGGCTGACGCTGCACCTCGGCGCCAGCCGTCAATTGCGGGTACGCCTGCCGACTCACTCTTCGGCAGACCATCGGCTTGGGCGGACGTTCGAACTGATGCCGTCAGGCGGCGGAAGGACGCACCTCCAGAGCGTCCTGGTAGCACGCGATCCGCACCGCCGCTGCGGGTATCGCCGCGCCATTCGAACAGATCGACATTGCTACACCGGCGCCCTATTCGGTGACGTCCTGCCCCGAAGCCACTCGTGCGCCGACCACACCCCCGCGTGGAGAACGCCGTCTTGGATAGTTCGACCAGTGATCCGCGTAGGACGTCGCAAACGTCTGCCGGAACCTGAGCATCTCGTTCGGACGAGCGAATACGGCCGCGGGCATAACGTATTGAGGCCCGCTACTTAGACCAGGCATTCGCGACCAGTCGTACGCGCTTGGCCGCGCGAAGGCGACTTCTGTGCCTTTTGCGCTCCGAAGCGTATAGATCCAGCGTCCCCAACTATCTCCTCGATCGCTAACCCTACGAAAAAGCGTGCGGCACAATCCATCTGCCTCTAAGCGTGAGACGGCTTGCTCGGCGGCGTGCAGGGCGGCGTCTAGCTTCGTGAGGTCGGGAGATCCGGCTCGATAATGCATGTGTTCATTGCGAATCCCTGCAACACCTGCCCTGTCCAAAGTCTCTCGAACGAAGGCTACTGATTCGATTATTCTCTCCTGAGCCCTCGGCACTAGGTCGAGAAAGGGTGCCACGTGACTGAATGGAAACTTCTTCAATTCCGTGTGCTCGGAGTACTTTGGGTAAGCGGTCGCGGGCCTTGACCATTTGTCTGGATCTGCGCGAAGCTCGGTGAGATAATCAGCCAGGATCCCAAAGCCGGAGATCAAGGGCTGCAGCGTATTCTTATCGCCAAGAACGTCCTCGCCGAGTGGCGAACCTTTCGAGAAGTAGCCATTGAGGATCGCGAAGGCAGCCATTCTATCCCTCGCGGGTGCATAATCGAAAGGCTGATCACTTGAAAGATGGTCGACCGTCAGCGCCCAAGTCGCAAAACTCAAGCTGTCATCGAGAACGCCCTCTAATTCAACGAAGTAGTTCGCGGCCTTTGAGCGCAGGTCAACGGCGTCCACGCGAGCTCCGACGCCGGCGGTCTGACAGAATCGCTTAAGCCGTTCATACTGCTCCCAATATGAAGCTCGCAAATCTGGAGCGTCGTGCTTGTAGAATCCCAACTTCCAAAGAACTGCCTCGACAAACGTGCCGTCGTCGGCGAAGGCTTCGTAGCGCAGTCCGAGCCTCTCGCAAGCGCGAACGAGATTGGTCCGCCGCGAGAGGATCAAGCGCTCGATGACTTCATCGGGCTCAGCGGAACGTACGAATTCCTCAAGGCGCTCAGGGGGTTCGTCGCCCTCGACTGTGCGAAGTTGCCACTGAAGTTCATCGACTTCGGAGGGCTCGTCGAGTTCATATAGATCTTCGACCAAGCGCTTCAATCTCATAGGTCCGAGCGAATACGAGTCGCTTGTGAAGCGAACTCCGAGGGAAGATATCTCAGGGAAAGTTCCGAAAGTTCCGTACCCGAGCCGATTATTGGTCATCAAACGGCGAATCTCACCTGCATCAACCCGGATCCGGCGCGGCTCTTGCTCGGGGGCGAGGATCAGGTAGTCGAGGGCTGAGAGAATTTCATCGTTGCGAGCAAGGAGGATGACCTGTATTAGTCCGGCGCGGCCTTCGACGCTCTCGGCGATATCATCTGCTCGCCCCACGAGAGCTAGCGGCTCGACCTTACTGCGGAGATGGCCCCCAGTGTGGTCGAGGAGATGCGCGAGCAAGAGCCTTAGTTCGTTGTCGGCTAGAAGATCAGCGAGCGCTAGCCACAGCGGCTCCAGCGATTGATCGTCATACCTGAATCCCTCGATTCCGGCGATATCTTGGATGAACTCGGCCCACTCAGAGTCATCCTCCCCGAAGGACTCGAGAACCCGATCCATCACCTGCTGGTGTTGGTTGATTGGCGCGCTCCAGTCGCTGCTGAGGCGAGTGTTATGCACCTTGGAGCAGGTCAGTTCGCTGCAGTGATACATGGGGACGCTGGTGATGGGTGCGAACCAGCGACGCTCGTCGCTTTCTAACAAGCCGTACGGCCCCGAGAGATAACCGTCTGCTTGAAACACTCCGATAGGCATGCCTTCGAGAAGCTTCAGCGTCTCAGAATGCGAGAGGGTATCTCTTGCGTCTTCGTAGAGGTCTGCGGCGCGGTCATAGAGGTCGCGACCAAGAACGAAAGGATACAGCAAGTCCCTGTCGCGCATCTGTCGATCGACGACTCGGCGAAGCTCGTTTAGGTCCGTAGCGATAACGTCAACGAGGGGCTCGCGGTGAACAAGTCTAAGAAGGCAAAGTAGGCGGGCTTCCTTTGCAGGGACTTCGTTCTTTGTCACTAGACGTTGAAGTACTTTGTTGCCAAACTCCGTAAGTTGCACCGTCCCTACGATTTCGTCTGGGATCTTGTACTTGTCGCGAAGGATGCTCCCAGAAAGGAACTCGCTGAGACGGGCGGTCCTCAGGAACGCGGCGCGCCACGCGGCGTCCGCGTATAGCGCGGACAGTTCGTCCTTACCGAGTCGTAATGCGTCCACAGTGGCTCCAGTTCTTAGTCGCGTCGACCGGACCCTAGTTCGGTGCGTACGCGACGTGCAGCGGATTGCCGACATGCACTCTGGTTGTCCTTGCCCGAGTCAAGCGTGTGTGCGCACCTCGATCGTCTGTCAAGTGTGCGCCGCATGTTGTCAAGGGCGGGAGCAGGACGAGCGATCAGACGAGTGGACGTAGCCCATTCTGGGCGGTTTGCCGTGGCTTCGTAGCCCAAACTCAGCGCCGACCGGTCGGTGGCATATTGCGCCGTATGGTCGGACTTTGCCAGGGATGGACCGCTCGCTGGGAGTGGCGGATCGTGGCAATGTCTAGGGGCGAGATCGGGTCGATCGTGATCTGGAGACGGGAGAGGATCCGGTAGCGGAGGTCGCGGGCGGGGCTGTCACCCAGCGGCTTCTCGGTGACGATCGCGCGGGTGGTGGCACTGACGTCGTGACCCTGCTCGTGGGCCTGCTGCAGCATCGCTGCGGTGGCCCGCCAGTCGTCCTGCTCGAGCAGGCGGGGGTCGAGTTCGCGGGCCAGCGGCGCCCACCGCTGGGCGGGCGTCTTGTCGGCCGCGGCCGCCAGGCGAGCGCGGACGTCGCTGCTCTTGTGCAGCTCGGCCAGCGCAGCCTTCCGCGGGTCGGCATCCCATGTCTTGACCGCGTCGCGCAGGTCGCGGCGGGCCTGGAGTTGGGACAGCTGCAGGCGGGCCCGCACCTGGTTGACGCCCGGCTCCCAGGCCCGGCTGGGACGGGCCGAGAGGATCCGCATGGCCGCCACCCGCGCCTGTTCGGGGGCGAGGTTGTCGAGCCGCTCGGTGAGGAGCTGGTCGCCGAGGGCCCGGAAGGCGGGCTGCCCGCTGGCCACCGCGGCGGTGAGCGCGGCCGGACCGCGCTGGGCCAGCAGGTCGGCCGGGTCGAGGCCGTCGGGGAACCGGGCGAAGCCGGGGTCCATGCCGTGCGGGGTGAGCATCCAGAAGTCGCGCTCGGCAGCGACCTGGCCGGCCAGGTCGGCGTCGGTGGCCACGATCGGGTCGCGACCCACGGCGGCCAGCTGGGCGGCCTGCTCGTCGGTCAGGGAAGTGCCGAGCGGGGCTACGCCGAGGTAGAGGCCGGCGCTGGCGATCGTGACGGCGACAGCGTCCATGGGGCCCTCGACGATCACCGGGACGGCACCTTCGGCGAGCAGCTCGTCGACGACGCCGAATAGCTGCGCGCCCTTGTGGAACAGCGGGGTGTCGGCGGTGTTGAGGTATTTCGGCCCGGCCTTGTCGGCGTCGGTGAGGTCGGGGCGGCGGCGGCCGACGAAGCCGAGCACTTCGCCCTGCTGGATCACCGGGAACATCACGCGGTCACGGAACCGGTCGATGAGGCGTCCGGTGCTGGCCTCGGTGGCGACGCCGGCGGCCAGCATCTCGGCGTCGCTGACGCCGCGGCCGCGGAGGTGGTTGACCAGGTTGGTCCACCCGGCTGGCGCCTGACCGGGGCGGAACCGTGCGTCGCCGGCGAGGTCGACGCCGAACCGGCCGGTGAGGTAGTCGCGGCCCCACGAGTCGGTGAACCGGGCCTCGAAGAAGGCCTGGGTCAGCTCGTTGATCTCGACCATGCGCTCACGCGTGACGGGGCAGGAGTGCCACTCCTCGGCTCGCTGGTACATGAGCCGAATGTCGGCCTCGGTGGGCTGCAGGCGGGTGCCGCCGAGGTCGCGGAGGTAGGCGGCCAGCGTGAGGTCGGGTTCGATGTACTGGTCGTCGTCGAGCGCGTCGACCAGGTGCTCGTCGACCACGTCGACGGGCGTCTCGAGGTCCTCGGCCAGTGGCCACGGGGCGTCGTCGGGGTGGTCGACGAACGCCACGGGGTCGGGCTCGACGCCCTCCCACATGTCGGCGGGCGGCTCGTCGAAGTGGACCTCGTGCGCGTGCTCGTCGGGGGCGGTCTCCAGCGCGATCGAGGTCCGCCAGACCAGCGCCTGGCACTCGTGGACGCCCTCCCAGCTGTCGCTGGGCATCGCTCGGCCGGCGCCCAGCAGGGCCTCGAGCTGCCAGCCGCGCTGCAGGCCGTGGTCGACGTTGGAGACCAGCGCCGGCCACCAGGTGCTGGCCTGGATGCTCGCGGCACGCTCGGGACCGAACAGGTCCGCGAGCCGCGGCGCCCAGTCGGTGGTGACGCTCTCGCCGTGGGAGCCGTCGCCGATCTGCGCGGCGACTGCCGGCGTGAGCTGGCGGGCCATGCGCCACCAGATCGCGGCCGCGGCGTGCTCGTCGGGGAGCGGGCCGGCCGGGTGGTCGGCGGCGGTGACGGTGCGCAGCAGCTGGTGGGCGGTGACGCCGGCGCGCGACATCGCGGCCAGACGCTCGGCCAGCAGCGGGGTGAACTCGTCGTCGCGGACCTGCGGGGCCAGCGTGTAGAGCAGCTGGCGCCATTCCTTGAGTGCCGGCGTGTGGTCGCCGGTGACGGCCCGGTTGAGGCGCCGCTGGTAGGTGGAGGAGGCCTTCTGCAGCTGCGGAGCGCCGGTCGGCCGCCGGTCGTCGACGGGGACCTGCATGGCTGCCCGCCAGACCTCGACGTCGGCCACCGTGGATGCTTCGGGGCGGATGCCGTTCTGCGCCCACACCGGCAGCGAGGACTGCTCGGCGGCGCGGGTGTGGACCTGCTCGGCGAGCTGCTCGACCAGGTGCGCGCGCTGGGAGAGGTAGGCGCCCCAGTGCGGGTCCTCGGCCAGGCGGGCCGGGATCCCGGGCATCCACGGCAGCGGCCCGGAGCCGGCGTTGCGCAGGCCGGAGGCGTCCAGGCGCCAGTCGAGGACCGCTGCCCGGTCGCGCGCGCTCTGCAGCTCCCGGTCGCCGGCCGCGGCGCGGAGCGCTTCGACGGGGTTCTCCCCGGCGGCGCCGAGCAGGAGCAGGTGGGCGCGCAGGGAGGGCCAGGCGGCCTCGTCCGACAGCCCGGCCGCCAGGGCCTCGACGGCGGTGTCCAGCGCGTCGACCATGTTGACCGTGGTGCCGTCGGCGCCGGTGATGGTCTCGTGGCGCAGCAGGTCCTCGGCGGCGACGTAGAGGCTGTCGAGGTAGCGCTGGGCGGCCTCGCCCAGCCGGGTGGCCGGGTCGGCCTGCTCGCGGCTCAGGCTGGTGGCGGACCGCTGGGCGTCGTCGCGGGCCAACATCGACTCGAGGATGTCGGTGGGGGTGAGCGGCCGAACCAGCGTCGGGTGGATCACCGAGTGCGGGTCGCCGTCGCCGACGACCTCGAGGTAGACGTGGTTGGCGTGCGCGCCGCGGGTCATCATCGTGTAGAGCTGCTGGCGCGACTCGGCGCCGGTGGCCAGGCCGTGCATCGTGTCGGCGGTGACGCCCTGAGCGGTGTGGACGGTGCACGCGTAGCCGAGCTCGGTGGAGCGGGCGACGTAGTCGGCGGGCAGGCGCACGGTGCGGCCGTGCTGGGTGTGCCGGACGGTCAGGTCGCCGCTGTCGTGGATCTCCAGGACGGTCCAGCGGTCGCCGTTCTTGACCCAGTCGGTGGCTGAGGTGCGCAGCCGGCGGTCGTTCTCGCGGGTGATGATCAGCTCGCCGATCGAGGCCTCGTTGCCGTCGGCGAGCCGGCGGACCGGGCCACTGGCGGCGACGTCGGTGGGGTCGATCCCCTCGAGGCGGTGGGCGCGGGCCTGCTGGTTCAGCTCGCTGACCAGGTCGCGGGTGGGGGCGAGCATGATCGAGTCGAGCCCGGCGGCGCGGTCGGCCTGCCAGGCGGCGAAGACGTCCTCAGTCATGGTGGCTAGGTCGCCGACGTGGACCCGGTCGCGGTCGAGGTAGAAGCCGAGCGCCTCGGCCTTGCCCTCGCGCAGCGCGAGCGAGGCGGCGCCCTCGGCGGGGTCCTTGAACCGGACGAGCTCGGTGAGCTGCAGCGCGCCGTGGGTGGCGCGGATGTCGCGGAGCACGCCGCCGGCGCCGATCGCGGAGAGCTGCTGGTCGTCGCCGATCAGCCGGACGCTGCCGCCGCGCTCGAGGATGTAGGAGACCGCCGCGTCCAGCGAGAGGGTGTCGGCCATGCCGGCCTCGTCGATGACCACGAGAGTGGAGGAGTCGATACCGGCGACCCAGTCCGGCATCGCGGCGCCGGTCTCGCGGGCCTGCTCGAGGGAGTGGGTGAGCTTGGCCAGGGTGTCGGTCTGGGTGTCGATCTGGGAGCGCAGAGCGTCCGCGGCCGCGGCTGAGGGGGCCAGGCCGATGATGGTTCCGCCGCCGTCAGCCCAGGCGCTGGCCAGGGCTCGCATCGCGGTGGTCTTACCCGATCCGGCCGGCGCGATCGCCAACTGGAGCCGGGCGCCGGAGGTGGCCATCTCCCGGACCAGGGTGGCCTGTCCGGCGTTGAGGGTGATGCCGTTGGCAGTCGACTCCAGCAGGGCCAGGTCGACCGACGCAGCCTCGACGGCGTACCCGTCGTGGCGGCCAGCGGCGTCGACCAGGCGCTGCTCGGCGGCCAGCACCTTGCTCGAGGTGAACAGGTCGGCCCCGGCCTGGGTGTAGACCGAGGAGCCGTCGGCGCGGCGCAGCTCGGCCGGCTCGCTGATGGTGTCCCAGGGGCGAGCCATGCTCACCGAGTGGTCGTCGAGGACCTCGCTGACGAGCAGGTCGACGACCTGGGAGACCTGGTTGGTAGGCACATTGGCGGCCCGGACCTGCCGCTGGGCCTCGGCGTAGACGTGCCAGTACTGCCAGGTGGACCGGCTGCCCTCCATCGTCGCCACGATGCGGTCGGTGGTCTTGGCGAACCAGGCTGAGTCGGCCAGCGAGCGGGCCGCGCCCTTCGGGTTGAGGGCCCCGTGGACCATCTGCTTGACCCGTTGCGGGGTGCCCAGCACCTCGACCGCCTCGCGGTGCCACGCCTCGCGCTGCTCGGCCAGCGAGCGCGGCTCGTGCTTGGCCTCGCGGGTCTCCAGCGTCGCCTGCTGTGACAACTGGATCGTCTCCACCGGCGTCGGAGGACGGCCGTGGGTGGCCTGGAACGCGGCAGCGAGGACCTTGCGGCGGTCCTCGACGTTGAGCCGGCGCTTGGAGAAGCGGCGGTTGAGCTCGGGGTCGACGCCGACGATCTCGCGGATCGGCCGCTTGCGGGCGTCCTCGTTCGGGCGCTCGGCGAACTGGACGCCGAGGGCGTCGATCAGGTGCCGCTCGAGCGCGGTGTTGTAGGTCTCCGAGGCCGAGACGACCGCCTTGTGCAGCGGTCGCCCGTCGATGGCCAGCCACTTGCCGACGAGGGTCTGGACCTTGTTCGCCACGGCCACGTGGGTGTGCAGGTCGGGGTCGCCGGCGCGGGAGTCGCGGTGGGTGAACGCGGTGGCGATCAGGCCGCGGACGTCGACCTGGCGCACGCCGTTGGTGCCCTGGCGGGTGAACAGTGCCTTGGACTCGATGAAGTCCAGGGCGTCCTTGCTGGCCGCCTGGTGGGCCCGCTCGATCACCGCGGCGGTCTTGGGGTCGGAGATCGCCCACAGCACCGAGACGCTCTTGACCGGGGAGAAGGTCAGGTCGTAGCCGGCCACCGCGTTGGTCTTCGGGCGGGAGTGCTTGGCGATCGTGGCGGCGAGCTCGCGGGCGTCGGCCGGCTCGCGGCCGTGCTCGGCACGGAAGAACTCCGCGGCTACCTCGGTGCGGATCTTGGCGCGGTCGGCCGCGGGGACCGGCCAGTCGCCGGGCAGGCCGGCGGCCTCGTTGAGGGCCGCGATGCGCTTGGCGACCTCGATCCGGAACGGGCTGATGTCGTTGTCGTAGACCTTGTACGGGGTGCCGAGGCGGACCGCGGTCTTGTAGTCGGCCTCGGTCGGGCGGCCGGCCTCGTCGCGGCCGATGCGCAGGTCCAGCTCCTTGGTCCGCTGGGTGGCCAGCGGGTGGTGTCCGGAGCCGAACAGACTCTGCATGTGGTCGGCGGTGACGATGTCGCCGGCGTCGAGTCCTTCGACGCCCTCCATGCCCGAGCCGAGCCACACGCCGGGCGTCTCGCCCTTCTCGGTGTAGTAGCTCGCCAGCCCGGTGTGGCCCTTGTCGGTGGCGTCCATCGCTGCGACCTGGCGGGTCAGGTAGTCGTACCCCGACCCGGCCGTCAGTTTGTGGAGGCTCATCGTCACGGTCACCTACGTGCATGCGCGCGTGGCAGGCGATCACTTTCGGCCGGGTTTCTGGTGTGTTCTTTCTATTCGGCGAACCGAGAATGCAAGAGGTGTGTGGCACTTGGGAGTTCGCGGAAAACCGGGGGGACGCTGAGAGGCGTCGGTGACGGCTGGGGCGTCGGGTTCGGATCAGGTGGCTGGACGGGCTGCGCTGGATCGGCTGGGGGAGCGGTTTGAAGGTGTTTGGGGTTCGGTGATCGCTCGGGGTCCGGGAAATGTCCTAGGTGACTGTGAGAGTCCATGTCGACACGAGTGAGGACCGGATGAGTCAGCAGACGATCAAGCAGCAGGCGCGGCGTACGGCGCGGGAGATGGCCGAGAAGCGGCGCAGGGAGCGCGAGGGGCGAGAGCGCCGGGTGATCGACCTGGCCGAGCAGGTCATGGTCGCGATCGGTGAGCGCGACGCGGCGGTGGCCGAGACCGAGAAGCGCGCCGGTGCTGCGCTGCGGGAGTTGACCGAGCGCGAGGGCCTGTCCCTGAGTGAGGCCGTCGAGTCGTGCGGGGACACGGTGAGCGTTCGGGAGGCCACGCGGCTGCGGCGGCTCGCCAGTGAGCCCATGGCCGAGGACGGCGGCGGCGAGCAGGGCGGCGACGGCACGGCCGGGCTCGTGGCAACCGAGAGCGGGGGAGCGGGTGCCGGTTCGGCGGCTTGATGACGCCGGCCTCGCGGCGGTCGCGGCAGCGGTCGCCGATCCGGCGGTGCTCACGCGGTACCGGGCGAAGGTCGCCACGGTGCCCGGCACTGTGTGCCGGTTGTGGACCGGCGCCGTGGCCGGTCGGTCCGAGCGTGAACGTGAACGCACAGACGGCGGCGGGCATGGCCGGTTCTGGTACGCGCCGGTGCGGGTGATCATCGCCCACCGGTTCGCGTACGCGGTCATGCACGGCGTGGACGCGCCCGCGAAGGCGCGGCTGCTCGGGCACCGCTGTCACAACCCGCTGTGCCAGCGGATCGCATCCCATCACGTCGTCGTGTCGAGCGCGGCGCAGAACCGGCGTGAGCGGTCAGTGCTGCGACGGCTGCCGTACAGCCCGTTGGCCGACCGCGCGGGCCGCGTCGGCGGGCGCGGGAACTGCGCGACCTGGCGCGTGAGGACCCCCAGCTCGTGGCCGACGACCTTGCGCGGCTCCAGGAACTGCTGGGGGAGCAACTGACCCCCTGGTGCTAAGCCGGACGCAGAAGGCCGCCCGCACCGTCGATGGTTCGGGCGGCCTTGGGTTGTTCCGGTGACGAGCCAGACCACGATCCCGGTCGGGATCTACTGGAAACCCGGCGTGTGGGACCTCGCCCGATCGGCCTACATCGCCGACCTGGACACCGACGTCGACTCACCCGACTCGTTCGTCGGATGGCTCGCCCAGGCGCTTGAGTTCCACGCCAAGCGCTCACCACAGCAGCGGGCCGAGCTCGCGGCCACCGGCGAGAACCATCCCGCCCTGGTCAGCGTGACCCGCAAGAGCTCCAACAAGAAGCACGACCTGCCCGCCTCGACCATCGAGGCGGTCGAAGACGCACTCGTGGCCGACCGTCAGGAGCTCGGCCGGATGCTCGCCCGCTCGACGTTCGCCCAGGAGGCGGTCATCGCCGCAGCCGAGGACGCCCGCCGCCGGCTCGGCCGAGATCTGCCCCCGCCACCGCAGAAGCTCAGCAACCGCCCTCCGCGCCGGCCACGCCGGTAGCCGGCGGGCAGGCTCATTTGAGCTGTATGCGGAGCGCGGCTGCTGGTTGCTGGAGCGTCTTCTCGGCCCTCGGACAGGGTGCGCTCTTTGCGCCGCCTCTTGTAGAGAGGGTTATCACTCTCCCTGAGTTGCTCAGGGCCATGCTGCATCAGTTCCAACGCTCGTTGGCGCTCGACGAGCTGCTTCGCGCCGCGGCGCTTCCGATCGCTGATGGGCACCTTAGTCGCGTCCTCGATCTGCTGCGACCAGCGGATGGCGCGGTTCTGCCGCGACTCGAAGGTCATTGCCCCGAACGTAGTCCGCTGGTCGGGCACTGGAGATCTCGGCGCAATGCCGCGCGCCGCGTCATTGATGGCGACGACGAGCCCCCCCCCCCGGCGTGAACTGGAAAGCGCAACCCCGAGCCGGTCCGCCTCGAAAATCGCCGCGGTGGTGTAGCTCGAGGCGTAGAAAATCCGAGTCCGGAAGCCGTGGGCCGCCCCGATTAGTCGCTGAATATCTGGCCGGCCCGTGGAGCCCTCGTGATACTTGACCTGCGCGGCAGCGTCTTGCGCAACGACGTCGAGTCCTGCGTCTGCTCCGCCTGGCGTAACCGTCGCGGCGCTGAACCCGAGATCGGCCATGTGCGCAGCCGCCAGCAACTCGGCGTCTTGCCAGGTCATGACGGGGCGCCCCCATCGCCACGCGCCGGTGGATCCGGGCGGGGGAGCCGTAGCAGCCCCGAGATCGGCCGACGCCGACGGCGGCGGGGGAGGCGCCTCGGTGGTGGGTCCCGAACGCGAGCTGGCCCCGCCGGTCATCTGCAACGCGCGGAGGTCTGGTTCCTGAAGCAGCAGGGTGAGGCACAGCCCGCGTGCGTCGGAGACGTCGACCGACTGGCCGATCAACGTTTCTTCCCCAGCGCGAGGGTGAAGGGGCGATCTCTGGCTTGGGTCGACCTGCCGATCATGGAGAGCGTCAGAAGCCTACAGTCGGTGGCCACGACGAGCGCTGGTGCCATGCCCGTGCTGATCGCCACCACCCACTCCGCACGCCCGTGTGGCGGGAGTTCTGCGAATAGGCGGTCGGCAACCTTGTCCAGTCGGCGACGCACCCCGCGGTCGCCGGCAAGCGTCGCGGTGCGGTGATCGTTGCTCAAGCGGTCCACGCCGCAGTGTTCTCTGGGCCGTTCTACCAAGCAGTGAGCCCGGTACGAACCATGCGCCTGTTGCTGCACCGGGCAGTGAGAGCTCCATGTGCATGCCCGGCTCGCCAGCACCCCCGAAGAACAATGCGTAGACGCTTCATCCCCACCTGTTGGCCGCGGGCACACTCAGCGCCTGGCTCGGCCTGGGGGCTACTCCGCCTCGGCCGCGTTCACCGCCGCCGTCGCCGTCCTGATCATGGCCTGCCCCTGCGCCCTCGGGCTGGCCACGCCGACCGCACTCGTGGTCGGCACCGGCCGCGGCGCCGGGTTCGGTCTGCTGATCCGCGGCCCCGAATGCTGGAGTCGACTCGCCGCGTGGACACCATCGTCCTGGACAAGACCGGCACAGTCACCGGATGCGGCTCGTCGACGTGACTTCCGACGGCGCAGACCGCGCCGAAGCCCTGCGCCTTGCCGGTGCCGTCGAGCACGCCACGGAGCACCCCATCGCCCCGCGCTATCGCCTAACCCGCCACCGCGGACCTCGGCGTGCTCCAAGCCACGGTCAACGCCACCCGCGCCGAGCCGCGCCTCGTCGGCTATGAGCAGGTCACCAGTAACGCCGGCGCCGGCGCGGGTGACTTGACCGGGCTGCAGATGCCCGGCGAGGAGTACGTCGGCGTCGGCCCCTACGGCTCCGGCCGGGCGCCCGTCGTGGTCCTGCTCGGACGCAAGGACGTAGAGCGCACCATCGCGCTCGGCTACCCCGGCGAGGCGACGTACGACCGCCTCACCCTCGACCACCACGACCGCATCATCAGCGAAGTGCTCACCGACCCAACCACCTCGTGACCCGCACCCTCGTCTACCGCGCCGACGAGCACCACCATTGACCACGAGAGACGTCAACGAAGGAGACCCGTGAAAGGGATCCTCAACGCCCTCCCTCTGCTGGCCTGCCCCGTCGGCATGGGCCTGATGATGTAGCTCATGTCCCGCAAGGGACACGGCAGGGACCCCGCCCAGGAACCGCCCAGCCCGACACCGCAGCCGACCTCGCCCGGCTCCGCGCCGAGCTCACCGAGCTGCGCGCCGCACAGGCAGACCGCACCGGCGAGACCACGACCGGAGGTCGAGCCCAATGACGCCGTACACCGTCCCGGCGCTCATCGCAGCCGCCACGATCGCGCTGACATGGTTCTTTTGCCTCAGACCCATGCACCGAGGCATCTGCGCCATGCCCAGCCGCTGTGCAACGCCCCAGGCCGACGCCGACGCACGGGCCGAGATCCAGACGCTCACTCGCGAACTCGCCGAGCACCGCGCCAAGTTGGGCCTACCGCCCAGTGACTGAGCGGAGAACGGGTGGCCCCAAACCGGCATCCCGAACGGACACCCCCACCGCCGACGCCGACACGGCCAGCGTCGCCGGCAGCACCAGCAGTCCGATCTCCGCCCAGCCCGATGAAGGTCGTCCGCGTCACCGCCAGACCCGGGGGCAGGCATCAGCAACCGACGAACCCGGTCGCCGACTCGCGAGCCGCCCGCAGCGCGGTAGCGGGGGCCGACCCTTCGGCCAGCCGGAGCAGCGCCGAGGCCACGGTGCGCCGGTCCGTCCGGCGGACAGCCACGTCGTCGGCCGCCGTCGCCACCAGCGCCCGGTACGGCGTCGGCTCCGGCCCGGAACAGCGGCACAAACGGGAAGGCTTCGCGGAGAAGTCGGGTGAAGAAGACCGCCGCGGCGTGTTGCCCCGCAGACGGGCACGCCCGTGTGCCAGCACCGCGGTCAGCTCCTCGTGCGGGAGCACCGCGAGCGCGGCCGTCGTGACGAAGATGTGGCCACGCCAGGCGTGCGGCAGGCAGAACGCCAACGGCTCGGTATGGTCGATGACGAGAACGCCCGGCATTGCTCCACTCGGCCGCGCGACGAGTGCCGGATTCTCCCGCTGATGCCGACGGTCCCGCCCCACCACCAAGGACAGACGGGCGACAGACCACGCCAGCCGGGCGATGCCCAGCCCACGCACGGTCAGGCGGAGCAAGCCAAGCGGCCTCGTCAGTGGGATAGCGACGACGCGCACAGGGCAACTGTGCTCATAGGCCGAACGCGCCGCCTTCGATCAAGATGACGATGCCCAGGCTGATGAGCACGAGGGGGAACAGGACGTGCTCCCAGCGCTCGAGCACTTCGGCGACCGGCTCGCGCGTGGCCAAGAACTTCGCGGCCAGCACCAGGACGACGACAAGGGTAAGGAACACGACGCAGTAGGCAACCAGGGCACCGGTGCCGACGGAGAGAAACACCGGGACGTAGACCCCGATGTTGTCTCCACCATTGGCGAATGTCACCGCGGCCACGACCCAGGCGCTGACCGGCCGCTCCGCCATGGTCTCGTCGTCATCATCCCCGTTGCGCCAGACCTGCCAGGCGGCGTACAGACCCAGCAGCATGGGAATCAGACCGAAGTACGGAATGGCCTCATCGGGAAGGAAGAGCCCAGCTCCGAGGGTCACCGCGACGGAGGCGAGGAGGATGCCGCCGAATCCCATGTACTGGCCGGCGACGATCTTGGCAGTGGTGCCTCGCTGCCCGGATCCGCGGGCGAAGAACAGCGACAAGACGATAATGTCGTCGATGTTTGTGACCAGGAAGAGGCCGATCGCCTGGAGCGCGGAGGAGATCATGTGGTGTGCGTTTCCTTTCGCCAAGGGCACAGCGACGGGGCGTGGACGGTGGCGGACCCAGGCGCAGCCTGGGGCAACCGCCCGCGGCGCGGTCTATCAGTGCCCCACCGGGATGCTGGTCAGGGATCTCCGGCGTCTGTGGGGGAGGGGTGCGCGGCACTCGGTTCGTCGCCGGCCAACGTGGGTTGTGGTCGGGCCTGCGCCAACGCGATCGTGATGCAACCGACCACGAGGAAGGTGTCGGCGAGGTTGAAGGTGGGCCACCACCCGGTGTGCAGGTAGTCGGTGACCACGCCGTCGCGGGCGCGGTCGATGACGTTGGCGACCGCCCCGCCGATCACGGCGCCACTGGCGACTCGCTCGATCCGACCCGCTCTCGGAGCCCGGAACCAGGCGTAGACAGCAAACGCCACGCAGATGGCTGCGGTGACAGCGACAATCACCCCGGCTGGCAGGTTGTCGGCCATGCTGAACGCGACGCCGGAGTTGTAGCCCAGTCGCAGCTGGAGCAGCCCGAAATCGACGGTCGAGTCGGCGAGCCGTGCCTCGGAGATCGCCTTCGCGGTCAAGTCGACCGCCGCGACGGTCGCCGCTGCCACCAATACCGCTCCGCGACCGGTGCGCGAGGGAGCGGTTGTGTCGGCCAGTCCGCGGCTCACCTGACCACGATTTCCATTGACACAGCTTCGACCGCGGTGCTGCTCGCGGGTGCCGGGGGAAGCGGGCGGGCGCGTCCGGCGCGCACGCCGTTGCCGATCACGAAGATCTCCGCGATCTCGTGGACGAGGACGACCGCGGCAAGCCCAAGGACGCCGAGGGCGGCCAGGGGGATCAGAATCGCGATCAGGACGAGGGAGAGGCCCACGTTCTGCAACATGATCGACCTGGCGCGGCGGGCGTGGGTAAGGCTGTGCGGCAGGTGGCGCAGATCCTCACCCATCAGGGCGACGTCTGCGGTCTCGATCGCCACGTCGCTGCCCATCGCACCCATCGCGATCCCCACGTCGGCGGTGGCCAAGGCGGGGGCGTCGTTGACGCCGTCACCGACCATCGCGGTCGGTCGGTCCTGCCGGAGACGGTGAATGATGGCCGACTTGTCCTCGGGGCGGAGCTCGGCGTGCACCTCGGTGATGCCGGCCTGTGCGGCCAAGGCGGTAGCGGTGCGCTCGTTGTCGCCGGTGAGCATGGCGACCTGGTAACCCCCGGCCCGGAGCCGGGCAACCACTTCTGCGGCCTCGGGGCGCAGGTCGTCGCGGACGGCGACGGAGCCGATCACGGCCCCGTCGTACTCCACCAGCACCGCGGTGGCGCCCGCTTCCTGCATGCGGGTCACCGGCTCGGCGAGCCCGCCGGCCGTGATCCAGCCGGGCCGGCCCAGACGAGCCGGCCGGCCGTCGACGATTCCAGTGAGGCCGGCGCCGGTGACGGACTCGACGCCCTCGGCATCTCTGTGTTCAGGAACGGCGGCGAGGATGGCGCGCGCGAGGGGGTGCTCGCTGCGGGACTCCAGGGCGGCGGCAATGTCGAGGACCTGCTCGCGGGTGTGACCGGGAGCGGTGGCTACATCGACGACGGCGGGCTGGTTGCGGGTCAGGGTGCCGGTCTTGTCCAGGGCCACGGCCCGGATCCGGCCGAGCGCCTCGAGGGCGGCGCCGCCCTTGACCAGGGCGCCGATGCGGCTGGCGGCGCCGATGGCGGCGACCACCGTGACCGGCACGGAGATCGCCAGCGCGCACGGGGAGGCGGCGACCAGGACGACCAGGGCGCGCTCGATCCAGGTGGCGGGGTCACCGAGCAGGCTGCCGACGACAGCGATGAGTGCGGCGAGGACCATGATCCCGGGGACCAAGGGCTTAGCGATGCGGTCGGCCAACCTCTGGGCGTCGCCCTTGCGGGACTGCTCGGCCTCGACGATGTTGACGATCCGGGCCAGGGAGTTGTCCTCGGCGGTGGTGGTGACCTCGACCTCGAGGACGCCGGTGCCGTTGATGGAGCCTGCGTAGACGGTGTCGCCCGGACTGGCTTCGACCGGGACGGACTCGCCGGTGAGGGCGGAGACATCCAGGGCGGTGCGGCCGGTGCGGATGATGCCGTCGGTCGCGACCCGTTCGCCGGGCCGGACCAGGAGCAGGTCACCGATGGTGAGCTCGGCGGGGGCGACGGTGACCTGGCTGCCGCCGCGGAGGAGGGTGGCCTCGGCCGGGACCAGTGAGAGCAGGGCTCGGAGGCCCCGGCGTGTGCGGGCCACGGCGTACTCCTCCAGCCCCTCGCTGATGGAGTAGAGGAAGGCCAGCATCGCAGCCTCGGCGACCTCGCCGAGGATGACCGCGCCCACGGCGGCGATCGTCATCAGGGTGCCGACGCCGATCTTGCCCTTGGCCAGCCGCCTCAGCGTGTTGGGAACGAAGGTCCAGGCGCCGAGCGCCAGGGCGATGGCGTTCAGCCCGGTCACCACACTCCGGGAGGCGTCGTTGAGGTCAGCCGCGTAGCCGGCGATCAGGAAAAGCCCAGCGAGAGCGGCGAACTGGAGTTCGCTGACCTCCCACAGCCGTTCGGGCTCGTGCTCCTCCAGCTCTCCGTCGTCGTTGCGTGGTTCGTCGGGGCCGCAGCCGCAAGCGTCCGTCACAGTCCAGGGTCCTTCGTGGTGGTCGGAATTTCGGGATGAGATTCGGCGGCGGTAGCGGAGGGGCCGTAGCGGGGACAGAGCTCCACCGTCTCGCCAGTCAGGGCAAGGAGCTGCTCGGCGGTGCCGAGCAGGTCCATCAGCTCGGGGTGGGCGATGGAGTAGAACATCTGACGACCCTCGGGACGGCCCACGATCAGGCCGCAGTCGCGCAGGCAGGCGAGGTGACCGGACACCGTGCCCTGCGCGAGCCCGAGCTCCCGGGTCAGATCCACCACGCGGCGCTCGCCGTGAGCGAGATGGCGCACGATCGCCAGCCGGTTGCGGTCGGCGAGTCCGTGGAACAGCGCCGCTCCCCGCCGCAGGACAGGGTCGAAGTTCTCCGTTGTCATTGCCATGGACCGATGATAACGGCAAGATCATTGATTGCCGACTCCCGCTGACAGCGGCCACGGCTAAGAGAGTTTCGGGATGGTGACGGTGGCGGTCATGAGCCGGCCGGTGACCGAGTCGATGCCTCACGTGCGGCCGTCGGGTGGTCGAGGGCGTGGAAGTCGACCTGCCCGGCCAGGGCGGTCTCCTGCCAGGTGTGGCCGCCGTCGGTGGAGGTCAGCAGGCGGGCGTTGATCGGCTTGTCGCGTTCGTCGATGGTCGGGTGGCCTGAGGCGAGGTAGGTGTCCGGGCCGGCGTCGGTGAACGCCATGGTGTCGGAGCGACGGTCGCCGTGGGGCTCGAGCTGGTCGTCCGGGGTGACGGCGAAGACGCCGAAGTGGGCGCGAACAGCATCCCGCCGTCGGCGGTCGGCGCGAGGCCGTGGATGTGGCCGATGGGTTCTCCGCCGGCCGCGAGGCCACCTGTGCCGTGGTGCGAGTCGTCCCCGTCGTCGCCGACGAGCGCGAAGGCCACGAGGACGCCGGCCAGCAGGAGGCCCGCGGCTCCGATGGCGACCGCGCTGCCCGACGGCGGGTTGGCGCCTCGTCGCGGGCCTCCGCCGGGCGGTGGTTCGGAGTGGTGTGGGAAGTGCTCATGGTGGGTGGCTCGTCGGGAGCCGGAACGGATGCCGCGTCGCCCTCCCGTGGGGGGCCCGGGCCGGTCGCGGTAACGCTCAGAAGCGGTGAGGGCTGGGCGCTACCGGTGCTGGGAAACGACCGGCCCGGCCCCTCGCGGGGCGGACGCAGAGCTACCGGGCGGGACTCAGCCGAGCAGCTCCTCCATCCGCTCGATCTCCGCCTGCTGGTCAAACACGATGGTCTCCGCCAGCGCGACCGCGTCGGGGTACAGACCGTCTTCCTGCTCGACCTGCGCCATCTCGATCGCGCCCTTGTGGTGCTCGATCATCAGCTCGAGCCACATCCGCTCGAACTCTGCGCCCGAGGCGTGCTCCAAGGCGGCCATGTCATCGTCCGACATCATCCCCGGCATGCCGTTCATGCCCTCGGAGTTGGAGTCGCCCTCGGACCCAGAGTGGCCGGACATGTCGTGGCCGGCGTTCGCGTGGTCCAGCGACGTCTCGGGGATCTCCTGGTCCCAGGCGGTCAGCCAGTCGGTCATGGCCTCGACCTCGGGGACCTGGGCGTCGCGAATGGTCGCGGTGAGGTCCTGAACCTCCGGGGAGAGGTCGCGGCCTTGGGTCATGACGACCATCTGCACGGCCTGGGCGTGGTGCGGGATCATCTGGGTCGCGAAGTCGACGTCGGCGCCGTTGAACATGTCGCCGTTCGATGCGGTCTGCGTCGCCGAGAGGTCCGCGGTCGACGAGTGACCCTCGTTTCCGCACGCGGCGAGCGTCGCGGTCAGGGCGAGCGCCGCGATCGTCGCGACGCCGCGGCGACGAGCGCTCGGTCGGCGAACGGCTGGCGCGGTTTGGGCGGTGCTGCTGCGGTGCTTACGCAGGGTGGTGCGCATGGGTGTCTCTCCTGAGAAGGGGGTGGGTGAAACGGGCTGAGGGGTTGTCTCGACGCCACCGCGGGACCCAGCCTTCATTGGTGGGGACGGCGGTGGCTGCGGCGTCCCTCAGCACCTAGCGATGGAGAGACGGTGCAGATCCGGTGGGTCGAGGCCCCGGCTGGTGGCGACAGTGACCGCGACGCGACTCACCAGGGCCCCCAGCGTCCGGCGGAAGGCGGTCCACCAGTGGTCGTAGGCGGCGACCGCGCCGAGAAGAGCGGCGACGAGGATGGCCAGGCACAGCCCCATCAGGCCCATGTCGTGACCACCACCGCTCGGACCGCCGGGGTGGTTATCGCCGTGGCCGGCGTGGCAGGACCCGTCGCATCCGCCGGCCGCGGTGGTGGCTTCGGCGGGCGTCCCGCTCGCATGAGCGCCAGCGGCGTCGTCGGGGACGGGTGCGCTCCTGGCATCGCTCGCCACGCCGGCGGCGGCACTCGCGGTCCCCACGGTGGCGGAGGCAGTGGTCAGGGGTGCGGGCCCGGTGCCGTGGTCGGAGAGGCCGTGCATCGCGAACAGACCCACCAGTGCTGCCAACAGGACGAACCAGCGCGCTGCGAGCTCAGCAGCTCGCGGCCCACGTCGGCGTCGGCGGATCATCGGCGTCGAGTCTAGCGGCGCGGAACCGCCGACCGGTCACAGCCGTCGGCTGTCGTGCGCGACGGCGCCGTAGCCGCCGCACGTCACGGCGCAGCCCGCGGCGGTCCGCTGTCAGCGGTCTGCGGCCCGGCTTTCGGCGGGAGCCGACAGCGTGGACGGCCAGGTAGCCGGACGAGGCGCCCGGCCCTGCAGCGTGCCGCGGCCCGTGCCGGCAACGTCGTGGAGCGTACCTAGCTGGACGGAGCACATCGCGACGACGGACTCGTCGTGTCCGCTCGGTAGACTTCGCGGCGATGTCACCCGCCTGGAGCCCCGCTCGCCGGCGGCCATGGACCCTCGCCCTGGCCAGCCGGGGTCTTGTCCTCTTCGCGGCGCTCGCCGGGCTGTTCGCCATGCACGGACTCTCCGACCACGCGCCCGGCGTGGGACGTTGCGCCTCGCCCGCGGCCCTTCTTGCGTCGACGACGCTGATCGGCCCGGGTGCTGGGCATGTCGATGGGGACGCGGACGCCCCGCAAGCGGCTAGCGGTCCGGCGGCTGTCCTCGCATCAGACCTCCACGCCTCTGCGGCCGGCCCGGTCATCGCCGCGACCGAGGCGACCGAGGTGGCGGCCCAGCAGGCAGCCCAGGCAGTGACCCAGGCGGCGGCGACGTTCGCGGCGCTGTTCGCGGCCGCGGTCGATCTGCCGTCTGTCTCCGACAACGGAGGCCATGACAACGGGCTGGCCGGGCTGTGCCTGGCCGTCCTCGCCGCCGCCCTTGCGGCGCTACTGCTCGCGGTGAGGGTCTCTCGGCGTTGGTGGCGCCTCACGCGCCGCCAGTTCGCGGCGCTCGTGGCGGCCGTTGCTGAGCTCGGGGCCCGCGTCCGAGTTCCCGACGGGCCTACCTCTGCGTCACTGTGCGTGTTCCGCTGCTGAGCAGCGCACCTCACCGCGCCGTCACGTCACCCTGACCCGCTCGCCACGCCCGGCGCGCCCACGGTCGGTGTCGCCCCCTCAGGTCGGGGCATGCCGAACGCCGGCCCCGAACGCGGTGCTCAGGCACGGTGAACGTGTACGCCAGTGGGTTCATGTGCCCTCCCTCGGACCAAGCAAGAGAGCCGAATGCGTACGCCCATGCTCAACCCCAACCTCCCGCCCACACCCACCCGCACCGCCACTTCTGCCGCCTCGGCACGCTCTGGAGCCAGAGTCGGACTTGAAGGCGCGGCGCTCACGGCGCTCACGAGTCTCGCTGCACTCGTGCTGACCGGCTGCGCCCAGACCCAGGGCACCGGCGAGAAGGGCTTCAACTCCGGCGACGGGATCGTCACCGTCCTGCCCGTCGCCGAACGTGAACCCCTGCCCGAGCTGACCGGCCGCACTCTCGACGGTCAGTCGCTGACGCTGGCCGAGTACGGCGCCGGGAAGACCGTCGTCGTCAACGTCTGGGGATCGTTGTGCGGGCCCTGTCGGGCCGAGGCCGACGACCTCGTCGAAGCCGACGCCGAACTGCCCGACACCGGCGAGAACGCCGTCGCACTCCTCGGCATCAACGTTCGCGACCCCGGCCCCGGGGCTGCGCAGGCGTTCGTCCGGGAGTACGGCATCACCGCCCCCTCGGTCGTTGATGAGGGCGAGGCTCTCCTGACCTTCAGCGACACCCTGCCCGCGAACGCCATCCCCTCCACGGTCGTCATCGACGACCAGGGCCAGGTCGCGGCCAGCATCATTGGCGAGACCACGAAGGCCACCCTCGTCGGTGTCGTCGACGAGGTCCAGGCGAGCGGTCGGACAGCTGCGGAGCAGGACTCGTGACCGGCGTTCTGGCCGGCGTCATGGCCGGCCTGGTGACCGGCGGGCCGGTGCCGCTGAGCGTGGGTGACTGGTTCCAGGCGACCGCGTTCGACGGTGCCCTGCTGCTGGCCGTGCCGGTCGCCGCGATCGCCGGCCTGGTCTCGTTCTTCTCCCCGTGCGTCGTGCCGCTCCTGCCCGGCTATCTCGCCTACGCCACAGGGCTCTCCGGGGCGGACCTCGAGCACGCGCGCCGGGGCCGGATGGCGCTGGGCGGGTTGCTGTTCGTCTCCGGGTTCGCGGCGGTCTTCGTCGCCTTCGGTGCGCTGTTCGGGCAGCTCGGGTCCTTGCTGGTCGCGCACGCGACGACGATCAACATCGTCCTCGGCTCCGTCACGGTCCTGGTCGGACTCGCGTTCCTCGGCCTGGTGCCGTGGCTGCAGCGCGACGTCCGAGTCCACAAGGTCCCCGCGGTCGGGCTCGCCGCGGCGCCCATGCTCGGCGCCCTGTTCGGGCTCGGGTGGACCCCCTGCATCGGACCCACGCTGACCGCGGTCATGTCGCTGTCGCTCAACGAAGCGACCGCCGGCCGCGGGGCCCTGCTGTCCCTGGCCTACGCCCTGGGGCTCGGCGTGCCGTTCATCGTCGCCGGCCTCGCGTTCCGACGGATGCTCGGCGTCATCAGCTTCGTCCGACGCCACCAAGCCTGGGTGACCCGCACCGGCGGTCTGATGATGATCGCCGTCGGCGTCCTGCTCATCACCGGCTACTGGGACCTGTGGGTCAACCTGCTCCGGTCCTGGTCCGCGTCGTTCTACGTGGCCATCTGATGACCCGCCCCGCACGCCACCCACCGCGCCACCCACCGCGCCACCCCGCGCGCCGCCCGTGGCGCCGGCGCGCGCATCGCGATCCGCAGACGGCTGCCGGCCGCCCGGCCGGCGCGCCAACTCCACCTTCACCCACCCGCACGATCTGCGCGTCCCAGCGCGCGAGCAAGGACTCCGCCTCATGACCAGACAGCTCAAGCTCTCCCTCGCCCTGGCCGGCGCGTTCGCCGTCCTCGTCGTCGCGCTCCTGACCGCCGCGGCGCTGCGCGGCGGTGACTCCACCAACGGGAACGTCACGGGCGACGGCAACGTGACCAGCGCCGGCGAGTCGCGCCTGGTCCGCTCCGAGAGCCACATCCTCGGCGCCCCCGCCGGCTCCACCGCGAACTCCGCACGCGAAGCCGCGAGCCAGGTCGATGCGGTCGAGGCGGCCGGGGACTCGGTGACCTTTGTGGAGTTCCTCGACTTCGAGTGCGAGGCGTGCCGGGCCGCGTACCCGTTCGTCGAGGAGCTGCGCGCCGAGTACGAGGGTCGGGTCACGTTCGTGGCGCGCTTCTTCCCGCTGCCGGGCCACTTCAACGCCGAACGCGCGGCCCGCGCGGTGGAGGCCGCCGCCCAGCAGGGCGCGTTCGAGGCGATGTACCAGCGGATGTACGAGACGCAGGAGGAGTGGGGTGAGCAGCAGGTCCCGCTCGATGACCTGTTCCGCTCCTTCGCCGAGGACCTCGACCTGGACATGGCCGCCTGGGACAAGGCGTACGCCGCCCAGGCCACGACCGAGCGCGTCGCGAAGGACGTCGAGGACGGCATCGCGCTCGGGGTGCAGGGCACCCCGACGTTCTTCGTCGACGGTGAGCGCCTCGAGCCCCGCACCTACGGCGACTTCACCGACGCCCTCGACGCAGCGCTCGGGGACTGAACGGCGATGTCTTCACCGACGCCCCACCCGGCTCAGGAACGAGGACGGGAACCCGCCCAGGCGGCCGGCGTCGCCTGGCCGCCTGGGGCCCCGGGTGGGTTCAGGCCGCCGCGGTTCGCGCGGACCTTGCCATGGCTGCTCCTGGTCGGCGGCATCGTCGGCGCGCTGGCCGCGTTCGTCCTGACGGTCGAGAAGCTCGCGCTGCTGGCCGATGAGAACTACCTGCCCTCGTGCAGCATCAACCCGGTCCTGAACTGCGGCTCGATCATGCGCACCGACCAGGCCGAGCTGTTCGGATTCCCCAACCCACTCATCGGGCTGGCCGCGTTCCCGGTCGCCGCCGCCACCGGTGCCGCGCTGCTGGCCGGAGCCCGGCTGACGCGGTGGTACTGGCTCGGACTGCAAGCCGGCGTCACCTTCGCGGTCGTCTTCATCGGCTGGCTGGTCTTCCAGTCGCTGTACCGCATCAACGCCCTGTGCCCGTACTGCATGGTCGTGTGGGCGGTCACCGTCCCGCTGTTTTGGTACGTCACCCTGACCAACCTGGACCGCGGACACCTCGGCTCCCGGGCCCGCGACAGCGCCCCCGGGCGGGTGGTGCTGGCCAACCACGGCGTCATCCTCACCGCCGCTTACACCATCCTTCTGGCCCTCGTCGCCCACCGGTTCTGGGACTACTGGGTCTCCCTCGTCCTGTAATCAGCGCCCGCCGCTGACGAAGCCAACCATCTCCCGCACGACATCTACCGCAACGCCGAAGAGAGAGCTCATGCCCCGCCATCCCTCGCACACGCCTCGAACCGCGACCACCCGCAACGGGCGCCCCGGGCGGCCTCAGCGACATGGCCGGCTCGGCCTCGCCGCGCTCGCCACCGCCACGACGCTGCTGTCCGCCGGCTGCGCGGACAGCGGTGACGACGGCGCGCCGGAAGCCTCGGCCTCCGCGTCCGGTCCCTCCGCGAGCGCCGCGCCGACTCCGGGCGGCGGCACCGCGGCGTCCACCAGGACACCGGCTGCTGAGCCGACCGAGCCGGCGGGCCCGGTGCTGGATGTCCGCGTGCGCGGCGCGAACATCGAACCGAACGGCGCGTCGCTGGACCTCGCCGTCGGCGAGACCCTCACCCTCGCGTTCGACGCCGACCGGTCCGGGGAGCTGCATGTGCACTCCCGTCCCGAGCAGGTCATCCCCTTCCAGGCCGGCACGTCGACCGTCGAGCTCGCCGTCGACAACCCCGGCGCGGTCGACATCGAGGAGCACGACACCGGCATCGTCATCGCCCAGCTCGAGGTTCGCTGATGCTGCAAGCACACGGCCTCGGTGGCGCCTCGGACCTCCCCATCCCGGCGAACCTGGCGATCGCCGGGGGCAGCGCGGCCCTGACCATCTCCTTCATCGTCCTGCTCTTCGCCTGGCGCAGGCCCCGCTACACCCAGCCCCTCCCCGCAGTGGGACGCGGGACCAACACACCACCCGCACCCGGTGAGGCCGACCGGGGGCTGTCCGTGGTGTCTGCCGACGCAGGGATTCGGGTGCCGACGCCGCTGGCGCGACTGGTCGACTCGGCCGGGTTCGCCGCCGGCTTGCGCGTCCTTGGGCTGGTCTTCTTCGCCTACACCGTCTGGGCGGCGGTCGCCGGGCCGGACTCGCTGATCAACCCCACGTTCGGGGTCGTGTTCGTGCTGCTGTGGGTGGGCATCGTGCCGGCCTCGCTGCTGTTCGGCCCGTTCTTCCGGGCGGTCAGCCCCGCCCGGACCATCCACCTCCTGGTCCACCGCCTGGTCAACCGCGGCGCTGACCCCGCACGGCACGCCACCCGCGACGAACGCGGCCAGCTGGCCGGCCTGGTCCCCGGACACACCCCTGGCCGGGATGCCGCACCCAAGACCGACGGCGGGGCGCTCGGGCGGCTGCCCGGGTCGGTCGGCTACTGGCCGGCCGCCGTGGGCCTGCTCGCGTTCGTGTGGCTCGAGCTGGTCTACCCCGACGCGAACTACCTGGCGCCGGTGCGGTTGTGGTTCGCGTTGTACTTGGTGTTCGTCGTCATGGGCGGCCTGCTGTTCGGCACTCGGTGGGTCGCCCGGGCGGACCCGTTCGAGGTGTACTCCACGCTGGTCGGGCACCTCTCGGTGTGGGCGCGGCGCCCCGACGGGACGCTCGTGCTGGCCTCGCCGCTGCGGAACCTGGCCGGGCTGCGCGGCGAACCCGGCCTGGTCGCGGTGGTCGCCATCCTGCTCGGGTCGACCGCGTTCGACAGCTTCCGGGGGTGGAACTTCTGGCTGCGGTTCTCCCAGTCCACCGACGCGAACATGGTGCTGGTCAACACCGCGGTGCTGGTCGGCCTGTGTGTCGTGGTCGGTGTGATGTTCGCCGCCGCGACCGCCGCGACCGGGGTCGACCAACGCACGCCCCGCTGGCAGCTGCCCGGAGTGTTCGCGCACTCGGTGGTGCCGATCATCGTCGGGTACATGGTGGCCCACTACCTGACGTTGTTCGTCGAGTTCGGACAGCAGACCCTGATTCAGCTTTCCGACCCGATGGGCACGGGCGCGAACCTGCTGGGCACCGCGGGAGGCGAGGTGAACTACTGGCTCTCGAACCATCCGACGTTCCTGGCAAGCACGAAGGTCCTCGCGATCGTGACCGGGCACGTCCTGGGTGTCATCGCCGCCCATGACCGGGCGCTCGCGGTGCTGCCCAAGCGGCACCACCTGACCGGCCAGCTGCCGCTGCTGTGCGTCATGGTGCTATACACGTTCGCCGGCCTGTACCTCCTCTTCGGAGCCTGACCATGACCGCGCTACTCCACCGTCCCGAGGTCGCCCGGGCGCTGGCGCCAACGGCGCTGCACCTGGGTCCGCTCCATCCCGTCGAGGTAGCAGCGACCCTCGGCCTGGCATTCGGGCAGTTCCTGGCGCTCGGCGCGTTTGCCGTCCTGCGACGTCCATCGGGTGACAACGGCAACGACAGCGACGACGACAGCGGTGCCGGCGCGGGCCCCGCGCTGGCACCCAGCGGGAACCGGGCCACCGAGGAGCCCGGCCAGGCCAGCCAGAGCAGGACGGATCCGTGATGAACCCCAGTGAGCCGCACGCGCAGCCCACCGCGACGCGCCAGCGACGAGGGCTGCGGCGCCTGGTCATCGCCGCCGGCAGTGTCCTTATTGTCGTGGCGGCGCTCCTGGCGCTGGACCGGGTGTTGGGCACGGGCGCGCCGCTCGACACCGCCGGCGACGGGGACGTAACCGGGACGGCGGGCGGGCCGTCGTTGGGGTGGCGTGCCCCGGCTGAGCCGGTCGAGTTCGTCGCGCCGCCCGGCGACCCTTTGAACAAGCCTGCCGGAAGCGAAGTCAGCGGCGCAGCCGGGTCGCCTGGGGGCCGGCCGCTGCTGGTGAACTTCTGGGCCAGCTGGTGTGTCCCGTGCCGGGAGGAGATGCCGCTGTTGACCGGCATCGCCGGCCGCGGGGACGTCGCGGTGATCGGTGTCTCGGTCGACTGGTTCGCCAAGTACGCCCGCGAGTTCATCGCCGATTACGAGGTGACCTACCCGAACTGGTCGGACCCGGAGACGGCGTACATGCGCTCCCTGGCGCCCGCGGTGAGCCCGAACGGGATCCCGTCGACGGTGCTGGTCGAGGATGGTGAGGTGGTCGCCGCGTACATCGGCCCGTTGGAGTCGGCGGCCGACGTCAGCCCGACCAGGCTCGCCGAGCTCCTCGCCCAGCATCCCCAGTAGCTGGTCGGCCCGCCCTCAGGCGGTTGCGCGCGGCCCGACGGCCCCCGTGTCCGACGTGCGCCCGATACGCCCGATGCCGGGCACGAACCGGCCAACCCGGGCGGCGTACGTCGCGTAGCTCGAGGACGCCTCCTCCACGCTCCCGGTCGGGCTCCCGGTCGCGCTTCCGGTGCGGCCGGCGGGGACTGTCGTGTGGGTGGCGAGCAGGTAGGGCTCCTCGACGACGCGGACCTGCAGCTCGAGGGCGACGAGCAGGAGCACGAACCCGGTCAGGGACACCGCGTTCGGGGTCATTGCCGCGAGGCCGGCGCCGGTGGCGGCCATCGCGGTGAAGATCGGGTTGCGCACGTAAGCGAACGCGCCGGAGGTCACCAGCGCGGTCTGCTCGGAGGCATCGACGCCGATGCGCCAGCTCGCGCCCATCTGGCCCTGCACCAGCAGCGTGGCGACCACCCCGGCGACCGCGACGACAGTCCCGGTCACCGCGACCCAGCGTTGTTCCAGCGCCGCGACCGGGCCCAGGCCGAAGAGGGCTGCCACGGGACCGGCGACCCCGGCGACCAGCGCGACCACGAACCCGACCCCGGCGAACCACTCCACGCTGCCGGGGCGCCCGGAGATGCCGCGGAAGCCGCCGTCACCGGTCGCGCGATACTGCAGGAAGGTTCGCGCCAGGAACGCGAGGGTGAGGTAGGCGCCGTAGATGACCAGGGCGGTGGCCGGCCACAGGGACTGCTCGGACATCGGGAACTCCTTTGCGTTGGGCCCGAGAGGTGGTGAGCCCGCCGGTCCGGCGGACGCGCGCGAGGAAGGTGCGCGGAGCAGGGCGTGCCCGCCAGCGGGCGACTGCTCGACCGGGTCGCGTCGCGGGGGCTTGCCCCAGGGGGTGCGGGGCCGGGGGTTTCAGGCGTGGGTGTGGGGCTCGTGCGCAGCGTGCGAGGCGGCCTCGAACTGGATCGTGGAGTGCTCGACGTCGAACTCGTCGGCCATGCACGACTGGATGTCGTCGAGCAGCTCGGCGAGGTGCCCGTCGTGGAAGCAGGCGTCGTCGACGACGACGTGCGCGGTGAAGACCGGCAGCGCGGTCGCTACCTGGGTCGCGTGCAGGTCGTGCACGCTTTGCACGTGCGGGAAGGACTCCAGCCGGGACCGGACCATGGTCAGGTCCAGATCGCGGGGGGTCGACTCCAGCAGCACGTCGATGGTCTCCCGGAGCAGGCGCAGCGTCCTGGGGATGATGAGCACCCCTATGACCAGCGACGCGATCGCGTCGGCGCGAAGCCACCCGGTGGTGGCGATCACGGCGGCCGCGACCAGGACCGCGACGGAGCCGAGCGCGTCGTTGACGACCTCAAGGAACGCAGCGCGCATGTTCAGGTTGTCGCCGCGGCTGGTGGCCAACAGCGCCAGGCCGATCAGGTTGCCGAGCAGGCCAACGGCGCCGAAGACGACCATCGCGCCCGAGGTGACCTCGGGCGGGGAGATCAGCCGCTGCACACCCTCGACCAGGACGTAGATGCCCACCGCGAGCAGCACCGCGGCCTGCGCGGCGGCGCCGAGCACCTCGGCGCGCCGGTAGCCCCAGGTCCGTGCGGGGGTCGCCGGGCGGCGGGCCAGGACCGCGGCGATGAGTCCCAGAGTGAGGCCGGCGACGTCGGTAAGCATGTGCGCGGCATCCGCGAGCAGCGCGAGGCTGCCCGAGATGACCGCGCCGACCACCTCGACGACCAGCACCGTGACCGTGATCCCCAGGACCAGGGCCAGCCGGCCGCGATGGTCGATCAGGTCAGCGGCGGCGTGCGAATGCCCGTGCTGAGACCGCGCCGACCCCCCTACCGGACCGGCCGCCGGCCCGGTAGCCGACGGGGCGGACGGGCGGTTGGCGTCGCGGCGCTGTGCATCGGTGCCGGTGCCGGTCATCGTGCGCACCCGCATCCCGCACCGCAGCCGTCGTCCTCTCCGGCATCCGACCTACCGCCAGCCGGCATCGCCTGCGGCAGGAGGGCCCGACGGTCTGCCGCAGTGGCAATGTCGGTGGTCTGACAGCATTCGTCCTGGCAGCCGGCACCACACCCGCCACCACATCCGTCCGCGCTTGCTGCGCCGAGGCCGGCGGGGCCGCAGCCGCAGGCCTCACCACGCCAGGCCTCGAGGCCCTCGCGAAGCGCGACGACAGCGATGACCAGCCCCGCGATGGGGTCGGCCCATGACCAGCCCAGCGTCGCGTTCAGCACCAGCCCCACCAGCAGCACCGCGGACAGGTAGGTGCACAGCAGTGTCTGGGTTGAGTCGGCCACCACGGTCGAGGACGACAGTGCTCGTCCGGTGCGGCGCTGTGCGACTGAGAGGAACGGCATCACGAGGAGGGACGCGGCCGCCAAGGCGATGCCGACCGTGGAGGTGTCCGGGTCGCTTCCGGTCGCCAGTGCGCGGACCGACTCGAACGTCACGTAGGCGGCCAGCGCGAAGAAAGAGACCGCCATCGCGCGTAGCGCCTGCCGTTCGCGCGACTCCGGCAAGGCATGCCGGAACTGCCACAAGATGATGAGGCCCGAGGAGACCTCGACCACCGAGTCCAGGCCGAACCCAACTAGGGCGACCGACCCGGCGGCCAGTCCGGCGGCGATGGCGATGACCGCCTCGACGACGTTGTAGGTCACCGCCGCGCCGGCGAGGAGCTGGGCGCGGCGGCCGAGACGTGCCCGCTCCGTGGCGGACAGCGCCGCCCGCGGCGTCGCCTCAACGGTGTCGCTCGCGGAAGTGCTGGTGGTGGCCGGGTTGCTCATCGCTCGTCCTTGAGGGTCTCGGCGCCGTAGTTGGGGCACAGCGCGACCGCGTCCCCGGTGAGATCCAGCAGCTTCTCCGCGGCCGCCCAGACCTCCATCAGCGCCTCGGGGCGTGTCAGGGAGAAGATCGAGGCCCGCCCCTGCGGACGGGAGGTGACCAGCCCGCACTCCTTGAGGCACGACAGGTGCTTGGAGACCGTCGACTGCGCGAGGCCCACGTGGGCCGTCAGGTCGGTCACCCGGTGCTCGCCCAGCGCAAGATGCCGCAGGATCGCCAGCCGTGACGGATCGCTGAACCCGTGGAACAGGGCCGCGGCTGCCAACAGACCCGCGGACTCAGCCGGCCACTCCTCCAACTCATTTATCGCCATGTGGCGATACTATCGACGCCTGTCGTGGTTCCACAACCCTTCCGCTCAGCGGCGTCTGGATCGAGCAGAACCGCAACCACGGCAACCAGGCCGGGTTCGCCGCGCAAGCTGGCAAGGTTCCGCAGCGGCGAGCAACTGCCGTACGTCGGACGGCGACCTCCTGCCGAGAGGCGGCCGACCGGGGTCGAACGAGTGCATGTCGGCGACCAAGAGTTCAGGAGGCCGATACCTGCCCTAGGCCAAGCCCCAGGCGCCGGACTGCCACATGCCAAACACGCGATAGCGTCCGCCAGTCCACCTGGCCGGCACCGACGCCATTCATGTACTAGGTATGATAGTAGTAGGCGAAGTCGACAGCTACCGGGGCATACGCGCGGCTCACGGCTGCGCACCAGCCCCACGACCGCCCCAGCGCCCGACTGCTATGCATGCTCGGGTTCCTTCCGAGGATGAGGAATCCAGATGATCGCGGCTGAGTGCTGCGAAGCCCCAGGAGACAAGCGTGAACGACTTCAATCTGAGCCAGTTCCCGACGCCATCGCAGGGCATGGATCGGCGTTGCGGCCTTGATCGGGGTTTTCGCAGTCCTCGTCGCGCTCGAGGTGGGCGCGTCCCCCTTCTTGGCGGGGCGCTGAGCATGGTCATGAAGATCAAACCCGGCGCGTCGATCAGGGTGCTGACCGACCGCGATTGCAACGCCGGCGGCGAAGCGTCGCTCGTTGGAAAGGACCAGCCGTGACCCAGGGCCGACACAAACGTCAACGGCGCCCTTTGACGCTGAGCCGTCGTGTTTGCGCGCCGCTGGCTGCGAGCGTCACGGTCGCCGTGGTTGCGGTGGGCGCCGTGAGTGCTGCCGACATCCCTGGAGTCGACGACTCGACCGCAACCGCCGCCGGACGTGGCGCCGAACCCGCAGCCATCGGCGCGATCGGTGCGTCCTGGCTCCGTGCCGAGGAACGCCATCAGGTGGTCTCGCGCTCGGCATCGCGACTCGAACGCCAGCCCAGCAGGGTTGATCGGCTGCTGTCGGCCGATGCCACGCGTGCTGCCGTTCGCGGCGCCGACACCACGCTGTGGGCTCGCGCGGACCTGAATCTGTGGGACGCACCCGGGAAGAGCGCAGCGCAGATCGGGCTGCTCGAGGCCGGCGAGAGTGTGCTTGTCACGGGGCGCGACTTGTTCGGGCGCGAGGAGGTAGTCGTCGATGACCGCGCGCTGTGGGTCACCGCCGGCTACCTGCAACAAGACGAGCCGGGCCCTCAGCCCCCGGTGACCGGCACGTGCTCGAACGGCACCTCCGTGCCCGCCGCCGTAAGCGCCAACATCAAGGCGGTTCACGGCGCGGTGTGTGCCGCCTTCCCCGAGATCACTACCTACGGAACCCTGCGAAGCGATGGCGAACACGCCCAAGGAATCGCTGTCGACATCATGGTCAGCGGCTCCCGGGGGTGGGAGGTGGCCCGGTTTGTGCGAGAGAACGCCGGCCGTCTCGGCGTCTCTTACGTCATTCATGCTCGAAACATCTGGTCGGTGCAGCGAACCAATGAGGGATGGCGCGGTATGGAGGACCGTGGATCGGTCACGGCCAACCACTATGACCACGTCCACGTGACGACGTACTGATGATCAGATCGCCCGGCACCGCGCGCAGTCCTTACCTTGGCGGGGTGACGCTGAGGGCGTGGAATCGGAGTCTAGGCATGACCGTCGGTGAGCGGACGGCCGGTGGAGGCGTGCGGTGGTGACCGGCGACAAGCGCGCAACGAGGCCCTACCGCGAGCGACTCCGCCTGCCGATGCGTTGGTGGTTGGTCGTGTGGCTGATGTTGGCGTCGTTCTGGCTCGCTCTAGCGGTGGCTGTTCCTCCGGTCGTGCTGTGGGCGTCGACCAGTGCGCTTGTCGCAGCGATCGTTGGGCCGCTCCTTGGGTGGGGTTCGGCTGTGGTCGCTGTAGACGCCGGTGTGTTGCGGGCCGGCCGAGCGCGCATCGACGTCGACCTGCTGGGCGTGGTCACGGCCCTGGATCGCGACGAAACGCGACTGCTGGCCGGGCGGGACGCCGACCCGCGCGCGTACCTGTTGCTGCGCCCGTACCTGGCTGACGCAGTCCGCGTCGGCATCGCGGATCCACGCGACCCCACCCCGTATTGGATGATCAGCACTCGTCACCCGGAGCGGCTCGCCGCGGCAATCACGTCTAGGCGGAGCAGCTCCTAGCTGACCGCGAGGGCCGTGACGTCAGACCACATGACGACCGCCGACGTGGACGAACGCCGGGGTGGCGGTTGCGTCCTGCTTGACGACAGGCCGCGCGGGCGCATCCAGGTGGCCCGCGGGCAACAGCCAGCGCGGGCGGCGCAGCCCGAGGCGGCCGCACCAGACGCCGAAACACCCTTAGGCGGCGATTGGCGCCGCGGCGCGTTCTTGAGGCTGGGGCCCGCGCTCGATGCACCGGGAACCCCGCGACCGCCTCGGGGACCGCGGAGACAGGAAGGCCTAGCCGGTCGGGTGAGCTCGGACCGCAGGAATTCGCAGGGCGCCTACGACCTCCGAGTCGCGGGCGGCTCGGGGCGTCGAAACGACGGCGTCCGATGAGTTCATCAACATCTGGGAGCCGAGGGTGATGACCGCTGCGGCCAAGCGGCGAACGGACGACACCGGTCATCACCGCTCGTCGGCGGACGCTGACGGAGGGTGTGGCGCGTTTGGTCCGGACCAGTTTCGCGCACAATCACGACCTGCCAGGCGAGCCGTCAGCGCCTGGTAGGAGTCGGGCCCGGAGGCCGGCCGCTGAGCAGCCTGCCTGTCTGACGCCACACCCGCCCTGAGGCCGTCAGCAGCGCGACGAGCGCGGCGACGAGCACGAGCCGCGAGGGCCACGCACCCAGCCGGACCGCCCAGGTAGTTCGGGTAGTGGCCGGCACGCTCACCACCGCACTGTGAGCGCCGATGGTCGGCAACTGCTCCGCCACAGTGCCATCGGAGCCGATGACCCCAGAGATGCCGTTGATGGACGCCACGATCACCGTGCGGCCCACCTCCACTGCCCGCGCGCGCGTGATCGCCCACTGCTGCTCCGGTTGCGCAGTGCCAAGGAACATCGCGTTGCTGGTCTGCACTACCGCGAGTTCAGCTCCGCGGGCCACCTGGTCACGAAGCACCTCGTCGTAGGCGACGTCGAAACACAAGGCAACAGCGATCTTGGTGCCGCCGACTGACATCGGTTGCGGCGACGGCCCCGGTTGCATGTCCCGTGGGATCTGCGCCACGCGCGCCGAAACTCGGCTAGCCAGGGACCGAAGTGGCACATACTCCCCGAACGGCACCAGGTGCTGCTTGGTGTACCGCGCCGTCGGTCCGGCGGACGTCCATACGATTGACTGGTTCAACGCCTCATCGGCGCGGGCTCCATCGACGATCGACCCGGCCAGCAACGGTGCGCCGGCCAGTCGGGACGCGAGCTTGAGGCTTTCGCGCGCCGTATGGTCACGGTCAGGGTCGACTGCGGTCGCGTTCTCCGGCCACACCAGAAGGTCGAGCGCGGACGCCGAGACCTTCTCGTTGGCGCCGGCGCCCATCAGGTCCCGTGTCTGCGCAAGGTGGCGAGCCGTGACCGCCCGATGATGTGCGGCCACCTCGGTGCCAGAGCCCGGCACGCCGCCCTGCACGATCCCCACGGTGAGCTCTGAGGCCGCCTGGGCCTGCCCGCCAGGCTGCGTTGCCGCGCCACCCCCGGCCAGTGCGACGATCCCCGCTGCTGCGGTGAGTCCGCGGCGCAGCGGGGAGCTCGGGCTGCCTGCCTGCCGCCACGCCCAGCTCTGCTGACGCAGCCCACCGGAGAAGTTCGACCCCCCATTGCCGCGGACGCGGCCCGCCGCGACGAGTGCGGCCAAGCCGGCCGACATCACGGCGCCCATCAGGGCGATCAGCGTCCCGGTGGCGCTCACGCCAAGCACGCCGAGTGCCGACTGCCACGGCGTGTCAACAGCCGTGTAACCCAACCGAGCCCACGGCACTCCGCCCCACGGTTGAGTCGACCGTGCCAACTCGGCCGCCGTCCACACGCACGCCACCCACAACGGCGCTCCGGGCAGACGCCCAACGAGCGATATCCCCGCGCCGGCGAGCCCGAGCCAGCCGGCTTGCAACCCAGCGAGCGCTACCCACGCCAGAGGAGCGATCGACTCAGCCAGCCACCACAGCGTGATCCCGAAACACGCCGCGCCGAAGACCACGCCCATCGCCGCGCCAAACCCGGCCCCTCGGCCCCGGCACGCCCAGAACAACAAGGCGACGCCGAGGGGGGCCAGGAGGGGCACTGACCACGGCGGGGACGCCCACGCGGTCAGCGCGCCGCCGATCGCAGCGACGCCGACGCAGACAGGTTCGGACAACGGCGCGTCGCGGTGGAAGGGCGCAGCGTCACCGCGCCGCGACGTCGCCCTCGCCCCTGCTTGGGGCGGCTCGGCCGCGCGTCGTCTCCCGCCCCACCTTCCCGGCCGGGACACCCCTGGCGCCGCTGCCGTCCTCGGCGCCGTCTTGCCACCCGCCCCCGATGCCACCCCTCCACCCTTCTACTAGGGCAGATAGTATGTCGGGGATGGGTGATGAAGGCGCGTACCCGCTGAACAGTCCGAGCAGCGGCGCCGACGCGACCAAGGACGAGACCGGGCGAGCCGCCGGCGCCGACCGGAGTGAGCTCGACCAGCCCGATGGGCGAGACGGCCGGGGCCCCGCCGTCGGCCCCGATGGCTCTGGGGGCACCGCGGCCACCGCAGCCACCGACCCGCACCCGCCACCGGGAGAACTCGTCGCGTGGCTGCGATGGAGCTGGCGACGGTTGACCGCCATGCGCACGGCCGTGGTGCTGCTGATCCTCCTCGCGCTCTGCGCCATCCCCGGCTCCCTGCTCCCGCAGCGCGGAGTGGCCAGCGACCCCGCGGCGGTCCCACAGTACTTCCGCGACCATCCCGACCTAGCCCCATGGCTTGACCGCCTGTGGCTCTTTGAGGTCTACAGCGCGCCGTGGTTCGCTGCCATCTACGTCCTGCTGCTGATCTCGATGATTGGCTGCGTGCTGCCGCGCTGTCTCAAGCTGTGGCACGAGTACCGCGCCGCCCCGCCCGCAGCGCCGCGGCGCCTGTCCCGTGAGAGCCATCACCAGCTGGTTCAGGTCGCCGACGCTGACCTCGCCCTGGACGCCGCCTCCGACGCGCTGCGCGGCCGACGATTCCGCGTCGCGATCGCCGACGGCGAGGTCCGCGCCGAGAAGGGCCACCTCCGCGAGCTCGGCAACCTCGGCTTCCACCTGTCATTGCTGGTCCTGCTGGTCGGTGTCGCCGGCGGACGACTGTTCGGCTACGAGGGCCGCGTCGCCGTCGTCGAAGGCGCGACCTTCACCAACGTCGCGTCCTCCTACGACGCCCTGACCCCAGCGCCCTGGGCGGATATTGCAGATCTGGAACCGCTGGACTTCACCCTGGAAAAGTTCGATGCCTCCTTCGAGACCAGTGGCCCTCGCTTCGGGGAGCCGCGCGACTTCGAGGCGGCCGTGGCCTACCGCAGCCCGGAAGCCGGTGACGGCACCTTCGCGATCCGGCCCAACCGCCCTCTTGACGTCGACGGCACGAAGTTCTTCCTCACCGGTCACGGCTACGCCCCCGAGCTGACGGTGCGGGACGGGGAGGGCAACGTGGCGATGTCGGGGCCCACCATTTTCCTGCCGATGGACCAGAACTTCACCTCCGACGGCGTCATCAAGGTTCCCGACGCCCGGCCGGCGTCGTTAGCGCTCCAGGGCTTGTTCTTGCCCACTGCGGTCCGCGGCGCAGAAGGTTTGGACACCTCGGCCTACCCCAACGCAGTGAACCCCCGGGTTCAGCTGACAGCGTTCACCGGCGATCTTGGCCTCGACGAGGGCGCCTCGCAGTCGGTGTTCACCCTCGACGTCGACGACCTCGAGAAGGTCCGCGAACCCGACGGTGAAGTCTGGCGCGTCTCGCTGGCGCCCGGACAGACCGCCGAGCTGCCCAACGGGCTTGGATCGGTGACCTTCGATGGGGTGTCGCGGTTCGCCAACTTCCAGGTCGCCCGAGACCCCGGCAAGGAAGTCGCCCTGTTCGCTGCCGTGCTGCTCCTGCTCGGGCTCACGATCTCGCTGGGTGTGGCGCGTCGACGGCTGTGGGTGCGCCGGATCGACGCGGTCACCCTCGAGGTCGGGGCCCGGTCGCTGGCACGTCGGCCGGTGCCCGCCGAGGAAATCGAGGCGATCGTCGCCGCAGCCACCGCCGCAGTCATCCCCGCAACACCAGCAACGAAGGACCCTGCCTGATGACCTCCGCCGCCGACATCGCACGACTCTCCGACGCCTTGGTCACCATAGCCCTGGCCGCGTTCGGGATCGCTTTAGTCGCGTTCGCTGTCTTTGGTGCCCTGGCCCGTCGCCAGCCTGCCGCAGAACCGGCCGCCGCAGCCGCCGCGGCCGCGCAGCCCACACAGCAGCTAGCCGCACCACACAGCCTCGACGCGACGGCAGCCTCGGGCCGCTCGGGCCGCTCGGGCCGCTCAGGCCGCGTCGAGCGAGCAGCGACGGTGATCCTCGCGTTCGCGACCGGCGTGCTCATCGCAGCCGTCGTCTGCCGCGGCCTCGCCGCCCAGCGGGTGCCGTGGGGCAACATGTACGAGTTCGGACTCACCGGCTCAGCGACCGTCGCTGTGGTGTTGGTGGGCAGTGTGCGCCGGCGCGCCGTCGGGCAGTTGGCGGCCTGGGTGATCGCGCTGATCCTCATCCTGCTTGGCGTCTCGGTGACCTCGCTGTACACCCCGGTTGACGAGCTCGTACCCGTGCTGAACTCGCGGTGGCTCGTCGTCCACGTCGCTGCTGCCATCGTCGCCGGTGCCCTGTTCTGTGTGGGTGCGGTCGCCACCGTCGCGCACCTGGTGAGCGACAGCAGCCGGCGCCGACGCGCCCCGGGCGCCGCAGGCAACGATGCGGGCACGTCGGACACCTTCGCCGACTTCGCCGGAACCGTGCATCTGGTGGCGTTCCCGATCTGGACGTTCGCGGTCATCGCCGGGGCGGTGTGGGCCGAGAACGCCTGGGGCCGCTACTGGGGCTGGGACCCCAAGGAGACCTGGGCCTTCATCACCTGGGTGTTCTACGCAGCCCACCTACACGCCCTGTCGACAGCGAAGTGGCGTCGCCGCAGTGGCTATCTGGCCCTCGCGGGCTTCGCAGCGTTCCTGTTCAACTTCTTTGGAGTCAACATGTGGATCCCCGGCCTGCACTCCTACGCAGGGGTATGAGGGACATGAGTGCCACCTCCCAGACCCTGTCCACCGTGGTCATCGGCCTGTTCACACTCATCGCTACGGCTCTGGCGATGTACTGGATCGCACGAGGCCGGCGATGACGCATCGCGCGCCGACGACGGCCATGCCCCCACCTCCTGCAGCCACCGCCCGCCCAGCGAAGGCACTGGTAGTCCGGAGGGCAATTGCGGGGGCTGCGGCAGCGATGTACCGCTGGCTGGACGAGCACCGACAGCTGCGTCGGACGCTGGCCGGCACCGCGCTGGCTGGTGCCGTTCTGCTCGGGGCGTCGGCGCCGGCAGCCGCCCACACCGCACTGATATCCATCGACCCGGCCGACGGCGCCCACGTGCCGGACCCACCAACCACCATCACCCTGGTCTTCTCCGAGCAGATGACGCCGGACCTGAGCACCGTCGCGGTGCGCGTCGACGGCGGGCCCGCGGTGCGTGCGCAGGTACAGCGGGGGGCCAACACCAGCACGCTGATCGCCACGATCCCCGACTCGCTCAACGTCGCCGCAGACCGGGCCCAGGACTGGACGGTTGTCTACCGGGTGGTCTCGCGCGATGGACACCCGGTGACGGGCCAGAGCACCTTGAGGGTCGCGGCCACCCAAACGCCCGCCGGTGACAACCCCAGCAGCAACCCCGGCAGCAACTCCGCCGACAGCCCCAGCGAAAGTGCCGACGGCGCTCGGACCAGCAAGGCGCCGGCCGCCGCAGGACCGCCGAGCACACCGGCGCCCTCCAACGCCGACGAAGAGCCAACCTCTAACCCCGGCGCCGCCGAGACCCCGTCCGGCTCGACTGGCACGCCCTGGGCTGCGGTGCTCTTGGCCGGCGGAACACTGGCAGTCCTGCTGGTGCTCGCCGTGCTGGCGGCGGTTCGCCTGGCCCGTCGGACGGACCAGTGACCACGTCGCCTGCCCGCCTCGGCGAGTTGGGGGCTGGCCGACGTCGCGCCCCGATCTTGCTCGGCGGGCTCCTGGTCTGGGCTGTCGCGGTGACGCTGCTGGCCGCCGGACTCTCCGGCGGACTGGCGCCCTTGGGCGTGCCCGGCCTGCCCGACCCTGGGGTCGTCACCCGGGTCGCGCTACCGACGGTGCAGGTGCTGCGCGACATGGTCGCGATGGGTGCGGTCGGCGCCCTGGTGGTGGCTGCGACCTGTGTCCCCCCGGCGCACCCGGGCAAGGACGAGAACAGAGTGAGGGGGATACGAGGGCGGCTGGTGCTGGTCGCACAGCTGTGCGCGACCGCCTGGGTTGTAGCCGATGGCGCGCTCCTGGCCCTGGTTTACGCCGACGCCTCAGGCACCGCCCCCCGCCAGGCCGGGTTCTGGAGCGAGGTCGTGTTCTTCGCTCGTTCCTATGAGCTGGGCCAGTATTTGCTCTGGGGTGCAGCGCTGGCCGCGGTGGTCGCGGTGGGCTCCGCTCTGCTCCAGCGCACCTCCACCCTCGGGCTCGTCACCGCGACCGCCCTCGTGGCGCTGTGGCCGATCGCGCTGACTGGGCACGCGGCCGGCACGCTGAACCACAACGACGCGGTGAACCTGCAGATGGTGCACCTGGTCGGCATCAGCGTGTGGTTCGGCGGGCTCCTAGCCCTTGCACTCATCTGGCGGCAGCTCGGACCGAGCTTGGCGAGCGTGGTTCGCCGGTACTCGGTCCTGGCCGGCTGGGGCCTGGTGCTCGTCAGCGCTTCGGGACTGGCCGGCGCCTGGCTTCGCCTCCCCAGCCCGGGAGCGGCGTGGTCGTCGTACGGGGCCCTGCTGGCTGCCAAGGTGGGCGCCGTAGCGTGCCTCGCCGCAGCCGGATGGTGGCACCGACATCACCTCATCGACCGACTCGACCGGACCAAACAAGACTCCCGCGACACGGGCGACACGGGCGGCACGGGCGGCGCCGGAAAGAGCGTTGGCGGGGCCTTCGCGCGCTTGGTCGTCGTCGAGCTTGTCGTCCTGGCGGGCGCCGCCGGCATCGGCGTGGCCCTGAGTCGTACCGCACCACCCGCCCCGGCAGGCGGCCAGGAACCCCTGACGACCGCGCAGTCCATGCTGGGCACAGTCATGCCGCCGGCCCTGGACGCGGCAGGCTGGTTCACCCGTTGGAACCTGGACACCCTGTTCTTGCCGATCGCGGTCGGCGCCATCGCCTGGTACCTCATCGGCGTGCGCCGGCTGCGCCGACGCGGCGTGGCCTGGTCCTGGCTCCGCACCGCCTCGTGGGTCACCGGCTGGCTGTTGTTCATCTGGGCAACCAACGGCGCCCCGAACACCTACGGGCGCGTGCTGTTCAGCATGCACATGGTCCAGCACATGACCATCGCCACGGCGGTGCCCACGTTCCTGGTGCTGGGAACACCGGTGACGCTGGCACTGCGGACGCTGCGCCGCCGCACCGACGGCTCGCGCGGCCCACGCGAATGGCTGCTGCAACTAGTCCACTCCCTGCCCGCACAGTTGCTCGGCCATCCCGTGGTGGCCTCGGCGCTCTTCGTCGTCGGCATGGTCGCGTTCTACTACTCCTCACTGTTCGAAACGTCGCTGGAAGCGCACACCGCCCACGTGCTGATGACGGTGCACTTCATGGCTTCGGGATACCTGTTCGCGGAGGTGATCGTCGGCGACGACCCCGGCCTACAACGGCCCCCGTACCCCTTGCGAGCGCTGCTGGTGATGATCACCTTCGGGTTCCACGCCTTGTTCTCGGTCACGCTGATGTCCAGCAGCCGCATCCTGGCCGAAGACTGGTTCGCAGCACTCGGACGAGACTGGGGCGACACCCTGGCCGGCGACCAGTACCTCGGCGCGTCCATCGGGTGGGGCATGGGCGAGTACCCCCTCTTGGTCATGGCGATCGCGCTCCTGATCTCGTGGGTTCGCGCCGATGGGCGCGAACGGCGGCGATTCGACCGGCGCGAGGACCGCGAGAACGGACGACAACTGGCGCAGTACAACGACTACCTGCGCCAGCTCTCGGCAGCGGGCAAGCAGTTGTCACCGCCTACCATGACAAGCAGCGGTGAGACGACGACGAAGGACAGCAGCGCATGAGACAGCTCGGACAACTCGAGGCGGCAGTCATGCAGCGCCTGTGGTCATGGAACCGTCCGGTCTCCGTCCGCGACGTGCTCGAAGACCTTGTCCAGGAACGCCCCTTGGCCTACACCACGGTCATGACCGTCATGGACAACCTGCACTCCAAGGGTCTGGTTCGCCGCCAGAAGCAGGGCCGGGCCTACCTCTACGCTGCCACCTCGACACGCGAGGAGCACACCGCCGAGCTGCTGGGGCAGGTGCTGGCCGACAGCACCGATCGCAGCGCCACGCTCCTGCGGTTCGTCGAGACACTCGACCCCGGCGAGGTCGCGCAGCTGCGGACAGCGTTGAGCGAACGCGCGGAGGAACCCTCATGACCGCCGCGCTGCTCCTGGCGGCCTACGTGGTGGCCGCCGGCAGCGGCGGCGCCACGGCCCTGAGCCGGTGGACCTGGATCAACCGCGCCCCCCGCTGCGGGATCCTGGCCTGGCAGGCGCTGTCGTTCTCCGTCGTCCTGGCCGGGTTCTTAGCCGCTGTGGCACTGGCGCTGCCGTTCTTGCCGCTGCGATACGCCGTCGCCGACCTGTTCGGAGCCCACACGCTCACGGTGATCGAGCACTACGCGACCCCGCTGGGCCCGTGGCCGGGCATCGCTGCGCTCACCGTCGTCGCGTTCCTCGCCACCAAGCTCGCCCTGACCACCGCCCGGCGGATCCGCTGGGCCGACCAAGCTCGCCGGGCCCAACGCAAGGCGTTGGCGCTGGTGGGTCACCAACACCCCGAAGGTTTCATCGTCATCGAGCACGCCGAGCCGGTGGCCTACTGCCTGCCCGGCGGTGCTGGCCATCCGGGCCGTCACGGCACTGTCGTGCTCTCGACCGCGGCGCTGGCACTGCTCACCGACGGCGAGCGACACCTCGTCCTGGGCCATGAGCGCCGTCACCTGCGCGCACGGCACGACCTCGCCCTGGCCTGCGCGGACGCCCTGCGCACCACCTTCCCGCGAGTTGCCGTCTTTGCGGCCGCACACCGCGAGATCGCGGTCCTCGTGGAAATGGCCGCCGACGATGCCGCCTCGACCGCGCGCGAGCGACGCACCCTCGCCCAAGCGCTGGTCGCGCTCGGCACGGGTACGCGACCCGAGGTCGCCCTGGGCGCCAGCGACACCGCCGCAGTCCAGCGGGTTCGACGGCTCACCGCTCCGGTCCCACGCCGCCGCGCAGGTCAAGGATCGATGGTCGCCGCAGCCGCGCTCGCCGTGCTGTCGTTGCCGGTTTCGATCGCCTTGGCCCCCGCCGTCGAGGCCGCGACACGCGACTGCTGCGCCATCGCGCCGCTGGCGATCGAACCCTCCTGACCTCTCGGCCCGGCCTGACGCAGGGCTGGCGCGCCCACGCCGGGTACCGACCACACGTCCACTTCGTGCGTACCGCCCCCGGTCCGCCGCGCGGCAGCCGACAACTCACCTGCCCAGCGGGGTCGTGGCGCGCCCCCGTCGGGCACCCGCGGGAGGCAGCGTCTGCGTCGCGGGGCCTGCCAGCGAGCGACCACCCTGCAGGACGTCTGCAACGAGACGTGGCGAGCCGGACGATGGTGCGGGCCCTTGTCGCGGGCCCGAGGTAGCGGGCCTGACGTAGCGGGCTGGTCCGACGACCGGACGTACCCGTCAACGCGGTGAGGTAGCGACGACCTCGTCGATGAGACCTTCCAGCGTGGACCGGTCAACCGGTCCGACCACCCGAGCGGCTACCGCACCTCTCGCGTCCAACACGACGGTTGTCGGCACCGCGGCTGCGGTCAAGGCCCCGTTGAACGCCAGAATCGCCTCGCCACTGTCGTCGGGATGCACGCTGTCGTAGGGCACCTCGAACTTCCGCTCAAACGCGCGGGCCGCGTCGGGACTGTCCCGCACGTTGATGCCTACGAACCTCACCCGCTCGCGCGCCGCTGACGCGGCCGCCACGAGGTCCGGCGCCTCTGCGCGGCACGGCCCGCACCACGACCCCCAAACGTTGACGACGGTGACCGTTCCGATCAGGTCGTTCCCGTCGAGCTGGGCGCCGCCGAGCGTACGGACCGAGAACGGCTCCAACTCGACGCGGTCCTGGGCGTCGTAGAGCTGAACGACACCACCTTCGGGACCACCCGACGCCCCCTCGGGCGATCGGTCGGGCCAGAACATCACCAGGACCAGGAGGATCACCAGCGCGCAGCCGAACACGCCGGCGAGGATTCCTCTGGTTCGCGCGGCGGAGGCGCTCACAGCGGCGCCTGCCAGCCAGCAACGACTGCCTGTAGCTGGGCGACCAGCTCCGCCCACACCCCACTCACCTGCAACACCCCGACTCCAATCAACAGCAGTCCACCGCCCCGGGTGATCCACCTCGAGTGCGCCCCGACCCAGCGAAACAGCCGCATCGACCGCGTCAGGGACACCGCCGCCACAAGGAACGGCACTCCCAAACCGAAGGCGTAGAACAACGACAGGACCGCGCCTCGCGAAGCGGTCGCCGAGGTGGTCGCCAACGTCAATACCGCCGCCAGAGCCGGTCCTACGCACGGGGTCCAGCCGACACCGAAGGCCGCGCCTAGCAATGGCGCACCCCACAGGCCGGCCCGGGGCGCCAGACGAGGCCGGACGGTGCGGCCCAGCACCGGAAGCTGTCCAGCGACTCCGGCGAAGAGCACGCCGAGCAGGATGGTCAACGCCCCAGATACGCGCCAGATGAGGGCCTGGTTGGTTGCCAGTTGCGCGCCGATCGAGCCAAGCGCCAACCCGTAGCTGGCGAAGACGACCGCGAACCCCAGCACGAACAAGCCGGCGCCGGTCACCGTGCGCCACCGACGTGCGGGGCGACCCCCGCGCAGCTCGCGCGTCACCTCCGACTCAGCGCCCGCCATGCCGGCCACGTACGAGAGGTAGCCCGGCACGAGCGGCAAAGAGCACGGGGTGAAGAACGACAGCAAGCCCGCCGCCAGCGCAACCGGCAACGCGATCAGCATCGAACCATCGAGGATGGCGCCCTGTGCGCCGCCAAGATCCATTGTCACCGGCCCCTCACACCAGCGTCGACCAGTACGACCAGAACCGCACCCCGACGAGCGCAAGCACGCCGAGGACAACCAGCAGCAGAATGGGGGCGTGCCAAGCCTGGACCACCCGCAGCGCCGGACTCCGGGCCAGGCGCGCCTCGAAGACGCCGGACTTGGCGTTGCGCAACGTCAGGTACCAGAACATCGGCACCACCACCGCCCACACGACCATGCAGTAGGGGCACAGGGCGCCGATGCGGTACACGCTCTGGAAGACCAGCCACCCCACCAGCGCCAGTGCCGCGGTTACGCCCAGCTGCAGTCCCAGCCAGTACCAGCGCGGCAGGCGTGCCCCCGTGAGAAGGACGACCGCGGTGGTGACCACGATCGGGAACAGGCCCACGCCAAGGACCGGGTTGGGGAAACCCAGCAGCGATGCCTGGCTTGAGGCCATCACCGAGCCGCAACTCAGCACCGGGTTGAGGCTGCAGGACGGAACGTAGGTCGGATCCTCGGCCAGGCGCAGCCGCTCGACGAGCAGCACCGCCGAGGCGACCAGCCCGAGCGCGGCGCCGACCAACAAGCCCCACGCCAGGCGCCGATCGTCGGCTGCGTCGGCGACGCCGGCGCGCGCGCTCGCGAGCCCCGGGTCGGCGTCCGCCCGAACGGCGCGAGGTCGACCTGGCCGACCAGTAGCCGAGAGGGGCTTGCTGGACGCGGCGCCCGCCGACGAGGGCCAGGCGCCCTGATGCGACGAGCCGAGCCCGGAGCCGCGCCCCGGGCGGTCGTCGGTCACTTCTTGATCGCCTCATCCAGCGCGGTGTGGAAGTCCTCGATGCTCTGCGGCTGGAACGGCTGACCGTCGATGTAGAACGTCGGCGTGCCCTGAACGCCCAGCGCCAGCCCGTCGTCGACGTCGCGCTGCACCCGGTCGGCCACCTCCTTGGAGGCGTAGTCGGCGTCGAACTTTGCCATGTCCAGGCCCAGGTCCTCGGCGAAGCCGCGGAACAGGTCGTCATGGGGCTCTTGAGCCTCGCCCCACGAGGACTGGGTCTCGTACATCTTCGTGTACAACGCCTCGAACTCGCCCTGGCGTGCCGCGGCCTCCACGGCACGAGCGGCGCGTTCGGCGTTGAAGTGGCCCGGGAGCGGGAAGTAGCGCACGACAAAAGTCACCTCGCCGGCGTACTTCTCTCTCAGCTCCTCCACGACCGGGAACGCCGCGCCGCACGCCTCACACTCGAAGTCCAAGAACTCCACGAACGTCGTACCGCTGGTCCCCTTCTCGCCGAGGATTCGGCTGTCCTCGCGGACCACCGCGCTGGCCTGTTCCGGGCTACTGACCGGTCGAGGCCCATCGCTCTCGCGCTGCTGGGCGACGAAGAACACCGCGACCATCGAGACGATCAGGGCCACGGCAGCAACAGCCGCAACCTTCGTTTGTGTGCGCATTGAACCTCGACACCTCTCCGTGATTACTACCGCGCATAGTAGCAATGCGGGTGGCGGGCAGCCCGGCCACCAGAGGTAGTCGCCGGAGCGTCCGGGCTCGAGGTCCGCGCACGCGAGCGCCGCGCACCCCCAGCCGACCCCTTGGGGGTGGTGGACACGCCTTTGCGCGACAGGGTGAGGCAGCAGCGCCCAGGCAACGTCGTCGACGCACCGATGTTGAGACGAAAACGATCCCGTGTCCTAGCGGAGCAGGGCACTGGATCGCGTCGAGACAATCGAGGCCGCAACTATTCGCGTCGCGCTGAGCCGGTCCGCCCGAGACTTGCAGGATCCGGCGTACCGACCACCTCTCAGGCCAGGGCGAACCTCGCTCAGTTCTGGCCCGCGGGGCCGCCTTCAAGATCGGCAAGGAAACGGTCGACAACGCGTCGCTGCAGGTCATCGTTCTCCAACGACTCGACGACGATCCGACCGGCAAGCGACGTCGCGAGCGTGCCGACCTCGGCGCGCAAAGAGGTCACCGCCTGCTGACGCTCGGCCTCCACCTGGGCTCGGCCGTGCTCGACGATCCGGACGGACTCGGCCGCGGCCTGCTCGCGCATCTCGGCGACAATTGCCGCGCTCTGCTCACGCGCCTCCTCGCGGATCCGGGCGGTCTCATAGCTGGCCTCGTCGAGCTGCCTGTCCAGGTCGGCAAGCTTCGCATCGGCGGCGGCTTGCCGCGTCTCGGCCGCCTCGAGGCCGCCACGGATCGTCCGCGTGCGCTCGGTGTAGGCCGCCTCAAACGCCGGTATGACGAACTTCCTCGCGAGGTAGAAGAGGATCGCAAACACCACGAGCGACAAGACGATCTCGATGGGGTGCGGCACGAGAGGATTGAGCTCGCCGTCCTCGCTGGCCCTCAAGGTCATTGACGTCAACGGTGCTCGCATTCCAGATCCTTCGTCGTAGGTGGGCGACCACGATAACCGGCAGCCTGGGGCGATGCCCGCGGGGCCGCTTCGTGTGCCAAGGCGGCGCCGCACCCGCGGAGCGACGGTCCCCGAGTCGCCGATCGCCAGCCACGATCCACCCGGGAGCCCGTAACTCGGCACGCTGAGACGTACGCGGTCGCGTCGCAGCGACGCCACCCCCGGGGATGGTTGGTGGCGCCGTTGCGGCCGCGGTTACGGCTTCGTGCGCGCGGACCAGCTCACCCGGCGGCGTGGCACCGACGGGCTCGACCTCACTGGCCCGTTCGATCCTCCCTTGCCGACCGCCCGGTAGCCACGGCACCATGCTCAAGGTGGTGTTCTCGTAGGAGAACCTCGCCGAGGCATCGGCGCGCTGGGCTCGGCGAGCGTGATGACCTCGCAGTCGGGCTCCGGACTGCCCGACGGGGCGGACCTCAAGCGCGCGATCGTCGACCTGGCCTTGCGGGCCAGGGTTGCGGCCGAGAGCGCTAACCGGTGGTCGGAGGCTCGCTGGCCAGCTCGCGTTTGAGGCCGGCGCGCTCCTTCGCTTCGAGTAGATCCTCGGGCTGGCGACCGCTGAAGAGCGTGATTGCGGCGTCGAGTGCCTTGCTCCCGTCCACTGGTCACCATTGCGCTCCGCGAAACGAACCGCGACCTTGAACGCCCCCGAGCCGAGACCCGCGAGCCGACAGACCCGTAGGACTTGAGTCCTGGCGCGTTTATGTCCCGAAAACCCCAGCGTGGACCGTCCAAAAGGAGCGCAAGGCGTCAGCACCGACGAGGGCTCACATAGTCGCGTCGTTAGTAACAGCGCAGGTCACAGCACACATCGTCAAGAACCATGGAGGGACGACGGCCGGACAACTTCCACGCGCCGTACGTCAAGGGGTCGCAGGTTCAAATCCTGTCAGCCCGACCGAGGAACCGCCCCTGACCTGCGGAGACGCAGGCCAGGGGCGGTTCGGCATTTGGGTGTCGAGCACTGTTCCCGCTTGACGAGCAAGCCGCCGACGAGGGTGGCGGTCGCAGCCCGATGGCTGTGTGGGTGCAACGGACGTCAGGCTTGAGCTGCGCCGCGGTCCACTCCGACCAACGGCACCGCGGTCAACCGTCTCCGCCGATCCCGGCCGGCAGGCGCACGGCGGTGACGGCGTGCGCGCGGGAGCCGTCCGGGAAGTCGGTCCGAGTGCCTTTCGCTAGTGCGAGCCGTCGCCGATCGAGAGTCCACCGACGGTCTGGGCGGGGTGGGACGCCTCCGCCGTGCGCTGTGCACGATTGAGCATGGCCGCGTTGGCTGCCTCGGACCGCGTGAGGGACTTCGTGTCGTTGTGCTGGTTCTCCGCAAGCGCGCGCTTGAGGCGCGAGGACCGGTACCAGTCGATCCCCAAGATCGACGCGATGGCGATGACCATTCCCACAACTACAGCCATGAGCGGCTCCGTTTCCTCAGGCGCCCTTCCTACCGCAGGCAAGGCCCAAGGTGAAGAGAACCAGGGCGACACCTCTCCGGTCGGCGGCGCCCGTGCACGGCGAACCGCATGCTCATCCGATGCCCGCCCGTGCACCGTGGGAGGCTGCCGCTGGGGGCCGCATCGAGGTGGAAGCAGTCGACGAGCGGGACTCCTCGTGAGAGGACTCGGCGCCCCGGTTCCGGGTCTATCTGCACGCCAGCGGCGCAGAGTCGACCGGCGGGAGCACCTGGACGTTCGACATCACGGGTGCTGACCTGCTCCAGGTCATCGACTGGGCTCAACGGCGGGCCGGCGACCGGCTCACGTACGCCATCGCGCTGGTGCGCGACGACGCCGAGAAGGGACGCCACGACCCGGGAGACGCCCGCGGCCTGGTCTGGCTCGTCGGCGGGGACGGAAACGCGTCCACGAGCGGAGCGGCGCTCTCCACGGGCACGATCGGGACGCTCGACGCGCTCGATGGTGTGGGGGACGAGGACGTCGTGCAGGCACGGGCGGCTCAGGAGCGGATGCTCGCCAGGAGGTCGCACCCGGTCATCGTCCCGTCCGCGGACCGCGTGCCACCGGGCGTGCCTGGCCTGTCCTCCGACGGCGCGGGCTAGGTCCCGCGCGGACGAGGCGCCTGCCGACGGCGAGGCACCAGGCCCCGCGCGGTCAGACCGCTCTCTTCCCGCGGGACGAGCGGCGGACGGGCCCAGGTCGTGTCCGGCGTGACGCATGTCGGGGGTGGTGGATCTCGGGCTGGTGAGTGGACGCAGCGAGTGCAGCAACCGCCAAGAGGCCAAGCCCGGCAACGATGGGCAGGCGCTCTCGACGGGTTTCCTCACAGCGGACGTAGGTGCCGCGCGGAGCATCGTCGGCGGCGCTGTGGCCCGGCGAGAAGAGCGAGCCGCAGTAGCCAGTAGTCGCGGCACCGAACGGCCCGTCCTTGAGTCCTAGGAACAGACCGGCGACGACCAGACCGGCTCCGAGGACGTACCAGAGCGCGCGACCGCGCCAGGTGACGAGACCGAGGAGCGCCGTCCCGGCCAGCACGGTGCCTGCGAACGTCAGTTGCCCGCCTCCCGGAAGCGCCCACAGCGCCAGCACGCCGAGCACCAGAGTGACCAGTCCGCGCAGGGCCGTGGCGCACCGGTGGGTCATCGCCCGAGAGTGTCACCGGGCCGGAGGCCGTACCGGCGACCCCCTCTGTCTATCCCCAAGATGCGGTCCGCACGTGGGCGCGCAGCGTTGTGACCCCGCCCGGTGACGCCTCGGCCAGCGCTCCACGGGACGGACGCATGGTCCAGGGGAACCCCTCCAGCATGTCGGACGTCCATCGGCTGTGCCACCCCGGATCCATGCCGTCGGCATCCTCGTGATCGCTGCGGTGAGCGCGTGCTCGAGTGGCGGCACCACCCCGCAAGACGACTGCGTGAGCCACTACATCGATGTGGCCCATGCTCGGACCTGGCGGGCGTTGCAGGACGAGATGCTGGCCCGTACCGATCTCGGAAGCGTCGTGTCGCTACGGACCCAGGCGCGTGGTCACGACGTGGGCAGCGGGCCGCGGAGCGCGGTGCGCGTGGTCGACCTCCTCAACGGGGAGGGAACGCGTGTCCTGCAGGTCGAGGTCCGGCGCACCGGTGCTGGGACGTGGGCAGCTGGTGCATGGGGCCAGTGCACCGACTAGCCGCGTGGTGCGGGTCTCTGCTGGGTGCACCACCCGCGGTTGTTCGGCGGCTCGCGCGACCAGCGGAACCTGGGAGCGGCAGGGTTTTCCTTCAGCGTGATGTCGACGGGGATCGCCCGCGGGGAGCCGGGAGGGGCGCCCATCGGCTGTCCCGCTGGGGCCGCGCGCTCAAGCCGCCGGCGACGCGACCGCCCCGGGCGCCACGAACCGCTCCCACGCCGCCGGTCGCGGCACCGCGCGCACGGATCGGGAGAACGTCGGCAGGCACGCGACGACGACGATGAACGCACCGAGCGCCAGTATCGCCGCGGAGCCACCCCAGGCTTCCAGCATCACCCCCGCGAGCAACGGCGCGAGCGGCATCGCGGACATCGACACGAACTGAGAGGTCGACTGCACGCGGCCGACCAGCTCGGGAGGAGTGACGGCGATCCGGTAGGACGCGATACCGGCGTTGCCCGCCGGGTTGAGCAGCATGCCGGTGCCGAGGGCGGCTGCGACGACGAGCGGCTCGTTCCACAGCGCCATCGGGACGACCAGGGGCACGAAGGACCAAGCGATGGCGACGGTCAGGTGGCCGGTCGCCAGCCGCTCGACCAGCCACGGCGCGAGCACGGCCCCGGTGATGCCAGCGGCCCCGGCAACAGCCTCGACGAGACCGATGTGGACGGCGTCGGTGCCGCTGCCGACGAGCCGCAGGACGGCGAGGAAGAACAGTGCGTTCACAGCCAGGTTCGTCAGCGCGCTCCACATCATCAGCACCCGGAAGAACGGCCGCGACCACACGAACCGCACCCCCTCGGCCAGCTCCGCCCACGGCCGCCGCCGGCCGCTGCTCGCGGAGGTGGGGGAGAGGTCGGTGTGCAGTCGGCCCAGCAGCACCCACGAGAACGCGAAGGTGACTGCGTCGACCGCGAACGGCAACCACCGAAGGACCCCCAGGAGCAGGCCACCGAGCGGGGCACTGACCAGGGCCGCGACGTGGAGGCGCGCCTGATTTTGGCTGAGCGCGGTCGGCAGCTCCTCGCGCGTGACCACCAGAGGGAGGGCGGCGATCTCTGCGGGCATGAACACCCCAGCGCCGACGCCGGTGAGCAGCGCGACCACCATCAGGTGCGGGACGGTCAGTGCACCGAGCGCACCGGCGATGGCGAGCGAGGAGTAGAGGCACACGCCGGCGCCGCTGGCCGCCCGCATGATCCGTCGACGGTCCACCCGGTCCGCGAGCACCCCGGCGGGCAGCAGTGCGCCGGCCAGCCCGAGCAGGTGGAGCGCCTCCGCTGCCGCAGCGACGAGCGCGGACCCGGTGAGCAGGTAGGCAAGCAGCGGGAACACGAACATCGACATCCGGCTGCCCACTTCCGAGACGGTCTGTCCGATCCAGAGTGCGCGGAAGTCGTGATTGCGGGCGAGCGTGCGGTAGGCCGGCATGCTCGCAACATATAGTGCGCAACGAATAGTGCGCAATGCCCGGTGCGGGTCGCCTTAGGGTGGCCCCATGGCGACGTACGACGACCCTCGAATCCTCCGCGCGGTCGCTCACCCGACTCGGAACAGGATCTTGTCCGAGCTTTCCGCCGCTGGCTCGCTGCGTGCGGCCGACATCGCTCGACTGCTCGACGTGCCGGCGAACCAGGCCAGCTTCCACCTGCGCCAGCTCGCCAAGTACGGCCTGGTCGAAGAGGCACCCGACGAGGCTCGCGACCGCCGCGACCGCGTGTGGCGGCTCGCCGACGAGGAGGGCATCAACTTCCGCACCGGCGACGTGCTCGATCGACCGGGAGGGAGGGCGGCGTACGCCGTGTTCCAGCGCAGTGCCGTCGCCTGGGGTCATCACCTGGTCGACCAGGCCCTCGCCCCCGGGGGAGACCACGCCAGGAGCGTCTCGGAGCACGCCGTCCGGCTGACGGCCGAGGAGTCCCGCGAGCTGTCGTCGGAGATCAATGCCGTGGTCGAGCACTGGCGGCGCCGCACCCAGGGTCCGCATGCGGGTGCAGACGACGGCCGCCAGACGTACTCGGTCTACCAGCTGATCCAGCCGATGCCCGGCGCGGCAGAACCCCAGGACCGGGCCGACGTGCCCGCCCCGACACACGAGGACGACTGACGCCGGCGGTTCTCCGCGCCGCGGGCCCTGAGCAGTCGACGCGGCTGGGCGACCGACGTGCGCACGGCGACGTCCCTGCACGCGAGTGCGCCGACGATCCCGACCCGGAGCCAGCAGCGTCCGGCGCCCTCGACCGCACAGGCGGGCTGGGCCGGTGGCGATGTCGACTGTGCGCGACGCTCGTCAAGAACCGGTGCTGATTCGCGGAGCTGGCCGCGCGCGTCGCCGCGGTCTGCCCAGGCGCGGATCCTTCCCCGAAGCGGGAGTAGGCCAGAACCGCCCTCAGGCCCGGCGCTCCCCGCGGCGTGCTGAGCGGGGCAGCCCACGAGGGCAGCGAGGTCGATGTCGGTCGGTCGCACGTGCGGGCCGCCTACCGGCTCAGTGGTCCAGCAAGGACCTCGGCGGCCGACCACCGCGACCGGGACGCCGCGCCCGTCGGCGAGCCTGATCCGGTGGCGGTCGAACCAGGCACGCGCCTCGTGCACGCTCCGATGGTCGACCTCGACCCGGATCTCGTGACCTGCAGCACCGATGCCGTACATCGAGAAGGGGAGCGACTCGACGCGCGCGAGGTGCGCAACGGCTTCCTCGACGTCTCGAAACTCCGGCATCTGGACAGCATGCCCTCGATCGCCGCGCGCGAGCGGCCTGCGTGCCCAATCCGGCTGGCGCCCTCGTCAGAGGACGATGACGATGACCGCCAAGATGACGACGACCACCAGGAACGCGGTCGCCCCCGGCCCGTAGTTCTTCCCGTTCCTCGTCATCCGGCTCTCCCTGCTCGTCGTGGGCCCCGTCGGTGGGTGCCCCGACCGGAGCGTCCCACCTGGGTTGGCGGTCCAAACGGGTCCGGCGTGACTCCTCCCCGAGGCCGCCGCGGGACCTCGACCTCGGACGACGGGTCCGCGCAGCCCGGACGGAGCCGCTGCGTCTCATCTGTTCTGGGGGATGTGCACCGGCGGGCGCCCGCCCAGGCTGGCGGGACGGCCGGCCCACCTCCCTCGTCCCCGGCCGTGAGGAGATGACCATGGTCGACCCGACCACGACGGTCCAGCGCCTGACGGCGGAGCTCCTCGGCACCTTCGTCCTCGTCCTCGGCGGGTGCGGCGCGGCCGTGCTTGCCTCGGGGGTCGTGGCCGGCGGCGTCCTCGTCGGCATCGGGTTCCTGGGGGTCTCGTTCGCCTTCGGGCTCTCCGTGCTCGTCATGGCTTACGCCGTGGGCCACCTCTCCGGCGGTCACTTCAACCCCGCCGTCACGATCGGGCTGGCGACCGGCGGCCGGTTCGCGTGGAGGGACGTCCCGGCGTACGTCGTGGCCCAGGTCGTCGGCGCCGTCGTCGCCGCCGCCGTCCTGTACCTCGTCGCGTCCGGCCAGCCGGAGTTCTCGGCGAGCGGCTCGGGCTTCGCCTCCAACGGGTACGGCGACCGGTCGCCCGGCGGGTACTCGTTGCTGGCCGCGCTGGTGATCGAGGTCGTGCTGACCGCCGTCTTCCTCCTCGTCATCCTCGGGGTGACGGACACCCGTGCCCCGAAGGGGTTCGCCCCGCTGGCGATCGGGCTGACGCTCACCCTGATCCACCTGGTCAGCATCCCGGTGACCAACACGTCGGTGAACCCGGCCCGCTCGATCGGCCCGGCGCTCTTCGCGGGCGGTGACGCCATCGCGCAGCTGTGGCTCTTCATCCTCGCCCCGCTGGCGGGGGCCGCCATCGCCGGCGTCGGGCACGCCGCGCTGCTCGGGCGCGACGAGCCGGCGACGCCGTTGGAGGACGCCTCGGAGGGGTGAGCCTGGGCCGACCGGACGGGCCGTCCGGGGCGGGATCCACGGCGCCACAAGACCGTTCGTCCGGGACCTCCGACCCCGCAAGGACCGCCGGAACCGTGCCTACGGCGTGGCCGTGACCAGCGGCCCCAGCGGATCCGAGGGTGGAGGCCGCCTCGACACCGCCTCCCGAGACGCCGCGCTCGCCGCCGTGGCTGGCGTGCAGGAGCAGGCTCCAGCTCGCCCAGGTCCGCTGGGTGCGCGGCGACCGGTCCAGCGTGCGGCAGCTGCTGCGCGAGATCGACGACGTGCTGCCGGGCCGCGCAAAGTCGCCCGCCGACGTTCCGCGCTCCCCGGCCGAGCTGCGGCTCCTGCCGTACCTCCCGACCCACCTGCGGCTCGCCGACATCGCCCAGCGGCTGCACCTGTGCCGCAACACCGTCGCCTCCGAGGTCTCCGCCATCTACCGCAAGCTGGGGGTCTCCTCGCGCGGCCAGGCGGTGGACCGGGCGACGGTGATCGGCCTGCTCGGGCCCTGAGCCCGGACGAGGTCACGACACCCAGAGGAACAGCACGGCGCACAGCTCCAACCAAGCCCCGACCACGACGGTGTCCTCCGCGTCCCAGCCCCACCGTGCGAGCACCGCGCCGCCACCTCCCGTGCCTGTCCGGACGTCTGCGCCGAAGTCTGCTAACTCGATCATCTTACGCGCAGCGGCATCCGGTGTCCCGGCTCGCCGGGCATCGGCTCACCGTCGTACGACTGCTGACCCGGCCGGGCGGGGGGCATCCTCCGATCGGAGGACGGGTGCGGGGATCTGGCCGCGTCGACCTCAGAATCCCGTGCGTGACCCCCCGCACGCCCCGCCCCCACCGTTCCCACCGTCTCCTCGCGGCCCTCGCCGCGGCCCTCCTCGTCCCGACCCTCGCCACGACCGTCGACGTCCCCTCCGCCAGCGCCTCCGGTGGTTCGACCGCCGCCGCAGTGCCGTCGGCCGCAGCGCCCGCACCGGCGGCGCGGCGCGCGACGCTGACCGTCACCCCGCCGGTCTACGTGCCGGGCCAGGCGGTCCGGTTCCGGGGGAACGTCGGCCGCACCGGCCGGCGCACCGTCCACCTGCAGTCGCACATGAACCGTCCCGGCGACCGGTGGCTCGACGTCCCCGACTCCGCCTTCCGCACCGACGCCCGAGGTGGCTTCGACTACACCTTCACCGCGCCGTCGATGTTCGACATCAAGTACCGCGTCGCCGGGGGAGGGGTCGCGACCCGCTCGCGCCTGTTCAACGCCCGCCCCCAGGAGATCACGCTCGCCCTGCGCGGTGCCGATGCCGACTCCCCGTTCCACGCCGTCGCGCCGCTGCTGCCGTTCACCGTCGTCGCCGACACCACCCCCGCCGTGCGGTCCGCGCTCGGCACGCCGCCGCCGATCCCCGGCCGCACCGTGCTCCTCCAGGAGCGGTACGACGGGAACCGGTGGCGCACGATCCAGGAGGGCGTCACCGACAGCGCCGGGCACGCGACGTTCCGCGTCACCGCACCGGTGCTCGGCGACCGGGTCCTGCGGGCCCGGCAGGAGCGCTGGGACCGCGGGCGGAACCGGATCGGCTGGTACGCCTCGTTCCCGGCGTACTTCTCGGTCCTCGGCCTGGGCGAGGTGCTGCCGCGCCCGACCCCGGTCGTCCCCGCGCCCCGCGCCGTCGCGCCCAGTCGCAGCGCGGTGCGTCCCACGGCGAGCGAGCGCTACCGCTGGGGCTCGACGCTGTTCGACTTCGCCTGGGAGCGCGGCCAGGACCTCACGTCCCCGCCGTCGAAGGGCACCCAGCGCCGCGGGACCTGGCTCGACACCTCCGACGGCACCGGCCGCGCGACGCCGTTCAACGGCGGGCTCGTCCTGCAGAGCAAGCTCAAGCACGGCGGCACCGGCGACCGCGGCACGACGACCGCCACCCTGCGCGGCAACAGCCGCTCGACCGGGCGCTGGGAGTTCCGGCTCCAGGGCCACGCCTGGGAGGGCGGGCCGCGTCCGTTCCGCTTCCGTCTCGACCTCGTCCCCGAGGGCACCGAGGTGACCGAGTGCCCGCCCGAGTCGGTCGTCGTCGCCGACGTCACCATGGGGTCGTCCGGCGTGGGCGTCGGGGTGCGGTCGCAGCGCGCGGGCGCGGTCTGGTCGCGCCGGCTGCCGGACGTGCGGTTGGCCGAGACGCCGTTCAACATGGCTGTCGAGGTCGCGCCGAAGCACACCACCTGGTTCGTCGACGGCAGGCCCGTCGCCACCGTCACCGGCGGCCAGGCGCACCTCGGCCGCCGGCTCGTGCCCCGCTTCAGCCTCGTCGGCGGCAGGGCGGAGATGAACGGTGCGCAGGTCGACTCCGACTGGCAGCGCAGCTGGTCCCTCGCGCGCGGCAAGCAGGTCACCTCCGGCGCCGCGGTGGCCCGCGCGCCGTACGCCGCCTGCTGAGCCGCCTCGCGCTCGCGCTCAGCCGCCGGACCGGCGCGCCAGCCACCGGCGCACCGGTACCGGCCGCTCGCGCTCGTAGCCCACGGGCAGCAGCACGTCGCCGGCGGCGCTGCGGTAGTACACCCGCCAGCGGTGGTAGCCGAGGTAGGCGCGGGGCCGGTCCTGCATGACCTCCGCGAGCCGGGTGACGCCGCGGACGTACGCCGGGTGGTTGTTGTAGGCGTACAGCGCACGGGCCCGGCCACCGGGCCGGGTGAACCCTCGTGCGTCGAGGTAGCGGGCCGCGGCCATCACCGCGTCGCCCGCGTCCTCGATGTCCCCGCGCCCGTACTGCGCCCACGTCGCCGGGATGAACTGCATCGGCCCCCGTGCACCGGCGACCGACGTGCCCCGGATGCGCCCCATGGCGGTCTCGACGAGGTTGATGGCGGCCAGGTACTCCCAGTCCACACCGAACCGGCGCTCGGCGGCCCGGTAGTGGGCGAGCAGCCGGTCGGCCGGCTCCGGCTCGACGATCCGCCAGGCCGGCAAGGTGTCGCTGGGGGTCGAGCTCATCGACTGGAACTCCCGGCGGGAGGCGACGTTGGCGCGGACCGTGCTCCGCAGCCCGCGCGGCACGCTGCGCAGCACCGCGGCGTCCCACGCCGGCCGCTGCCCGAGGCGCCGGTAGGCCACCTGCTGCACGTGCGCGGCCGCGGACAGCACGTCCGGGGCCGTGGCCGGGTCGGCGATCGCCCGCTCCGCGGCGACCAGCCCGTCCACGAGCCGGGCCGCGGTCCGCGGGGGCTGGGGCGGCGCGTCCAGCGCGGCCACGAGTGCCTGGTGCAGCTCCGGGTCATCGGGAGTGGCACCGGGGGTGGCACCAGGGGAGGCACTGGAGGAGGGCCCGCCGGGAGCAGCCGCCGAGGAGCCCGTCGGGCGGGTCCGGTCAGCGTCGGGGACGGCCGGGTCCTCGCTCGCCGATCCGCAGCCCGCCACCGCGAGGACGGCAGCGAGACCGAGGGCCACCGCCGGTCGTCGCATCACGACCAGGCTAGGCATCGACCCAAGCCCGGCGAAGCGGCCGGAGACGGCCCGGAGGCGGCCCGGAGGCGGCCCGGAGGCGGCCCGGAGGCTCCTCAGGCGCCGGGGACGATCCGCAGGTCGCGCACGGCGCCGTCGCCGAGGGCGGCCAGCGCCTCCTGGTAGGCCGACCCGTCGTGCGCGGCGACCGCGGCCTCGACGGAGGCGAACTCGATGAGGACGGTCCGGGTGCTCCGCCCGGCCTCGTACACCTGCTCGGGGAGCCCGCGGGCGAGGAACGTCCCTCCCGCGCCCTCGAGCGCGGGCCCGGCGAGGGCTGCGTACGCCGCGAGCTTCTCCTCGTCGGTCACCTCGACGTACGTGCTGATCCAGTAGGCCGCCATGCCGGGAATCGTCCCACGGCGCGACCTGCGGGGGAGACGCGCCTCACGCCCGCGGACACCGGGCACCCGGCCGGTTCCGCGGCGGGGAGGGCCCGGACCGGTGCAGAATTCCCCGACGCTCCACGGGTCGGCCGGGAGGTCCCCGTCCACCGCCCCGAGGAGCCATGACGTCGTCCCTGCCCGTCGCGCCCGCTGACCCCGCTGACCCCGCCGAGCCCGCCGTCCCCGCCGTCCCCGCCGTCCCCGCCGGCCCCGCCGGCCCCGCTCCGGGGACCCGGCTCGCGGCACCCGAGCCCCTCCCGCTGCCGGCCCCCGGGTGGGGCCTCCCCGAGGCGGTCCGTGCCTGGCGCACGGCGGTGCCGCACCTGCCGCCGCAGGTCCGGCGCCGGGCGGGCGACCTCGAGCCGGTGAGCGCCCTCACCACCGTCGTCCTGCGGTGCGGGTCGTGGGCGGTCAAGGTCTACCCGCCCGGGACCGACCCGGCGCACGTCGAGCAGGTCCGGGCCGGGCTGCGGGGCAGCCGGACGGGTGCGGTCGCGGTGGCGGCGCCGGTGTCGACACCGGACGGGGTGGTCACGGTCGCGCCCTGGCTGGGCTCGTCCGACCCGGTCGGGTGGGCGGAGGTGGGCGCCCTGCTGCGGCGCTTCCACGACGACCACGCGAGCGCGCCGCTGCCTCCGTGGCAGCCGCTCTCGCGGGTGGCCTCCCAGGCGGCCGCGCTGCCCGCGGAGCAGGCGGAGGTCCTCGCCGGTGCCCGCGACGTGCTCCTCGAGGCGGTCGCGGCCACCTGGTCCGAGCTCGGCTGGGGCGCGGTCCACGGGGACGTCTCTCCCTCGAACGTGCTGCTCGACGGCGCCGCCCCGCGGCTGATCGACCTGGACTGGGCAGCGGTGGCCCCGCGCGAGCTGGACCTCGCCCCGGTCGCCCGGCGGCTGCGCAGCGGCGAGGTCGACGCCACGACTTACGCCGCGTTCTGCCGGGCCTACGGCCACGACGTGCGGGGGTGGGCCGGGCTCGGGCTGCTGGACCGGGTGGCCGAGCTCGGCGGGCTGGTGTTCCGGATCTGGGACTGCCGGCATCGCGGCCGCGACCTCGGCTGGCTCCCCGCCGAGCTGCGGCACTGGCGCCACCCGCTCTGACCTCGCCGGGCGCCCCGTGAGCAGGACTCACCGCGGAGCCGGCAGCGACTCCAGCCAGGCCTCGAACGCCGTGTTGTTGGCCACCCGGTCACGGCGGGCGCGGACGTGGGCGAGGGCGTCGGCGCCGGTGAGCCTGAGCAGCTCCCGGACCACGAGCGTCGCCATCAGGCCCGACCGGTTGCGTCCGAAGGTGCAGTGCACCAGGGCCCGGTGCCCGTCCTCGACCAGGCCCGCGACCAACGCAGCCAGGCGCAGCGTCAGGCCCTCGTCGGGGAGCGTGTCGTGGTCGACCAGCGGGCACTTGAGGTAGATCAGCCCGTCGATCTCCGCGGCGGGCGGATGGGCGTCGGCGTCGGCGAGGTCGAGGACCACGTCGATGCCCGTGGCGCGTGCCCAGCCGAAGTCGACGGGGCAGCCGCCGTGCCACAGCCGGTCAGCGACCAGCTCGCTGGGCGGGTCTGCGGGGTCGACGCCCGGGAGGTCGACCGGGTCGGTCGTCCAGCTGATCGTGCTCATGCGCTCACGCGTCGCCGGGCTCGGCGGCCACCGGCTCGCCGTCGGCGATGCGGCCGGCGGCCTGCGCGACCCACGCGCCGGAGAGCCGGTCCAGGACACCGCGCTGCTCGAGCTGGTCGCGCAGGTGGACCTCGGCCTCCTGGGCGGCGCCGCCCCCGCGGGCGTTGAAGGTGGCGTCGAGCGCCGCCTGCACGTCCGCGACGACCTCCTTGGCGACGTGGGTCTCGGTGCCCGGCTGGGCGGGACGTTCGGGCTGTTCGCTCATGGCGCCCCGTTACCCCGCCGCGCGCGTCGCTACCGTGGCCCGCATGAGCGACGGGCCGGGCCAGGGGCTGACCGACGAGGAGCTGTCGTTCCTGCAGTCGATGCTCGACCTCGCGCGCGCCGGCGACCCGCTGCTCCTCGAGCACGTCGACGCCGGCCTGCCGGTCGACCTGACGAACAGCTCGGGGGACACCCTCCTCCTGCTCGCGGCGTACCACGTCCACGTCGACCTCGTGGCGGGGCTGCTCGAGCGCGGCGCGGACCACTCCCGGGTCAACGACCGCGGCCAGACCGCCCTGGGCGCGGCGGTGTTCCGCCGACGCGCCGACGTCGTCACCCGGCTCCTCGGGGCGGGCGCGGACCCGACGCTCGGCCGGCAGTCCGGGTACGCGGTCGCCGAGGTGTTCGAGCTGCCCGAGATGACCGCCCTGCTGCGGGGGGAGGGCGCATGAGCGTCGTCCGCTCGCTGCTCCTCTTCGGCCTCGCCGCGCTGGCCGAGATCGGCGGCGCCTGGCTGGTGTGGCAGGGGGTCCGCGAGCACCGCGGCTGGCTGTGGATCGGTGCCGGGGTGGTCGCGCTGGGGGCCTACGGGTTCGTGGCGACCCTTCAGCCGGACGCGAGCTTCGGCCGCATCCTCGCGGCGTACGGCGGGGTCTTCGTCGCCGGGTCGCTCGCGTGGGGGATGGTCGTGGACGGCTTCCGGCCCGACCGGTACGACGTGGGCGGCGCCCTGCTGTGCCTGGTCGGCGTCGCGGTCATCATGTACGCCCCACGCCCGTCGTGACCGGCACCCACCGCGAGGTCGTCCCGGGCGACCGCACCGACTCCTGGCTGGTGCGCCTCGACGGCCGCGACCAGTCCCACGTCGACCTCGCCGACCCCACGCACCTCGCCTTCGACTACGTGCGCCGCCTCGGGGACGTCGTGGACCTCCACCGCCCCGCCGGGGAGCCGACCCGCGTCGTGCACGTCGGCGGCGCGGGCCTGACGCTGCCGCGGTACGTCGCCGCGACCCGTCCCGGGTCCTGGCAGGTCGTGCTGGAGCCGGACGAGACCCTGACCGCCCTCGTCCGCGAGCGGCTGCCGCTGCCGCGCCGCAGCGGCATCCGCGTGCGGCCGACCGACGGGCTCACCGGGATCGCCGCGCTCCGGGACGACTGCGCCGACATGGTCGTGCTGGACGCGTACGACGCCGGGCGGGTCCCCGCCGAGCTGGTGACCACCGCGTTCTTCGCCGACGTCGCGCGGGTGCTGGTCCCCGGCGGCTGGTTCCTGCTCAACCTCAGCGACCGGGCGCCGTTCGCGGCCACCCGCGACGCGGTCGCCGGGCTGCGGTCGGTCTTCGCCCGCACGCTGGTCGCGGCCGAGCCGGCCACGCTGCGGGCCCGGCGGGCCGGCAACCTCACCGTGGTGGCGGGGCCGGACGACTCGCTCGCCGAGGCCCTGGCCGCGCGGGCCGCGGGTGGCCCGCTGGCGGCACGAGTGCTGGGTCACGACCGGGTGAGCGACTCGTTCGGCGGCGGACGGGGTACCTGACCGGCATGAAGATCATGAGGACGGCGGCCCTGCTCGGTGTCGCCAAGAAGGTGTACAGCGAGGCCCGCAAGCCCGAGAACCAGGCCCGGATCAAGTCGGCGGTGGACCAGGCGAAGGCCCGGCGCTCCGGCGGGTCCGGCAAGCGCTGACCGACCGACCACCACCCCGGGCGCTGCCGGCGCCCGGCCCGGATCCACGACGAGGCCGTCCCCGCCAGGGGACGGCCTCGTGTCGTGGTCGACCGGGTACCGGCGTCGGCCCGCGGGCGTCAGTTGCCGCTGCGCTGCGGACCGGCCCACAGGAGCCGGACGACGTAGAGCATGAGTGCTCGCTTCACAGGGGGTGCTCCTTCTCGGTGGCCGAGCGGCGGGGTGCGCGGCTCGGGGGTGCTGCCGGGGAGAGGTGCCCGGCGTGGATGGCGTCGTACCTCACCCGGAGGGGCGACTGATGCCGCGGCGGGGCGTGGGGTACCGACCCGTCATGACCGACTCGAGCAGCACCGACCCCCAGCCGTCGTACGGGCACGACCAGGACGCCGAGCCGCCGCTCACCGGGCCCGCCTCGGTGGACGCCGACGCTGACGCCGGCGTGGACGGGCCCTCGGTGGACGGCGCGGCGGAGGGCGGCGACCCCGGCACCGAGGACCAGGACGCCCAACCCTCCAAGAACGCGCCGGACGTCGCCGACGCGGACGGCGGCGAGTGATCGGTGTTCCTCTTCTTCAGCAACCGGTTGGGCTGCTTCGGCTCGCTGCTGCTGTCGCTGGTGGTGACCGCGATCATCATCGCGATCATCGCGCTGTGACCTGCCGGTGGTGAGCCCTTCCCGGGCGGCGCGATGACGCGTTGGACCGACGAGCTGGGGGCGGCCGGGGTGGCGCTCGCTGTCGCCCTCGTCGTCATCGTCCTCTCCTGGCTGGCCGCCTCCCTGCTCGGTCGGCGCTGGGAGCCCGCGGCGCACCTGCACCGGGTGGTCCGGTTCCCCTTCCGGGTGCTCGTGCTCGTCCTCGCCCTCCGGCCCGCGCTCGACCGCTTCGAGCGCTCCGCCGACGGGGACTGGGGGTGGCTGCACCAGGTCGAGCAGGTCCTCACGATCGGCGCGGTCGGCTGGCTGCTGACCGCGGCGGTCCTCTTCGTCGAGGACCTAGGCCTGCGCCGCAACCGGACCGACGTCCCCGACAACCGGCACGCGCGCCGGCTCCGCACGCAGGTGCTGATCATCCGGCGGCTCACGATCGCGGCCGGCGTCGTCATCGTCACCGGGTCGGTGCTGCTGAGCTTCCCGGGGGTGGAGGCCGTCGGCGCGAGCCTCCTGGCCTCGGCCGGCCTGATCAGCGTCGTGGCGGCCGTCGCGGCCCAGAGCACCCTGAGCAACGTCTTCGCCGGCCTCCAGCTGGCGTTCAGCGACGCGGTGCGGATCGACGACGTCGTGATCGTCGACGAGGAGTGGGGCTGGATCGAGGAGATCACCCTCAGCTACGTCGTCGTGCGGGCCTGGGACGACCGGCGGCTCGTCCTGCCGTGCACCTGGTTCACCAGCACGCCGTTCCAGAACTGGACTCGGCACAGCTCCGAGCTCCTCGGCTCGGTCGAGCTCGACGTCGACTGGAGGGTCGACGTGAACGCGATGCGCACCGAGCTGGACCGCGTCCTCGAGAGCACCGACCTCTGGGACGGCCGGGTGAAGGTGCTCCAGGTGACCGACGCCGTCGGCGGCTGGGTGCGCCTGCGCGCGCTCGTCACCGCCAGCGACGCGGCCCGCCTGTTCGACCTGCGGTGCCTCGTGCGCGAGCACCTGGTCGCCTGGGTGCGCGAGCACGGCGACGCCGGGCTGCCGCGCCAGCGCGTCCAGCTCGTCGGCGAGCCCGGTCCCGGTCCCCGGGTCCGGGACGCGGAGAGCGAGGACCGGCACAGCGGGCTCTTCCACGGGGACGAGGCGGCCGACGCGCGCGCCGAGCGGCGCGGTGGGCGGCCCGAGGAGGAGGGGGAGGACGAGGCGGACAGGCGTCCGGACGCGGATCCCTAGAGGCGACGCGCCAGGTGCGCGAAGGCCGCCAGCGTGTGCCCGTTCCAGTAGGCCCGGGTGTGGCCGCCGTCGCCGGCGACCCAGGGGTCGGGGGCGGTCGGAGCGGCTGCGGCGAGCGCCTCGGAGCCGCCGCGGAACGCGTCCCAGGCCCCGCACCACAGGCCCCACGGCACGCCGGCCAGCGGCCCGAGGTCCGCCAGCACGGGGTCGTCCTCGCCGAGAGCCGGGCTGAACAGGGCCAGCGCGGCGGCCCATCCCGGCTCCACCAGGACGAGGCGCAGGGCGCCGTACCCACCGCGGGACCAGCCCCAGAGCGCCCGGCGGCCGGCGTCGTAGCCGCGGTCCTCCAGCCACCGGGGCAGCTCCTCGCGCAGCATCCGCTGCGGGTCGCTCCCGCCGGAGGGCACCCATCCCGCGGGTCCGTCGTCGGTGCCGGCGAGCACGAACGGCGGGGAGCCGGCCTCGGCGGCGGCGGTCACGAACCGCGCGAGGCCGAAGCCCCTCAGCTGGTCGGCCGAGGCGCTCGCGCCGTGGAGGACGACGACGACGGGCAGGCCGGCGCCGTCGCCGTGGCCGGCGGGCACCGCGGTGAACAGGTCGACCGGGCCCATCGCGTCCGAGGACACCCGCTCGAGACGCACCTGGCCCTCCGGGGCGTCGGGGACGAAGGCATCCGGCTCGATGCCGAGCTGCGCCTGGACCCGCGCCGTGAACGAGGGCGGCGCCAGCTCCCACCCGGCGACGCCGGCGGCAGCGGCCGCAGCAGCCGCGCCGGCGCCCGCGACCAGGCGCCGCCGGCCGAGCCGCGGCGCCGGCCGGTCGCGCGGACGGTCCACCATGCCGGTGGTCTACCGGATCGGCGAGGACGGCGCCAGGGGCACGACCCGCCCGGCAGGGCGGGTCTCGGCGCTACCTGAGGTCGGGGTGGGCCCGGCCGGCGACCAGCGGCAGGTCGAGGTAGGTCCTGATCCCGGGCTCGGCCGCGACGACGTACGGGACCGAGTTGACGCAGTGCGCGGCGGTGGCCACGACGCCGGGGTTGCGGACCAGTCCCTCCGCGACCGTCGACGGCTGCCAGCCCTTGATCGTGACGAACGCCGGTGGGTCGCCTTGGACCTCGACCTCGAAGCGCTCGCCCTCCGGGCCGAAGGTCCACGGCGGGTCGAGGTGCTCCTCGCCCATCAGCCAGTTGACCGCGACCCGGACCACCACCTGCTCCCCGACGGCCGCCTCCCACATGAACCGCTGCCCGGCCACGCGACCCGGCTCGATGGTGCCGACGGGGGAGTCGATCGGTGCCGTCGCCACGGCGACCTCCTGGGAGGTGCTGATCTCGGCGTCGGCGCTGAAGCCGAGGGTGTCCAGGCACATCCGGACCGACTGCACGAAGCCGCTCGAGAGCAGCCCGAGCATCGGGCCGCCCATCGCCTCCGCGGGCGGGCCCCCGAACATCATGATGTCGCGGACCACGTCGGGCGCGCCGTAGGTGCGGATGTCGGAGAACTCCTCCCCGCGCACGTACGTCACGGCCGAGGACAGCGCGGAGAACACCAGCGGATGGAGCTCGGTGATCCCGCCGGGGTTGATGCCGGTGCCGTGGAGGGTCGTGCCGCCCTCGGCGCAGGCCGCCGCCAACGGGGCCCCGCTGCGCTCGGAGGGGTAGAACCAGCCGACCGGCGTGACGACGTTCGCCCCCGAGCGCAGGAGCGTCGCCACCTCGTCGCGGTCGGGCACCAGCGGGCAGTAGACGACGCAGTCGGCCTCGAGGGCGAGGACGTCGTCGAGGCTCGTCGTCGCGGTGACCCCGATCGGGTCGCGGCCGATCAGCTCGCCGACGTCACGGCCGTGCTTGTCGGGGGAGTGCACCCAGCAGCCCACCAGCTCGAGCTCGGGATGGAGGAGCAGGGTCTCGATCGCGGCCTTGCCGACCCCGCCGGTGGCCCACTGGACGACGCGCACGGTCGTCACTGTGGCGGGTGGAACACGTTCTCGTCCAGCGGCCCGCTCACAGCGAGGTCATCACGCCCACCTGCTCGGGCCGGAAGCCCGGGAACACCCGGGCGGTCGAGGCGCCGAACCGCGTCGAGACCACCTCGGCGAGCACGCTGCGGTAGTCGGTGGTCACCAGCAGGTCGGCGTCCAGGGTGTTCGTCAGCCCCGGCCACGTCCCGTGGTACCGGCCGCCCTTGACCCCGGCGCCGGCGAGCAGCATGACGTTGCCGTAGCCGTGGTCGAGCCCGTGGCTGTCGTTCTCCACGACCCGCCGCCCGAACTCGCTGATCGTCACCAGCGTCACCTTGTCGGCCAGCGGCCCGAGGTCGGCGAACAGCGCCGCGACCGAGGCGGCGAGGTCCTCGACGTTGTGGCGCATCCGGCCGCCCTGCAGCGTGCCGATGTCGGAGTGCATGTCCCAGTCGCCCTGGTCGACGGTGACGACCTCGACGCCCACGTCCCCGCGGACGATGCGGGCGACCTGCGCCAGCGCGCGGCCGAGGTCGGAGCGGGGGTACGCCGCGGAGTGGTCGGGGGTCTCCCGGGCCGGCCCGAAGGCGTCCACCGCGGAGAACGCCGAGCGCACGGCGCGCCCCAGCGGCCCGGCGTCGCCGTCCCACATCGTGTGCAGCGACCGGACGCGCCCGCCGGCGGTGTCCCACTTGTCGTCGCCCGGCACCGCCACCGAGTCGACGTCGCCGGTCGACATGACCGGCTCCGCGCCGTACAGGCTGGTCGGCAGCACACCGCCGCCGATGCCGACGGCCTGCAGCGGCGAGCGGTTGGCGTCGGTGCCGATGAGCCGGTTGAGCCAGCCCTGCCGGGTCGCCGAGCCGGGGTTGGCGTCCTCGACCTCCTCCATCGCGGCGAAGTGCGACCGGTTGGGGGCCGGGAGCCCGGTGGCCTGCACGGCGGCGAGTCGTCCCGACCGCCACAGCGGCAGCAGCGGGGCGAGGCCCGGGTGCAGGCCGAACATGTCGTCCTTGGCCAGCAGGCTGGCCGCGGGCACCGCGATCCGGGGCCGGGCGGCGTAGTAGACGGGGTCGCCGTGCGGCACGACCAGCGACAGGCCGTCGGCGGCCCCCCGCAGCGACAGCACGACCAGCACCGAGTCGGCCGACGCCGCCCGCGCCGGGGAGGCGGTGACGACGGCGGAGCCGACCGCGGTGGCGGTGCCGGCCAGGGCGAGCGCGCCGAGGAGGCCGCGGCGGGAGAGCCGGGCGAACTCCGCGCAGCACGGAGCAGCGCTCGAGGACGGGGTGGGGGAGGAGGTCATGGTGGTCACCGGGTCATGTGGGCGGGGGAGTCGAGGATCGTGCCCAGCAGCCGGTGGAAGTCCCACTTCACCAGGCCGTGGTCGGCGCTGATCACCTCGCCGGGAGCGACCACGCACGCCTCGCAGCAGGCGCGCAGCAGCGTGGCGGTCGAGCGGCGGTGCAGCAGCTCCTGGCTGAGGTGGTCGACCAGCAGGTCGAAGCGCAGCTTTTTGCGCGGGAGCCACTGGCGCGGCGTGCGGTAGGCGACGCCCACCTTGGGCCACCAGCCGCCCGCGAGGGTCCAGTGCAGGTCCATCGAGGCCAGCACCCGCGACGGGGACGACCACGACTCGCTGTCGATCGGCTGGCCGTCGGGGCGGGGCCAGGAGAAGGGGCTCGTGCCGAGGCTGCCGACCTGCCACAGGACGGCCCGGGCGGCCTGCTCCTCGGCCTTCGCGCCCGTGACGCGGGTGATCCTCGCCCGCAGGGCCCGGTAGGTCGCGACGAGGTCCTCACCGGGGTCGCGCACCTTGCTGCCGACCGAGGCCTTGAACTCCGGGGTCGCGACGAGGGCCCGCAGGACCGGCCGGATCTCCGTGCCCGCATCGAGGTAGACGCGGGCGAGGCGGTCCACCAGCGCCTGCGGCGGGTCGTCGCGCACGAACTTCACCGCGAGCCGGCGTGCGACGCGCTGGGCCGTCGCGGGGTGGTGGGCGAGGTAGGAGAGGTAGCGGCGCACGACCGCCCGGCCGTCGCGGTCGGCGTTGGCGTCGCTGAAGCCCATGACGCGCACGGGGCCGACCCAGTGGTCCCGCGGCGAGTACGTGGCCGCCCAGGTGTCCCACATGTCCACGCGGTAGCCGGTGAGGATCCGGGCCGAGGCCTTCACGTCGTCCTCGTCGTACTGCCCGCGGCCGACGGTGTGCAGCTCCAGGAGCTCACGGCCGAGGTTCTCGTTGGGGTGCTTGGCGGTCGACACCGCGTTGTCGAGGAAGATGCCCATCGCCGGGTGGGTGACCGCCGCGTGCAGCAGGTCCTCGAAGCGGCCCAGGGCGTGGGTGCGGATCGTGTCGCCGTACGACACGCGGTGGGTGAACTGCGCGTCCCCGGAGGCCGGCACGTTGAAGTGGTTCTCCCACAGCTCGGTCATCACCTCGAGCACCTGGCGCCGCGACGTCATCCGCCGCAGGAGCGCCCAGCGCGCGTAGTCCTCCATGACCTCCCAGCCGCCCTCGACCTCGGCCACCTGGCGCTCCCAGAGGTCCTCGGGCCGCCGGTCGAGGCTGGGCCACCACTGACGCAGGCCGGCGCCGGCGCGGTCCGCCACGGCGTCCGGCTGCAGCTGGCGCTGGAACCACCGCTGGGCGCCTCCGGCTGCGCGCACCTCCGCGGCGAGCGCAGGCGTCACGCCGTACGAGAACCGCGTGACCAGGTGCCGCGCCTGGGTGCCGAGCAGGGGAGCGCCGGGGTAGCGGGCCGGTCGGTACGTCGACCCGGCGGACGCGGCACTGCGTGGGGTCGCGGTGGTCGCGGCGTCGGTCACGGGCGGGCTCCGGCTCTTCGGACGGGGTGGGGTGGGCGTGCGGCAGCGACCCCCCGACCGCCGATGACCAGTCTGGCGCTCCTGGGGCCGGTGTGCCTCCTGTGACGCGCCGGTCCGGCATGGCCCGGATGGGCCATGCCGGCAGCGCGAACGGCTGGGACCTGGGACCGGCCGGACTGGGAGGACCGCCCGCAGCCCCTGTATCGTGGGCGCCTCACCGGCCCTGAACGACGACGACAAGGACCCAGAGAACCCCCGATGGACGGCTCTCAAAGTAGCCCGCTCTCCTCCGAGGGAGAGCGCCCATGACCCCGCTCGTCCTGCTCGCGGTCGCCCTGCTGCTCGTGGCGGCCTGCGGCATCTTCGTCGCCGCCGAGTTCGCGCTCGTGACGGTCGACCGCTCGAAGGTCGACCAGGCGGCAGCCGCCGGCGACACCGGCGCCCAGGGTGTGCAGAACGCCCTGAAGTCGCTGTCGACGCAGCTCTCCGGCGCCCAGGTCGGCATCACCGTGACGAACCTCGGCGTCGGCTTCCTCGCCGAGCCGGCGATCGCCGACCTGATCGAGGAGCCGCTCGGCGCGGTCGGCGTGCCCGACGGGGCGGTCTCGCCCGTGGCGGTGGCCCTCGGTCTGGTGGCCGGCACGGTGCTCACCATGCTCTTCGGCGAGCTGGTCCCCAAGAACCTCGCGATCGCGCTGCCGCTGCAGACCGCGCGCGCGACCCAGCGCCCGATGCGGCTGTTCACCGCCGTGAACCGGGTGCCGATCCGGATCCTCAACAACTCCGCCAACGCGCTCGTGCGCCGGCTCGGCGTCGAGCCGCAGGAGGAGCTCCGCTCGGCGCGCAGCTCCCAGGAGCTCGCCTCGCTCATCGCCCGGTCGGCCGACGAGGGCACCCTCGACGCCGACACCGCGGAGCTGATGGAGCGCTCGGTGGAGTTCGGCACCCGCACCGCGGGCGAGATCATGACCCCGCGCGTGCGCACCCACAGCCTCGAGGCGAACGACCGCGCGTCGGCGGTCATCGAGCTGGCCCGCTCGACCGGCCACTCGCGCTTCCCGGTGCTCGACGACGAGGACGCGGTCGTGGGCACCGTCCACGTGAAGAACGCCGTCGCCCTGCCCGTCCACGAGCGCAGCACCACCAAGGTCAAGCACTTGATGGCCAAGCCGATCGTCGTCCCCGACACCCTGCGCCTGGACCCGCTCCTGGCGCAGCTGCGCAACGAGAGCTTCCAGATGGCCGTCGTCCTCGACGAGTACGGCGGCCACGCGGGGATCGTGACCCTCGAGGACGTCGTGGAGGAGATCGTGGGCGACATCGCCGACGAGCACGACCGGATGAGCTCCCGGGCCCGGCTGCGCCGTGACGGCTCGTGGCTGGTCTCCGGCCTGCTGCGCCCAGACGAGGTCGAGGACCTCACCGGCGTGGCCCTCCCCGAGAACGAGGACTACGACACCGTCGCGGGCCTCGTGCTGCGCGTGCTGGGCCGGGTCCCGGTCGCCGGTGACATCGCCGAGGTCCCGGTGCCCGACCTGAGCGACCCCGAGCAGCCGCGCGAGCAGCTGGCCGTGCTGACCGTCGAGCACATGGACGGGCTCCGCATCGACCGGCTCTCGCTGCGCCTGCACGAGGGCGACCCGGTCGAGGCGTCCCGGGGCGAGCGGTCCCACGGCCGCGCGAAGCAGGCCGACGGGGAGGGTGACCGCTCATGAGCGACACCGCCGGCGTCCTCCTGGTCTTCGTCCTGCTGGCCCTCAACGCCTTCTTCGTGGGTGCCGAGTTCGCCCTCGTCTCGGCCCGCCGCAGCCAGGTGGAGCCGCACGCCCAGGCCGGTTCGCGGATGGCGCGCACCACGCTGCGGGCCATGGAGCAGGTCTCGCTGATGATGGCGGGCGCCCAGCTCGGCATCACGATCTGCTCCCTGGGCCTCGGTGCCGTCGGCGAGCCCGCGATCGCGCACCTCATCGAGCCGAGCATCCACGCGCTCGGGGTGCCGGACGCGTTCCTGCACCCGATCGCCTTCGTGATCGCGCTGAGCCTGGTCACCTACCTGCACGTCGTGCTCGGCGAGATGGTCCCCAAGAACATCGCGATCGCCGGCCCGGAGCGCGCGGCGATGGTGCTCGGCCCGCCGCTGCTCGGCGTCGTCACGGTGCTCAAGCCGCTCATCGTGGTGCTCAACGCCGCCGCGAACGGCGTGCTCCGCCTGCTGCGGGTCGAGCCCAAGGACGAGCTGACCTCGGCGTTCACGCGCGAGGAGGTGGCCGCGCTCGTCGAGGAGTCGCGCGGCGAGGGCCTCCTCGAGGCCGACGAGTACGACCGGCTCGCCGGTGCGCTCGGCTTCACCGAGAAGACCGTCGCCTCGGTCCTGATGCCGACGGCGAGCCTCACCCTGGTGCGCCGCGGCTCCACCGCGGCCGAGGTCGAGGCGCTCTGCGCGGCGACCGGCTTCAGCCGGTTCCCGGTGGCGGGCGACGACGGCGACCTCGTCGGCTACCTGCACATCAAGGACGTCCTCGAGCCCAACGAGGAGCGTCGCGAGCGGCCGGTCGACGACAAGTGGATCCGCCCGTTCGCACCGGTGACGGCCGACGAGTCGCTGCACGACGCGCTCGAGACGCTGCAGCGGCGGGGCGCCCACATGGCCCGGGTGGTCGACGGGGAGGGCCGCACGATCGGGCTGGCGACCCTCGAGGACGTCCTCGAGGAGCTGGTCGGGGAGATCCGCGACGCGGCCCACCACGACGAGGCGCTGGCCGGCCCGACGACCGCCACGTGACCCGTCGCACCACGCCTGACCTGCTCCTTCGGGGCGCCGTTCCCGGCGGTTAGGGTGTGCCGCGTGGCAGCCGATCCTCCTCGCACGAACCGCGTGTGGACGCTGCCGAACGTCTTGAGCATGCTCCGGCTCGCCGGGGTGCCGCTGTTCCTGTGGCTCGTGCTGGGCCCGGAGGCCGACGTGTGGGCGCTCGTCGTCCTGATGGTCTCCGGGGTCACCGACTGGCTCGACGGCTTCCTGGCGCGCCGGTGGGACCAGGTGACGCTGCTGGGGCAGGTGCTGGACCCGGTGGCGGACCGGCTCTACATCCTCGCCGCGGTCGTCGGGCTGGCCATGCGCGACGTCATCCCCTGGTGGGTGGCCGTCTCGCTGCCGCTGCGCGACGTCCTCATGTGGGGACTCGTCCCGCTGCTGCGCACCCGGGGCTACACCGCGCTGCCGGTGCACTTCCTGGGCAAGGCCGCCACCTTCAACCTCCTCTACGCCTTCCCGCTGCTCTTCCTCGGCGACGGCGAGGGCACCGTCGCCTCGCTGGCCCGCGTCTTCGGCTGGGCGTTCGCCGGGTGGGGGATCGGGCTGTACTGGTGGGCGGGGCTGCTCTACGCCTGGCAGGTCCGCAAGCTGCTCGCCACCACCGAGCCGCTCCGACGGGCGGCCCTGGATGCCTGAGCAGCGCCCTGAGCAGCGCCTTGGGCAGCGACCCGGCCACGCGGTCGCCGACCACCCGGTGCCCGAGCGGGTCCGGCTGCCGCTGCTCACCCTGATCACCCAGCAGTCCCTCGACGAGGACTACCTCCACGCCGCCGAGCGGCGCGCCATCGCGGCCCGGGACTCCGACGAGCCGCGGCCCCCCGTCCGCAGCCGGCCGCACCGCACCGCCGCGCTGGTGGTCGCCCTCTTCGGCGTCCTGGCCACCACCGCCTTCGTGCAGACCTCGCGCAACGAGGACGTCGACGCCGCGAGCCGCGCCACCCTGGTCCGGCGCGTGAGCGCCGAGCGCGAGCGGGTGGCCGACCTGCAGGACCGGATCGTCGGGCTGCGCGAGCGCAACGCCGACCTGGAGGGCCAGGTGACCGCCGCGCAGGCGACATACCAGACCGTCCTGGGCCGGCTGCGCCGTGCGCAGACCAGGACCGGGTACGTCGCGGTCAGCGGACCCGGCGTCGTCCTCACCCTCTTCGACGGCCCGGCCGACGTCCTGAACAGCGAGGTCCGCGACGGCGACCTGCGGATCGCCGTCAACGGCCTGTGGCGCCTCGGTGCCGAGGCGATCGCGATCAACGGGCAGCGGCTGACCGCGCTGTCCGCGATCCGCCTCTCGGGGCTGGTCGTGCGGGTCAACAAGACCAGCCTGTCGCCGCCGTACCGCATCGAGGCCATCGGGGACCGGCTCACGCTGCAGTCGCGGTTCCAGGAATCGCCCGAGGGGGCGGCGCTGCGCGACCTGGAGTCGGACTTCGGCATAACCTTCGCCATGGACAACGAGGAGTCCCTCGAGCTGCCCGCCGCGCGGATGCGTGAGCTGCGCTCGGTGGAGTCGCTCGCGGACCGTCCGCACATCCCGGAGGAGGGGGCCCCGTGATCGCCGCGCTCGGCCTGTTGGTCGGCATCGTGCTCGGGCTGGTGTTCCAGCCCGACGTCCCGCTGGCCGTGGAGCCCTACCTCCCGATCGCCGTCGTGGCGGCGCTCGACGCGGTCTTCGGCGGCCTGCGCGCCTACCTCGACGGGATCTTCGACGACAAGGTCTTCGTCGTCTCCTTCGTCTCCAACGTCGTGATCGCGGCCGCGATCGTCTACCTCGGCGACAAGCTCGGCGTCGGCGGACAGCTCTCCACCGGTGTCATCGTCGTGCTCGGGATCCGGATCTTCTCCAACGTGGCGGCGATCCGCCGTCACCTGTTCCATGCCTGACCCCACGCCCGACCCTCGTCCCGGGAGCGGTCCCGAGGACCGGCCCCGGAGCCCGGAGACCCCGGCGAGCGGGCGGTCGCGGCTGCTGCGGGCGCTGAGCCGCCCCTCGCGAAGCCAGCTGGTGGTCGGGGTGCTGCTCGCGCTGGTGGGCTTCGCCGCGATCGTGCAGGTCCGCGCCACCGAGGTCGACGACACCTACGCCGGGCTGCGGGAGCAGGACCTCATCGACGTCCTCAACGGCCTCGCCGGGACCACGCAGCGGGCCGAGGCGGAGATCGAGCGGCTCGAGGAGGCCCGCCAGGACCTGCGCACCGACAGCCGGCGGGTCGGGACGGCGCTGGAGGAGGCCCAGACCCAGGCCGACGCGCTCGCGATCCTGGCCGGCACGGTCCCCGTCACCGGCCCGGGCGTCCGCGTGACGATCACCGAGACCGACCAGGCCGTCAGGGTCCAGGACATGATCGACCTGGTCCAGGAGCTGCGCACCTCCAACGCCGAGGCGATGCAGCTCAACGGCAAGGTCCGGCTGGTCGCCCAGTCGGCGTTCTCGGCGGGCACCGGTGGGCTCGTCGTCGACGGCGAGCAGCTCGGCCCGCCGTACGTCCTGGACGCCATCGGTGCGCCGGACACCCTCGCGGGTGCGATCTCCATCGCGCGCGGCGTGGTCTCCGAGCTCGAGGCGGACGGTGCCGTGGTCGAGATCCAGGAGCTGCAGTCGATCGACATCGAGTCCGTGCGGGAGCCGGCGCAGTCGGAGTACGCCACCCCGGACCTCGAGCCGCAGGACCAGTAGGGTCGGGCGGGCACGCCCCGGACCGACAGCTTGGAGACCGCGTTGTACCCCGACGACCTGAAGTACACCAGCGAGCACGAGTGGCTGCGCACCCCCGGCGAGGCCGCCGGCTCCGTGCGCGTGGGGATCACCCACTACGCCCAGGACGCCCTCGGTGACATCGTCTACGTGTCCCTGCCGGAGGTCGGCGCGACCATCGAGTCCGGCAGCACCTGCGGCGAGCTGGAGTCGACCAAGTCGGTCAGCGACGTCTACGCCCCGGTCTCCGGTGAGGTCGTCGCCCGCAACGAGTCGCTCGACGCCACTCCCGAGCTGGTCAACAACGACCCGTACGGCGGCGGCTGGCTCTTCGAGGTCGTGCCCGCGGACACCGGCGAGGTCGACGCCCTCATGGACGCCGCGGCGTACGAGGCCTCGCTCGACTCCTGACACCCCGCCGGCCGGTCCCGCGCCGGCCGGCGGAGTTCGCCGTCCGGCTTGATCGGTCGCCCGTGGCTGATAGGTTCGGACAACCGTCAACCTCAACCCCGAGGTGAGGGTTGACCGCCCGCCCGACACCGGATCCCGGAGGATGCCCGATGCCGTTCTGCACCGCGTGTGGCAGGCAGAACCCCGACGACGCCCGCTTCTGCTCCCAGTGCGGCACGAAGCTCGTCGCCGCCGACGACGCGACGGGCTCCGTCGCTGCCGTGCAGCCCGGACAGCCGGCCTCGCAGGGCGACTCGACGGCCACGATCCACATCGGCCTCGGCGACAAGTCCGAGACCTCCGACCGCCAGCTGAACCCCGTCGACGCGGCCGCGGTCGACGCCCTCCCGGCGGGCCACGCGCTCCTGGTCGTGCAGCGCGGCCCGGGCTCGGGCAGCCGGTTCCTGCTGGACGCCGACGTCGTGACCGCCGGTCGGCACCCCGAGAGCGAGATCTTCCTCGACGACGTGACCGTGTCGCGTCGGCACGCGCAGTTCGACCGCACCGGTGACACCTTCACCGTCAGCGACGTCGGCTCGCTCAACGGCACCTACGTCAACCGCGACCGCATCGACAAGGTGCAGCTCAAGGACGGCGACGAGGTCCAGATCGGCAAGTACCGCCTGGTGTTCTTCGCCGGGCAACAGGCCGGCTGAGCCGCACCCGCATGAGCTCCACCGGCCCGGCGGCAGCGGGCGCCCCCGGGGCGCCGCGCGCCCGGATGAACATCGGGGAGGTCCTGGACCACCTGCGTCCGGACTTCCCCGGCATCACCATCCCCAAGATCCGCTTCCTCGAGGACAAGGGCCTGATCAAGCCCGAGCGCACGCCCGCGGGCTACCGGAAGTTCTCCGTCCAGGACGTCGACCGGCTGCGCTACGTGCTGCGCATGCAGCGCGACCACTACCTGCCGCTCAAGGTCATCGGCGAGCACCTCGACGCCATCGACCGCGGCCTGGAGCCGCCGGCGATCGAGCCGGTCGTGCCGACGGTCCCCAAGGTCGCGCTCGCCGCGGACGGGCTGCCCAGCCCCGAGTCGTTCCGGCGGCACGACGGAATGCGGCTGTCCCGGCGCGAGCTGGTCAAGGTCGCGGAGATCTCCGAGGACCTGCTCGACCAGCTCGAGCAGTACGGCCTGATCAGCGCCAAGCCCGGCACCGGCCACTACGACACCGACGCGCTGGTGATCGCCCAGACTGCCCGCGAGCTGGCCGACTTCGGCTTCGAGCCGCGCCACCTGCGCGCGTACAAGACCGCGGCCGACCGCGAGGTGGGGATGGTGGAGCAGGTCGTCGCGCCCCACAAGCGGGGTCGTGACGCCGCCGCGCAGGCCCGCGCCGAGGAGGCCGTCTCCGAGATCGCCGCGCTCTCGGTGCGTCTCCACGCCACCCTGGTCAAGGCCGGGCTCCGCTCCGGCTGACCCACCCGGCCGCCGTGGCGGCGCCCGTGCCGGCGCCGCACCCGGTGCCCGGCAGGTGCCCGGCAGGCTCGCCCCTTCGGCGGGGGAGAGGCTCACGGGGCGGGAGTAGGGTGAAGGTGTGCGCGAAGTCGATGTCATGGGTGTCCGTGTCGAGATGCCGTCGAACCAGCCGATCGTCCTGCTGCGCGAGGTGACCGGGGAGCGCTACCTGCCGATCTGGATCGGCGCGGTCGAGGCGACCGCGATCGCGTTCGCCCAGCAAGGGGTGGTCCCGCCCCGGCCGCTGACGCACGACCTGATGAAGGACGTGCTGGAGGCGACGGGCAACGAGCTGACCGAGGTGCGGATCACCGACGTCAAGGACGGGGTGTTCTTCGCGACCCTCGTCTTCGGTTCCGGCGCCGAGGTGAGCGCGCGTCCCTCGGACTCCATCGCGCTGGCGCTGCGCACCGGTACGCGCATCCTGTGCGCCGAGGAGGTCCTCGACGAGGCCGGCCTCGCCGTGCCCGCCGAGCAGGAGGACGAGGTGGAGAAGTTCCGCGAGTTCCTCGACCAGGTCACGCCGGAGGACTTCGAGTCGCGTTGACGAGGCTCACCCTCAACCTCAAGTTGAGGGTTCCGACACGCCGCCGGCCTCTTTGACGACCTCCCCACCGGGGCCTACCTTGAACTGTCTCTGTTGTAACTCCACCGTTGTGGTTGCGCTTCGCGGTCACGGCACCTTCCCCGGGTAGTTACGCACAACGGAGTAGACCCACGGAGGACCGTGTGAACGAGCAGGAGCAGCAGGGCGAGCACCCCGAGGCCGCAGTCGCGGTCGAGGTGGCCGAGGAGCAGGGTCTCCTCTTCACCGACGACGTGTCGCCGCTGCCCAGTGACACCGGCTACCGCGGCCCGACCGCGTGCAACGCCGCCGGCATCACCTATCGCCAGCTCGACTACTGGGCCCGCACCGGCTTGGTCGAGCCCACCGTCCGCGGCGCGAGCGGCTCGGGCTCCCAGCGGCTCTACAGCTTCCGCGACATCCTGCTGCTCAAGGTGATCAAGCGGCTCCTGGACGCCGGCATCTCGCTGCAGCAGATCCGCACCGCGGTTCATCACCTCCGGGAGCGGGGCACCGACGACCTGACCCGCGTGACGCTGATGAGCGACGGCGCCTCGGTGTATGAGTGCACCAGCAACGACGAGGTCATCGACCTGCTCCAGGGCGGGCAGGGCGTCTTCGGCATCGCCATCGGCGGCGTGTGGCGCGAGATCGAGGGCACCCTCGCCGAGCTGCCCAGCGAGCGCACCGCCGACGAGGCCGCACCGAGCGCGAGCGACGAGCTCGCCGCCCGCCGCGCCGCCCGCAAGATCGGCTGACCCGGGCCAGCGCGGCGCACCGCCGCCACCCGGCGCACGACGTCCGGCCCGCCGTCCCGCGAGGGAGGCGGGCCGTCGTCGTTCCTGCCCGGGCCCGGTGGGCTGGTAGCCTCGGTGGCGCTGACAATCCCGCACGGGAGAGTCTCCGCCCGGCACGCAGCACCCGCCGGAGCGGAGCGCCGAAGGGGCAATTCCTCCCCGGAACCTCTCAGGCGCCCGGACCGTGCGGAGCAGGCGACTCTGGAGCACCAGTGCCGGTGTGACAGAGGGGGAGGCACCCAGACCGCGCGTCCGAGGAGCCCTGCCATGTCAGACCGCCCCACCCTGTCCGAGCTCGACGGCGCGCTGCCGTTCGTCGACCGCCACATCGGTCTGCAGCCGGCCGCCGAGGCCGCCATGCTCGAGCGGCTCGGCTTCGACTCCGTGGAGTCGCTGATGTCCGCCGCCGTCCCCGGCGGCATCCGCACCGACGCGGCGCTCGACCTGCCCGCCGCGCAGTCCGAGGACGCCACCGCCCGGGAGCTGCGCGCGATCGCGGCGCTGAACAACCCGCTCGAGGCGATGATCGGCCTCGGCTACTCCGCCACGATCACCCCGCCGGTGATCCGGCGCAACGTGCTCGAGGACCCCAGCTGGTACACCGCCTACACGCCGTACCAGCCGGAGATCTCCCAGGGCCGGCTCGAGGCGCTGATCAACTTCCAGACCGTCGTCGGCGACCTCACCGGCGTGCCGACCGCGAACGCCTCGCTGCTCGACGAGGGCACCGCGGCCGCCGAGGCGATGACCCTGGTCCGGCGGGGAAACCGCAAGGCGGACGGGCCGTTCGTGGTCGACGCCGACGCGCTGCCGCAGACGATCGAGGTCGTGCGCACCCGCGCCGAGGCGATGGGCATCGAGGTCGTGGTCGCGGACCTGACCGGCGGCCTGCCCGAGGGCCCGGCGAGCGGCGTGCTCATGCAGTACCCCGGCGCCTCCGGCCGGGTGCTCGACCCGCGGCCGCTCATCGAGGCGGTCCACGAGCGCGGCGGGCTGGCCGTCGTCGCCGCCGACCTGCTCGCGCTGACGCTGCTGGAGTCGCCCGGCTCGATGGGTGCCGACGTGGTCGTCGGCTCCTCCCAGCGCTTCGGGGTGCCGCTGTTCTACGGCGGCCCGCACGCCGGCTACATGGCGGTCGCCTCCGGGCTCGAGCGGCACCTGCCCGGCCGGCTGGTCGGGGTCTCGGTCGACGCCGAGGGCCGCCCGGCGTACCGCCTGGCCCTGCAGACCCGCGAGCAGCACATCCGCCGGGACAAGGCCACCTCCAACATCTGCACCGCCCAGGTGCTGCTGGCCGTCGTCGCCTCGATGTACGCCGTGCACCACGGCCCGGAGGGGCTGCGCGCCATCGCCACCCGCACCCACCGGTACGCCGCGGTGCTGGCCGCCGCGCTGGCCGAGGCCGGGCACGAGGCGCTCCACGGCGAGTTCTTCGACACCGTCCAGGTCGCGGCACCGGGCCGTGCCGCCGAGGTCGTCGCGGCCGCGCGGGAGCGGGGGATCCACCTCCGGCTCGTCGACGCCGACACCGTCGGGATCAGCACCTCGGAGTGCACCACGCGCTCGACCCTCGAGCGGGTGCTGGCGTCGTTCGGGGTGGAGGGCGCGGACCTCGACGGTCTCGACCGCGCGACCGCCGACGCGCTGCCGGAGCCGCTGCGCCGCACCACGCCGTACCTCACCCACGAGGTGTTCTCCGCGCACCACAGCGAGACCCAAATGCTGCGCTACCTGCGCCGGCTCTCGGCCCGCGACTACGCGCTGGACCGCGGGATGATCCCGCTCGGGTCGTGCACGATGAAGCTGAACGCGACCACCGAGATGGAGCCGGTCTCCCTGCCCGGCTTCGCCGACCTGCACCCGTTCGCGCCGGCCGAGGACGCCGCCGGCTACCACCTGCTCGTCGACCAGCTCGAGGGCTGGCTGGCCGAGGTGACCGGCTACGACCGCGTCTCGATCCAGCCGAACGCCGGTTCCCAGGGCGAGCTCGCCGGTCTGCTCGCCATCCGCGGCTACCACCGCGCGAACGGCGACGCCGCCCGCGACGTCTGCCTGATCCCCTCCTCGGCGCACGGCACCAACGCCGCGTCCGCGGTGATGGCCGGGATGCGCGTCGTCGTGGTCAAGGCCGCCGCGGACGGCGGCGTGGACATGGACGACCTGCGCGCGCAGTGCGAGAAGCACACCGACGACCTGGCCGCGATCATGGTCACCTACCCCTCGACCCACGGCGCCTACGAGGACACGATCACCGAGCTGTGCGAGGTCGTGCACGCCCACGGCGGCCAGGTCTACGTCGACGGGGCGAACCTGAACGCGCTGCTCGGGCACGCCAAGCCCGGCGAGTTCGGGGGCGACGTGTCGCACCTGAACCTGCACAAGACCTTCTGCATCCCCCACGGCGGCGGCGGCCCGGGCGTCGGCCCGGTCGCGGTGCGCGAGCACCTCGCGCCGTACCTCCCCTCGCACGGGATGCACCCCGACGCCACCAAGCGCGAGGGCATCGGCCCGATCAGCGCGGCGCCGTACGGCTCGGCGGGCATCCTGCCGATCTCGTGGGCCTACGTGCGGATGATGGGCGGTGCCGGCCTGACCCGGGCCACCGCCAGCGCGGTGCTGTCGGCCAACTACGTCGCCGCCCGGCTCGGCGAGCACTTCCCGGTGCTCTACCGCGGCCACGGCGACCTGGTCGCCCACGAGTGCATCCTCGACGTCCGGGGGATCACCAAGGAGACCGGCGTGAGCGTCGAGGACGTCGCCAAGCGGCTGGTCGACTACGGCTTCCACGCCCCGACGATGTCGTTCCCGGTCGCCGGCACCCTGATGGTCGAGCCGACCGAGTCCGAGGACCTCGGCGAGATCGACCGCTTCTGCGAGGCGATGATCGCGATCAAGGGCGAGATCGACCGGGTCGGCGCGGGGGAGTGGAGCCCCGAGGAGTCGCCGCTGCGCGGCGCGCCGCACACGTCCCGCGCGCTCGTGGGCGAGTGGGACCGGCCGTACCTCCGGGAGCTGGCGGTCTTCCCGACCGGCGTGGACCCGGACAAGTACTGGCCGCCGGTGGCGCGGATCGACCAGGCCTACGGTGACCGCAACCTGCAGTGCTCGTGCCCGCCGCTCGAGGCCTTCGCCGAGTGAGCGCCGAGTGAGCGCCGAGTGAGCGCCGGGGTCGACGGCCTCACCGCCCGCCGGCTGCGCGCCCGGCTGGCCCACGCCCAGAGCACCGGTCGGCTGCCGTCGGTGGTGGCCGGCCTGGTGCGCGACGGCGAGCCGGTGTGGCGGGACGCGTACGGCGCGGAGGCGGTGCCCGGCCACGACCCGTTCGACGTGCAGTACCGGATCGGGTCCATCACCAAGACCATGACGGCCGTGCTCGTGCTCCAGGCCGTGCGGGAGGGCCTGCTCGGCCTGGACGACCCGGCGTCGGTGGTGCTCGGGGAGGACGTGGCGTACGCCGACCGGACGCTCCGCACGCTGCTCGCGCACAGCTCGGGCATGCAGTCGGAGCCGGCCGGGCCGTGGTGGGAGCGGTCCGCCGGCCGGTCGTGGGAGGAGCTGGCGGCGCTGCACGACGGCTCGGGTGCGGCGTTCCCCGCCCACCAGGAGTTCCACTACTCCAACCTCGGGTACGCGCTGCTCGGCGAGGTCGTCGCGCGCGTCCGGGGCACGACGTGGTGGGAGGCCGTGGAGGGCCGGTTGCTCGCGCCGCTAGGGATGACGCGCACGTCGTACCTCCCCGTCGGCGCCGCCGCGCAGGGCTGGTCGGTGCACCCCTACGAGTCGACGCTCGTCCCGGAGCCCGCGACCGACACCGGGGCGATGGCGCCCGCGGGCCAGGTGTGGGCGACGCTCACCGACCTGGCGCGGTACGCCGTCTTCCTCCTCGACGGCCACCCCGACGTGCTCTCGCCGGCCGAGCTGCGGCAGGCGTTCGGGCCGCAGTCGGGCAACCCCACCGACGGGCTCGGCTACGCGCACGGGCTGGGGTTCCAGCTGCTGCCCGGCGGCTCGGGCACGCTCGCGGGGCACACCGGCTCGATGCCGGGGTTCCTCGCCGCCGTCCTGGTCGACCCGAGGCGGCGCAGCGGTGGCGTGGTGCTGACCGACGCCACGGCGGGCTGCTCGCCGGCCGCGGTCGTCACCGACCTGCTCGAGGAGCTCGAGCGCTGCGAGCCGACGGTCGCACCCGCGTGGACGCCGTCACCGGCGCTGCCGCCGCCGCTGGTGGGCGTGCCGGGGGTCTGGCACTGGGGCAACACCGCGATCGTCTTCGCGATGGAGGGCACCGAGCTGGTCGCCCGCCGGGCCGGGCAGGAGCTCTACCGGTTCGCCGTCCGTGGGGGACGGGTGCTGGGGCTGTCCGGCTACCACGCCGGCGAGGAGCTCCACGTCGTCCGGCGCCCGGACGGGTCGGTGGGCCACCTCGAGGTCGCCACCTTCGTCTACACCCGGACGCCGTACGACCCGGACGCCCCCGTTCCCGGGGGTCATCCGGGTCGCTGACCGGTGACGCCGCTGCGCGTGGTGGTCGGTCTCAGTCGCCGGTGGTGTCGTACCGGGTGACGTCGAGGTCGTAGAAGAAGGCCTCGTCGCAGTCGAGGGCGACGGTCCGGCCCTTCCACCGCAGCGTCAGGTCGGTGCGGAGCCGGCGGTGGAAGCCGTCGACGACGACGTGCTCGCCGGCGTCGTCGACCTCCTCGTGGACGGCGATCCTCTTCCCGACCCGCTTCGCGGTCCCGGACACGACGACCTTCCGGCCGTCGAGCCGCATCGTGGCGCGGACCGTGCCGGCGTCGATGAAGCCGGTGGTCGACTCCTTGCCGCGGCCGAGGCCGTCCTCGCCGACGACGACCTGGAGGACGTCGGGGTGCAGGTTGTTCTCGTAGACGCTGACGAACGTGTCCTGGCCGGCGTACGCCGCGCCGCACTCGACGACGTTGCCGCGCTCGTGGGTCGTGGTGCCGTCGGTGCTGGGGGAGGACGTGGCGGAGACGGCCGTCGTGGTGGTGAGGCCGGTGATCGCGGTCGCGGCGGTGGCCGTGGCGGCGAGGAGGGCGGGGATGCGCATGCTGGTGCTGCTTCCTGGTGGGAGTGGCTGGTCGGGGTGTCTACGCCCGGCGAGGCGGGACGGTTGCGTGCCGGCGGCACCGGTCTGCACCGGTCTGCACCGGTCCGCACCGGCGTGGTGGGTACGGGACGGCATGACGCGCACACAGCACCTCGAGGTCGAGCACACGTACGCACCCCCGCCCGGGACCGAGGTCCCGGCGCTGGCCGGGCCGGGCGGGCTGCCCGGGGTGGCGCGGGTCGCCGAGCCGGTCGTGCACGAGCTGCACGCGACGTACCACGACACCGGCGGGCTGGCACTGACCGCCGCCGGCATCACCCTGCGGGCCCGCACCGGGGGACCGGACGAGGGATGGCACCTCAAGCTGCCCGCCCCGGGTGGCCGCGAGGAGCTGCACCACCGGCTCGGCAGGGGCGAGACGGTGCCGGCGCGGCTGCGCGGTCTCGTCACCGCCTGGACGCAGGGTGAGCCGTTGTCGCCGGTCGCGACGGTGGCGACCCGGCGCACCTCACGGTCGCTCCTCGCCGAGGACGGGACCGTGCTGGCCGAGCTGGCCGACGACGAGGTCACCGGCACCCCGGTCGGCGGAGCGCCGGTCTCGTGGCGGGAGTGGGAGCTGGAGCTGGTCGAGGGCGGGCCCGACCTGCTGGCCGCGGCCGACGAGCTCTTCGAGGGGCTCGGGGTCGAGCCGAGGCCGCTGGCCCGCAAGATCGCGGTCGCGCTCGGCGACCGGCTCCCGCAGGTCCCCGAGGTCGCCGACCCCGTGCTGCGGGCCGTCGCGGCGGACGTCGGCGTCCTCAAGCTGCTGGACAGCCGGTGGCGGCGTGGCGAGCCGGTCGCCGGCGAGCTGGCGTCGGTGGTGCGGCGGATCCGGGCGGCGCTGTGGACGCTGCGCCCGGGCTGGGGCCGCACGGTGACCGGCCCCGTTCGCGCGGAGCTGGCGTGGCTGTCGGAGTCGCTCGTCGAGGCCGCGGAGCTCGCCGCGGCGCACGAGCGCGTGCTGGCGGTCCTCGAGGAGGAGCGGGAAGGGGTGGCCCCCGTGCGCCGGCTGCTGCGCGCCGCCTTCGAGGAGCACGAGCGCGAGGCCGCAGCAAGGGTGCTCGACGACCTGCAGGCGGACCGGTACCTCGCGCTGCTGCGGTCGCTGGACCGGGTGGTCGCCGAGCCGGCGTCGGAGGAGCCGCTGACGAGGAAGCAGCTGCGGCGCCGCCTGGAGAAGGCGCGGACGAAGGCGTCGGCACGGACGGGCGAGGACGAGGGGCGCTACACCCCTGCGCGCCACCTGGCGGCCGCCGAGCACCTCGCCGACGTCGCGGACCTCGTGGAGCCGGTCGTCGGGAAGGAGGCGCGGCGGGCGCGCCGGTGGGCGGAGCAGGCGGTCGAGGGTCTCGAGGACGCCTGCACCACGCTGCGCGCCCAGCAGGAGGTCGGGGCCGTGGCGACCCGGGCGGCCACGACCGGCGAGGCGTTCCTCCTCGGGCGGCTGCACGGGCGGCTCGAGGTGCGGCTGGCCGGCTGAGCGGGACCCGCAGTCCCGCGCCCGTGCACGCCGACGGGCCGTCGGCGCTTCGGTCCCCTCACATCGCCTGCGACACGCTCGACATGTTGAAGTCGGGCACCCGCAGGGCGGGGGTGGCCGTCCGGCTGAAGTAGTCGTCGCCCCACTCCCGGCTGAAGCTCGGCTCGGTGGCGCCGGCGTGGGAGAAGCGGCCAAGCAGGTCGACCGGGCTCTCGTTCCAGCGGAAGTTGTTGACCGCGCCGGTGATCTCGCCGCCCTCGACCAGGTAGACGCCGTCGCGGGTCAGGCCGGTCAGCAGGAGCGTCTGCGGGTCGACCTCGCGGATGTACCAGAGGCAGGTCACCAGCAGGCCGCGCTCCACCCCCGCGACCAGGTCCTGGGTGCTGCCGGTCCCGCCGTCGACGTCGAGCACCAGGTTGTCGATCGCCGGCGTCACCGGGAGGCCGGTCATCGCGGCGGAGTGGCGGGTCTGCAGCAGGGCGGCGAGCTCGCCGTCGCGCACCCAGTCGGTGCGGCCGAGCGGCAGGCCGTTGTCGAAGACCGAGGACTCGTTGCCCGAGGAGGAGGCGACCACGAACGGCGAGCACTCCAGCCCGGCGTACGACGGGTCGCTGAGCAGGTGCACGCCCTCCCGGGCGATCCGCTCGCCGACCCGGGTGCCGCCGCCGCGCCGGCTGTAGACCGACTGTCCCTCGTGGGCGACCCGGGCGCCGGCGTACCAGTAGGCGTCGATCATCAGGTCGGCCACGGCGCTCGGCGGGAGGACGGTGTCGTAGCGGCCGGCGGGCAGGTCCACGCGGCGGGTGCCCCAGCCGAGGCGCTGCTCGAGCTCGGCGTCCATCGCCAGCGCGTCGACGTCGGAGAAGTCGCGGGTGGCCCCGCCGACCCACGCGCTCTGGCTGAGGTCCGCCGTCTTGCCGGTGCAGCCGTAGTGGCCGGTCGGCTGCACGTGGCGCAGGCGAAGGCCGGTCGTGGAGCCGAGGTACGTCGTGGTCAGCTCGTGGTTGACGAAGCCGTAGAGCACCCGGCCCCCGGCCTCCGCGCGCCCGAAGGCCTCGCCCAGGGCCGGCGCGAACGCGTCGTAGGTGTGGATGCCGGTGCGCACCGGTTCGTCGTCCCAGTCCGGCGACGTCCGGTCGCGGACCAGCTCGGCGGCGTCCTCGGCCACGGAGGCCGCCCTCGCCGCGGCGTCGGCGGCGGTGACCAGGGCCGAGACCTGCGCCTGGTCGGTCGCGCTCCCCGACACCGAGCCGGTCGAGGTGCCGTCGGCCCGGTGGATGAACGAGACCACCGTGACGTCGACGCCGTGCATGACGCCGTTCGTGGTCAGCGTGTTGCCGGCCCAGCGGAGGTTGGCGCTGGTGCGGTCGCGGACGACGACGACGCACTCGTCGGCGATGGTGGCGGCGAGCGCGTGCTCGACGAGGGACTGGGGCGTGACCCGGGGCTGGGTGGGGGAGTGCATCAGTGACCTGCCTCGTCGGTGGTGTTGAGGATGCGCACGCCGCGGAAGAGCGCGGTGGGGCAGCCGTGGCTCACGGACGCGACCTGGCCGGGCTGGGCCTTGCCGCAGTTGAACGCCCCGCCGAGCAGCCACGTCCGCGGCCCGCCGACGGCCTCCATCGAGCCCCAGAAGTCCGTGGTGGTCGACTGGTACGCCGCGTCGCGCACCTGCCCGACCAGCTCTCCGTCCTGGATCCGGTGGAAGCGCTGCCCGGTGAACTGGAAGTTGTAGCGCTGCATGTCGATCGACCACGACTTGTCGCCGACGACGTACAGGCCGCGCTCGACGCGGCCGATCAGCTCCTCGGTGCTCGGGCCGTCGGGTGCCGGCTGCAGCGAGACGTTGGCCATCCGCTGGATCGGGATGTGGCCGGGGGAGTCGGCGTAGGCGCAGCCGTTGGAGCGGCCCTGCGGGTGGTCGGGGCCGGCGAGCTCCGGCTTCATCGCGGCCATCGGCCGGTCGAGCTGGTAGCCGACCAGCACCCCGTCGCGGACGATGTCCCACTGCTGGGTGGCGACCCCCTCGTCGTCGTACCCGGTGGTCGCCAGGCCGTGCTCGACGGTGCGGTCGCCGGTGACGTTCATGACCGGGCTGCCGTACTGCAGCGTCCCGAGCTTGTCGTACGTCGCGAAGCTGGTGCCGGCGTAGTTGGCCTCGTAGCCCAGTGCGCGGTCCAGCTCCGTGGCGTGGCCGATGGACTCGTGGATGGTCAGCCACAGGTTCGAGGGATGGATGACCAGGTCGTAGTCGCCCGGCTCCACGCTGGGCGCCGCGAGCTTCTCGGCCAGCAGCTCGGGGACCTCGGCCAGCTCGGCGTCCCAGTCCCACTGGCCCGGCCCGCCGGCGACGTACTCGTAGCCGCGGCCGACCGGCGGGGCGGTGCTCGCCATCGAGTCGAACACGTCGTCGCTGGAGCCCATCGCCTCGAACGCCGGCTGCAGGCGGATCCGGCGCTGGGTGGTGCGGGTGCCGGAGAGGTCGGCGTAGTACTTGTGCTCGTCGACCTGCTGCAGGCTCGCGCTGGCGTGGTCGACGGCGGCCCCGGCCCGCAGCCGCTCGGTCCAGTCGATGAGCACCGCCGCCTTCTCGGCCACCGGCACCGTGAACGGGTCGACCTCGTAGGAGGAGACCCAGACGACGTCGTCGTACGTCGGCTCCGGAGCCAGCTCCACCGGTCGTGGTGTCATGGCGGCGGCCAGCTGCGCGACCTGCACGGCCGTCTCGGCGACGCGGACCGCCTCCTCGGGGGTGAGCACGACGCCGGAGGCGAACCCCCAGGCACCCCGGTGCACCACGCGCACCGCGAAGCCGAGGTCCTCGGCGTCGCTGGCGCCCTGGAGGACCCCGTCGCGGACGCCGAGGTGCTGGTACCGGACCCGCTCGAACCGGAACTCCGCGTGGGTCGCTCCGAGGTCGCGCGCCCGGGCGAGAGCGGTGTCGCCGAGGTGGCGGTGGGGGAGGGCGGTGAAGGTGGGATCGAGACCCGCTTCGCTCATGGCAGCGACCCTATCCCCGCTCCTCACCGGTGCTCCGGCCTGCGGCGACGCGTCGTTAGGGTGCTCCCCATGAGCTCACCGGCATGGTTGGGGATCGGCGCCCAGCGCAGCGGCACGACCTGGTTCACCGACCTGCTGACCCAGCACCCGGCCGTCGGGCTCGGCACCAACGGCAAGAAGGAGCAGCAGCTGCTGCACAAGGTCGGCGACGGCCGGGTCCCCGAGGCGCAGTACCTCGACCTCTTCCCCGCCGACGGCGTCCACCGCGGCGAGTGGACCCCGCAGTCCCTGCGCCACGCCTCCGCCCCGGCCGCCGCCGCGCGGCTGGTCCCGGACGCACCGGTGCTCGTGCTGCTGCGGGACCCCGTCGAGCGGTTCCGCTCCGCGATGCGGCTGGCGGCCACCCGGGGCAGGTCCTGGCCCTACCCGGTGCCGATCACGGTGCAGACCTGGAGCGGGTTCTACGCCGACCAGCTCGAGGCGTGGGCGGCCGCCGTGGGCCGCGACCGGGTGCACGTGATGGTCTACGAGGTCGTCCGGCGCGACCCGCAGGCCGCCGTCGACGAGGTGTGGCGCCTGATCGGCGTCGACCCCGTGCCCCTGGCCGAGGTCGAGCGGGCCTCCGGCTCCTCCTCCCAAGCGGAGTGGGACTGGACGCCGGGGCTCAAGGAGTCGCTGCAGGTGATGTACCGCCCGCAGGCCGAGCGGCTGGCGAAGGACTGGGGGCTCGACGTCTCCGCCTGGTCCGGGCTGCACTGAGTCGCGGTCGCCCCGGGTCGCCCGCTCGCCCCGGACCCGTTGAGATCCGCGGCAGGGGGCAACGGGGAGGTCGACCTACCTCAGCGGCTCGGTCCGCGCACCTCTCGGGAGACGCCCTGTGACACCTGGCCCGGACCACCCGCCGCTGCGACGCCGGCTGGAGACCGGCCGGCTCGTGGCGGGATCGGTCCTCGAGCTGGGCATCAAGGCGTACGGCGCGGGCGCGTCCGTGGCGGTCGCGCTGAGCGATGCGGAAACGGTGGGCGGCAAGGGGCAGGACGCGGTCGCCGCGGTGCCCAGCCTGGCCGAGCGCTACCGCTCCGCGGAGTACGTCGTGGAGCACCGGGAGGAGATCCAGGTCGCGCTCGACCACGTGAACGAGCAGACGCCGCCCCAGGCCGAGCTCGAGGAGGCGCTCGAGAACAGCTCGGCGACGCTGGACGGGATCGAGACGACGTACGACGAGGTGCTCGAGGCCCGCGACGCGCTGCCGTGGGACCCGGCCGACGCCTGGGGCCACGTGCGCGAGGCGTGGGACGTGAAGCCCGACCTGGGCTCGATCGCCGACCTCGCCGCGGCGGCGGAGCAGGTCGGTCCGTACGTCGACCAGGTCGAGGTGCTGACCCCGGTCTACTACGGCGGGCTGCTGGCGGTGGTGGACAACTTCGCCAGCGACGAGGTCGCGGGCACGCTCGGGGTCATGGCGATGGCCTTCGGGACCGCCTTCGTGCTCGGCCAGGCAGTCGGCTTCTGGACCCGGCGGGGCAGGCCCGGGATCGTCGCGCGGACGCTGCAGCGGTGGGGCGCGCGCACGTTCCGGGGCTGGTACGTCCAGCACCTCCCTGCTGCGCTGAGCCCGCCGTTGTACGCCGCCGCGCGCGAGCGCATGCAGCGCGACATCGTCGCGGACCCCGAGCAGGCGCTGGACCACGCGACCCTCCGGGAGCTCGAGGAGTACTTCGCGCGCAGACGTCGGGAGGGGTCGCACGACTGACGGGTCCCTCGGTCGCCGTGCCCGGGGTGGGCCGGGGTCGTGTGCCCGACGACGCGTCCGGGCGCGTCCGTGGGCACACGACCGGGGCTCGCTCGACCCGGTGCGCGGTCCTCAGGCGAGCGTCCGGCGCATGGTCAGGCGGGGCAGCCCGGACGCGACCGCGTCGGTCGTTCCGACGACCTCGAAGCCGGCCCGCTCGAACATCGCGCGCACGCCCACGAACGCCATCGTCGTGTCGATCCGGCCGGGCGGGTCCACCGGGTGCGCCTCGACGGCCGTGGCGCCCCGCGAGGCCGCGTAGGCGACGGCGCCCTCGAGCATCGCCGCGGTGACCCCCTGGCGCCGCCGACCGCCGCGGACGACGAGGCAGATGACGGACCACACGGGGACGTCGTCGACGGGGCGGATGAGGCGGCTGCGCTCGAGCCGGGGGATCTCCGGGCGGGGGGAGATGCTGCACCAGCCGACCGGTTCGCCGTCGCGGTAGGTGACCACCCCCGGCGGGTGCTCGCGCTCGCCGAGGCGCCGCGCGGCCTGCTCGCGGCTGCCGCCTCCCAGCCGGTCGATCTCGGAGGCCGGGAGCCGGTGGGAGAGGCACCAGCAGTGGGTGGCGCGCCGGTTCGGGTTGACGACGTCGGCGAAGTCCTCGAAGCGGTCAGGGGTCACAGGGTGGGTCTCCCACCGAGGGGCTGCGCCGGGCACAGCTCGATGATGACTCTCCCCGGCGGTGCCCGCCAGCGACGCACGGCCCGGCGCGGCAGGTCCGGGGCCGGTCACCCCCGGACGAGCCGCCCGTCGCGCACGACCAGCGGCGATCCCTTGCTGCCAAGGATCTCCATCAGCTCGTCGCACGCGGCGCCGGAGAGGGCGGCGTCGTAGGCCACCGCGGCCGGGCCGCCGGACCTGACGCCGTGGACGACGACGTGCGCCCACTCGGACGGTCCGAACGCGAGCACCTCTTTCGAGCCCCCGCGGAACCGGACGATGGTGCGCCCGTCGGCGACGTGGACGACGTGGCCCACCTCCCGCAGGCACGCCACGAGGTCGCGCCAGAGCGCCTCCACCACGTCCGCGGGGTACGGCGCGGCCACGCGGACCGTCGACGATCGGCGGGAGCTGGCCACCCCCCGGACGCTACCTGCGCTCGCCCCACCCGTCGCCGGCGTTCCGAGCTGGCACCTGCGACCGACGGTCCGGTACCTCCGGCCGAGGCGCGACCCGGTCCCGGCCGCCAGGCTGGTCGAGGTCGACAGGTCGTCGACAGGCCGCACTCGTCGTGCGCCAGCCAGGAGGAGGAGGCAGGGGTGTTCCGTGAGGTGCCGGTGCTGCCGGTAGTGGTCCCGCTCGCCGGGGTGGTGCTCGTGGTCCTGGTGTGGCGCCTGCGCCGGCGCGGGTCCTTGACGGCGCCCCGCGCCGCGGTCGCGCTCGCCGCGTGCGTGTACGCCGCCGGCGTAGTCGCGAACACCGTCTTCCCGATCTACCTCGACAAGCCCGCGCGCACCGCCCGGTGGCAGGACTCGATCCATCTCGGCCTGCTGTCGGACTACGAGGTCGCGGACGCCGTGATGAACACCGGCGTCTTCGTCCCGGTCGGGATCCTCCTGGCGCTCGTCGCGCCGCGGTGGTCGGGCGCCCGGGTGCTGGCCGTGGCGGCCGCGTGCAGCCTGCTGATCGAGGTGAGCCAGTACGTCGCCGCGCAGGCCCTGGCGGGCGGCCACGTCGCGGACGTCAACGACCTGTTGTTCAACGTCGTCGGCGCCGCGCTCGGCCTGCTCGCGGTGACCGCGCTCCGGCAGGTCCCGCTCGGGGCGCGCCTGGTCGACCGGTTCCGCTGGGCCTGACCTCGCGGAGCCCCGCGCGCCGTCCGAATATCGCGCGACGGCTGTCGGTCCTCCAGGAGAGGATCTGCAGCGATGCTCACCGCGCTCCGCAACTACGTCACGCCCCCGTCCACCCTCGCCGGACGGCTCTCGGTCCAGTCGCTGCTCTTCGCCACGGGGGACGGCGCCTTCCTGGCGGGGTCGGCCGTCTACTTCGGCGTCATCCTCGGGTTGTCCCTGGGTCAGGTCGGCGTGGGCCTCACGGTGGCGGCGGTCGCCAGCTTCCTCGCCGCGGTGCCGGCCGGGAAGCTCGTCGACCGGTTCGGCCCCAAGCGGATGTGGTCGTTGAGCGCCGTGCTGCAGGGCGCGCTGTTCCTCGCCTGGCCCTTCATCGACAGCTTCCCGCAGTTCGTCGCGCTGGCGGTGGTGATGGAGGTGGCGGGCAGCCTCGGCGGGGCCGCCCACGCGGCGTACGTCCTCGACGTGCTGCCTCCGGCCGAGCGCGTGGAGTCCCGGGCGTACATGTACTCCGCGCTCAACGTCGGCTTCAGCATCGGTGCGTTCCTGAGCGGCGGCGCCATCGCCTTCGGCTCCGACGTGCTGCGCTGGGCCCCGGTCCTCACCGCGGTCCTCTTCCTGGTGAACGCGGTGGCGATCCTCCGGCTGCCGAACGCCTCCCACGACGTCCGCTCGACCGAGCCCCGCCGCAAGCCCGAGGGGCCGCCGGCGATCCGCAACCGCAGCTGGCTGGCGGTGACCTTCCTGACCGGCGTGCTGTGGTCGAACCAGGTCCTGCTGCACACGGTGATCCCGTTGTGGCTGGTCATCGAGACCGACGCTCCCCACGAGCTGGTGGCGCTGCTCTTCGCCACCAACACCGTGATGTGCATCGTGCTGCCCAGGATCACCTCGCGCGGCATCCGCGACGTCGACACCGCCCTGCGTGCGGTGCGCCTCTCCGCGATCTTCTTCGCGCTGACCTGCATCGTCACGCTGGCCACCCACGAGACCGTCGGCTGGGTCACGGTCGTGCTGTTCTTCGTCGGACACATCGTGCTGACCTGGGCCGAGCTCTACCTCTCCGCCTCGGGATGGACCTTCGAGGCCGAGCTGATGGACCCCCGTCGGCGCGGGGACTACCAGGGCGTCTCGGAGCTCGGCAACACGCTCGGCCGGTTCTGGGCGCCGGCTGTCTACGGCTTCCTCGCGATGGAGTGGGGCGCCCTCGGCTGGCTCACCATCGCCGCCATCGTCGGCGCGGCCGCGGCCGCCATGCACCCCGCGACCCGTGCCGGGCGGCGGTACCTCGAGCAGCACGTCCCGGCCGACGTCCTCGCCGACGCCCGGGCCGGCGCCCCCGAGGACGCGTCCCCGCCGCCGACCACCCTGACGGAGCCGCTCGACCCCGGCACCACGGTCACCGACACCCCGGTGCCGCGCTGAGGGCGGCTCGCGAGGGACCGCGGGGGCCGCTGGTCGTCGCACGCCATCGGCTCCGTGCGTCGGCGGCTGCCCGACGTGCTGGGCTCCCGGGACAGCGGGCCGGCGACCGCCGGCGAGGACCCTGTCCTCAAGCACGTCTGGTCGGTCGCCCGGTCTCGGCGACCAGGGCGCGTGCGCAGGGGCACCCGGACGCTGCGGGAGTGGGATCTCCCGATTCTGGGGGACGCGCAGCGACGAGTTGATGCGGCTCAATCGGTACGTGCGCCGCCTCGGTCGACAGGGACCGTCCGAGGCGGCGCCGACCACTGGCCGAGAGCGAGGAGGAGCCATGACGGCTGCCGCAGCTGAGCTGCTGGGCGCACAGGACTGGGTCACCGACGGAGGCCTCGAGACGGACCTGCTGTTCAACAAGGGCGTGGACCTGCCGCACTTCGCTGCGTTCCCGCTCGTCGACGATGCAGCCGGGCGCGCGTTGCTCGAGAGCTACTACGCGGAGTACGCCACGATCGCGTCCACGGTGGACGCGGGACTGCTCCTCGAGACGCCGACGTGGCGCGCGAACCCCGACTGGGGACGAAGGGTCGGCTACGACTCCGCTGCCCTCGACGCGGTCAACCGCCGAGCACTGGGCGTGGTGCGGACGATCGCTGAGCGCGCCGAGGTCGCGCGGGTGTTGCTGAGCGGGAACGTCGGGCCCCGAGGCGACGGCTACGTCGCCGGCGGCACCGACCCGGACGAAGCCGCCGGCTACCACAGCGGCCAGGTCCGGGCGTTCGCGGAAGCGGGAGCAGACCTCGTGCACGCCATGACGATGACCGGGCCCGCCGAGGCGCTCGGGGTCGTGCGCGCAGCGCGGGACGCCGGGATCCCGGTCGCGATCTCGTTCACGGTGGAGACCGACGGGCGGCTGCCCGACGGCACCGCCTTGGGCGACGCCATCGCGATCCTGGACGGCGACGCGCCGGCGGACTGGTACGGCGTGAACTGCGCCCACCCCACACACCTGCAACCGGCGCTCGCGCAGCCGCCGGGCCACAGTCCTTGGACGGCTCGTGTCGCGGCGTTCCGTCCCAACGCCTCGACACTCAGCCACGCCGAGCTCGACGAGATGACCGGACTCGACACCGGGGACCTGCGCCTGCTCACGAGCTCGACCGGCCTGGTGCGTCGCGAGCTCCCGGCGCTCCGCGTCCTGGGTGGTTGCTGCGGTACCGACGCCAGCCACGTCGCCGCGCTCTGGGGCGCGGGAAGGGCCGGCTCGGGTGAGCGCCCGATGAGCTAGCCGGCCGGGCCCCGCTCCGGGCACCGCCCGCACAGCCGCCTGCCGACCCACCGGCACACGTCGACGAGTACGGCGCCCGCTGCTGCTCGGTGTGACACCACGAAGCGGGCCCGCGGGAACGGCCACACGGCCGGTGTGCCGGTCCACGCCTGCCACCCCGATGGGTATGGACAGCCATCACCACCGAGTCCTTTACTGGGGCGGCGACAACAGGCCCCAGGCGCCGCCGCCAGCGACGTCGTACGGGCTGACCACAGCGGTGCGTACCCAGCTCGGGACAGGGAACGCGGCAACGGCCTCCGCGGGCTTGCGAGAACGCGGCAGGACATCGCATGAGATCCGGCGCGGGCACACCGAGGTTCCCATGGCAGCGGCAGCTCAACAGAAGTCCGACGTCCGAGGCGTGAGCCTCGCGGCGGTCGCTGTCCTCGTCGCGCTGCCCCTGCTGTTCCTTCCCTGGCTCGAGCCTTCCGCGCGTGACCTCGAGCGGGCGGCACTCGTCCACGAGCTGCTCGTCTACCCCGTCGTCCTCATCGCCGGCCTGCTCTTCCACCTGTGCTGGCGCCTCGCCCGGAACCCCACGACCGGATGGCTCTCGGCCGCCGTGACCCTCCTCGGCACCCAAGGCATCGGGGTCGCAGCCATCCGGATCGCCCGGCCCGAGGCGCTGGCCGAGCGCGCCGGCTGGTTGCTGCTCACAGAGCTGGCGGTCCAGGCCCTCCTGGTGGCGATGACCGCCGCCGCGGACCGCCGACACCTGTCGGTCAACCCGTTCGGTGCCGGCCTGGTCCTCGGAGTGGTCGCCACCGCCGTCCGCGTCGCCGTCCTCGAGGCACCGCCCCTCGGCCTCAGCGACGCGACCCTGCGCGCGCTGGCCACCGGGGTCCTCGCGGAACAGGTCCTCGTCGGCGCCTTGATCCTGCGGCTGCGCCGGTCACCGCTCTGGCTGCGCGTCCGCCTCGCCGGTGCCGCGGCGCTCCTGGCGTTCGGGCACTTCCTCACCTCGCCGACCCCGGCCGGTGACATGGTCAACGGCATCGCGATCGGCACCAGCGTGCTGGGCGCCGCCGGGCTCATCCACGCCGGGCTCTCCCTCCTGCAGGTCAAGCTGCACAGGCACGGCAGCACCGTGGACTCCCTCCACCGCCATGTCGAGCACCTGGAGGCCGACGTCCGTGTCGACCGCGCACGACTCCACGAGTTCGGCGCAACGATCGCTGGTATCGCCAGCGCCTCCGAGCTGCTCCGCAACAGCTCCTGGCTCCCGGAGGACCGGCGCGAGGCGCTCGAACGCGCCATCAACGCCGAAGCCAGCCGACTGCAACGGTTGCTCGACGACCGCCGTCTCCTCCAACCGGAGGACTGCGACCTCGGCCGCCTGCTCGACCCGATCGTCACCAGCCACCGCGCACGCGGCCGCACGATCCACTGGCACCACGACGGCAGCCACGCCTGCGGCAGACCCGACGACATCGCCGAAGCCGTCAACATCCTGCTCGAGAACGCCGCACAACATGCAGGCACGCCCATCGACCTCCACACCCGTATCGCGCGCGGCGCGGTCGAGATCCGGGTCGTCGACCAAGGACCCGGCATCCCTCCGCACCTCGGAGGCAGCCTCTTCCAGTGGGGGCACCGAGGCGATGCCTCACACGGGCAAGGCATCGGTCTACACATCGCCCACCGACTCATCACCGAACAGGGCGGCAGCCTGCGGCTCGCGCCCAGCCAGACCGGCCGCGGCGCGACGTTCATAGCGACCCTTCCGCACTCCGGAACCGCTGCCGGCCCTACGGGGCCCCTCCAGGAGGACGCAGACGACGCCATCTGAACCGGCACGGCCCCGAACCGCAGCGACAACACCGAGGCGGCGTCGGCCACCGCCACGCACACGATCCAGGTGCGACGCCCCGGCACGATCAGCGGCGCGGGCTCCCATGACGCGGCGAACCGGGTGCGACCAGCCGGACAGGCGGCGGCGACACGTTCACCGCGACGACGGCGGATGTCCGGCCGGTCCTCGACTCGAGGGGCTCAAGGCGTGCTGCACGGCGAGGACAGGGCTCGCCAGCACAGGCGTCCGGAGATCGCTGAGCGTCGTGGTGGCGCCCATCATGCTCGCTTGGGTCAGGACGACGACGTCCACGCTGTCGGCGATGGAGCGAGCCGCATCCGCGACCTGCCGCAGGTACTCCTCGTCGTCGCCGGCCTCGAAAGCCGCCCACGCGTCCGGCACCCCCACGTCGAGGATCGTCGGAGACGCGCCTGCGCGCCGCGCCTCGGCAGCGAGCAGTGCACGGGTCGGCTCGAGCGTGGACTCCAACGCGACGACGACGCCGATACGCGCCCCGGCCCGGACAGCCGCCCGTGCCATCGGTCGGTCCACGCGGAAGACCGGCACAGGCAGACGCCCTCCGAGGCCTTCGGCGACAGGCCCGAGGGTGGAGCAGGTGCAGACGACGACGTCCACATCGTCATCGGCGAGTCGGCGGAGAGCAGCCAGGGTGGCGTCCTCGACGTCCAGGGTGGGGCCGTTCTCGCGCGCCTGGTCGAGGAGATCAGGCGCGACCCGGTGCACGCAGGACGAACTGGCATCGGCATCGCGCACGAGTGCCTCGAAGGTCTCGACATGGACCTGCGCGGTGTGGAGGAATCCGATGCGTGGCATGTGGCCAGTGTCCCAGCGAGCCAGGCACGGTGCCTGTTCGACTCGTTCACCTCGGCATGAGCGCGCCGGCGGCCGTCCGGAGCTCTCAGGCGGAACAGTGGGCTCAGAACAGTGGGCTCAGAGCATCCGACCGTGCACGTCCCACCCCTCCGTCTCCACTCGCTTCAGCGCGGTCAGTCGGCGGAACCCGACCGCGTGGTCGGCGCGGAAGTTCACGAACTTGAGCCAGAACCCGTCACGGTGGTCGGCGACGGAATCGAAGTAGGCATCGAGGTCGACGTGCTCGCTCATGTGCTTCCCGGCGTACAGGCCGACCAGCCCCAGCGCCCCCTCGGGCGCGAGGAAGCTGCCCACGCGGTCAGCGGTGTACTCCTGCGCGCGAGAGACGCTCTGACCGAACTGCAGCAGCCGGGCGACCGGTCGCAGCAAGGCGCGCCACACGCTCACGTGGCCGCACTTGATGTGGCCGAGTTCGTGACCCAGCACGAACTTGATGGTGTCGAACTCTCCCTTGAGGTAGGCGAGGTCCAGCAGGTCGCTGTAGATGACGACGTAGCCGCGGCGCACGCGGCACTTGGTGGCGTAGGCATTCATCACGCCGTTGCCGTTCAGGACGTAGAGCCGGGGCAGTTTGTCCATACCGTGACCGTCGGGCGTCATGCCGAGCCGTGCGCCGAGGTCGGCGAAGACCCCGTGGAGCTCGGGCAGTTGCCGCGCGGTGACCTCGACGCCATTCGAGATCTTCGACCAGTAGAGGTAGCGGATCATCACGGCCGCCAGGAACGTGGGACCGGCCACGACCGCTACCGCGGCGGTGGTCAGCCATCCGGGCTCGTCGCCGCCGGTCAGGCCGATCGCCGCGAAGACGACGAGCACGACGAATGTGGCGGTGCCCGCCACGAGCAGCATCGGGACTTCAGCGCGGTGCCGCAGCTGCTTCACCGGTGGCACCTGCTGCGGCTCGACTGTTGCTCGGCTTGCGGTAGCGGTCATGCGGACTCCCGTGATCAACGGTGGACTGGGCCTGGCTCGGGTCGCCGAGCACCCTGCCAGCCCCGGATGAACAGCACGAGCGCCCCGAGGTCTCGATCTCGTAGCCGAGCACTACGCGGACGTGTGGTCTCCGGACCGTGTTTCCGCCCGGACACCGGCAGTTGAGCACGCTGGTCCGGGTTTCGCTGGGTGGCAGGCGCCGAGCTCCCACCACGGGGACATCGGCATGAGCGGTCGCTCGAACGCACGCAGCAGATCAGTACGCTGCTTCGGCTTCCGCGAGGCGCGTGGTCAGGCGGTGCTAAGCGAGGTCCGGGTCGAACACGTCGAGAACCAGTCGCGTGCCGTCACGATCGACGTCCCACGGCGCCTACTTCCGGTCTGAAGTCCTGCCAGGTGGGAACGACGTGGCCCGGGATGTCGATTTCCCGACCTTCGACCCTCCGTCGATGCGCGACCTCCTCGGAGAGCGTCTCGATGAGGAGCAGGTCCGCGCGCCCACGACTTGGCGGCGTCTCGCCACGCTTCTCGGGCGGCCGGAACCGGGTTGACTGCGTCGACGATGACCTCGTGCCCGTGCAAGACGGTCGAGACCTCAAGCTCGTGGAACACGGCGTAGCTGCCGACATCTGCGGCTTACGTCAACTAGAGGTTGACCTAGATCACCCGTCAACGTATGGTTGACGAATGGGCATTCAGCAGATGACCGGGGTGACTCTCGAACGTCTTGTCGCCGCACTGGAGAGCACCCACGCGGATGTCCGTGACCGGATTGCCGACGCGATGGTGATCGCCGAGCACCTCGATCAGACCGGTGATGAGCTCATCGGACATGTCGTCGCCACGGCCCGCGCACAGGGCGTCAGCTGGTCGGAGATCGGGACTCGTATGGGCGTCTCGAAACAGGCCGCGCAGCAGCGACTCGCCAAGGCTGCCGAGGTGGAGCTCGAACCGCTGAGTCCGGAGCAGGGATTCACCCGGTTCACCATCGAGGCGCGCAACGTCCTCACGGCCGCGCACGAGGCCGCGCGCGGACGACGAGAGCCCTATGTGACGACGTCGCGCATCGCCGTCGCTGCCGGCATCGAGTCGGCTGGCGCGCGGCTGCCCGATCCCGGCGGTGACCCCCAGGACCTAGTACCTTACGACAACACAGCACAGCAGGCCCTCATGCGTGCGTTCGAGATCGCCATCGCAGACGGCGCCCAGATGGTAGACGTGCCGCATCTGGTCGAAGCTCTCCGATAGCACCGGGCCGCGAAGCGGGACGACCGTGCGGAACGCGGCATGGTCGGGCGTCCCGCGCCGACAGCGGCAGATCCGGTCACTTGGCCCGAAGCGTGCTGGTCGCCGCGCGGGTGGCGCGCTCAAAACTGCCCAAGTCGCCGCGAGGACGGGCACGCGGGGCGTGGTTGCCGGGCGTTCGGGGTGCATCGTCGACAGGCGCCTGCACCCCGACCCCTCCGAACTGACTAGTCGTCGTCTGCGCTCCGAGGGGCGGTCCTGACATCCCGTTCGGACGGGCGGAGATGAGCCCACGCGCCTGCGGTTGCGTTTCGACGTCCCACGCCCGGCGAAGGGAGCGGGTGCGCTTGCTGAGCGTGTCTGAGGTAGGGCTGTCAGAAGCGGATCGTCAGGCGCCGCCCGCTACCGCGACGAAGCGGTACTCGCCGTCCGCGCACTTGAACCAGTCTTCGGGCGTGTCGTCCCCGTTGGCGAAATCCAAGACTTCGCCCGCGACGGTCAGCGTCTCGCCGACCGGCATCTTCACACCGTCCGGCAGCGTCACCACCTCGTTCCGGCCGCCGAATCGAGAGCCACGAGGCACCACTAACCCATAGAGGACACCCTGCTGGTCCGCGGGCTCAAACGCGAAGCAATGCCGCACCTCGTCCGCGACCACACGACCGGTGAGCGGCACAGTCCCAGCCGCATTGACCTGCGGCTGGCGGAGCAGAGTCGGAGAGGCAACAACCTCGATCTCCCCAGGGTTGAAGTCGCTGGGGACCTGGCCGTCGCCACAAGCGCCCAGGCCTAGGCAAACCGCCAAACAGGTCATCATGGCTCGCACTGGACCAGTGTCCCCTGGACGGCCGCCACGTCAGACGCGACCGCATCGGGCCGCCCGAGCGGCTCACTTCCTGCCGACGATCGCACCCCCCCGTCGCAGCGAGTGAGCGTCCACTCATCGGCATGAGTGTGTCGGGAGCCGTACGCGCTTTCAGGCGAGCGAGCACCGGCTGTTCGATCGCTAGCGCGGGTCGACCGCCAACCAGCGCGCGTTCGGTCGGAGCAGGTACTTGGTGAACTCCCAGAATGCCGCGACTGCGACGACCAGCAGGAAGTTCCAGGGCGAGCGGTCCCGCCACGCGACACTCACGGCAACCCCGGCGATCAACGCGGCGTACACGGACACGTCGCGTCGGCGGAAGAATTCGTACTCCGCCTCCGCTCGCCGCACCTCCGCCGCACGGTCCACGCTCACCGCCCGAGCATGACATGGAGCGATCGCCTCTCCCCGCCCGGACAGCGGCGATCCGGATGTCTGCCCACTGTCGGCCCTGTCCGGCTCGAGCGCACCGGGCCCAGCCAGAGCGCGTCAGTAGCATCAGGCGCACGGCGTCGGTTGGGTCGTTGTGGACCGGATGCCTGGTCGAGGCGCTGGCGGGCGTCCAGTGATGGAGGCTCGTCCGTGGTGTCGGACGAGTTGGGGCGTGAGACGTGCTGCGTCTCGCAGTGCGCCGCGTAGCGTGCTGGCTCTCGTGACGCCGTGGGGTGTGGTGACGTATTCGAGAATGCGTGAGGTCGCGTTCTGGCCGGCCTGGACGAACGGACGCACGCGGGCCTCGTAGGCGTCAAAGGCTTCGTGGTGGTCGGTCTGGGTCTGCAGTGCATGGGCAAGGACGGACGCGTCGAGAAGCGAGGCGTGTGCTCCCAGGCCGGACAGCGGGTCGATGCAGTGGGCGGCGTCGCCGATCAGGACGGTGCGTCCGGTGGACCAGGTGGGCATCCGGACCTGGGTGAAGCGGCTGATGAACGGTGTCCCAACGGCGGCGACGGCGTCGGCGACCGCGGTGAGGTCGTGGCCGAGCTCGCGGATGAGTTGCGAGCACCGGGCAGAGAGGTCCCCGGGATCGTGGTGTGCGTCGTCCGGGACCTCCATGGCCGCGAGGGCGAGGGTGGTGCGGGGGTCGGGGTAGGGGTAGATCTGCCAGGCGACGCCATCGCGGCTGGCGATCACAGCGTTGTCGCCCGGTGTGCGGGCCCGGACCTTGAACCAGACATGGGCGAGGCCGTTGCGGTAGAGGTAGGGCTGATCGGGCCCGAACATGAGGCGTCGAACGGTGGAGCCGATGCCGTCGGCGCCGACGACGAGGTCGTAGGAATCCCGTGAGCCGTCATCGAAGGTGGCTGCCACGCCCGTGGCGGTGTGGCTCAGCGCCGAGACCCGCCGGCCGATCTTCCTGATCACCGTGTCCGGGATCATCTCCCTGACACCTGCGACCAACTGGTGGCGTACGGCGAGGCGCATGTCGCCGCTGGAGAACGAGGTGCGCCGGACCTCGTCCTTGCCCCAGCGCATGGACACGCGAGGGCTGGGGGCGCTGAACCGGTCGACAAGGTGGTCGGCGCCTATGGCCGACAACATGGTCTGGGCGGCCTCGTCGAGCTGGAGCAGGAAGCTCTCTGGGATGCTCGCGGTGGGGTCGACGGCGGTGACCCGCCAGCCTGTGCCCTCGAGGTGCCAGGCGGCGGCGCTACCAGCCAGACCGGCGCCGACGATGAGGACGGATCCGGGTCTCATGTGTTCCTCCGTGTGGGTAGGGGATCGACCGAGGGTCGGGTCTGTGGCGGCCTGGGCGGTGGCCGAGGGCGGTGGGTGGAAGCCCGGGAGTGGGGTCAGTGCTGCTGGGTGACGTCCACGTCGCGCGGGGTGAGGAGGTGGACCAGCGCGGCGACGGCGAACAGCGTGAGGCCGCCGATCATGCTGGTGACCTCCAGCGCGTGGGTGAACTCGACGGCGGCGGCCTGGGCGATCGCGGGCTGACCCAGCTCCCCGGCGATGGCGACGGCGTTGCCGACCGACTCGCCTACGGCGCCGGCAAGCTCCTGCTGAAGACCGCCGAGCACGTGGTCCCCCTCGAGGCCGGCGCGGTAGAGCAGAGCCGCAACGCTGCCCAGGATGGCGACACCTAGGACGTTGCCGAAGTCGTAGGCGACCTCCTCGATGGCCGCGGCGTTGCCGGCGCGGTCCTCGGGGGTGCCGGACATGATCATCGCCGAGCCCAGCGCGAGAGCTCCGGTGCCGGCGCCGACCATCACCAGTGCCACCAGGACCGTCGGGTAGTGCAGCTCGCCTGGAGCGGCACAGATGAGCACCATCCCGGCCGCGGCGAGGGCAAGTGAGCCTGCAAGGACGTTGCGCGCGCCGAGCTTCGACGCCAGCCACGGCGAGATGCCGGCTGCGACAGCGCCCGCGAGCGCCGATGGGACCAGGCGTACGCCGGCCTCGATCGGGCTGTAGCCCTCGACGAGCTGCATCCACTGCGCCAGGAGGAGCATGGCTGCGGCCAGCGCGAGCACCGCTCCGAGGGCTGCGACTACCCCGGCGGTGAACTGCGGGCGCTTGAACAGGCGCAGGTCGAGAAAGGGGTGCTCGTTGGCGAGGCAGCGACGGACGAACAGGGTCAGCAGAGCCATGCCGACTGCGAGGGCGGCCCAGCTCTCACCGACGAGAATGCTCTGCTCCTTCGCGAAGTGCTTGAGCGACCAGACGAGGGCCACCATCCCGACGAGCGACTGCAGTGCCGCGACGACGTCCCACGCCCCTGGTCGGGCGCTCCGCGCCTCCGGGAGCATCAGCAGAACAGCGAGGAGCGCGACGACCATCAGCGGGACGTTGACCAGGAATGCTGAGCGCCACGAGAACGCCTCGAGCAGCGCGCCGCCCACGAGCGGGCCGATGGCCGCCCCGATGCCGGCCACGGATGCCCACAGCGCGAGGGCGGTAGCCCTCTCCTTGGGGTCCTGGAAGACGGTGCGCAGCATCGACAGCGTGGTGGGCATGATCATCGCCGCACCGAGTCCGAGCACTGAGCGGATCGCAATGACTGCCTCGGCGGAGTCCGCGGACGAGGCGAGCGCCGAGGCTGCACCGAACACGCCGTAGCCGGCCATCAGCATCTTCCTGCGGCCCCACCGGTCGCCGATGGCACTCACCGACACGAGCACGCCGGCAAGCACGAGTGAATAGCTGTCGACGATCCACAGCAGTTGGTTGGAAGACGGCCGGAGATCCTCAGCGAGGTCGGGGATGGCGATGTTGAGGACGGTCAGATCCATCACGATGACGAGCAGGCTCAACGACAGCACGCCCGCGGCAGTCCATCGCTGGGCACGTGACATCCGTCCCACCTCCGGGGCGAGGTTCTGCGGGGACTCGTCTGCGGGGCGACGGGGCTGGTCGGGTCGCGTCGTCATCTTCCGTGCTCACGGTCGAGGTCGAAGAGGGACGTCAGGCCGCGCTGGAGCGTGACGACGGACGGTGCCTCGCCGGTCAGGGCCGCCTGCCACGTCGCACCGCTGATCGAGGGCTGCGTAGTGGGGCCCAACGGCACCCCCGCGCCTGCTGCCACCTTCCGGTGCGACAACCCAGCGCTTCCGAACTCGGGCACCAGCTCAGCCGCCTCGACCACGGACTCCCGCCTGCGACGCGCCGGGTCTCGGCGCCGCTCTGCGTCCTTGCTCATCACGGCCTTCTTTCTGTACATCTGTACATGTACAAACGTACAGCAAGTCTTCGAGGCTCCGAAGTCGGCGGTGTCCAGGGGCCGCCAGCCGACAGCCGTTCGGACAACGGCATCTGCGTCCGCTTCCGCGCGCGTCGACTACCGGCGGCACAGGCGTTCGACGCCGGCGGGGCCCAGCAGGCGCTGGTCCATCCGTTGGGGCAACGGACGACCCGCGCCGCGACGCGACGCGACGAGGAGATGTCTAGGGACTCGGTCGTGGGTCTCGCACCGACGAGGCTGCAGCCCTGGTCGAGTGCGGAGGGCGGCGCCGTGGACCCCTGCCCGCGGGCTGCCCCTCACCGGGGCGACGGGCACGCCCCTCCGGGCCTGGTGGCCAGCTCGTAGTGCCAGATCTCGTTCGAGTAGGTCTGGCAGAGGCCGTAGGCGCTGCCGTGCTGGCTGAGCCAGTACGCCGGCTCCGTCGGACCGACGTCGACGGCGTCACCGCTCGTGTGGGACGAGCCGTCGGGGGTCTCCACCCAGTGGAGGGCCTCCTCGCGGCTCCCGTACTTCTGGATCGCCGCGTCGAGGAGGTGCTGCTGGTAGGCGCGGCTGCGCCACCCACTGGAGACCTGAAGTGCGATGCCGTCCTCCGCCGCGCCGACGGCGGCGCGGTTCAAGGCGTCGTAGAGGTCAGGGTCGAGCCGGTCCAGGGCGACGTGGTCCGCGTCCGGCGCGATCAACCCCTCCACCCGACCGTCCCCGCTCCCGGGCCGGTCGCCGACGCCCGGCACGGGGACCCCCGTCACGTGCGCCTCGGCGAGGAGCGCCCTCCGGGCCGGTGCCGCGTGGTCGGCGAGCGCCAGGTAGGCGAGACCGACCGCGGTCACGCAGACGAGCAGCACGAAAGCGGTCAGGCGACCGCGCGGGACTGGGGGAGCCGGGGGTGTCATGCCACCATCCCAGGGACCGCCGCGTTGCGAGAGCGTCTGCGCTACGCGATACACCGGCGATACGTGGGGCCGCCTAGCCTCGCACCATGCGGGTGCTGGTGGTCGAGGACGAGCCGTACATGGCGGACGCGATCCGCGCGGGACTGGGCCTGGAGGCCATCGCGGCCGACGTCGCGCTCACCGCGGCCGCGGCGTTCGACCTGTTGACGGTGAACGAGTACGACGCCGTCGTCCTCGATCGGGACCTCCCGGACCTGCCGGGTGACGAGGTGGCCAGGCACCTCGTGGACCACCACTCGGCGGCCCGGATCATCATGGTCACCGCGGCCGACCGCCTGGACGACAAGGAGTCGGGGTTCGCGCTCGGGGTCGACGACTACCTGGCGAAGCCGTTCGCGCTGCGGGAGCTGGTCCTCCGGCTGCGCGCCCTCAGCCGGCGCCCCGACGCCGCCCGCCCGCCGACGCTCGCGGGCGCGGGGGTCCGGCTCGACCCCTTCCGCCGCGAGGTCTACCGCGACGACCGGTACGTCGCGCTGACCCGCAAGCAGTTCGCCGTGCTGCAGGTGCTGATGGTCGCCGACGGCGGCGTCGTCAGCGCCGAGGACCTCCTCGAGCGTGCCTGGGACGAGAACGCGGACCCGTTCACCAACGCGGTGCGCATCACCATCTCCACGTTGCGCAAGCGGCTCGGTGCGCCCGCGGTCATCCACACCGTCGCCGGCGTCGGATACCGGTTCGGCGATGCTTGACGGTCCGGTACGTCGCCGCCGACGAGGCCTGAGCGTCCGGCTGCGGCTGACGCTCAGCTACGCCGGGTTCCTGGTCGCTGCAGGTGCGCTCGTGACGGGTGTCCTCTTCTCGGTGCTGAGGTTCGTGCCGGACGACGAGAACCTCATCGTGGCCGATGACGGCCGCTTCGTCCCGGACCGCTCCGACCTCCTCGGCGAGGCCGTCCCGGTGGCCCTCGCCGGTCTCGCCATGCTGGCCGTCGTCGGGCTGCTGGGTGGCTGGATCCTCGCCGGCCGGATGCTGCGGCCGCTCAAGGAGCTCACCGACGCCGCAGCCGCGGTCTCGACGGGTTCGCTCGACCACCGGGTCGCCCTGGCCGGACCCGACGACGAGTTCCGGCGGCTGGCCGACCAGTTCGACCGGATGCTCGACCAGCTCCAGCACTCCTTCGAGGAGCAGCGCCGCTTCACCCACCACGCCTCGCACGAGCTGCGCACGCCGCTCGCGGTCACCAAGACGATGCTCGAGGTCGCGCTCATGGACCCGGACGGGTCCGGGCGGGAGCACCTGCTCGCTCGACTGGTCGAGATGAACGACCGGTCCATCCACATCCTCGAGTCGCTCTTCCGGCTCGCCCGCCTCGAACGGACGGACCTCGAGACCGAGCCGGTCGACCTCGCCGAGGTGGCGGCGGAGGCCGGGCGGCAGACCGGGACGGACCCCGCCGCGGCGGACGCCGGGGTCCGGGTCGTGTGGGACCTCGCCGCCGCCCCGACGCACGGCAACCGGGCGATGCTCGTGCAGCTGGCGGTCAACCTGCTGCAGAACGCCGTGACCCACAACGACGTACCGGCGCCGACGGTGTGGGTGCGGACGTGCGTCGACCGCTCCGGGGTCAGCACGCTCGTCGTCGAGAACACCGGTGTCGTCCTGGACGAGGCAGCCGTCGCCACCTTCACCGAGCCGTTCGTCACCGGACGCGCGCCCAGCCCCAACGCCCGCTGGGCCGCCGGCAGCGGGCTCGGCCTCGCGATCGTCGCGTCGATCGCGAGGGTGCACGGCGCCCGGCTGGACCTCCAGCCGCGGGACGGCGGCGGCCTGCGGTCGGTCGTCGAGTTCGGCGGCTGACGCCGCCCGCCGCCCATACGCTCACGAGACGTCCCGATCCCTACGGTCGCCGCATGACCACGACCAGTCTCGTACGGCGCGCCCGTCCCGCCGTCCTGCTCAGCTGTGCAGCCCTCCTCGTCCTCGTCGGGCTCCCTGCCCCGTCCTCCCAAGCCATCGTCGACGGACACCGGGCGGCGGTCGCGTCGCCGTACGAGGGCTCCTTCCAGCGCATCGACTCGCCGCGTCGGGACAACCACGTGTGCGGCGCGACGCTGATCGCACCCCGTTGGGCCGTCACCGCCGGGCACTGCGCCGGCCTGGTCGAGACCGGTCCCAGCCTCCGCGGCACGGGCGACGTCCGGCTCGCGCTGACGGGCTCCCCGGTCGGCTGGCAAGTGCGGTTCGGCTCCCGGAAGGTCGGCTCCGGTGGCCGCGTCGTCCGCGTCCAGCAGTTCGTCCGCGCCTCCCGCACGATCGCCCCGGACGGCGACTTCGCGCTCCTCGAGCTCCGCCGGGCCCTCCCGATCGAACCGGTGCGGCTGGCGACCCGCCGGCCGGCCCCCGGCACCCGCGCCGTCATCCGCGGGTGGGGCTACACCGGGCGCGGCGGTCTGCGCGACTACGAGTCGACCCGAAGCTACCCCCGGGCCCTCCGCACGGCCACGACCCGGATCGCGTCCCGCGCCGCCTGTGGCCTCACGAAGGCGCAGCTCGCCCTGTGCGTCGGGCACACCGGTGTCGGACCCGACAACATGGACTCCGGCGGGCCCGTCTTCGTCACCGAGGGCGGGCGGACGGTGCTGGCCGGCACCGTCAACGGAGGCAACTACGTCAGCGGCCTGCGGCCCTCGGTCTACACCGACCTGAGCGCCCACCGCCGGTGGATCCGCAGCTACGTCTCCGGCCGCCGGACCATCCCGACGACACCCCGCCCCACCACCCCTGGGATCGCGGGCTCCGGCAGCATCGCGCCGAGCGGTTGCGCCGCATCGGTCGTCCGCGTCGCTGCGAGCCGGGGCACCGACCGGGCGATGGTCCTCACCAACGGGCACTGCGTCGACCCGCGGCCCGGCCCCGGCAGCGCCGTGCTCGACCGGCCAGCACACCAGCACGTCAACCTCCTCGGACCCGACAGCAACCCGGCGGCCCGCGCGACGACCTCACGACTGCTGTACGCGACCATGACCGGCACCGACGTGGCGGTCTACCGGCTCCGCGAGACGTATGCGCAGCTCCGTCGGCTCGGGGTGCCAGCCCACCCGCTCGCCGTGAGCGGTCCTGCGCCGGGCGACGAGCTCGTGATGCACGCCGGCTCGTTCCAGACCACGTACTCCTGCGTCGTGGGCGCCGTCGTCCCGCAGGTGCGCGAGGCCGGCTGGACCCAGCGTGACGTGGTGCGGTACCGCACGACCCGCCCGTGCCGGGCCCAGGCCGGTCTCTCCGGAGCTCCCCTGATCGACCCGCGGTCCGGCCAGGTGGTCGCCGTCCACAACAGCCACGTCGCCGGCGGGGGCAGGCCCTGCAGCGAGGACAACCCCTGCGAGGTCGGGCGCGACGGAACCATCACCTCGGTCCGCGGTCGCGGCTACGCCCAGCAGGTGACCGCGCTGACGCCTTGCCTCGTCGCCGGCTCGGCGTTCGACTCCGACGCGCCCGGCTGCACGCTCGGACAGCCGTAGAGAGTGGTGCGGGCCGGTCACCCGGTCAGACCTCCTGCCACCACGACGAGGACGACGCCCGAGTCCTCCTCCGGTCCTCCGGGACGACGTGCGCACGTGGATCGACGGTGGCTGCGCGAGGGCCCGGGCGTCGTCGAGTCGCCGGAGCACGGTGCCGACTCGAGCCCGAGGGCTCGACGCTGAGCAAGCCGGCTGACTGGCTCCGGGAGGCGAGCGAACGGGTGCCGGGTGTCGACGTCGCGTGTCTGGTGGCGGGGTGCGCGCCCTCGTCCTGAGGCCTCGGACCTACCCCGTCGCAATCCTGCAATTGAACGGTTGCGACGGGGTGGGAGCGCCTCCTCGCGTCACAACTGCGCAATTGAACGGTTGCGACCGGCCCGCGACGACGCCGGGAGGAGGGCGGGGTGGGGTCGACGACGACGTGCAGGGTGCGGGGCCGTCATCTTGGCGGTTCACTCCTCGCGGGGCCCGGTCCACCGCACCGGCGCCGCAGGCACGTAGAGGCCCTCGCGTTCTGCTCGGACGGCGGCGAGCGTCCTGGTGGCTGCAGCGAGCTTGATGAGGATGTGCTCGAGGTGCGTCGCCACCGTCCGCGGTGCCACGACCAGCGCTCGAGCGATCTGCTGGTTCGAGCACCCGCCGACGAGCAAGCCGAGCACCTCCAGCTCCCGTGGCGTGAGTCCGCGGTGGTCGCCGGCAGGAGAGAGCAGCACGGTCCCGAGGAACCCCGTGGACGGACGCTCGCCGCTGGCCAGGACGCTCACCCGGACGTGCCCGTCGGGGGCGTGACGTCCTCCCCGGGGCCACAGGAAGGACGCGAAGGGCTGGTCCCCGCCGACGCAGGAGCAGGCGACCTGCATGAGGGCTGAACCCCGGGTGAGGAGTGCGTCACCCTCGAGGCCGGGCAGGGGTCGGGTCGTCCCGTCGCGGCACAGGACGACCCCGGCGGTCGCGCCCCTCACCACGCGTGCCGCGACGGCCAGCCCGCGCAAGGGGTCGATGCCGCGCGCCAGCACCGGTGCGAGCCGGTGCAGTCGGCGCCGCGTGGCAGCGGACGGCGGCTGTGCCCTGCAGGAGAGGAGGACCAGGAAGCCCACGTGGCGTTGGCCCCTCTCGTACAGAGCCATCCCGAGCGCCTCGCGGAACCCGGCCGGCAGGAAGCACTCGGCCCAGGTCGGCAGCTCGTCGACCGGGTACGGCAGGTCGGAGGGGCTCGCCGGGGGGCGGGCGCGGTCGGTCTGGGTCGCCTCGATGTCGTGGCTCACGCCGGGTCCGTTGAGGTACTGCAGCGTCCCGGCATCGAGATCGGTGCTGGCCACGGGGGTGTACCCGCGTCCCATCGGCTCGGCCAGGGCCAGCCAGGCGGCGTCGAACGGGACGACCCGGCGGAGCGTCTCCAGCATCTCGTGCCCACGCTCGTCGAGCGGACGGGCAGAGTCCGCGATCGCGGCCAGCTCCAGGGTGCGCGTCCGATCCATCGACAGCCTCCGCCGGGCAGCTCGCCTCGAGCGGAGGGTGGCTTCCCGTACACCGCGGCTGCTGCGTCCTCCGCAGCCGTTTCCCCTCCTCTCCGGCGGTCATACCCGTCAGCCGGATCGGCATGTCTGCCGATGCCCTACCCCGCCGTCCTGGGGGTGCAATGGCCATCTGACCGATCGCACGCGAGGTGGTGGGACCACCAGGACGAGGGAGGCAGCATGAAGGCAGTGGTGTACGAAGGACCGCGGGAGGTGAGCGTCAAGGACGTCCCGGACGCGCGGATCGAGCGGCCGACCGACGTCCTGGTCCGGATCACCTCGGCGAACATCTGCGGTTCCGACCTCCACATGTACGAGGGCCGGACCGACTTCGAGCCCGGCCGCTCGTTCGGCCACGAGAACCTGGGCGAGGTGGTCGAGGTCGGCGACGGGGTCGACAAGGTGCAGGTGGGGGAGTACGTCGTCCTGCCTTTCAACATCGCGTGCGGACACTGCAAGAACTGCGAGCGTCAGCTCACGAACTACTGCCTGACCGCCCAGCCGGACCCGAAGATGGCCGGCGCGGCGTACGGCTTCGCCGACATGGGGCCGTACGGCGGGGGCCAGGCCGAGCTGCTGCGCGTGCCCTGGGGTGACTTCAACTGCCTGCGGCTGGGCGAGGACGCCGAGGAGCGCCAGACCGACTACGTGATGCTCGCCGACATCTTCCCGACCGGCTACCACGCGACCGAGATGGCCGGCGTGAAGCCCGGCGACCAGACGGTCATCTACGGGGCCGGGCCGGTCGGGCTGATGGCCGCGCTGTCAGCGACCATCAAGGGCGCGAGCAAGGTGATGGTCGTCGACCGGCACCCGGACCGGCTCCGCTTGGCGGAGTCCATCGGCGCGATCGCGATCGACGACTCGAAGGTCGACCCGGTGGAGGCCGTTCTCGAGCAGACCATGGGGCTGGGGGCCGACAACGGCTGTGAGTGTGTCGGGTACCAGGCGCACGAGCCGACCGGTGACGAGCAGCCCAACCTGACGATGAACCGGTTGGTCGCCTCCGTGCGGTTCACCGGGAGGATCGGGTGCGTCGGCGTCTTCGTGCCCCAGGACCCCGGCGCGAGCGACGAGCTGGCGAAGCAGGGCAAGCTCGCCTTCGACTACGGCATGTTCTGGTTCAAGGGCCAGCACATCGGCAGCGGCCAGGCACCGGTCAAGAAGTACAACCGGCAACTGCGCGACCTGGTCGCGGGCGGCAAGGCCGAGCCGTCGTTCATCGTGAGCCACGAGCTGCCCCTCGACCGGGCGCCGGAGGCCTACGAGCACTTCGACAACCGCGACGAGGGCTGGACCAAGGTGGTCCTGCACCCCAACGGCGTCGGGGCGGGAGCCTGAGATGGCCGGGGAGCTGGACGGACGTCGGGTGGCCATCCTCGCCGCCGACGGTGTGGAGCGGGTCGAGCTGGAGCAGCCGCGACAGGCGCTGGACGACGCCGGCGCCCGGACCGTGCTGGTCTCGATCAGCAGCGGGGAGATCCAGGCGCGCAACAACGACCTCGAGGATGCCGGCACCTTCTCCGTCGACCAGACGGTGGGCGAGGCGTCGCTGGACGACTACGACGCGCTGCTCCTGCCGGGTGGGACGGTGAACCCCGACAAGCTGCGGATGGAGCCTGCCGCCGTCGACCTCGTCCGGGACTTCGTGCAGTCCGGCAAGCCGGTCGCCTCGATCTGCCACGGTCCGTGGAACTTCGTCGAGGCCGACGTCGCGCGAGGTCGCCGGCTGACCTCCTGGCCGAGCGTGCGCACCGACCTGCGCAACGCGGGGGCCGAGGTGGTCGACGAGGAAGTCGTGACCGACGGCAACATCACCACGAGCCGGTCGCCGGACGACCTGCCGGCGTTCTGCGAGCGGATCGTGCAGGAGTTCGCCAAGGCGTCGGAGTCCGCGGGCGCGGGAAGTGGCTCATGACGAGCGCGACGACGAACGGCGCCTCCCTCGCGGCTCGTGTCGGAGGGATCCTGGTCCGTCAGGTGCGGTCCGCCATGGACCCGATCGCTGCCCGGGCCGCCGGGCCCGGTCACGCAGCGTCCGGGTGGCTGGCGGTGACGGTCCTCTGCGAGCCGTCGGACATCGACGAGACCGCGCTGCCCGTGCCGCTCGCCGAGCTCGCCGACCGGATCGAGGTCCGCGTCCGTCCGGCCCCCGCCGGCAAGGGCACGGAGCTGGCGGCCCGGCTGCGCGAGGGCTCGGGGTCGGGCACCGCGCCCCAGCGGCTGAGCGGCAGCGACCCCGAGGCCGACCTCCGGTCGGCCCTGCGTCAGGCCAAGCAGCTCATCGAGGTCGGGGAGGTGCTCGCGGTGGACCCCGCCCCCCACGGGGAGCGGACGCCGACACCCGGCGGTGCGCTGCTGGAGGCGTGGACGCAGGCGGCGCCCAAGGGTGGTGTCCGATGAAGGCCGTGACGTGGCGCGGGGTCAACGAGATCGGCGTGGAGGACGTCCCGGAGCCGACGATCCTCAACGACCACGACATCATCCTCGAGGTGGGACTGAGTGCCACCTGCGGATCGGACCTGCACCTGGTCGGGGGCTACATCCCGGCCATGCGGGCGGGCGACGTGCTCGGGCACGAGTTCATGGGCACGGTGGCCGCGGTCGGCTCCGGCGTGACGAAGCACCAGGTGGGCGACCGGGTGGTGGTGGTCTCGTTCACGAGCTGCGGGCAGTGCTGGTACTGCCGCCAGGGGTTGTTCTCGCTGTGCGACAACGGCAATCCCAATCCTGGCATCACCGAGGCCTTGTGGGGTCAGGCCATCGGCGGGTGCTACGGCTACTCCCACGCGATGGGCGGCTGGGCAGGGAGCCACGCCACCTACATCCGGGTGCCGTACGCCGACCAGGGGGCCTTCGCCATCCCCGACGGCGTCTCCGACGAGCGGGCGTTGTTCGCCTCCGACGCGGCGCCCACCGGATGGACCGGGGCGCACCAGGCAGAGGTCCGACCAGGCGACGTGGTGGCGGTGTGGGGTGCCGGCGGCGTCGGCCAGATGGCCGCACGCGCGGCGATGATCATGGGTGCCGAGCGAGTCGTCGTCATCGATCGGTACGACAACCGGCTCGAGCAGGTCCGCACCCACGTCGGGGCGGAGACCCTGGACTACGAGCAGGTCGACGTGCCCGGCGAGCTGCGGGAGATGACAGGCGGCCGAGGACCTGACGTCTGCATCGAGGCGGTCGGCATGGAGGCCCACTCCCCAGGGCCGCAGCACCTCTACGACCAGGTGAAGCAGCAGATGCGGCTGCAGACCGACCGACCCACGGCCGTCCGTGAGGCCATCTACGCCTGCCGCAAGGGAGGGACGGTGTTCACCCTCGGTGTGTTCGCCGGCCTGGTCGACAAGTTCCCGCTCGGCGCCGTGATGAACAAGGGGCTCACCCTGCGCGGCGCCCAGCAGCACGGACACCGCTACATCCCGGAGATCCTCGAGCACATGAGCCGTGACGAGGTGCGGACCGAGCACCTGGCGACCCACGTGATGCCGCTCGATGACGGTCCGCGGGGCTACCGGATGTTCAAGGAGAAGGAGGACGGGTGCGTCCGCGCGGTGTTCCGGCCGGGCGCCTGAGCAGCCGGGCGGCGTCCACGGCGTCCGGGGAAGACGCGGGCCCGGGCCCGGGTCGACTGCTGTCGGCTCGCCGGGCGCTGGTCAGCCTGGCGGTGGGCGCCGTCGCCGGCGTCGGCGTCGGACTGGGAGCGAGCCCCCGGGTGGCGCCGCTCGTCACCTGGACGGTCACCGTCGCCGTCCTCCTCACCTGGGTGTGGCGCAGGAGCTGGCCGCAGGACGCTGGAGGGACGGAGCACCTCGCCGAGCAGGAGAGCAGGACCCGGTCGACCGACGTCTGGCTGCTCGCGGGGGCCGTCGCGAGCCTCGGCGTCGTCGCGCTGGCGCTGGTGCAGTCCAGTGGCCAGCGCAACGCGACGGCCGTGACGTCGGTGCTGCTCAGCGTCCTCAGCGTCGCGTTGTCGTGGACCCTGGTGAACACCGTGTACGCCTTCAAGTACGCGCGGCTGTACTACGTCGACGAGCCCGACGCGGGTGGGATCGACTTCAAGCAGGAGGCTCCTCCGGCCTACAGCGACTTCGCGTACCTGGCGTTCACGGTGGGGATGTCGTTCGCCGTCGCCGAGACCGAGCCGACGTCGACCCGCACGAGGAAGGTCGCGCTGGGCCACGCCCTTCTCTCCTACGCCTTCGGCACCGGCGTGCTGGCGGTGGCCATCAACCTCGTGACGAACCTCGGCCAGTGAGCGGCGGAGCGACGACCCGGGACCCCGCGGCCGAGGGGCCACAGACGAGCGCACCAGGAACCTCAACGAGTGGCAGACAGATGGAGGCAAGCATGCGAGCGATGGTCTACCGCGGGCCCTACCGGATCCGCGTCGAGGAGAAGGACATCCCGGCGATCGAGCACCCCAACGACGCCATCGTCCGGGTGACGCGGGCCGCGATCTGTGGATCCGACCTGCACCTGTACCACGGCATGATGCCCGACACCCGGGTCGGCATGACGTTCGGGCACGAGTTCATCGGAGTGGTCCACGAGGTCGGTCCGTCTGTGGAGAGGCTCCAGCGGGGAGACCGGGTCATGGTGCCGTTCAACGTGTTCTGCGGGACGTGCTTCTTCTGCGCGCGGGGGCTCTACTCCAACTGCCACAACGTGAACCCCAACGCGACCGCCGTCGGCGGGATCTACGGCTACTCCCACACGTGCGGCGGGTACGACGGTGGCCAGGCCGAGTACGTCCGGGTTCCGTTCGCCGACGTGGGCCCGGGGTTGGTACCGGAATGGATGGACGACGACGACGCGGTGCTCTTCACCGACGCGCTCCCGACCGGCTACTTCGGGGCGCAGCTCGGGGACATCGTGGAGGGTGACGTGGTCGTGGTGTACGGCGCCGGGCCGGTGGGTCTGTTCGCGGCCCGGTCGGCGTGGCTCATGGGCGCCGGACGCGTGATCGTCGTCGACCACCTCGACTACCGGCTCGACAAGGCGCGCGGGTTCGCCCACGCCGAGGTCGTCAGCTTCACCGAGCACCACGACGTCGTCCGCCATCTCAAGCACCTGACCGACGGCCTGGGCGCCGACGTCGTCATCGACGCGGTCGGCGCAGAGGCCGACGGCAGCCTCCTCCAGCACGTGACCTCCGCGAAGCTCAAGCTCCAGGGCGGGTCGCCGGTCGCACTGAACTGGGCGATCGACACCGTCCGCAAGGGCGGCACCGTGTCGGTCGTGGGCGCCTACGGGCCGTTGTTCAGTGCGGTCAAGCTCGGTGACGCGATGAACAAGGGGCTCACCCTCCGCATGAACCAGTGCCCGGTCAAGCGGCAGTGGCCACGCCTGTTGGAGCACGTCCGCAACGGCTACTTCAAGCCCAGCGACATCGTCACCCACCACGTGCCGCTCGAGCACATCACCGAGGGCTACCACATGTTCTCGGCCAAGCTCGACCAGTGCATCAAGCCCATCGTCGTCACCAGCGCGGCCTGAGCCGGGAGGAAGACGCCATGCCGTACACACCCCACAAGCCCCCGCTCGCCGAGAGCAGCGAGGACCTTCGAGCACGGATCCCCGGCTGGGGTGCCGACGCCGACCGGGCCGACCGTCCCTCCGTGCCGCGGGAGCGGTTCGACCCCACCTTCGCGGGCGCCCACTGGGAGCACCCGGACCGGCAGCCGGAGAAGTGGCCCCGGGAACGCTCGGTGGAGCACACCCGGCTCCCACCGGTGTTCGGCACGACCTGCCCGCCCGCAGGGCTCTCCGGCACCGTTCGCAAGCTGGCCTACGCGAGGTACAGCGAGGGGCAGGCCGCGCACTGGCTGCTGCTGATCGCGGCGGACCGGGTCGACGCCGTCGAGAGCGCGCTGCGCTCGATGCTCACCCTGCGCCCGGACAACCCCATCACGCAGACCGGCGTGCAGGCCGAGGTCACCCACCACGGGCTGAGGTCGCGGCTCAGGCACGACCGCGCGGACGTCAAGCACCACTGGATGGACCCGTTCATCGTCGGCGCCCCGTGGGCGCTCGCGGTCGTGCTCGTCGTCCGAGCGGTGAGGCGCGTGCGTCGGCTCACCTAGTCCTCTCGCCCGCACTCCCTCGAGGGGTGGAGGTGTCGTCGGGTGCCTCCCGCCGAGGCGTTCGCGTCCCGCCCCGCGCTCGGGCGCGGCGCGTCACGTCCGGGGTGCGACAACCGCCGCCGGTAGGAGGTCGGGGTGGTCGCACAGGCACCACCGCCACGCAGTTCCGCGCCGCAATCGGCGGCGGAGCGCGCTCGCCGCCGGATCGCCGCGCCCTCCCCGCGCGCGTCAGGCGGCGGAGGTGGCCCGCCGACGGCGGAGCCCGAGCATGTAGGGCATCCCGGAGCCAGCCACGGTCAAGGTCCGGCCGAGGCGCCCGAGGAGGGTCGGGTCCGGCGGTGCGGCGAGCGAGGGGTCGGCGAGGTCGGCGACGTCGACGAAGTACCCGCGTGTCGGTCCGATCCCCTCCAGGTCCTGCAGGACCTCGTGGGAGGCCGTCGCCACCGTGTCGTCGCGGAGCCGGTGGAGGTCCTCGGAGAGCAGGACGTACTCCGGGATCCCCACCGGGTTCTTGAGCATCCGGTGGACGAGGATGACGTCGATCCCCACCAGCTTGTGCCGCTTCCTGATCGTCTGGGTGGCGACCTCGCCGATGTGCGCGACGAACTTCAGCCGCAGGCTGTCCACCTCGTTGCACCCCTGGCAGGGGCACAGGTTCGTGGAGACGTAGCGGCGCTCGAGGTGGAACGCGCGGTGCATCGCCGCGGCGACCTCGAACGTGGCCCTGACCGCCGCGCCGTCGGTCAGGGTGTCGGCGGGACGGGACAGGAACGCCGCGTCGCCCTCGATCTCGACCAGGTCGAACCCCGAGGCCGCGTCGATGACGCGGTCCAGCAGCCTCGACATGTTCACCTCCGCGTGCGCCAGGCTCATGCGGTGCGTCCGCATGTAGGTGGTGTAGCCGCTGACGTCGGCGATCACCAGCAGTGCTCGCTCGGGCGCCGTGCCGGGGGACCTAGCCATGGGGAGCTCCTGGAGGGGGGTCGGGGCGGGGCCCGTCCACCCCGCCGGTCGGGCTGAAGCGGTCGAGCCTGGACGCGACCGTCGTACCGGCGTCGCGGGCGCTCGGCGGGTAGCCCAGGACGACCGCGAGGAAGTGCTCGGACCGCAGGGACTGCAGCCGGAGCGGCTGCGTCGCCCGGATGCCGGCCGTCCGGCGGACCTGCCGCAGCAGGGCGATCTCCCCGAACCCCTCGCCGGGGCCCAGCCTCGCGACGACCTCGCCGTCGCCGACCACCACGGCCTCGCCCGACTCGATGACGAAGTAGCGGTCGCCGACGTCGCCCTGCTCGAAGACGGTGGCACCGGCGGGTACGTCGACGGGCTGCATGCCGCGGGCGAGCTGCTCGACGGCGGGCAGGGGCAGGAAGCCCAGCATCGGGACACGCCGCAACGTCGCGATCTCCTCGTCACGCACGCTGAGCGAACGGTCCATCCGGCGGAGCCGCGGCCAGGCGAGCGCCGCGGCGACCGGGCACAGGACCCCGACGACGACCAACGTGGCGCGGATGCCGGCCAGCTCGACGACCACCGAGGTCAGCACGGCTCCCAGGCCCATCGAGAGGGCGACCAGGCTCTCCAGCACGCCGAAGACCCGTGCCAGCACCTCGTCGGGTGCGATCCGGCCGAGCAGGGTGAAGCCCCCCAGGTCGGTCAGCGCGTTGCCGACGCCGACGCACGCGAGCATCGCCAGCGCGGTCGTCTCGTGCGGGAGCACGCCGATCACGATCACCGGTAGTCCCCACAGGGAGACACCGAGGGCGAACCACCCGCCCAGCCGCCGGGTGTCGAGCAGCAGCGCGGCGGCGAGCGACCCGAGGACGGCGCCGGCGCCGATCGCGGCGGTCAGCAGCCCGGCGCCGGACTCGCCGGTCCGGAGGAGGTCGATCGCGACCACGACGGTGAGCACCGTGAGCGCGCCTCGGGTCAGGGTCTGCGCGACGGCGAGGCCCATGATCAGCGCCAGGTCACCGCTCCGGCGGACCGCCCGGATCCCCTCCGCGGCGGACCGGAGCAGAGCGCCCTCCGGGGGCGCCGACGGGCGCGGGGGCGCGTCGTAGCGCAGGCGGGCCACGAGGAACGCCGCCCACAACGAGGCGGCCGAGGCGACGGCGAAGACCGAGGTCACCCCGGCGACGCCCAGCAGGAGCGCCGCCAGCAGCGGACCCAGCAACGTCGCCACCGAGTCCAGGAGACCGCGCACGACGTTGGTGCTCGTGAGCTCGTACCCGGAGCGGCACAACGAGGGCAGCAGCGCCGAGTGCGCCGGCCGGTAGAGGGTCGCGGCGATCGTGGAGACGACGGCCAGGACGTAGACCAGGCTCGAGGGTCCCGACAAGCCCACGACGAGCGCGGCCGCAGCCGTGGCCACGCCGCGCACCGTGGAGACCACGACCAGGACCCGCTCCCTGCGGCCCCGGTCCGCCAGCGGCGTCAGCACCGGGGCGAGCAGCGCGGAGGGTGCCATGCGGAGGAGCCCGACGAGTCCGACGGCCGTCGCCCCGCCGTCGCGGTACGCCACGATCCCGAGCCCCACGGTGAAGGCCCACTCGGCGGTCCAGGCGCCGAGGAAGCTGAGCTGCGCGCGCCGCAGGCAGGGGTTGCGTGCGTTGCTGGCGAGGGCGGCCGCGGCCCTGCCCAGTCGGCCACCGGCCTCCGTGTCGGGACGGGGTCCCGCGGGCTGCTCGCGCACGGTCTCGGGGCTCAACTCTCGCTAGGCGATCGCCCAGGCGCGGATCTGCTCCGCCGATCGCGGTCCTCCTGCATCGTCATCGATCCGCGAGCCGTTGCCAAGGGATCCGGCACGCCGGAGCGCACGCGGGTGCACCGCGTCGAGGACCGGGGCTGTTGGGGGTAGCGAGTCAGCGGGTCAGCGAGACCGTGGAGCCGTGCCGGGACTTCGCCACGAGCAGCTGCGTGGGGATCCGGTCGCGCATCTCGGCGACGTGGCTGACGACGCCGACGACCCGGCCGCCGTCGCGCAGGGAGTCGAGGGTGTCCATGACGTCGTCGAGGGTGTCGGCGTCGAGGGAGCCGAAGCCCTCGTCCACGAACAGCGTGTCGAGCGCGGCGCCGCCGACCTCGTTGGTGATCACGTCGGCCAGGCCGAGGGCGAGGGCCAGGGACACCACGAAGGTCTCGCCGCCCGACAGCGTCGCGGGGTCGCGGGCCTCGCCGGACCAGTCGTCGCGGACCAGCAGCGAGAGGCCGCCGCGGGTCTCGCCGGCGCCCCGACGGCCGGTGTGCTCGAGGGAGTAGCGCTGGTCGCTCATCCGGGCCAGCCGCTCGTTCGCGGCGGCGACGACCTGGGAGAGCCGGTAGGCCAGCACGTACGCCGAGAGCCGCATCTGCAGGAGGTTGTCGGCGGACTTGCCCTCGACGAAGGAGCACAGGCGGCTCGTGAGCTCCAGCTCCGAGCGGAGCGGCGCCCACTCCTCCAGTGCGGCGGAGAGCGCGTCCCCGAGGTCCGCCAGCCGGGCCGCACGGGCCGACCACAGCGCCTCCGCGGCACGCGCGGTGCTCAGCGCGGTGAGGGCACCGCGGTGCTCGACGGCGAGACGATCCAGGTCGGGCAGGAGAGCGGTCGCCACCTCGTCGGCCCCCGGCTCGCGCAGCACCTCGGTCACCGCCGCCAGCCGGCGCTCGTGGGTGGACAGGCGCTGCTCGAGCCGCTCGCAGGCGCGCTGGTCGAGCAGCGCGGCGGCCGCCTCGTCGGCAGAGCCGAAGCCGGCCGCGACGACCGCCTCGTCGAGGGCCGCCTCCGCCTCGGCGACGGCGCGCTCGGCCTCCGCGAGCCGGTCGAGCGCGACCAGCGCCTCGCCGCACGCGCGCTCCACGGACCGGTGGTGGCGCAGCAGGCCGTCCAGGTCCCGGACGGCGTCCCCGGTCGGCACCAGCCAGTCGTGCGCGCCGAGTGCCTCGGCCAGCTCGGCACCGAGGCTCTCGGCCTCCTCGGCCAGGGACCGGCCGGTCGCCTCGAGGCGCGCGGCCTCGGCGACGAGGGTCTCGACCTCGGCGGAGGCGGTCGCGGAGTCGGGCGCCGACCGACCACCGGCCGCGGTGAGCAGCGCCTGCAGCGCGCGGTCGAGCTCGGCCCGCTCCGCCTCGAGGAGCGCGACGCTCCCGGCGCCGGCGGCGGCCTCGGCGTGCTCGAGGCGGGTGGTGAGCTCGCGCACCTCGACGTCGCGCAGGTGCTCGACGGACGCGGCGTCGTCGACGGCCCGCTGGGCCTGCTTCTCGGCCCGCTCGTCGGGGGCGTCGGGACCGGGCACGGCCTTGACGGGGTGGTCGTCGGAGCCGCACACCGGGCAGCAGGCGCCGACGGCCAGCGCACCGGCGAGCTCGGCGGCCATGCTGTCCAGCCGCGCGCGGCGTACGTCGGCGGCGTGCTCGCGCGCGGTCAGCGTGGCCTCGCGCGACTCGTGCCAGGCCTCCCGGGCGACGGTGAGCTGCTCGCGAAGCCGCGCGACCGTCGCGTGCGCCTCGGCCCGGACGGCCAGGCCGTCGAGCGTGGCGCGCACCTCGACCGCCTCGCACCGCGCCCGCGCCTCACCGACCTGGCGCTCGACCCGCCGGACGAGCCCGGCTATCCGTTCGAGCTCGCCGTGGACGGTCCCGAGGCGGGCGGCGCGGGGCTGCAGCGCGCGGACGTGCGCGGCGGCGTCGACGGCGGCGTCGAGCTCGGCCCGCACCTCGTGCCGGTCGTCGCGGGTGACCGCCGCGGCAGCGGTGCCGCGGGTGTGCTGCGCCTGGTCGAGCAGCCGCAGCCAGGGGGCGACGGTGGCGGCGCGCCGGCCGGTGTCGAGCGCGATCCGGTCGCGGGCCACGTCGTCGGCGTCGGCCAGGAGCCGGCGGTGCTCGGCGGCGGCGGCGTCGATCCGCGCGCGCCGCTCGGTGAGGGCGCGGCCGGACTCCAGAGCCGTCCGGGCCGCAGCCTCGGCGGAGACGGCCGAGACCGCTGCCTCGACGGCGGAGGCCGAGGCGGTGGCGGCGCGGGACGCGAGCTCGTGGACCCAGCCGAGGAGCGCGCCGTCCCCAGCCGGCTCGGTCAGGTCCCGCACGTCCCACGGCACGGGCGTCTCGACGACCTCGCTGACCCGGCTGGCCAGGTCGGCGACCCCCTGGTGGGCCGACTCCGACCGGCGCCGCAGGTCCAGCCGCCGGTCGCGCAGCCAGCGCTCGACGTCGGCGAACCGACCGGTGCGGAAGAGCCGCTGCAGCAGCTCGTGGCGCTCCTCGGACCGCGCCCGCAGGAAGGCCTGGAACCGGCCCTGCGGGAGCATCGCGACCTGGGTGAACTGGGTGAGGTTCATGCCCAGCAGCTCCGCGACCTGGTGGCCGGTCTCGTCGAGCCGGGAGGACAGCGGGACCCACGCACCGGCGACGAGCTCGGAGAGCGTCACCGAGGCCTGCTGGGTGGTGGTGCCGGACCCGCGCTTCTTGGGCCGCTCCCAGGCGGGGGAGCGCACGATCCGGAAGCGCCGGCCGGCCAGGGTCGCCTCGAGGGTCACCTGGGGCGCGACGCCCGCGGCGGCGCCGTCGCACCGCAGCCGCTTGGCGCTGGACCGGTCGCCCGGGACGTCGCCGTACAGCGCGAAGCACACGGCGTCCAGGACGCTCGTCTTGCCGGCACCCGTCGGGCCCGACAGCAGGAAGAGGCCGGCGGCGGAGAGGTGGTCGAAGTCAACCCGGACCGTGTCGGCGAAGGGGCCGAACGCGGTCGCCTCCAGGACGTGCAGCCTCACCCGGCCACCCCCGACGACAGTCCGGCCCGCTCCGCGACGGCGCGGTCGAGGTCGGGGTCGTCGCAGCACGCGTCGACGGCGGCGTCGAGGAGCGCGCGCTCCTCGGCGGTCGGGCCGGTGCCGCGCAGGTCGCGGACGAAGGCGTGCGCGATGTCGTGGTCGGTGCGACCGGCGGTGCGGGTCGCGGGCGCGGCACCGAGGCCGGGCGGCGGAGTCGCGAAGCCCAGGACGAGCGCGTGCGGGAAGCGCCGGCGGAGCCGGTCCATCGCCTGGAGCGGCCGGACCTCGTCGGTGAGCGTGGCCTGGACCCAGGAGCCCTCGTGCCGCTCGTGGCGCGGGTCCTCAAGCAGGCCGGCGAGGTTGCCGGTGAGCCGGGCGAGCGGCCGGGGAACCGGCGCCTCGACGTACTCGGCGTGGACCGCGCCGTCGGCGGCGAGGTCGACCAGCCAGGAGCCCTTGCGGTGGTCGGTCTCGGAGAAGGAGTAGGCGAGGGGCGACCCGCTGTACCGGACCCGGTCGGTCAGCACGTGCCGACCGTGCAGGTGGCCCAGCGCGACGTAGTCGATGCCGTCGAAGAGCGTGGTCGGCACGATCGAGACCCCGCCGACGGAGATGTCGCGCTCGGAGTCGCTCGGCTGGGCGCCCGCCACGAACGCGTGCGCCAGCACCACCGACCGGGTGCCGGGCCGGGTCGCGAGGTCGGCCCGGACACGTGCCATCGCCTCGGTCAGCGCGGCCTCGTGCGAACGGCGAGGCAGCTCCCAGGGGGCGGCCACCGCGTGCGGGTCGAGGTAGGGCAGCGCGTGCACGGCGACCGGGCCGTGCTCGTCCTCGAGCAGCACCGGCGTGCCCACGCCGGCGGGGTCGGTGCGGATGAAGACCCCGGCCGCGTCGATGAGCCGTGAGCTGAAGCCGAGGCGCTGGGCGCTGTCGTGGTTGCCGCTGGAGACGACGACCCGCGCCCGCGACGCGGCGAGCCGGACCAGGACGTCGTCGGCCAGCCGGACCGCGTCGACGTGGGGGAGGGCGCGGTCGTAGACGTCGCCCGCGACCACCACGAGGTCGACCCGCTCGGACTCGACGACCTCGAGCAGGTGGTCGGCGAAGGCGGCCTGGTGGACGAGCATCTCCTCACGGTGGAACGACCGGCCCAGGTGCCAGTCGGAGGTGTGGAGGATGCGCACAGGAGGACCGTAGGAGGCCGCGCCGACAGTCCCTCGGACCCACGCCGCGGAGGGCTCAGGTGTAGCGCACGCAACGCCGCTGGGAGGTGAACCCGTAGAGCACCAGCCCCGCCTCGGCGGCCAGTCCTGCCGACAGGCTGGTCGGCGCACCGACCGATGCGAGCGCGCCGACCCCGGCGGCCAGGGCCTTCTGCACCAGCTCGAAGCCCGCCCGGCCGCTGACGACGAGCACCGACTCGGCCGGCGACAGCCCGGCGAGCACGCGCGCGCCCGTCACCTTGTCCACCGCGTTGTGGCGGCCGACGTCCTCACGCACGACCAGCGGCTCGCCGGCGGCGGTGAAGAGCCCGGCCGCGTGCACGCCGCCGGTGCGGTCGAAGACGCGCTGCCCGCCGCGCAGCACGTCGGGCAGGCCGCGCACGACGTCGGCGTCGGGCAGGTCGCCGGTCCAGCGCGCCGCGGCGCTCACCGTGAGCGCTGAGGCGACCGAGTCCTTGCCGCAGACCCCGCACGCCGAGGAGCCGGAGGAGAACGTGTCGTGCCGGTGGCCCGGGTCGGCCGCGGGCGGGCCGTCGAGGGTGACCGTGACGACGTTGAACTCCTGCTCGGGGGAGAGGTCGGCGTCGGTGCAGTACGCCACCCCGGCGATCGCGCCGCGGCCCTCCGGGCCGACGATCCCCTCGTGCACCAGCCACCCGGCCGCCAGCTCGAAGTCGTTGCCCGGCGTGCGCATCGTGACCCAGACCCGGCGCGCCGCCGCGCCCGGCCAGGCCAGGCGGATCTCGAGCGGTTCCTCGGTGGCCAGCCGGTCCTCGTGGCGGCGCTCGGTGCCGTCGGCGAGCAGCTCGTGCACCCGCGTCCGCACGGTCGGGCCCGGTCGCCGCGCCTTCACCGCCGCGCCCTCACGCGCCGTACCGCTCACGGGTGCGGACCATCCGCTCGAGCCGGTCGGCGCACTCGTCGAGACGGCGGCGCAGCGAGACGTCGAGCGAGCCGTCGGCGAGCAGCGCACGGGCCCGGTCGAGCGTCGGGCGGTCGAGCGCGGTCACCGGGAAGAACGCCTCCGCGGCGTCGGCGAGGACCCAGCCGCTGCGGACGGCGGCGGTGCCGGGCAGGTCGGCGAAGTAGCGCTCGACGTACGGCGCGGTCACGTCGGCCTGGCTCGGCTGCCACAGCCCGATCCCGGCCGCCTCGATCTCGTAGTTGCTCGCCTCGGCGGCGCCGGTGAACCGCGCCCAGGCCCACTCCTTCGCCGCCTCCTCCGGCAGCGCGGCCCGGGCCCGCGTGTGGTGCACCGTCGCGGCGGCCGTGGGGGAGTCCGCGAGCGCGGCGTCGAGCTCGGCGACGTCGGTCGCGCCGAGGACGGCCAGCCGGTGCAGCAGCCGCCAACGCACGTCGGCGTCGACGTCGATGCCCTCCGGCGCGGCCTGGAGCCACCCGCGCAGGACCTCGGGATCGCCGGCGGAGCGGACGGAGGCGCGGAACGCCGCGAGCTGGCCCTCGGAGCCCGGCTCGAGGGCGGCCAGCCGGGCGACGGCCGCCTCGTGGACCCGCTCGACGGAGCCCTCCGGCGCGAGCGGCAGCAGGGTGGAGAACACCCACGGGATCGTGCGTCGCGGCATCCCGCTCTGGAAGGGGTCCTCGGGGTCCTCGACCGGGAACCGCGAGACGACCAGGTCGACGACGGCCGCGGGGTCGGCGGCGGCGTCGTGCACCGCGGTCCGGACGTTGTTCCAGACGCCGGCCAGCAGGCCGGGGTCCTCGATGCCGGGCAGCACGGCCGGCAGCGCGGAGAGCGTGGTCGCGTCCGCGCGGACCGCCGCCCACGTGTCGTCGTAGGGGTCCAGCACGACGGCGGCGTCGCCGGCGTCGAACGCCGTCTCCGGGCCGTCGACCACCACCCGCCGGACGTCCCACCCGCCCTCGCCGGCGACGGCCACGCGCAGGGTGTGCGAGCGGTCGGCCGGCTGCGCCGGGGGAGGGGTACGGCGCAGCACGCCGGACGCGCGGTCGAGCTCGATCGTGTCGGGGCCGGCCGTGCGCAGCCACTGCTCGGTGAAGGAGGAGAGGTCGTGGGCGCCGGCCCGCTCCCAGCTCGCGAACAGGTCGTGCATCGTCGCGTTGCCGAACCGGTGCCGGGTGAGGTGGTCCACCACCCCGCCGAGGAACACCTCGTCGCCGAGGGTCGCCGCGAGCTGGCGCAGCACCGTCGAGCCCTTGGTGTAGGAGATGCCGTCGAAGTCCTGCAGGGCGGCGGTCGCGTCCACGGCGCCGTTGCCGGCGACCGGGTGGGTGCCGGGGCCGAGGTCCGCGACGAGGCCCCACTGCCGGCGGGCGTAGGAGGTGTCGACCCACGCGTCGGCGTACTCGGTGGCGTCGGCGGTGACCCGGTTGCCCATGTACTCCGCGAAGGACTCGTTGAGCCACAGGTCGTCCCACCAACGCGGCGTCACCAGGTTGCCGAACCACTGGTGGGCCATCTCGTGCGCGACCGTCGTGGCCCGGTTGATGCGCGCGCCCCGGGTCACCCGGGTGTCGAAGACGAGCTGGTCGCGGAAGGTGACGCAGCCGGGGTTCTCCATCGCTCCGGCGTTGAACTCCGGCACGAACGCCTGGTGGTAGTCGCCGAAGGGGTAGCGGATCCCGAAGAGCCGGTGCAGCTCGTCGAAGGACTGCCGGGTCAGCGTGAAGAGCTCCTCGGCCTCCCGCTCGAGCGCCGGCGCCAGGCTCGCCCGGGCGCTCAGGCCCAGCGCGATGCCGTCGTGCTCGTCGCGCAGCACGTGGTAGGGCCCGGCGACCACCGTGACGAAGTACGTCGACAGCGGCTGGGTCGGCCCGATCGTCCACAGGCCGGGCTCCGGGCTGGTCGCCGGCGCGTTCCCGACGACCGTCCAGCCCGTCGGAGCGAGCACCGTGAAGGTGTAGGGCGCCTTCAGGTCGGGCTGGTCGAAGCAGGCGAAGACGCTCGGTGCGGCGTCCATGAACGACATGCCGTAGACGTAGTGCTGCCCGTCCGCGGGGTCGACGCTGCGGTGCAGGCCCTCGCCGTCGTTGCGGAACCGCATCGTCGCCTCGACGACCAGCTCGTTGGGGCCGGAGGCCGTCTCCAGCGGCAGCCGGCCCCGGTCGAGGGCGTCGGGGTCCAGCGGGGTCCCGTTGAGGACCACCCGGTGCACCCGGGCCGGCTTGAGGTCGACGAACGTCGGCCCGCCGAGGGAGTCGAAGCGGATCGTCGTGACCGACCCGAAGGTCGACTCGTCCGCGGCCAGGTCCAGGCGGACGTCGTAGGACTCGACGGTGAGGAGGTCCGCGCGGGCCTCCGCCTCGACGCGCTGCAGGCTGCGGTGGGGGGTGCTCACGCGGCCACCCTACGGAGCGGTCGGCGTCCCTCCGGCCCGCCCGGCCGGAGATCGTGACCCCACCGAGACCCGAGGCAACCAAATCTCCGGTCGCGGCGTCGTACGTTGCAGCGAGCGTGCTCCACGCTCCGTTGTCCGGGAGGAAAGAACACATGACGACCACTCGACGCCGGGGCACCGCCCTGCTCTCCCTCACCGCCGCGACAGGGTTGCTGCTCGGGACAGCAGCCCTCGGCACCGGCCCGGCCACCTCGGCCGAGCCCGCCGGCGACTGCACACCTGCCTTCCCGGTCTCCGAGCTCGCCGAGGGCGACGCCGTCAGCGGTCTCACGGTCACCCGGGGCACCACGCCCGAGTCCTTCACCGGCGAGGTGATCGGGGTCTACGACGACGGCATCGGCCCCGACCTCGACATGGTCATGGTCCGCGTGGACATGCCGGAGGTCGACAAGGCCGGCATCTGGCAGGGCATGTCCGGCTCGCCGGTGTACGCCGCCGACGGCCGCCTCATCGGGGCCGTCGCCTACGGCCTGGCCTTCGGCCCCTCGCCGGTCGCGGGCGTCACCCCGTTCGCCGACATGGACGACTACCTCGCCGAGCCGCCGGCCGCCAAGGTCCCGGTCGGCAGGAAGCTGGCCGCCAGCATCGCCCGCTCGACCGACGTCACGCCGGCCCAGGCGGCGCAGGGGCTCCGACAGCTCCCGATGCCGGTCGGGGTCTCCGGCGTCAGCGCCCAGCGGGTCGCCGGCACCGAGGACCGGCCCTACTTCCCGAAGGGTGCGAGGGCCGTCGCGGGCGGCTCCGCCGCCGCGGCGGGCCCGGAGACGATCGTCCCGGGCGGCAACATGGCCGCCTCCCTCTCCTACGGCGACGTGACCCAGGCCGGCGTCGGCACCGCCACCTCGGTCTGCAACGGCCGGGTCGTGGGCTTCGGCCACCCGATGTCCTTCGAGGGCGAGACCACCATGAGCCTCCACCCGGCCTCCGCGCTCTACATCCAGGAGGACCCGGTCGGGCCCGGCTTCAAGGTCGCCAACCTCGGCGCCCCGGTCGGCACCGTCTCCGAGGACCACCTGACCGGCATCACCGGCTTCCTCGGCCGGCTGCCGCGGGCGACCACGATCGCCAACACCGCGACGTACGACGGCCGCACCCGCACCGGCACGAGCAAGAACACCGTCGACAGCGCCGCGGCCAGCACGACCTACTACCAGGTCATCGCCAACCACGACCGGGTCGTCGACGCGATCATGCCCGGCTCGGAGACGATGAGCTGGAAGGTCACCGGCACCGACACCGACGGCTCGGCCTTCTCGCTCTCCTTCAGCGACCGCTACGCCTCGGAGTACGACATCACCGGCGACGCGGGCTACGAGCTCGCCGACCTCGTCTACGCCCTGAGCCAGATCGACGGGGTCGAGCTCGACTCGGTCACCAGCCAGTCCGTGGTGAGCGACGACAGCGACACCTACCGCGTCCGCAGCATCCAGCAGCGCCGCGGCGGCGAGTGGGTCACCCTGGGCAAGGGCGAGCGCGCCGAGGCCCGGGCCGGCGGGAAGCTCGTGCTCCGTGCCGCGCTCTCCGGGCCGGAGGGCACGACGTACGTCCCGGTCACCATGCGTGTCCCCGCCTCGGCGAAGGGCATGAAGGGCCAGGTCTCGGTGGAGGGCGGCGGCTGGCTGTGGACCGGCGGCACCATCGGCTCGGTCGCCAAGGCCGAGCGGGTCGTGGCCGGCATGGTCCGCAACGACGCCCTCCAGGCGAACCTCTCCCTGGTCAAGCGCCGCAAGGAGGTCGAGAAGTCCAAGGTCACCGGGCCCACCGACCGCGTCGTGTACGGCGCCAAGCGGGTCCGCGTCGTCGTGCGGTGACGTCATGACCCCGGGCCGCCCAGGCCCACCCCTGATCCACCCAGCAGCGCAGCGGCACCACCTCCGGGCGGGCCGGGAGCACCAGCTCCCGGCCCGCTCGGCGCGTCCGGGGGCGCGTCCGGGCGGCGGGTACGTCGCGGGAGCCGTCGGGTACCCCGATGGGCATGACGTCCATCGCGAACCAGACCGTCGCCGAGCTGGGCGGGGAGTGGAGCATCCTCCACCGCCAGCGTCGCGACCACATCCGACTCGACGAGCTCCTGCACCGGCTCGAGGCCGCCGAGGGCACCGAGCAGCGCACGGTGCTGCGCGAGATCAACCGGCTGGTCTTCCCGCACGCCTTCGCCGAGGAGTCGGTCTTGTGGCCGGCGCTGCGGCGCATCCTCCCCGGTGACGAGGGCGAGCGGCTGACCCTCCAGGTCGAGCAGGAGCACCAGGAGGTCAACCACCTGGTGGTCCGGCTGGACTCCGAGGAGCTCACCGAGGCCGAGCGCCGTCCGGTCGTCGAGCGGCTCATCGAGGTGCTGCGCGAGGACGTGCGCGACGAGGAGGACGAGCTGCTCCCGCGCCTCCAGCAGCTGGTCGGCGTCCAGCAGCTGCGGGCGCTCGGGCTGGCGTGGGAGGCGGTACGCCGCACGGCGCCGACGCGGCCGCACCCGACGGTCGCCCGCCGCCCACCGGGCAACGCCCTGGCCGGCCTGCCGCTCACGGTCGTCGACCGCACGCGCGACGCCCTGGACCAGGGCGCCGAGCGCGCGGCGGCGCCGACGGCCGAGCGGCTACGCCGCGCGAGCCAGGCCCTGGCCGACGTCGCCGGCCGCGTCGAGCGGGTGGGGGTGCTGCGCGTCGGCGAGGACCCCAGCACCCACGTGGAGGACCCACGTGCGTAGGCCGGTCACGGCGAGCACGGCCGCCGCGGCGAGCAGCCCGGCGGTCGTGCCGGTGACCACGCTGACCAGGACGGCCAGGCCGGCGAGCAGCAGGTTGCGGTGGGTGGTGGAGAGGTGGGTCGGGGACGTCGAGCGGGACATGGTTCCTCCGGGACGGGTTCGTGAGGGGCGTCAGGTGAGGACGAGCAGGGCCGATCCGACGACGATCGCCGGGATCGTGGTGAGCACGGTGGCCAGCAGCGCGGAGCGGTGCTCCATCGCCAGCAGGGGGATGAGCGCGTCGCCGTCCTGGCTGATGCTGTTGGCGACGAGCGTGGAGACCGGCATCCCTCCCGCGAGGAAGAGGCCGGCGAAGACGATCTGCACGGCGCAGCCGGGCACCAGCCCGATCAGCGCGCCGACCAGGACGCCTGCGAAGCCGAGCACCGGCAGCTGGGAGCCGTCGAAGCCGGTGAGGTGGGTCAGCAGCGACCACGCGACGTACGCCGCGGCCACCCAGACTGTCACGAACGACACCTCGTCGGCGCCCTTCGCGAGGACCTGCTGCATCGACGTGGGCTCGCCGTCGACGGTGTCGTCGGCCAGCTTGCAGCCGTTGCGCAGGAAGAACCCGACCGCGAGCACGGAGCCGACCAGGCCGATGGCCAGGTAGGGGTCGACGCCGCCGAGCAGGGAGTGACCGAGCGCCGCGGGGTCGAGCAGCTCGAAGGTCGTCGGGAGGCTGACGGTGGCGCCGGCGCCGAGCAGCAGCCACATCAGGGCCGGCAGGGTGGCCGCCTCCATCAGGAGGGTGCGCCGCCTGGCCGGTGCGGCGCCGGCGGGGAGCGCCGGCGCGGGGGAGACGGGGACGGGCGCCGGTGCCGGGCGGGCGACGGTGTCGACGCGGCGTCGTGGGGCGATGCCCACGGCGTCCACGACGTACCCCGTCGCCGCGCCCGTGGCGACCAGCAGGACCTTCATCTGGAGCGTCAGCACGGGGTCGGCCGCGAGCAGGACCCACGACGCGTCACCCATGGTGGCGACCAGTGCGGAGACCGCCGCGCCGTAGCTGACGGCGCCCCGCGCGTAGACCGACATGACGATGATCGCGCCGCCGCAGCCCGGCGGGACCGTCAGCAGGGCGGCCACCAGCGGGCCCAGCCGGCGGTGACGCTCGAGGGCGTCGTCCAGCCGGTGGCCCCACCGGTGGCGCGCCCAGCCGAAGGGCACCACCAGCAGCGCGACGAACACGCCGACCTCCATGAAGGCGTCGGCCAGGGGTCGCAGCAGCAGCTCGGTCGTCAGGTCGGTCATCAGCGCGTCACCGATCAGGTCTCCCGGGGTCCTGGCTCACTCGCCGGGGGTGAGCTTCTCCTTGGCCTTGCTCAGCAGGTTCTCCGCGCCCTGGCCGTAGGCGCCGGCGGCGTTGCCGGGCTTGCCGGGGCCCTTGCTGCCGTCGTACGTCGCGAACAGCAGCGGGTCCGGAGCCGGGACCTCCTGCACGTCGTCGCCGAGCTGGACACCGGGGGAGAACTGGATCTCCTTGTCCCCGATCAGGGTGGTGCCCTGGGCCCAGCGGCCCTCGGCGGCGGTGCTGCCCTCGTGGAAGCTGTAGAAGGTCCGGCCGGGCTCGTCCTTCTCCTCCGCGGCGAGGGAGTCCTCGATGCCGTCGGTGAAGCCGTCCTCGATCAGCTGCTCGATGCCCAGCAGCCACTGCTGCTGGTGGAAGGTGTCGCGGGCGAGGTTGAACTGGAGGGTGTCCTTGACGCCCGGGTCGTCGGTCATCTGGTAGACCCGGGCGGTCTGGAGCCGGCTCTGCGCCTCCGCGGCGACGTTGCTGCGGAAGTCGGTGAGCAGGTTGCCGCTCGCGACGATGTAGCCGCCGTTCCACGGCACGCCCTGGCTGTTGGTCGGCATCGCGGCGCCGCCGGTGACGATGGCGTGCTGGACGTTCTGCCCGCCGAGGACCGCCGCGAGGGCGGGGTTCGCGGCGGCGGCCTCGGCCTGGGTCTCCGAGGGAGCGCCCTCGAGCAGGCGGGCCATCATGGTCACGAGCATCTCGACGTGGCCGATCTCCTCGGTGCCGATGTCGAGGATCATGTCCTTGTACTTGCCGGGGATGCGGCAGTTCCAGCCCTGCCACAGGTACTGCATCATCACCGTCATCTCGCCGAACTGACCGCCGACGAGCTCCTGCAGCTTGGCCGCGAAGAGTGCGTCCGGCCGCTCGGGCTTGACGTTGTACTGCAGCTCCTTGGTGTGTCGGTACACGGTGCGCGCCTTTCGTCGAGGGTGCGTCGTCCGCACCCGGTGAGCACCACGCTCCTGGTCCGCCGTGACGCCACCGTCCGCCGCGGCGTACGCCGCCCCGCCGCCGCGGGCGTCCCCGTCGCCGTGTGCGGTGGCGTCCTCGCCCCGTCGCACCCGCCGTCGCCCCTCGTCGTCGGTCCGTCGCAGGTCCGTCGCGGGTGCGTAGCGGCCCCGTCACCGCCCCGTCACCGGGGCCAGAAAAACCCCGTGGGGTATGGATGGAGGCAAAGTCGCCGGGGAACCCCGAGGGCATGGAGGTATCGCCGGCGCCGCAGCTGCGGATGTCGCTGTTGGGGGGCTTCTGCCTGCGGTTCGGTGACGACGAGGTCGAGCTGGCCCGTCCGGCCCAACGCCTGCTCGCGCACCTGGCGGTGGTGCACCGGCGGGCGAAGGTGCCGCGGGCCGCCCTCGCCGAGCGGTTGTGGGCCGACGCCGAGCCGGCGCGCGCCACGGCGAGCCTGCGCACGGTCCTGTGGCGGCTGCCGCGTCCGCGCGCCCGGACGCTGGTGGTGTGCACCTCGACCTCCGTCCGGCTCAGCGACGACGTCGCGGTGGACCTGTGGGAGGCCGAGGACGCCGCCCGGGTGCTGCGCGTCGGCGAGCGGCCCGACGCCGCGCTCGCCGGGCTCTGGCGCGACGACCTGCTCCCGAGCTGGCACGACGAGTGGCTCGACGTCGAGCGCGAGAGCTACCGGCAGCTGCGGCTGCACGCGCTCGAGCGGTCCTCGGAGGTGCTCCGCGTCGACGGGCGGCACGAGGAGGCGTTGGGCGCCGCGCTCGAGGCGGTGCGCTCGGAGCCGCTGCGGGAGAGCGCCCACCGGCGGGTGGTCGAGGTCCACCTGGCCGAGGGCAACCACGCCGAGGCGCTGCGGCAGTACGACCGCTACCGGCGCCTGCTCGCCGACGAGCTCGGGCTCTCGCCCTCCCCGGTGATCCGCCGGCTCGTGGGTCCCATGCTCGGTCGCCCGCTCGACAGCGCCGGCTGACCGTCCCCACTAGCCTCGGACCATGGCGACCACGCCCGAGCTCGAGGTCCGCCCGGGCGACCAGGCCGACTGGCAGGACGTGCTGGCCGTCCTGGGGTCCCGGGGGATGCCGGGCCGGTGCGCCTGCCAGCGCTACAAGCTTGCCCGGGGCGAGAGCTTCGCCGCGGTGCCCGACGAGGTCCGGCGCGACCGGCTGCACGAGCAGGTGGACCCGGGCGGCTGCGGGCCGACGGCGGGGCTGGTGGGGTACGTCGACGGCGAGCCGGTGGCCTGGTGCGCCGTCGAGCCGCGCGCGGCGTACTCCGGCCTGGTGCGCAACCACGGGGTGGCCTGGGCCGGACGTGACGAGCGGCGCGACGACCCGGACGTCTGGGCGGTCACCTGCTTCGTCACCCGCACCGGCCACCGCCGGCGCGGGCTGGCCTCGGCGATGGTGCCCGCGGCGGTGGCCCACGCCGCTGCCGCCGGCGCGCGGGTCGTCGAGGGGTACCCGATGACGACCACCGACGCGATCACCGTCGAGCTGCACCCCGGCACCGAGGCGATGTTCACCCGCGCGGGCTTCGAGGTGGTCGCCCGGCCGACCCGTCGCCGCGCTGTCGTGCGCCGGGTGCTCGCCGGGCCGGACGGGCTGCACGAGCCCGGCTAGGTTCCCGCCCATGACCTTCGAGTGGGACGAGTCGCTGCGCGCGTTCGGCGACGCGGGCGACACCTTCGTGCGGTTGACCGCCGCGGTGGCCGGACGCTGGGACCAGCCCGGGTTGGGCGAGTGGGACGTGCGCGCGCTGGTCGGCCACACCACGCGGTCGTTCCTCACCGTGGAGACCTACCTCGGCCGGCCCGCTCCCGCGGTCGAGGTCGACACGCCGGCCGCCTACTTCCGTGCGGCGCGGTCGGTCGCGTCCGGGCCCGAGGTGACCGAGCGCGGTCGCGAGGCGGGACGGGCGCTCGGCGCGGACCCGGCCGCCGAGGTCTCCCGGACCCGCGCCCGGGTGGGCGCCCTGGTGGCGTCCCGCGACGGCGACGAGCTGGTGACCACCGTGGTCGGCGGGATGCGGTTGCGCGACTACCTGCCCACCCGCACCTTCGAGCTGACGGTGCACGCCGCGGACCTCGCCGCCGCGCTCCACGAACCGGCCGTCCCCGCACCGTCCGCGGCACGCCAGGCGCTCCGCATCGTCGAGGACCTCGCGGTGCTGGACGGGCGCGCCGGGCCGCTGCTGCTCGCCGCCACCGGGCGGACCGTGCTGCCCCCCGGTTTCACGGTGCTCTGAAACCGGCACCGAGACGTGCAGCGGCCGCGTCGGTGGGTACCTGCGCCGGATGACGGACACCGCTGAGGGATTCATCGGGCTGGTCGGCGCCGAGGCGCCGAAAGCCTCCGACGGCCGGGCGTCGCTGACCCTCGAGGCCGACGAGCGCCACCTGAACCCTGCCGGCACCGTGCACGGCGGCCTGCTGGCGACCCTCGTGGACACCACGATGGGTGCCGCCATCCGCAGCGCGGTCGGCGAGGAGGTGCCGGCGACCAGCCAGCTCAGCATCACCTACCTGCGTCCGGGGAAGCCCGGACCGCTCGTGGTGTCGGCGGCCGTGCGCAAGCGCGGCGACTCGCTCACGGTCTGCGAGGCCGACGTGGAGCAGGACGGCAGGTCGCTGGTCCACGCGCTGGCGACGTTCGCGCTGCTCGAGCCGTGACCGGCCGGTCCCCGCGCGGGGGTGGCCGGCCGGTCGGCGCGGAGGTCAGAGCCGCACGAGCATCTTGCCGATGTTCTGGCCCTGGTGCAGGCCCAGGAACGCGTCGACGGTGCTGTCCAGTCCGTCGGTGAAGGTCTCCCGGTGCTGGAGCCGGCCCTCGGCCAGCCAGGCGCCGGCGCGGGTGTGGAAGTCGCGGGCGGCGTCGCCGTGGTCGGTGACGATGAACCCGCGCAGCGTGATCCGCTTCTGGACCACCATGAACATGTTGCGGGGGCCGGGCGTCGGCTCGGTGTCGTTGTACGACGCGATGGCACCGCACGCCGCGATCCGGCCGAAGTCGGCCATCCGCTGGATCGCCGCCTCGAGGTGCTCGCCCCCGACGTTGTCGAAGTAGACGTCGACCGGGCCGTGCTCCTTCAGCTGCGCGGCGACGGGCCCGTCGTGGTAGTCGAAGGCGGCGTCGAAGCCGAGCTCCTCGGTCAGCCACCGGACCTTCTCCGGTGACCCGGCGGACCCGACCACCTTGCTCGCGCCCAGCTCGCGGGCGACCTGGCCCGCGACCGACCCGACCGCGCCGGCGGCGCCGGAGACGAAGACCGTGTCGCCCTCCTGCACGGGGGCGATGCGGGTCAGCCCGACGTACGCCGTGAGGCCGGGCATGCCGAGCACGCCGAGGTAGGCGCTCGCGGGCACGCGGGAGACGTCGACCTTGCGGACCTGGTCGACGGGGAGCAGGGCGTGCTCGCGCCACCCGGCCTGGTGCAGGACCGTGTCGCCGGGGGAGAGCCGGTCGTCGCCCGAGGCCAGGACCTCCCCGACGGCGCCGCCCTCGAGCGGGGCGTCGAGGGCGAAGGGCGGCACGTAGGACTTCGCGTCGTTCATCCGACCCCGCATGTAGGGGTCGACCGAGAGGACCGTGTTGCGGACCAGCACCTCGCCGGGCCCGGGATCGGGCAGCTCGGTGGTGACGGTGCGGAAGTTCTCCGGCACCGGCCAGCCGGAGGGACGGGAGGCCAGATGGATCTCGCGGGTCGTCGTGGACATGGGCCCGATCCTGCCAACCGGGTGGGCACCCGACGCAGCAGGGCCCCGACCGCGGTGGTCGGGGCCCTGCTGCGGTGTCACGGGTGCGTCAGGGCTGGAGGCCCAGCGCGAACTCCACCTGTCCGCTCGGGTCGACGGCGGCGTCGAGCACCTTGTCGTCGAGCATGACCGCGGACGCCTCGTCGAGGTAGACGGTGGCGCCGGACTGCTCGACCACCTGGTCACCCGGCTCGGCGGCCTCGGCGGCCGTCACCGCGAAGGTGGGCTCCGCGCCGCTCTCGGAGGTGATGCGCAGGCCGAACGTCTCGGGCAGCCCGGGCTGGGTGGAGATGTCCTTCACGATGGTGCTGGCGTTCTCGGTGAGGGTGAGCACGGCTCGCCTCCTCCAGATCGTGTGCAGGTCCCGACCCACCGTTCCCGACACGTCGCGGTGGCACAAGTCGGCGCCGGGACCGGGCGTGTCGTGGCAGGGTGGCGCCGTGCCGAAGCCGCCGGACCTCCGCCGCTCCCGCGTGCCTCGGTGGCGGGACGTGCCACGCCAGGACGGCCGCCGGTTCGTGGTCACCGGCGCCAGCAGCGGGATCGGCCTCGAGACCGCGCGGGCACTGGTCGGCGCCGGCGCCGAGGTGGTGCTCGCGGTCCGGGACCGCTCGAAGGGCGAGCGGGTGGCCGCCGGGCTCTCCGCCGGGCCGTCCGCTGGGCCGGGTGCGACCGGCCGCGCCGAGGTGCGCGTGCTGGACGTCGCCGACCTGTCCTCGGTGCACGACTTCGCCGAGGGCCTGGACCGGGTCGACGTGCTCGTCAACAACGCCGGCGTGCTGGGGATGCCGCTCGGCCGCACCGTCGACGGGTTCGAGACCACGCTGGCCACCAACCACCTCGGCCACTTCGCGCTGGCGAACCTGCTGCTGCCCCGGCTCACCGACCGGGTGGTCGTGACGGGGTCGCGCTCCCACCTGCACGGCCGGCTCGACGTCGACGACCTCGGCTGGGAGCGGCGCACCTACCGCCCCTACGCGGCGTACGCCGCCTCCAAGCTCGCCAACCTGCTCTTCCTCGCCGAGCTGCAGCGGCGGCTGACCGCGTCCGGCTCGACCCTGCGCGCGACCGGCGCGCACCCCGGCTCGACCGCCACCTCGATCACCGCCAGCTCCGGCAGCGCCGCGCTGGCCTGGGTCGGGTCCTGGGGCCACCGGCTCGCCGGCATGGAGCCGTGGCAGGGGGCGCTCCCCACGCTGTACGCCGCCACGATGGACGTCCCGGGCAACACCTACGTCGGTCCGCACGGTCCCGGCGAGATGCAGGGCTGGCCGACCACCGCCCGCCGGGCGCCCGCCGCCCTCGACCCCGACCTGGCCCGCCGGCTCTGGGAGCGGTCCGAGGAGCTGACCGGGGTGCGGTTCCCGTTCTGAACGCGCGAACGGGGTCGTGTGCCCGAGCACGCGCCGCGGCGCGTCCCCGGGCACACGACCCCGGACGGGTCTGGTCACATGGTGTTGACGATGAGCCCGATGTGGGTGAAGTAGTTCATCACCCCGAACAGCGCGAACGCCGCACCGGTGACGACCCAGCTCCCGCCGGTGACCTTCGCCGCGAGCGAGCCGCGGATGCCCTTGGCGGCCGCGGCGAGGGCGAACGGGAACGCGATGGCCCCGACGCCGACCAGGCCGAGCAGGCCGGACATGAAGATCGCCTCGACGAGCGGCCACTCCGCGAACTCACCGGAGATGGGCTCCTGCGGGGGAGCGGCGAAGAGCTGGTACTTGATGCCGGCGACCGCGATGGCCACCAGCGCGCCGCCGAGGAACCCGGCGAAGATGCTCAGCGGGCGCGCGACGCGCACCAGGACCTGGAGCGGGTCCGGGGTGGCGGCCAGCGCCGCGCCCCGGCGCCACAGGTAGAGCGCGGCGGCCAGCAGCAGCACGCCGAACCCGAGGCTGGTCTCGCCGAAGATGATGTTGTCGAACGGGAACCCGCCGGCCGCCAGCGGCCAGGTGAGCGTCATGTGCAGGCCGGTGGCGGTCAGGATCCCGCCCAGCACGCCGAAGTTCAGCGCCCACCCGTCGGTGTCGACCTCCGCCGGGCGACGGACGAGGTCGCGCGCGAGCAGGACGAGACCGAGGAGGCCGACGCCGGCGGCCACGGCCATGATGGTGTTGTAGGTGGGCATCGCTGCCCAGTCGATCTTCAGGTCGGCTGCCTGAGGTGCGAGTGCGACAGTCATCGTCGTCGCCTTTCATCGTGTGGAGGGGCGATCTGCCCGTGACCACCAAAACGAAACGTGCGTCTAGGTTATTCCGAGGGAGGCCCGCATGGCCGAGGAGGTCCCCGACCGGGCGCCGGCGCGCTCGCGGACGGTGCGCCAGAAGCGCAGCGGCCAGCGGCAGGAGGCGATGCGCGAGGCCGCCGCGCGCCTGCTGATCGAGCACGGTCCGGCGGCGGTCACGCACCGACGGGTCGCCGCGGAGGCGGGCGTGCCCGCCGGGTCGGCGGCGTACTACTTCCCCTCGATCGAGGAGCTGTACGCCGAGGCGGTGCGGACCGCCGAGGGGATGCGGACGACCGCGGCGCAGGCCTTCGCCGAGGACCTGACCACCCGCCGGCGGTCGAGCACGACGACGGCCCGCCTGCTCATCGAGGCGCTCTACGCCCCGCGGCTGGAGCCCGACGTGGTCACGGTGCGCCTGGAGCCGATGCTCGACGCCAGCCGCACCCCCGGCCTGCTGGAGATCATGCGAGGGTCGTGGCCGGGCCTGGTCGAGGTGCTGCGCACGGTCCTGCGCAAGTGCGGGTACGACGCGGTGGCCGACACCGACGACGTCCTGCTCGTGCGGCTGCTCATCGACGCCGCGCTGCTGCACGCCGAGGTGCAGGGCAGCGCCGACGCCGTCGAGCACGCCGTGCGGACCGTCGCGCGGCTGCTGGACCTCGCGAGCGCGGCCGGTCCCGGCACGGACCCGGCTTGAGGGCCGGCCATCAGGTCAGTTCCGGGTCAGTCCTTGATGGTGACCGACTCCAGGTCGACGGCGACCTTCGGCTCGCCGTCGGGGGCGCCGGTGGTCGTGCCCTTCCCGGCCGCGTCCTGCACCGCGGCGAGGCCGGCGGCGTCGATCGTGCCGAAGACGGTGTAGTCCGGCGGGAGCGGCGTGTCGCCGTACACGACGAAGAACTGGGAGCCGCCCGAGTCGGGGGCCAGCGTCTTGGCCATCGCGAGGGTGCCCGCCGGGTAGGTGGTGTCGGGGGTGACCTCGTCCTCGATGGTGTAGCCCGGCCCACCCATGCCGCTCGCCGTCGGGTCGCCGCACTGCAGCACCTGGATGCCGGCCTCCGGGGTGGTCAGCCGGTGGCAGGTGGTGTCGTCGAAGTACCCCTGGTCGGCCAGGGAGACGAAGCTGTTGACCGTGCACGGCGACGTCGCGGCGTCCAGCTCGATGCCGATGTCGCCGATGCTGGTGGCCATCGTGCCGGCGACCATGCCGGACACCGCGGCCGTGCTCGGCGGCAGGTCGACGTCCTTCGCCGGCTCGCCGGACTCGGCGTAGGTGCAGCTCGGGCCGTCGGCGGCGGGGTCGCGCGCCTGGTCGCTCCCTCCGTCGTCGCCGCAGGAGGCGAGCAGCGAGACGGCGGCGAGCACGGCCAGGGCGGAGAGCGGGCGCTGCAGCATGGCGCCGATCGTAGGCGCCGTCCTCAGCAGTTCAGCCCGCGGGCCGCGACCGGCCACGCGCGCAGCGCCCCGGCCTCCTCGACCCAGAGGTCGTCGACGAGGTTGACGGCGTTGCAGACGTGGTTGGGCACGACGTCGACCTGGCTGCCGAGGCGGGGGAGCGGCGCGCCGCCGAAGTCGATGACCGCGCGCTGCTCGGCGAGCAGCACGACCCGCGCGTCGGGGTGGGCGGGGAGCCGCCCGTAGCCGGTGGAGTACGGCGCGCGGTCGGCGCCGAGGAGCTTGCTGCCCGTGTCGACCACGGCGCGGCCGCCGCTGTGGCTGACCACCGTCGCGCGGCAGGTCAGCGCCACCTCGTCGGGACCGATCACGCCGAGCTCCCACTGCTGGGCGTCACCGAAGACGTAGACGCCCGGACGCAGCTCGGTGACCACGGAGGTGTCGCTGTGCCGGAACGTCGGGGTCGACCCGCCGCTGACCACACGCACCTCGACCCCGGCGGCCTCGACCGCTTCCCGGGCGGTGCGGAGGGCGTCGGCCTCGTCGCGGGCCGCGGCCTCGATGCCGTCCGGGGCGTAGGAGTGGCCGGGGAAGGTGAAGACCCCCCGCACCTCCAGGCCCGCCCGCACCGCGGTGGTCGCGACCGTCCCGGCCTCCGCGGGGGCGACCCCGCTGCGGTGCTGGCCGCTGTCGACCTCGACGAGCACCTCGACCGGCGTGCGGCCGAGCAGGCGCCCGGCGTTGGCGGCCGCGGCGGGGGAGTCGACCGCGAAGGCGACCCGCGCCTTCTCGCTGAGCTCGCGGAGCCGCCCGGCCGAGCGCTCGTCGACCCACTGCGGGTAGGCGATGAACACGTCCTCGCACCCGTGTCGGGCGAAGAGCTCGGCCTCGCCGATGGTGGCCACGGTGATGCCGGCGGCCCCGTGCACCAGCTGCAGCCGCGCGATCTCCGGGCTCTTGTGCGTCTTCACGTGGGGGCGCAGGGCCACCTGGTGCCCGGCGGCGAACTCGGCGGCGACCCGCACGTTGCGCCGCAACCGGTCCAGGTCGACGCAGAGGTACGGGGTCGCCGCCGGCATCACATCTCCTCGTGGGTGTCCGGGTCGCCGTCGAACAGCCGACCGTCGGGCCGCCCGAGGGCGGTGATCGCGTCGAGCTCGTCCGGGGAGAGCTCGAACCCGAACAGGTCGAGGTTCTGCCGCTGGCGCTCAGGGGTCGCCGACTTCGGGATCGGCACGTTGCCGAGCTGGACCTGCCAGCGCAGGACGACCTGCCCGGGCGTGACGCCGTGCCGCTCCGCGGCGGCGGTGACCGCCGGCTCGGCGAACGGCGCCTCGCGCTTGCCCAGCGGGCTCCACGACTCGGTGCGGATCCCGAGCTGCTCGTGCACGGCGCGCATCTCCACCTGCGGGAAGAGCGGGTGGAGCTCGACCTGGTTGACCACCGGGGTGACCCCGGTGGCGTCGATGACCCGGCCGAGGTGCTCCTCGGTGAAGTTCGAGACGCCGACCGAGCGGACCAGCCCCTCGGCCTGCAGGTCGACGAGCGCGCGGTACGCCTCGACGTACGTGCCGACGCGGGGGTTGGGCCAGTGGATGAGGTGGAGGTCGACGTGCTCGAGCCCCATCGTCTCGACCGAGGCCCGCACGCTGGCGACCGCGTCGTCGTATGCGTGCGCCCGGCCGGGCAGCTTGCTGGTGACGACCAGCTCCTCGCGGGGGACGCCGGAGCGGCGGATCGCCTCGCCGACCTCCCGCTCGTTGCCGTAGTTCACGGCCGTGTCGATCAGCCGGTAGCCGGCTTCGATCGCGCTCAGCACCGCCGCGACGCACTCCTCGCCCTTGAGCGGGTAGGTGCCGAAGCCGACGGCCGGCAGCGCGGTCCCGTCGCCGAGCCGGTACGTCGGGACCTCCACGGCGCTCACTTGTCCGCGGGGGTCTCGGCGGGGGTGGCCTCGTGGTGGGTCGCGCCGTGGGTGCGGCGCTCCTCCTTCATCTCGGCCTCGTACAGGTGGCGACGACCGCCGACGAGCGCCTCGCGGGCCTCGCGCTCGACGTCCTTGAACGCCGAGTAGTAGGTGTCGTCGTAGGCCTCGACGATCTGGAAGGTCCACCGGCCCTCGATGACGTTGCGCCCGACGATCTCGGTGCGCACCTTCTCGGCCAGCTCGGGGTGGCCCGCCTCCTGGAGGAGCTCGACCGCGTCCCCGGCGGTGAGGTCGGCCGTCCCGCTCATCCGGTGGAAGTTGTAGAGGAACCCTCGGGCGGCCTCGACCGCCTCGAGGGCCTCCGACAGCTTCCCCAGCGCCTCGACGGTGGCGTCGGTGACCCCGTCGGGCCGCGTGTGCCGCTCGTCGGGACCGCCGGTCAAGACAGGACGCTCTTCGCGTCGACCACTCCGTGGCGGGACTCGATGGCGTCGGCCAGCTTGCTGATGTCGTCGTCGGACAGCTCGATCCCGACCTCGTCGGCGCCCTTGCGCAGCTCCTCGGCGACGGTGCCCTCGGTGGCGCCGTCCTGCCACGACGACACCCGGTCGACGATGATCTGGACGGCTTCGTTCTTCTCGCTGGTGTTCTCCTCGGTCATGGCCGACCTGTACCCACCTAGTCTCGCCACATGAAGCTCGGCGTGCATTACGCGGACTACGGCCACCCCGGGTGGCAGGACTCCCTGGTCGACCGCCTGACCGAGACGGCGCGCGTCGCCGACGAGGGCGGGATCTCGCTGTTCACGGTGATGGACCACTGGTTCCAGATGGAGCAGCTCGGCGGCCCGGCCGAGCCGATGCTCGAGGGCTACACGACCCTGGGCTACCTCGCCGCCCTCACCCGGCGGGTGCGCCTCGGGCTGCTCGTCACCGGCGTGACGTACCGCCACCCGGGCCTGCTCGCGAAGACCGTCACCACCCTCGACGTGCTGGCACGGGGCCGAGCGGTCCTGGGGATCGGCGCCGCCTGGTACGAGCGCGAGCACCGCGGCCTCGGGGTGCCGTTCCCGGCGACCGCGGAGCGCTTCGAGCGGCTCGAGGAGACGCTGCAGGTCGTGGCCCGGGTGTGGGGCGACGACGACCGACCCTTCGAGGGTCGCCACTACCGGCTCGAGGAGCCGGTGGCCGTCCCGGCGCCGGTGCGCGGCCGGGTGCCGGTGCTGGTCGGGGGCAGCGGCGAGCGGAAGACCCTCCGCCTGGTCGCGCGGTACGCCGACGCCTGCAACCTCTTCGGCGAGGGGCCCGACGTCGTCTCCCACAAGCTCGACGTGCTGCGCCGGCACTGCGACGACGTCGGCCGCGACCCCGACGAGATCGAGAAGACCGTCGTGCTCGGCGCCGGTCTCGACGACCTCGACGGCCTGGTCGCCACGCTCGAGCAGTACGCCGCCCTCGGCATCTCGCTCGTCACGCTGAGCCCGACCGGCGACGACCCGGTCGCCTGGACGACCGAGCTGGTCGAGCGCGTGCTGCCCAGGGTCGATGGCCGCTAGCCGGTCCGCCGCGCTGGTCGGTGCGCTGCTCCTGGGCACCGGCCTGCTCCAGGCGTGCTCGGGCACCGCCACCCCGGCGGGCGCTCCGGCGAGCCGCAGCCCCTCGAGCGCCCCGGCCGCCACGGCCGCGCCGTCGCCGTCCACGTCGCCCACCACGTCGCCGTCCATGTCGCCCACCACGTCGCCGTCCGCGTCGGCCACCTCCGAGCCGCCGGCCGGCGACGGCCGGCCGCGCCGCTCGCTGCTGTCGGTGCCGGCGATCGGGCTCCGCGACCTGCCCGTGCTGCCGTACCGGGGGTGGACCGACGACGCCCCGGGCACCGCCATCCAGGACGGCGGCGTGGCCGCGAGCCCGCACGGCCCACGGGGCGGCACCGGCCCGGGCGGCATCGGGAACTACCAGGTCACCGCACACCGGCTGTCCTCGACGCGGGCCTTCGAGCGGCTGCCGGAGCTCGAGCGTGGGGACGTGCTGCACGTGGTCGCGGGCGGGGTTCGCCACACCTACCGCGTGACGACGACCCGGCGGACGTCGTTCCGGTCGCCGGCGTCCCTGCGGGCCCAGCGGGCCGCGGTCCCGGGTCGCCCCGGGGCCGTGCCGACGCGGGCGATGATCACGCTCTCGACGTGCGCGACCATCGAGGACCACGCCGTCGGCAACTACTGGTCCGACCGGTTCGACAACCCCGAACACCGCATCGACAAGATCGGCGTGCTCGTCCGCTCCACCCCGGTCTGAGCGGACGCCCGGAGGACCCGGCGGGCCGGGACGACGACGGGGCCCGGCCCGGGGAGCACCCCGGAGCGGCCCCCGTCGTGGGCGGAGCGGCTGCGGCTCAGCCGGCCTGGGCGCCGGCGGCCGCGAGGTCCGACCCGGCCGGCTCCTCGACCCTGCGCCGCGGGATGGCCGCCGCGATCGCCACGCCGACGAACGCCGCGACCGCGCCGACGATGAAGCACAGCTGGAACGCGCCCTTGGTCGGCAGCTCGAGGCCGCCGCCGGCCGCGACGGTGTTGCTGGTGAGCAGCGTGCCCATGACGGCCGCCGACAGCGTGGTGCCGACCGAGCGCATCAGCGCGTTGAGGCCGACCGCCGCGCCCGCCTCCCGGACCGGGACGGCGTCGAGGATGAGCGTGGGCATCGCGGCGTACCCGATGCCGACGCCGGCGGAGAGGATGCAGGAGGCGACCAGCAGCTGCCAGGGCGCCTCCATCAGGAAGTACGCCACGAGGTAGCCCGCACCGAGGACGGCGGCGCCGACCATCAGCGTGATCCGGGCGCCCATGGTGGCGATCAGCCGGCCGGAGACCGGCGCGAAGACCATCATCATCAGGCCGCCGGGGGCCATCCACAGGCCGGCGGCGAGCATGGTCTGGCCCAGCCCGTAGCCGGTGGCTTCGGGCAGCTGGAGCAGCTGCGGCACGACGACCGCCTGGGCCATCATCCCGAAGCCGACGGCGACGGCCGCGACGTTCGTCATCAGGACCGGCAGCTTGGCCGTGGCGCGCAGGTCGACCAGGGGAGCGGGCTGGCGCAGCTCGTAGGCGCCCCACGCGAGCAGCACGAGCACGCCGGCGACGATGGCGCCGATGGTGCGGGCGTCGCCCCAGCCCCAGGTGGTGGCCTTGGAGATGCCGACCAGCACCGCGACCAGCCCGACGGCGAGGCCGACGGCGCCGACGGCGTCGAACCGGCTCGGCTGGGCGTCCTGGACGTGGGGGATCGCGACGGCGGTGAGCACGGTGATGACCACGGCGAGCCCGGTCGCGACCCAGAACAGCGCGTGCCAGTCGCCGACCTCGGCGATCCACGCCGCCAGCGGCAGCCCGATCGCTCCGCCGACGCCGAGCGTCGCGCTCATCGCCGCCACCGCGCCGCCCGCCATCTTCGGCGGCACGATCTCGCGGATCAGCGAGATGCCGACGGGGATGAAGCCCATCGCCAGTCCCTGCAGGGCCCGACCGGCGAGCACGGGGACGAGCGTCGAGGAGAGCGCGACGAGCGCGGAGCCCACGACGAGGATCGCCGCGCTGGCCACCATGATCCGCTTCTTGCCGAAGATGTCGGCGAGGCTGCCGGCGATGGGCATCGCCACGGCGCCGGCGAGGAGGGTCACGGTGACGACCCAAGCGGCGTTCGCGGCAGAGGTGTCGAGCAGCGAGGGCAGCTCGCTCTGGATCGGGATGACCAACGTCTGGGTGAGGGCGGCGGTCAGGCCGCCGATGCACAGGACGGCGACCGCGAGGCGCGGGTTCGCGGTCCGGGTGGGGTTGGGCACAGGTGGTCCTCTTCGATCGTGGCGGAGTCCCTACCGTAGAGATGATTGCCTTCGGCAACGAACTTTGCCCGGTGTGATCCTGCTGACGCGGCCACGCTGCAGCGGCGTACGCCGTGCTGTGCCGGCGCCCGGGGACGGCACCGCCCCGGCACCGATCGCTCGGTGCCGGGGCGGCGGTGGCCCGGAGGCCGGTGGGTGCGGGTCAGCCGACCGCGGTGGGGAAGCGGTCCCAGACGCGGTGGAACGCCATCTGCTCGGAGACGCCGGTGAAGACGTCGGCCGCGGAGGCGCCCGTCACCACCCCGGCGTCGCCCTCGGCCACCCCGGCCGCCGCGAGCGCGGCGACGCCGGCGCCCCACGCGCCGATCACCTTGGCGTGGCGGTGGCACTCCTGGACCATCAGCGCGACCCGCGGGTCGACGGTGGTGGTGTCCGCCGCCCCCGCCTTGGCGTCACGGTTGGTCAGCGCGTCCGGCGCCGGTGCGGGCGAGCCCGCGAGGAGCAGGACGTCGACCTCGACCGAGCGGCCGGTCGCGAAGGTGCGCTGCACCGGCATCCCGTCGACGGTGCCGCCGTGGGGGCCGATCACCAGCGGCACCATGCCGGCACCGTGGATGGTCCGGCGCAGGGAGTCAACGCCGCTGAGGTCCCCGTCGGGGTCGACCACGATGCCGACCATCCGGCCGTCGGGCGGGAAGGGGCCCTTGACCTGCGAGAGCGCCGGGCTCGGGTCGAGGTCCTCGAGGGTGATCGTGGGGGAGGGGGCGGGCAGGCCCAGCCCGGTCGCGACCTCCTGGCACAGCACCGGGTCGATGTTCGCCAGGCACTGCAGCTGGCGCTCCTTGACCGCCTGCTCGTAGCACTTGCCGAGCTCGAAGGTGTAGGCCCGGACGATGTGCTCCTTCTCGACCGGCGTCATGCTCAGCCAGAACTGGCGGACCTGGCTGTAGTGGTCGTCGTACGACGCCGGGTTGGCGCGCACCTTGGTCGCCTCCGCGACGGTGACCGCCGCCTCGACGAACGCGCGCGTCTCCTCCTCCGACAGGTCCGCGCCGGCCGCGAACGGGCAGCCCCCGTCCAGCGAGTTCGGCTTGTACGGCGCCACGCCCGAGTGCACGGCGTGCTGGTGGAACCCGTCGCGGAACATGTCGTTGGTCGGCACGTGCGGGCGGTTCACCGGGATCTGGTTGTAGTTCGGCCCGCCCAGCCGCGAGAGCTGGGTGTCGACATAGGAGAAGAGCCGGGTCTGCAGCAGCGGGTCGTCGGTGACGTCGATGCCCGGGACCAGGTGGCCGACGTGGAAGGCGACCTGCTCGACCTCGGCGAAGAAGTTCGTCGGGTTCGCGTTGAGGGTCAGCTTGCCGATCGGCTGCACCGGGGCGATCTCCTCCGGCACGATCTTGGTCGGGTCGAGCAGGTCGATCCCGGCGAACATCTGGTCCGGCTCGTCGGGGAAGACCTGCACCCCGAGCTCCCACTCGGGGTGGGCGCCGGCCTCGATGGCGTCGTACAGGTCGCGGCGGTGGAAGTCGGGGTCGATGCCGCCCACCATCTGCGCCTCCTCCCAGGTGAGGGAGTGCACGCCGAGCTTGGGCTTCCAGTGGAACTTGACCAGCGACGTCCCGCCCTCGGCGTTGATGCACCGGAAGGTGTGGACGCCGAAGCCCTCCATCATCCGGTAGGAGCGCGGGATGCCGCGGTCGGACATGTTCCACATCGTGTGGTGCTGGGCCTCGGTGTGCAGCGAGACGAAGTCCCAGAACGTGTCGTGGGCGCTCTGCGCCTGGGGGATCTCGCGGTCCGGGTGCGGCTTGCCGGCGTGGATGACGTCGGGGAACTTGATGCCGTCCTGGATGAAGAACACCGGGATGTTGTTGGCGACGAGGTCCCAGTTGCCCTCCTCGGTGTAGAACTTGGTGGCGAAACCGCGCGTGTCGCGCACGGTGTCGGCCGAGCCGCGCGAGCCGAGCACCGTCGAGAAGCGCACGAAGACCGGCGTCTCCTTGCCCTTCGCGAACAGGCCGGCCATCGAGACGGAGTCGGCGGTGCCGTAGCCCTCGAACACGCCGTGCGCGCCGGCGCCGCGGGCGTGGACGACGCGCTCCGGGATGCGCTCGTGGTCGAAGTGCGTGATCTTCTCGCGCAGGTGGTGGTCCTGCAGCAGCGTCGGACCGCGGCTCCCGGCCTTGAGCGAGTGGTCGGTGTCGCGCAGGCGCGTGCCGGTGGAGTTCGTCAGGTACGCCGACTGCTGGGCGCGCGCGGTCGGCGGGGCGCCGGTCGGCGCTCCCGTCGCCGTGCCGGTGGCCGGTGCGTCCTGGTCGGGCTTCGGCGGCAGCGGGGGCTTGACGGCGGTCGGCTCCTCGAGCGGGGCCGGGGCCGGTCCGGGTGCCCCAGGGACCGGGACGTCGCCCAGGCCCTCCAGCTTGTCGATCGCTGCCTTGGCGGCGTCCTTGGGGTTCAAAACAGGTGTCTCGCCTTCGTCGGGGGTGGGTTCCCCCGTCCTTTACCCGCCGAGGCGACTTCTGAGCGGCGTGACCTGGCGGGCCTCTGGCCGGGGCCGGATGCCCGGGGTCAGGAGTCGCGGGGTCAGAAGACCCGGGCGCCGGCGGCCCATGCGCCCAGGGAGGCCTCCGAGCTGTCCACGCGCCAGTCGGCCTCCTTGGCCAGGGAGAACCAGGTGAGTCCCCGCACCTCGGGGTGCGCGCCCAGCCACGACCACATGTCGGTGATCCAGGCGGCCTTGTCGCCTCCGGCGCCCTCCGGCGCCCCGACCTCGGTCACGTGGACCGGGCGGCCGCTGATCGCGTCCAGCTCGGCGACCCCGGGGGCGAACACCTCGGCGAAGGACTGCCAGGTCGACCACGGCTGGGTCGTGCCCCAGTTGTAGCCGTCCAGCCCGACCCGGTCGACGTGGGCGTCGCCGGGGTAGAGCGCGGCCAGGGGGGTGGAGCCGGGGAACGGGACGTTGGCCGACCAGCTCCACGTCACGTTGATGACCTTCGCGCGGCGAAAGACGTCGACGACGTGCCGCCAGGCGGCGGCGTGGTCGCCCGGGCCGTTGCCGTTGACGCCCTCGGCCCACGGGTACCACGTGCCGTTCATCTCGTGGGCGAACCGGAGCACGATCGGCCGTCCCCACGCCTTGACCTGCCGGGCCCACCGGGTCAGGTAGGCGTCGTGGTCCCCGGCGGCGATCCGGTCCAGGGCGTACGCCGGCTGGTCCACACCCGCGGCGGGGTCCCACGGCTCCCACGTGAGCTCCGGGACGGCGCCGGCGTCCGCGATCCGGGCTGCGTCCGCGGCGGGGAAGTCCCCGCCACCGGCCCACGCCGCGTAGAACGTCACCTGGTCGACGGCGATCCCCGTCCGTCCGACCAGGGCGCCGACCTCGGAGAGGTCGGTCGGAGCTCCGGCCACCGCGAGCCCGAGGGTCCGGTCCGCGGGCGGTGCGGGAGCGGAGGGCTTCGTCGGCCTGCCGCCGGCCGCGGCCGGGTCCAGCACGCTGCCGGTCACGGCGACCACGAGGGCGAGCACGGCGGTCGGGAGCAGCAGCCGCGGGCGAGCAGGCACCGGTACCTCCGGGGTGGGGAGCACGGGATGGACGTCCGCGCGGTCAGCCGGTCGCGCCGAACTGCTCGACGCGGATGGTCGTGGGGTCGACGCCGGCGCCGATCAGCAGGGGAGTGGCCAGCGCGACGAAGCGCGGCGACCCGCAGATGAACGCCACCTCGGCGCCCTCGGCCAGCGGCGCCAGCTCGTCGGGCCGCGGCGGTCCCGCCGGTCGGTCGCCGGCGTCGTGACGGGTGTAGGCGACCAGGGCGCCGGCGCGGGCCAGCTCCGCGGCGTACGGCAGGTGCTCGGGGGAGCGGCCCACCGCGGCGACCCGGAGCAGGTCGGTGCGGCCGAGCCGGCGCGCGGTGCGGAGCATGGCGACCGCGGGCACGACCCCGGTCCCGCCGACCAGGCAGACCGCCGGGGTGCGGGCGTCCCACCGGAACCACCGGCCGATCGGCCCCCGGACCTCCAGCACGTCCCCGACCTCGGCGACGTCCGCGAGGTGGCCGGAGACCTCCCCGTCCGGCAGGCGCTCGACGAGCAGCTCGAGGAGCGGGTCCTCGCCGTCGGAGGCGACGGAGTAGGAGCGCTGGGCGGTGTAGTCGTCCGGTGCCCGCAGCCGCACCACGTAGTGCTGGCCGGGGTCGTGGCGCTGGCGGTCCTCGACGTGCAGCCGCAGCCGGACCTGGTCGGGCGTCGGCTGCTCCTTGGTGATGATCGTGCCGGTCGTCCACTCCGTCGCGCGAGGGGTGACCGCCTCGATCCCGGTCACGCGTCGCCCTGGTAGCGCTGCTCGCGCCAGGGGTCGCCGCGGTCGTGGTAGCCGTTGCGCTCCCAGAACCCCTGCTGGTCCTCGGCGAGCAGCTCGAGCCGGGAGACCCACTTGGCGGACTTCCAGAAGTACAGGTGCGGGACGAGCAGTCGCGCGGGGCCGCCGTGCTCGCGCGACAGGGGCTTCCCGTCGACCTCCCAGACCACCCAGGCCTTCCCGCCGGTGACGTCGTCGAGGGGGAGGTTCGTGGTGTAGCCGGTGCTGGAGTGGGCCAGCACGAAGCGGGCCTCGGGCCGGGGGCGTGCGGCGGTCAGCAGGTCGTCGACGCTGACGCCGCGGAAGGTCATGTCGAACTTCGACCACGTCGTCACGCAGTGGATGTCGCCGGTGTACGTCGAGCCGGGCAGGGCGTGCGCCTCGTCCCAGGTCCACGTGCTCGGCGCCTCGACCAGCCCGTCGACGCTGATCCGCCAGTCGGCCGGCGCCAGGTCGGGCGCGGCCTCGGCGGTCAGGACCGGCCAGCTGCTGCCGGTGTCGTACTGCCCTGGTGGCAGTCGCCCGGCGGGGCCCTCGTCGCGCTTGCGGAAGAAGCCACGGGTGACGGGCACGGGTCCTCCTCGGTGGTCCGGTCGGTTCACCGGAAGTCTAGGGAGGCGCTGGTTCCGGGACACGGCGCCTCCGCGCGCCGTACGGTCGAGGCTCGCGCGGCGCCGGCCCGGACCGCGCCCGGCGTCGGGAGGACGTGGTGGAGGACCTCGACGGACGGCTCCGCGCGGCGACCGCGGGACGGGTCTCCTACGACGAGCGGGCCCGGGAGCTCGTGCTGCGCGGCACGGCGGGCGGCGAGCTCCGGCTGGCCGTGGGCAGGGAGGCGGTCCGCAACGCGATGCAGTCGGCGCTCCTGGCGGCCGAGTCGTCCGGGACCCCCACGGCCGGACCCGACGACGCGGTCAGCGCCGGGGCGCGGGCCCTGCTGGACACCTACGAGGCCGACCCGGCGGCGGCGGAGGGGCTGGTGCGGCGCAGCGCGCGCCAGTTCGAGGGGACGGCGGCCGCGCGGCGGCGCCGGGACGGGTGAGCCGCGGCCTGCTGGTATAACACGTTCTAGTTCTGGACCCGTGCGGGTGGGGACGGACGTACGCAGCCACGGGGGAGTCGCATGCAGCAGCTGGCCGGTCGGGTCGCGGTCGTCACCGGCGCGGGGAGCGGGATCGGCCGGGTGACCGCCGAGCGGCTGGCGGCCCGGGGCTGCCACCTGGCGCTCGTCGACGTCAGCCCCGGTGGGGTCGAGACCACCGCGGACGCCGTGCGTCGGCTCGGTGTCAGCGCCTCGACCCACCTCGCGGACGTCTCGGACGCCGAGCGGGTGGGCGAGCTCCCCGACGAGGTCCTCGCCGCGCACGGCGCGGTGCACGTGCTGGTCAACAATGCCGGGGTCACCTCCGCGGGCGCCTTCGCCGAGGAGCGGCTCGAGGACGTGCGCTGGATGGTCGGGGTCAACCTGTGGGGCGTGGTGCACGGCTGCCATGCGTTCCTCCCGACGCTGCTGGCCCAGGACGAGGCGCACATCGTCAACGTCTCCAGCATGACCGGGCTCCTCGGCCTGCCGCACAACGCGGCGTACGCGCTGACGAAGGGTGCGGTGCGGTCCTTCACCGAGGGGCTGCGCGGGGAGCTGGTGACGACGGGCGTCGGCGTCAGCGCGATCTTCCCGGGCACCCACCGGACCGGCATCACCAGCGGTGCCCGCGGCGCCGAGGGGGAGCGGATCCGCAGGCTCGGCAGCTCCCGGTTGTCGGCCCTGGTGCCGCCGCCGTCGCGCGTCGCCAAGGCCATCGTCAAGGCGATCGAGCGGGACCGCGCCCGGATGGTCGTCGGCCCCGACGCCCGGGTGCTCGACCTGGCCGCCCGGGTCGCACCGGGGCGCACCGGGCTGGTCGGCCGGGCGACGTCGAGGCTGGCGACCAAGCACTAGTCGGCGCTCAGAGCCCCCGGGCGCGGGCGATGCGGCGGGACTCCACGACGTCGAGGTGCAGCTCCCTGCGCCGGAAGCGCCAGCCGACCGGCGTGCGCCGGTAGTCGTCGAGGTAGCGCACGTGCCACACCAGGTCGGTGGGCTCGCCGGCGCGCTCGCTCACGTGGTGCGCGGAGACGGTCACCCGCCCACGTGCCGCGTCGGCTCCCACAGGGTCCAGCACCACGCCGGTCACGGCGTGCACCGTCACCGGCAGGTCGGCCAGCTGGCCGAACGCCGCCGCCAGCCGGTCGCGCCCGACGGCCTCGACGACCGGGTCGAGCGACGCGGGCGGCGCGGGGGAGGCCAGCACGCCGTCCTCGGTGAACAGGTCGGCCGCCCGGGCGCCGTCCCGCTCGTCGACGTACGCCGCGTAGCGGTGCACGAGATCCAGGAGGTCGAGGCGGTCCTCGACGGAGAGGGCGGTCATCGGGCCCGGAGGCCCAGCCGCTCGGCGCACGCGGAGAGCTCGTCGCAGGCCTGCGCCAGGTCGGTCGTCCCGCTCGTCGCCAGCACCAGCCGGTCGGCGCCCTGCGCGGCGAGGCGCTCGGCCCGGCCCTGGTCGATCCGGGTGACCAGGTGGCCGAGGGTCAGCTCGAGGGCGTCGGGGTCGCGGCCGGCCTCCTCGGCCGAGGAACGCATCAGCGCGACCAGGCCCGCGAGCTCCTCGCCGGCGACGCCGAGCGGCTGCAGGCCGTCGCCGTGCCGGCCCGCTCGCCGGGCGGCCGCCCGGGAGTGGCCGCCGATGTGGACGGGCACGGTCCCGCGGACCGGCCGCGGCCGGCTGACGGCCCCGCGGAAGGAGAAGAACTCGCCGTCGTGGTCGACCCCCTGCTCCGAGGTGTCCGCCCACAGGGCGCGCATGACCCGGATCTGCTCGTCGGCGCGGCGGCCACGTGCCTCGAACGGCACGTCGCAGGCCTCGAGCTCCTCACGCATCCAGCCCATGCCGACCGCGAGGCGGAGCCGGCCGCCGGAGAGCACGTCCAGCGTGGCGAGCCGCTTCGCGAGGACGACGGGGTGGTGCACCGGCAGGACGAGCACGCCCGTCGCCAGGCCCAGCGTGGTGGTCTGACCGGCGAGGAAGGCCAGCAGCTCGAGCGGGTCGGGGATCGGGCAGTCGGCCGGCAGCTCGACGCGGCCGGAGGCGTCGTACGGGTAGACGCTGTCGTACCGGCTCATCATCACCGCGTGCTCCACGGCGACCAGCGACCCGAAGCCGCAGGCCTCGACGTGACGGGCGAAGGCGGAGATCCACGCCGGGTCCGCGGTCGTCCCGGCGCCGACGGGTGCGATGACGGCGTACTCCAGGGGGTCGGCCACGGTCCGGGACGCTAGGGGCTGCGCCCCCCGGCGTGCTGGGGAGTTCCGTTGGCCGGGAGCGGGGGAGCGCGCTGCCGGGGTCGTCCTAGGGTCGTTCGGACCCCGGCACCAGGACTCGCCGCGCCCAGGCCGCGAGCCCGGCAGGCAGGGTCGCGGAGCAGTGGGCGGCCGCCTGCCTGCTCGCGTCGTCGAGGGCGTCGGCGCAGGCGAGGGCAGCGGTTCGGAGGTCGTCGAGCCCGAGCCCCGCGACCGAGGCGTCGACGCCGCGGGGGAGATCGGTCGGGTCGAGGCCGAGATCGAGGACCTGGGACAGCCCGTGCTGGGGGTAGGTCGCACCCCTCGCCGCCGCCCACAGTGCCCACACCTGCTCCCGCGCCTCGTGCAGCCGGTGGTGGGCCTCCCAGGCGGACCCCCGACGCAGGTGCTTGTCGACGTCCAGGAGTGCACGCCACCCGCGGAAGGCCCAGGTGGTGACCTGCTCGGCGCTGACGAAAGTGGCCGCCGGCGAGTCCTTCCAGTCCTTCCTGTCCGGACTGCCTGAGCGGTGGAGCGGCACGAAGTCGGGCGCGGCGTCGCCCCGGCGCACCTCGCCCTCCGCGATGATCGCCAGGTCGAGCTGGACCCCGTCGCGCAGCTGGGCGAACAGGCGTCGGATGAAGAAGGCGTCGGTGAGCGACTCCTCCCGCAGGGCGTCGACCAGGTCGTCGCGGAAGAGGTCGACGAGTGCCGACTCGACCTCGCGCACCCGACCCGCGCCCGCCGCGCCGCGCGGGCACTCGACCCCGACGGCAGCGTCGACGTCGGAGTACTCGTCGGCCGCCGAGCGTCCCAGGGAGCACCCGACCGACAGCGACGACACCGCGGGTGTGGACTCGGCGAAGCCCAGCAGCCTGGTCAGGGCGTCGCCCTGGCGCGACAGCTGGGGAGGAAGCATGGCGATCCACGAACGTCCGTCCGGCACGGGTCCATCATGCGGGGAGAGCGCCGAACCGGGGCCCGGATCCGCACTACATGACATAATGTCAGTTATCGGCACTCTGGGACAGGGCGACGGTGGGGGCCGGAAGGGGTCACCTCTGTGGCGAGTGCACCTTGTCGGCCTCGATCGTGACCAGCACCCGGTCACCGGACCCGCCGAAGCCCGGGTACGCCCGGCCGATGTAGCGCTGGGACAGCTCGTCGACGTGCTCGGCGGCGCCGTCGGTCGTCGTGCGGACGACGCGGCCCCGGACGGCCCAGTACCGAGCCGGCGCGTCCGGATCGGCGATCGCGACGGCGACCCGCGGGTCACGAGCGATGTTCCGGGCCTTCTGGTGCGTGGAGACGATGTTGACGACCACGTGCTCGCCGTCGGTGTCGACCCAGGTCTCGGTGACGTGCGGTGACCCGTCGGGCATCAACGTCGTCACGAAGCACAGGGCTCGACCGCGCAGCAGCTGGACCAGGTCGTCGGGCAGTGTCGTCACGCGGGTGCTCCTGTGTCGTCGTCCGGTGCGCGCGGACGGCCCACGCGCTCGCCACGCTACGCGGTCAGGAAGACCCGGAGCGCCGAGACGAACGCCTCGGGCTGCTCGGAGTGCACCCAGTGCCCGGCCCCCTTGATGGTGACCAGGCGGGTCCGCGGGAAGAGCCGGCGCATGGTGGCGTCGTGCTCGGGACGGATGTACGGCGACCGGTCGCCGGCCAGCCAGAGCACCGGGTGGTCGAACGACTCGCCGCCGATCACCGAGGTGTCGGGGAACCCGCCGATCGTCTCCAGCTCGGCACGCAGCAGCGCCAGGTTGGCCTGCCAGCGGAAGTCGGGCCCGTGGGACCGGAGGTTCTGCAGCAGGAAGCCGCGGACCCGCTCGTCGGGGATGTCGGCGGTCAGCAGCCGGTCGGCGTCGGCGCGCCGTACGACGGCGGCCAGGTCGAGCCGCGAGAGGCTGTCGAGCAAGTGCTCGAACTCCCCCGTGCCGCCGCTGCCGGTCGGCGAGATGTCGACGACGACCAGCCGGTCGACCAGGTCCGGGTGCCGCAGCGCCAGCACCATCGCGACCTTGCCGCCCATCGAGTGGCCCACGAGGTGCACCGGGCCGTCGGCCGCGAAGCCGCGGCGCAGGTGCTCGGCCACCGCGTCCGCGACGTCGACGTAGTCGACCGAGTCGGTCCAGCCCGAGCGGCCGTGGTTGGGCAGGTCGACCAGCAGCGAGTGCAGGTCGGGCTCCAGCGCCCGCGCGGCCTGGGTGAAGTTCTTGCCCTGGCCGAACAGGCCGTGGAGGAACACCGTCCGAGCGCCGCCGGGACCGCCGACCTCGGTGCTGTGGACCGTCCGGGTCTCCTCCGTGCTCACGGACCGCAGCCTAGGCGGCCGGCCCGGGTCGTCCGGACGGACCGTCCGCGTGACCCATCTGGGTGACCGCCGGTGTGTTGTGGCCCACACGCCGTACGCCGGCGCCTACGGTCGGGACGACGACCTCGGAGGCCAACACCATGTGGGACACCGTCCAGACCAACGCCCGACCGATCTCGCACGACCTGCCGTGCGCCCAGTGCGGCCACGCCGCGCACACCTACCTCGCGTGCTCGGACACCTGCGACTGCCAGCCGACGCGGGCCCTCGCCCGCACCTGACCGCCCCGACTCCTCAGGGAGAACCGGCACCTCTCAGGGGTTGCAACCCCTGAGGAGCACCGGATTCCCCGGGGCCCCGGGGAATCCGGCACCCCCGCCGCTCCCCGCTTCCCTCACCCGCGGAACGTCACGTCCACCGCGGCCACCTGCTCGAGGGCGGGGCGGTCGGGGGCGCCGTCGGTGACGCCGCGCGACCAGGCCATGTGCAGCTCGTGCTCGCGCAGCTCGAGGACGGCGAGGTTGTTGTCGTACCAGGGCCCCTGCGGGAGCCGCCACCGCAGCGGGCTGCGGGGCACCCGCCCGCCGAGCAGGCGCCCAGTGGGCCGGGCCTGGCCGTACGCCGCCAGCGCGGTCGCCACCCGCATCACCCGCGGCAGCGGGTTGCGGATCGGCGAGCAGACCGCCTGGACGATCCGGCTCTGCGCGGTGCGACCGCTCGCGGGGTCGGGCTCGGCGATCGCGACGTAGCTGTGGTGGACGTCGCCGGAGAGGAACGTCACCGTCCGGGGCGCCTCGCCCCGCTCCCCCGCGGCCACCTCGACGACCATCCGGCCGACCTTCTGGAAGCCGTCCTGGAAGGCCGCCCAGTGCTCCAGGTCAGCGCCCTGGCGCGCGCGCTCGCCGAGCGGCTTGAACAGCCGGCCGAGCCGGCCCTGGGCGAGCGCCTCGCTGAACGCCTCCGCGTGGTGCAGCGCCGGCGCGAGGAGGAACGGCAGCGACGTGCCGATCAGCAGGTGGTCGACGTCGCCGCGCATCCGCTCGTCGAGCCAGGCCATCTCGGCGTCGTCGAGCATGCAGCGCTGGTCGGGGGTGAGCACGCGGGCCGCGCGCGAGTCGACGACGACCAGCCGGGCCTGGGTGTCGAAGTCGCGGCAGAAGCTCCAGCGGTAGCTGTCCGGCGCCTGGTCGGCGCGGTCGGCGAGCGCGTCGACCTCCGCGGTCGCGTCCAGCTCGTCCTCACCGTCCCAGGAGGTGATCCGCTGCCACAGCGGGTCCTCGGCGCGCTCGGCCGGGCTCAGGTTGCCGATGTGCTGGTGCACCCAGTACGACCCCAGGCCGCCGACGACGCGGCCGTGCCACCAGTCGGTGGCCTCCATCTCCGCGCGCCAGTCGGCGCTGGTGTTCCAGTCGTCGCGGATGTCGTGGTCGTCGAAGATCATCGCGCTCGGCAGCGTCGACAGCAGCCAGCGGTTGGCCGGGTCGTCCCAGGCCAGGCGGTAGAGGTGGGCGTACTCCTCGTAGTCCTGGAGCTCGTACCACGGCGCCTGCTCGGGGTCCCGTCGCTGCTCGATGAACTCCTTCATCTCGTCGCTGGTGTCGTCGGCGTACACCTGGTCGCCCAGGAACAGCACCAGGTCGGGCCACTCGTGGTCGGCGACGCCGGCGCTGGTGTCCCCCGCCAGGTGCAGCGCGTAGGCGCGCAGGGCGTCGACGCCGTGCAGGTCGTTGCCCGCCTGGTCGTGGGAGACGCTGACCCGGCAGGATCCGAAGAGCATCCGCAGCGGCCGGCCGGCCTGCATCGTGCCGATCACCGACGGCGGGTACGGGCTGTCCGCGGGCGGCCACACCTGGTCGCCGTCGACCTCGACGACGTACGGCGTGCGGGTGCCGGGCTCGAGACCGGTCACCTCGACCAGCGCGTAGTGGTGCCCGTGGACGGCGAACGTGCGGGCCTCCCCCGACGCCGCGCCGGCCCGCACGGTGACGCGTGCGGCGTGCTCGGTCTCCACCCAGACGGTCGCGCTGGACTCGTCGACGAACCGCAGCAGCGGTCCCAGCCGGAGGTGGCTCACGGCTGCAGCAGCACCTTGATCGCGCGGCGCTCGTCCATCGCGCGGTAGCCGTCGGCCACCTGGTCGAGGGGCAGCGTGAGGTCGAAGACCCGGCCGGGGTCGATGGTGCCGCTGAGCACCAGGTCGAGCAGCTCGGGCAGGTAGCGGCGGACAGGGGCCATCCCGCCGGCCAGCCCGACGTTCTTCTGGAACATCCGCCCCACCGGGAGCTCCACCCCGTGCGGCACGCCGACGAACCCGACGGTCGCGCCGGGGCGGGCGACGGCGAACGCGGTGCCCATCGCCTGGTCGGTGCCCACGCACTCCAGGACGGCGTCGGCCCCGATCCCGGCGGTGATCTCCTTGATCGCCGCGGCGCCCTCCCGGCCGCGCCCGGCGACGACGTGGGTGGCGCCGAAGGCGGTGGCGATCCGCTGGCGCGGCTCGTGGCGCGACATGACGACCACCTTCTCGGCGCCCATGACCGAGGCGGCCAGGACGCCGCAGAGGCCGACGGCACCGTCCCCGACGACCACGACGGTGTCGCCGGCCTTCACGCCGGCGGAGACGGCTGCGTGCCAGCCGGTCGGCATCACGTCGGACAGCGCGACGAGCGACGGGACCAGGGCCGGGTCCGGCGCCCCGCCCTTCCCACCGTCGACGCGGACCAGGCTGCCGTCGGCGTGCACGACACGGGCGTACTCCGCCTGGCCGGTGGTGGTCATTCCGAGCTCCACGCACGCCGAGTGCACGCCGGCGAGGCAGTGGGCGCAGGTGCCGTCGCAGTGGTCGAACGGCACGACGACGAGGTCGCCGACCGTGATGTCGCGCACCTCGCTGCCGACCTCCTCGACGACGCCGATGCACTCGTGGCCGATGGTGTCGCCGGGGGTGATCGGGCTCTCGCCGCGGTAGGGCCACAGGTCCGAGCCGCACACGCAGGACGCGGTGACGCGGACGATCGCGTCGGTGGGCTCGATGATGGTCGGATCGGGTACGTCGGTGAACCGGATGTCACCGGGACCGTGGATGGTCGTCGCGCGCATGGCGCCATCCTGCACCCCGTCCGGCTGGTCCTCCACGCCGTCCGACACGCCCGAACCGGCCGAGATGGCGTTATCTCACATGTGAGTTACCGTGGTCGGCATGACGCAGACCCAGGACTACAAGGGCCGCATCGGCAACCTCATCCGGGACGCCCGCAAGCACCGGGGACTCACCCAGCACCAGCTGGCCGACCTGCTCTCCACGAGCCAGAGCGCGATCAACCGCATCGAGAAGGGCCAGCAGAACCTCTCCCTCGAGATGATCGCGCGGATCGGTGCCGCGCTCGACTCCGAGATCGTCGCGCTGGGCGCCGGCCCGACGCACCTGCGCGTCACCGGCCCCACCACCCTCTCGGGCCGGATCGACGTCAAGACCTCGAAGAACGCCGGCGTCGCGCTGCTGTGCGCCTCGCTGCTCAACCGCGGCCGCACCACGCTGCGCAAGGTCGCGCGGATCGAGGAGGTCAACCGCCTGCTCGAGGTGCTCAACAGCCTCGGCGTGCAGACCACCTGGCTCAACGCCGACAACGACCTCGAGATCGTCCCGCCGCGGGAGCTCGAGCTCGGTGCCGTCGACGAGACCGCTGCCCGCCGTACCCGCTCGATCATCATGTTCCTCGGCCCGCTGCTGCACCGCGCGGACACCTTCGAGCTGCCCTACGCCGGCGGCTGCGACCTCGGCACCCGCACCGTCGAGCCGCACATGGCCGCGCTGCGGCCCTTCGGCCTCGAGGTCAAGGCGACCGACGGCTCCTACCACGCCCAGGTCAACCGGGCGATCGAGCCGGGCCGCCCGATCGTGCTCACCGAGCGCGGGGACACCGTCACCGAGAACGCCCTGATGGCCGCCGCCCTCCACCCGGGCACCACGGTCATCCGCAATGCCTCCTCGAACTACATGGTCCAGGACCTCTGCTTCTACCTGCAGAAGCTCGGCGTGCAGGTCGAGGGCATCGGCTCGACCACGCTCACCGTGACCGGCCTGCGCGAGATCGACGTCGACGTCGACTACGCCCCGAGCGAGGACCCGATCGAGGCGATGTCGCTGCTGGCCGCCGCGATCGTCACGCAGTCCGAGATCACCATCGAGCGGGTGCCGATCGAGTTCCTCGAGATCGAGCTCGCGCTGCTCGAGGAGATGGGCTTCTCCTACGACCGCTCCGAGGAGTACGTCGCGCTCAACGGCCAGACCCGGCTCGTCGACATCACCACGCACCCCTCGGTGCTGCACGCGCCGCTGGACAAGGTCCACCCGATGCCGTTCCCGGGCCTGAACATCGACAACCTGCCGTTCTTCGCGGTCATCGCGGCGGTCGCGCAGGGGCAGACGCTGCTGCACGACTGGGTCTACGAGAACCGCGCGATCTACCTCACCGACCTCAACAAGCTCGGCGGCCGGGTCAAGCTCCTCGACCCGCACCGGGTGATGATCGAGGGCCCCACGTCGTTCTCGGGTGCCGAGCTGATGTGTCCCCCGGCGCTCCGCCCGGCCGTGGTGATCCTGCTCGCGATGCTCGCCTCGAAGGGCACCTCGGTCCTGCGCAGCACCTACGTCATCCACCGTGGCTACGAGGACCTCGCCGAGCGCCTGAACCTCCTGGGCGCCAACATCGAGTCCTTCCGCGACATCTGAGCCGACCGGGCGACGTGAGCGCGGCGGCGGTCACCGGGGCGGCCATACTGCTCCGGTGACCGCACCTCGGACCGGCTGGGCCTACCTCGACGAGGTGCTCGCGACGCCGGGGACGGTGCTGGCCTTCGCCCACCGCGGCGGCGCCTACCACCCCGAGATCGAGGGGCTGGAGAACACCCGTGCGGCGTTCGCGCACGCCGTGGCCCTGGGGTACCGCTACCTCGAGACCGACGTCCACGTCACCACCGACGGCGTGCTGCTGGCCTTCCACGACGCCGTGCTCGACCGCGTGACCGACGCCGAGGGCGTCATCGAGGAGATGTCGTACGCCGAGGTGCGACACGCGCGGGTGGGTGGCCGCGAGCAGGTCCCCACCCTGGCCGAGCTCTTCGCGGCGTTCCCCGACGCGCGGTTCAACATCGACCTCAAGTCCGAGGGCGCCGCCGACGCGCTGGCGCGCTTCCTCGACGAGCACGGCGCGCACGACCGGGTGCTCGTCGGCTCCTTCGTCCAGGCGCGGATGCGACGGTTCCGGGCGCTGACCCGCGGCCGCGTCGCGACCGCGGCGACGCCGGCCGAGATCGCCGCCTTCCGGCTGCTGCCCAGCGGGCGGCTGGCCGACCTGGTGACCCGGGGCCGCGCGGCCGCCCTCCAGGTCCCCCACCGTCGCGGCCGGTGGGTCGTGGCCACCCCCGGCCTGGTGCGCCGTGCGCACGCCGCCGGGCTGCACGTCCACGTGTGGACCATCGACGCGGCCGACGAGATGGAGCTCCTGCTCGACCGCGGGGTCGACGGGCTGATGACCGACCGCACCGACGTGCTGCTGGACGTGCTGGTCCGCCGAGGACAGTGGAGGCAACGAACGTGAACCCGACCCCGATCGCCGACCTCGAGCCGCTCAGCCGGGCGCGCGAGCAGCGGGCCTGGTACTGGTACGACTGGGCCAACAGCGCCTTCGCCACCACGGTGGCCGGCGTCCTCTTCGGGCCCTACCTGATCGCCGTCGCCGAGGAGGACGCGGTCGACGACCGGGTCTCCCTCCTCGGGCTCAGCCTCGCGCCCGGGTCGCTGCCGGCGTACGTCATCACCGCCTCCACGCTGCTGGCCGCCGTCCTGCTGCCGCTCCTCGGCGCGGTCGCGGACCGGACGTCGCGGAAGAAGGACCTGCTGGCCGGCTTCGCGTGGGCCGGGGCGGCGGCGGGGGCGCTGCTGTTCTTCGTCACCGAGGACAACTGGCAGCTCGGGGTCGCGGCGTTCCTCGTCGCCAACGTCTGCTTCGGGGCGGCGGCCGTCGTCAACGACGCGATCCTGGTGCAGATCTCCGACGAGCACGAGCGGGACCGGGTCTCCTCGCGCGGATGGGCGTTCGGGTACGCCGGCGGCGGGCTGCTCCTCGCGGTCAACTTCGTCGTGGTCAGCGCCCACGACACCTTCGGGCTCACCGAGGGGATGGCGGTGCGGCTGAGCATGCTCTCCGCGGCGGTGTGGTGGGCCGGGTTCACGCTCATCCCCTGGGCCCGGCTGCGCAACCACCCGCCTGCGGACGTCGAGCCGGTCGAGGGCGGCGTGGTGCAGCGCAGCTTCGGCCAGCTCTGTGTCACGCTGCGCGAGCTGCGGCAGTACCCCGTCGCCGTCACGTTCCTGCTGGCGTACCTGTTCTTCAACGACGGCATCCAGACCGTCATCGGCCAGGCCGCGGTGTACGGCGAGGAGGAGCTCGGCTTCGAGACCGGCACCGTGCTCGGCACCTACCTGCTGGTCCAGCTGGTCGCGGTCTTCGGCGCCCTGCTCTTCGGTCGAGCGGCGGTGCGGGTCGGCGCCAAGAAGGTGATCCTGGCCGGCCTGGCCGTGTGGAGCCTGATCGTCACCGCGGCCATCTTCATCCCCGACGGAGCGCTCGTGCCGTTCTTGCTGCTCGGAGCGGCCATCGGCGTGGTGCTCGGCGGCACCCAGGCGCTGGCGCGCTCGTACTTCTCCCTGCTCGTCCCGCGCGGGAAGGAGGCTGAGTACTTCAGCTTCTACCACGCCATGGAGCGCGGCACCTCGTGGCTCGGGACGCTGGTCTTCGGCCTTGTCTACCAGTTCACCGACTCCTACCGCCCGGCGATCTTCGCGCTGATCCTGTTCTTCGTCGTCGGCGGCCTGCTGCTCGCCCGCGTCGACACCGCCCGCGGCATCCGCGACGCCGGCAACCGGATGCCCGCGGTCGCCTGATCGCCCCGCCGGGCGCGCGGCCGGCATCGGTCCGGCGTCGGGGAGCTTCAGCGGCCAGCCGATGAAGCTCCCGGTTGGACGATGAAACTTCAGCGGCCAACCGGGAGTTCCATCGGCCAGCCGATGGATCTTCCGCGCCCCGCCACTCCCCCGACCCGCCGCCGCACCGTGTGCAGTCCCCGCGGTTGGGGCACCGAGTGACCGACGCCGCTCGATTGTCGGAATCTTGGGCGGCTCAGTACCGTTGAACACTTCGAGTTGTCAATGGCTGATACCAGAACGGGAGGCGTTCCATGGCTGAGCGCACACTTCGTGGAGCGCGGCTCGGAGGCCAGAGCTTCGAGGACGAGCGTGGCATCGAGTTCGCCGCCCGCCAGCAGGTCGGGTACCGCTGCAAGCAGGGCCACGAGTTCGAGATCACGATGTCGGTCGAGGCCGACATCCCCGCCGTGTGGGAGTGCCCGCGCTGTGGCGCCGAGGCGCTGAGCACCGCCGGCATCCTGCCGGAGGAGAAGGCCGAGAAGCCCGCCCGCACCCACTGGGACATGCTGCTCGAGCGCCGCTCGGAGAAGGAGCTCGAGGACATCCTCAAGGAGCGCCTGGAGCTGCTGCGCGGCGGCGAGATCGGCCCGGCCCACCTGCACCGCGCCAACGCCAAGAAGCGCAAGGCCAGCGCCTGAGCGCTCCGGCCGCAGCCCTGACCTCCGGCTAGGGCTCGTCCACCACGTCGCCCCGGACCACGTCTGGTCCGGGGCGTCCGCCATTTCCGGGGCCCTGACGTGGCGTGCGCGGGAAGCCGGGACCGCCGGGGCCGGCCATGACGAGGCGCCGGGCGACGACGGAGGTCAGCAGACGGCGGAAGAACGGCCGGGTGACCGGCAGGATGAGCAGGATCCCGAACGCGTCGGAGACGAAACCGGGGCTGAGCATGAGCGTGCCGCCGATGAGCACGAGCGCCCCGTCGGCGATCTCGCGGGCGGGCATCCGCCCCGAGGCGAGCGTCGTGCGCAGCGCCGCCCAGGCGCGGCCGCCCTCGCGCTTGATCAGCCAGCTGCCGAGGATGCTGTCGAGGACGAGCAGGACGATCGTCCACCACGCGCCGATCACCTGGCCGACCTGGATCAGGACGTAGATCTCCGCGAGCGGGACCGCCACGAACAGCACGAGCGGCAGCAGCGTCCACCGCCGGCGGCGCGACGTACGGGCAGCGGGGTGCGGGCTCGCCATCAGGGCCGCCTCCGGCGCCAGGCCCGCCGCAGCTGGGCGCGGCGCTCGGCCAGGCCCCACTGGGTGATCCGCTTGAGCGACTCGGTGGCGACCGCGCCGCTCATCTTCGAGTCGCCGCGCTCGCGCTCCACGAACTCGATCGGCACCTCGACGACCCGCAGCCCTGCGCCGAGGGTGCGGGCGACGAGGTCGGTCTGGAAGACGTAGCCGGTCGAGCGGACCGCGGAGAGGTCGAGCTTCTCGAGCGTCTGCCGCCGGAAGACCCGGTAGCCCGCCGTGGCGTCGCGGACCGAGATCCCCAGGAGGAGCCGGACGTAGAGGTTGCCCCCGCGGGAGAGCGCCTCGCGGCGCAGCGGCCAGTTGACCACCGACCCGCCCCGGACCCAGCGCGAGCCGATGACCAGGTCGGCGTCCTCGAGCGCGTCGAGCAGGCGGTGCAGCTGCTCGGGCTGGTGGGAGCCGTCGGCGTCCATCTCGCCGATGACGTCGTAGCCCTCCTCGAGCGCCCAGGCGAAGCCGTGGAGGTACGCCGCGCCGAGCCCCGCCTTCTCGGTGCGGTGCAGCACGTGCACGTGGTCGTCCGCGGCCGCGAGCCGGTCGGCGATGTCGCCGGTGCCGTCGGGTGAGGAGTCGTCGACGACGAGCACGTGAACGTCGGGCTCGGCGGCGCGCAGCCGCTCGACGATCCAGGCGATGTTCTCGGCCTCGTCGTAGGTCGGGACGACCATCACGACGCGGCCCCGTGGCTGGCTCACCGCACCCTCTCCTGCTCCTCGCTCCCCTGCACCGCGACCGGCTCACCGGCGGGTGCGGGCGTCTCCCGTCTCCGACGATACGTGAGCACCGCCGCGACCAGGCCGACACCCGTCGCGATCGCACTGAGCCACCCGACCCAGGGGCCGAGCAGCACACCGGGCGTGGTGCCGGACCACAGCCCGACCTCGGCGACGAGCACCTCCTGCGTGCGGGGCGCGGCGCTGGACACGACCTCGCCGTCGGGCCCGATGATCCCCGAGACGCCGTTGGTGGCGGCCACGACGACGTTGCGCCCGGTCTCGATCGCGCGCAGCCGGGTGATGGCGAACTGCTGGTCGATCTGGTCGGTCTCGATGAAGGTCGCGTTGCTCGTCTGGACCGTCAGCAGCTCCGCGCCGTTGCGGACCTGCGCGTGGATCCCGTCGTCGTAGGCGACGTCGAAGCAGATCGCGTCGGCCACGGTCGTCCCCGCGATCCGCAGGGGCGTCGTGCGGGTGCCGCTCATCATGTCGCGGGGGATCATCGCGAGGCGCCCGAACTGGCCGGTGAAGAACTCGCGGAACGGGATGTACTCGCCGTACGGCACCGGGTGCCACTTGGTGTACCGCTCCCCCGGCCCCGTCACCGGGTCCCAGACGATCCCCTGGTTGAGCACGTTGGTCTGCCCGGCGTCGACGATCGCGCCGACCAGGACCGGGACGCCGACGGCGTCCACCGCCCGGCGGATCCCGGCGTTGGTGGCGGCGTCGGCGAAGGGGTCGACCGCGGTGGAGTTCTCGGGCCAGACGACGAGGTCGGGTGGCGGGATGGCGCCCGCGGCGACGTCCTCGGCCAGGGCGACGGTGGCCTCGACGTGGTTGTCGGTGACGCCGCGGTAGTCATAGAGGATGTCGTTGCCGGGGCCGGGCACGTCCCCCTGGACGGCGGCGACCGTGACCGTGTCGGCGCCGGACCCAGCGGGGTCGGCGGACGGCACGTCGTAGGGCACCGCGGCCGGCAGCACGGCGAGGACCGCCACGGCGGCCAGGACGACCGCGGCGCGCACGGCCCCCCGGTCGCGGGCCCGGGCCAGGGCCAGGAGGGCGGCGGCGAGCAGGAAGCCCAGCAGAGCCAGCAGGAAGCTGACCCCGACCATCCCGACGTAGGCCAGGGCCGGCGCGACCGGGGTGTCGGCCACCGCGAAGGCGAGGCGACCCCAGGGCATGCCGCTGAAGGGCCAGCCGCTGCGCCAGACCTCGGTGGTCGTCCAGGCCGCCGCGAGCCACACCGGCCAGCCTGGCAGCCGGTGGAGGTACGCCGCGGCGGCGCCCAGCAGGCCGTAGAAGACCGACTCGACGCCGGCCAGGGCCAGCCACGCGTCCGTGCCGACGGCGGTCATCCAGTGGATGTGGGGGAAGTAGAACGCGACCCCGAAGACCAGTCCGACGAGGAACCCCGAGCGGGCCCGCAGGCCGCGGGTGGCCACCGCGAAGCCGGCTACCGCGACGGGCACGACGTACGCCGCGGCGACGGGCTCGAAGGCCAGGGCCAGGAGGACACCGGCCACGAGGGCGACGAGGCACCGCTTCAGCACGAGCCCGACCGTATCCGGCCGGCCTGAGCGGCGGGCAGCGGAGTGCCCCCGAGTCCCTTCGGGCCATCCGGGCCACCGCTGGGTGCAGGCGCCGGGAAGTTGTCTAGGGGGCTCGGGGTCACTCCGCGTCCGACCTCGTGGTGCGGACCGACCTCCGCGAACAAGGCCGGAGCGGTGTTGGGCACCACACCCCCCGGCCCGGTCACTCGGACGTCGGTCCACAGGCCACGCTGTGCCTGGGCGGACGGGACACACTCACCGGCGGCGGCGGTGCCTGTCAACCGCGCGCTGACCTGCACCGACGCGCAAAGGAGCAGGTCAGAGGCGGGCCCGTCCGCTCGCGATCGGCGCCGAAAACCTCACCCTTTCGGCGTGTCGCCGCCGCGACACGCCCACTGGTCCGCGCCAGTGGTCCAGCCGTCTAGACGGCGGACCGCACCAGCGCGAGCACCTCCCGGCGCAGGACCTTGCCCATCGGGTTGGTGGGCAGCTCCTCGAGGACCACGAACCTGCGCGGCACCTTGTACGCCGTGAGCGTGCGGCGGGCGTGTGCCTCGAGGTCGGCGGGGTCGGGGACGGCGCCCGGGGCCGCGACGACCGCGGCGACGACCTGCTCGCTGCCCGAGCCGTCGGGCACCCCCACCACCGCTGCGTCCGCGACGTCGGGGTGCTCGCGCAGGGCCGCCTCGACCTCGCTGGGGTAGACGTTGAAGCCGCCGGTGATGATCAGCTCCTTGACCCGGTCGACCACCGTGAGGAAGCCGTCGGGCGCCATCGTCACGACGTCGCCGGTGCGGAACCAGCCGTCGTGGAACGCAGCCTGGGTCTCCTCCGGCCGCCCGCGGTACCCGGCGAACACCTGCGGACCCCGGACGAGCAGCTCACCGGGCTCGCCGAGCGGCACGTCGCGGGAGGGGTCGTCGCGGTCGACGACCCGGACGTCGACGTCGGGGAACGGCACCCCGATGGCCCCGGGCCGCCGGGCCGGCGACATCGGGTTGCCGACGATCACCGGCGAGGTCTCGGTGAGGCCGTAGCCCTCGACCAGCAGCCCGCCAGTGGCGGCCTCCCACCGCTCGACCAGGTCGGCGGGCAGGGGCATCGCCCCGGACAGCGCGTACCGGATCCCGTGCAGCGACACGCCGCGCCGCTCGGCCTCCTCGGCGATCCGGCGGTAGAGCGGCGGGACGGCCGGCACGAAGGTCGGCACCCGGCGGCGGACGGCGTCGAGCACGAGGTCGACGTCGGGCTTGGGCAGCAGCACGAGCCGGGCGCCGAGGAGCACGCCGGCCAGCAGGGAGATCGTGATGCCGTAGGCGTGGAAGAGCGGCAGGGCGACCAGGAAGGTCTCCTCCCCCTCCCGGAGGCCGGGCACCCAGGCGCGGCCCTGCACGCAGTTCGCCATCAGGTTGCGGTGCGTCAGCTCGGCGCCCTTCGGCGTCCCGGTGGTGCCGGAGGTGTAGAGCACCAGGGCGACGTCGTCGGGCGTGGGGCGCGGATGGTCGGCGGCGATCCGGTCCGACGCCACCAGCCGCGCGTACGGCACCGTGCCCGGCGCGGCGGCGGTCAGCTCGGCGCGCGCCCGGCGGGCCTTGGCGACCGGCAGCCGCAGGGCGACCCGCTTGGCCAGCGGCAGCGCGGCGGTGAGGTCGACCGCGACGACGTGCTCGAGCGCGGAGCCGTCGCGCAGCGCCTCGACCACCGGTGCGGCCTTGTCCCACACGACGGCCACGCGGGCCCCGTGGTCGCGGAACGGCGCCCGCAGCTCCTCGGCGGTGTAGAGCGGGTTGTGCTCGACCACCACCGCGCCGAGGCGGAGCACCGCGAAGAAGGTGACGACGTGCTGCGGGCAGTTCGGCATCAGCAGCGCGACCGGGTCGCCGCGCCCGACGCCCAGCCGCCGCAGCCCCTCGGCGACCCGCTCGACCTGCTCGGCCAGCCCGGCGTACGTCGTGGTGCGGCCGAGGAAGTCCAGCGCGGGCCGGGCTCCGTGCCGCGCGACGGTCAGCTCGAGCTGGTCGACGAGGGAGCGGTCGGGGTGGTCCAGCCGCAGCGGCACCCCGGGTGCGTAGGAGTCGGCCCACCGGGGTGCTTCGGTCGTCACTGTCGTCCTCCTGGAGCGGCTGCTGTCGGCGCCGTCACGCTACGCCGCGGCGCGGTTCCGGGACGCGAGGGTGCGCGACGTCGGGGCGGGCATGCGGCGCGGGCCACACACGGGTCCGGCCGACCCGGTCCGGCTCCTCAGGGGCGCACACCGAGCAGCTGGCGGGCCATGCCGGCGTAGAGGTCGGCGAGCTGCTCGAGACCCATCGGGCCGCTGGCGTCGTACCACCGCGCGACGCCGCTGCACATCTCCAGCAGTGCCCGTCTGGCGACCGCCGGGTCGCCGACCACGAAGACGCCGCTGGCGGCCCCGGCGTCGATCGCCTGCTGCCACACCCGCTCGTAGCGGTCGCGCAGCGCGACCACCTCGGCGCGGGCCTCCCCCGTCAGCGCGGCCAGCTCGCCGTCCACGACGCGTGTCTCGCGCGGCCGCTCGGCATGGCTGACCACGTGGGCCCGGACCAGGGCGTCGACCCGGGCGACCGGGTCGGGGTGCGCGGCGGTCGCGGCCTCCGCGTCGCCGAGCAGCCGGTCCAGGCACTCACGCATGATCGCCGCGAGCAGGTCCTCCTTGGTGCCCATGTAGTGGTAGAGCGACGCCGAGGACAGCCCGGCCCGCTCGGCGAGCTGGCGGATGCCGACCCCGTGGAAGCCGCGCTCGGCGAACAGCTCCAGGGCCGCCTCCCGCACCCGTTCCCCGGCTCCCGCCACGTCTCCTCCTCCGGACCGCTTGTGCCGGCCGCCCGCCGCGGCCTACGGTCACCCTAGCCCGATCGATCGATCGATCGGCAAAGATGTGAGGAGGATTGCGCGTGGTCGTCCGCTACGAGCTCGACGGGCAGGTGGCACGGATCGTGCTCGACCGGCCCGAGCGGCTGAACGCCGTCACCGCCGAGCTGACCGACCGGCTCGTCGACGCCCTGCGCCGGGCGATGGCCGACGACGCCCGGGCCGTCGTGCTGAGTGGCGCCGGCCGCGCCTTCTGCGCCGGGCACGACCTCAAGGAAGAGCCGCCCGCCGAGACCGTGCTGCAGACCCGCGCGCGGCTGGAGGCGATCCAGGACGTCACCCGGCTCGTCCGCGAGCTGCCGGCGCCCGTCCTGGCCGCGGTGCACGGCTACGCCCTCGGCGCCGGGTGCGAGTTCGCGCTGGCCTGCGACGTCGTCGTCGCCGCCGAGGACGCCGCGTTCGGGTTCCCCGAGGTCGGCGTCGGGCTCTCGGTGACCGGTGGCGTCTCCCGGCTGCTCCCCCACCTCGTCGGCTGGGCCCGCGCCAAGGAGCTGCTGCTGCTCGGCGAACGGGTCAGCGGTGTCGAGGCTGCGCGGATCGGGATGGTCGCGCGTGCCGTTCCTGCCGATGACCTCGAGGAGGTCGCGCTCGACCTGGCCCGCCGGCTGGCCCAGCGCCCTCCCCTGGCGGTCAGCCTGGCCAAGCAGGTCCTCGACCAGGGGCTCGACGCGAGCTTCGGGGAGGCCCTCGCCCGCGAGGTCGACCACGCGGTCCTCACCTCCCTGTCCGGCGAGGGCGCCGCCCCGCGTGAGGCGTTCGTCCGTGGCTGAGCAGCCTGACCTCCCCCGTGACTCGACCGGCGGCCTCCCCGCGGACCTGGTGGTCGCGCTCGAGCGCGCCGCGGCCACCTGGCCGGACCGGCCGGCGTGGACCTTCGAGGCGGCCGACGGGGGCGCCACCGTCCTCACGTTCGCCGAGGTGGCCGAGCGGACGGCGTCGTACGCCCAGGCGCTGCGCGAGCTCGGCGTGCGGCCCGGCGACCGGGTGGCGGTGGTGCTCGGGAACGAGCCGGGCTTCCCGCTGGCGTGGCTGGCGCTCGTCCGGCTCGGCGCGGCCATCGTGCCGCTGAACGTCCGGTACCGCTCGGCCGACGCCCAGCACCTGGTCGACGACGCCGGCGTGCGGCTGGCGGTCACGGCCGCGGACCACCGGGCGGTGCTGGACGGCCTGGACCGCCCGCCGCGGGTCGTGCTGGTCGAGGAGCTGCGGCCGACCGCGCCGTACGTCCAGGGCCCGGTCGACCCCGGGGCCGTCGTCAACGTGCAGTACACCTCCGGCACCACCGGCCGGCCCAAGGGCTGCCTGCTCACCCACGAGTACTGGACCACCCTCGGCTCCTCGATGCTGCGCGAGTTCCCCCACCTGACCGGCGACGACGTCATGCTGACCGCTCAGCCCTTCCACTACGTCGACCCGCAGTGGAACGTCGTCAGCGCGCTGCTCGCGGGCGCGCACCTGGTGGTGCTCGACGGGTTCCACCCCTCGACGTTCTGGCAGCGGGTCCGTGCGCACGGGGTGACCTACTTCTACTGCCTGGCGTCGATGCCGGTGCTGCTGCTGCGGATGCCGCCGGACGCCGCGGACCGTGCCCACCGCGTGCGCGCCGTGCAGTGCTCGGCGATCCCGCCGTCGCTGCACGCCGAGCTCGAGGAGCGCTGGGGCGTGGGGTGGTACGAGGCGTTCGGGATGACCGAGACCGGGGCCGACATCCGGGTCACCGACGCCGACCACGACGAGCTGGTGGGGAGCGGCTGCCTGGGACGCCCGGCGGGTCACCGCGAGGCGACGGTCGTCGACGGCGAGCTGTGGCTGCGCGGGCCGGGGATGATGACCGGCTACCTCGGCCACCCCAGCCCGTTCCGGGACGGCTGGTTCCCCACGGGCGACCTGGCCCGCACCGACGAGCACGGCCGGGTCTTCCTCCAGGGCCGGCTCAAGGACATGATCCGGCGCAGCGGCGAGAACGTCGCGGCGCACGAGGTCGAGGAGGTGCTGATGAGCCACCCGGGGGTGCGTCTCGCGGCCGTCGTCGGCGTCCCCGACGAGGTGCGCGGCGAGGAGGTCATGGCGTACGTCGTCGCGCCGGGCCTGGCGGCCGACCAGGTCCCGGCGGTGCTGGCCGCGTGGTGCGGGGAGCGGCTCGCGCCGTTCAAGGTGCCGAGCCGCTGGGCGGTCCGCGACGACCTCCCGCTCACCGCGTCGCACCGGGTCGCGAAGGCGCAGCTGGCATGACCGGCACGCGTGCCGGGACCCTCCGTGCCGACCTGCTGCTCACCAACGCCCGGGTCCGGACGCTCGGCGGCCGCGACCGCTCGGCGGTCGCAGGATCGGTGGCGATCCTCCACGGCCGGGTCGTGGCGCTCGAGGACGTCCCGGCGCACCGGGTCGTGGACCTCGACGGCGCGACGGTCGTGCCGGGCTTCCACGACGCCCACAACCACATGGCGTGGTACGGGCTCTCCCTGGCCGAGGTCGACCTCCGGGTGCCCTCGCTGGCCGACCTGTACGACGCGGTCGCGGCGCGGGCCGCGGGCCTCGGCCCCGACGAGTGGGTGGTCGGCGCCGGGTACGACGAGAACAAGGTCGGCGCCCACCCCGACCGGGACGCCCTGGACCGCGCGGCCGGTGGCCGTCGGGTCTGGCTCAAGCACGCCTCCGGGCACATGTGCGTGGTCTCGTCCGCGGTGCTCGCCGACCTCGGCATCGCCGACGCGCCGGTCGAGGTGCCCGGCGGGCGGGTGGTCACCGACGACGCCGGCCGCCCGACGGGGCTGCTCGAGGAGACCGCCCAGTCGCTGCTGTCGCCGCTCGTGCTCCCCTACCCGGTCGCCACGCTGGTCCACGCGGTCGAGCGCGCCGGGCACGCGTACCTCGCCGAGGGGATCACCAGCGTCGTGGAGGCCGGCGTGGGCGGTGGCTGGATCGGGAAGAGCCCGGTCGAGGTCGCCGCGTACCAGGCCGCGCGCGACGCCGGCCGGCTGCCCGTCCGGGTCGAGCTGATGGTCGCCGCCGACGTCCTCCGACCGCTGACCGCCCACCCCGCCGACGACCTCGGCACCGGGATCGACCTCGGCATCCGCACCGGGCTCGGCGACGACCGGCTGCGGATCGGGCCAGTCAAGGTCTTCTCCGACGGCTCCCTGATCGGGCACACCTGCGCGATGACCGAGGACTTCACCGACACCCCCGGCACGCGCGGCTACCTCCAGGACGACGCCGCGGCGCTGCGCGACCGGATCCTCCAGGCCCACCGGTCCGGGTGGCGCGTCGCCGCGCACGCCATCGGCGACGCCGCCATCGACCTCGTCCTCGACGCGTACGCCGAGGCGCAGCGCCGCTGGCCCCGGCCGGACGTGCGGCACCGGATCGAGCACTTCGGGGTGGCGCGCCCCGACCAGGTCACCCGGTCCGCCGAGCTCGGTGTGGTCCCCGTCCCCCAGGGGCGCTTCGTCGGCGAGATCGGCGAGGGGATGCTCCGCGCGCTCGGGCCGGAGCGGGCCGGCTGGGCCTACCGCGGGCGGTCGCTGCTCGACGCCGGGATCGTCGTGCCCGGCAGCTCGGACCGGCCGGTCGTCGAGGGGCGGCCGCTGGTGGGCATCCACGACCTGGTCAACCGGACGACCGAGGGTGGTCGCGCGCTGGGCCGCGAGGAGGCGCTGACCGGCCTGGAGGCGCTCACGGCGTACACCCTGGGGTCGGCGTACGCCTCGCACCAGGAGCACGAGCGCGGGCAGGTGCTGCCGGGGCGGCTGGCGGACCTCGCCGTGCTCTCGGACGACCCGGCGAGCGTCGACCCGTCCCGGATCCGGGACATCGAGGTGCTCCGCACGGTCCTCGGCGGACGGCTGGTGCACGGATGAGCACGCTGGTCGAGGTCGCCGACCTCTCCCCCACCGACCTGGCGCGGGTCCGGGAGATCTACGAGGCGTCGTTCCCCGACGAGCTCACCGCGCCGTTCGAGGACCTGCTGGTGGACCGGCTCCTGGTCTACGTCGACGAGGACGGGCCGGCCGGCCTGGCGCTGGTGCGCGACCTCGGCCCCACGACCTGGACGTTCCTGCGCTACTACGCCGTCGGGCGCCGCGGCCGCGGCACGGGCTCGGCGATGTGGGCGCACCTGACCGCCCTGCTGGCGACCGAGGGACGCACGCGGCTCGTGTGGGACGTCGAGGACCCCGCGGAGCCGGGGCTCGCCGCCGACCTGGTCGAGGAGCACCGGAGGCGGATCGTCTTCTACGAGCGGCTCGGTGGCCGGCTGCTCCCCGTGCACGACTACGAGCCGCCGCACGACGACGGCCACGCGCCGCGGCTGCTGCTCATGGACACCCCGCTCGGCGTCGGCGACGACGCTCCGCTGCGCGCCGTGGTGGAGGCGGTCTTCCGCTGGCGCTACGGACGCGAGCCAGGTGACCCCGTCGTGCGCCGTACGTTGAACGCGAGCGGACTGATCTGACCGAAGATCTTCCGGCGTGGTGCTGGTGATGCCGCAAAGATGACGTTAACGTGCCGCCATGAGCATCGAGACCTCCATCGGCCTGGAGACCGGCCAGCCCTACCCCTACCGCCGGGTCGAGCTGGTCGAGCCCGACTGGACACGCTTCCCCGGCTGGCGCGACGTCACCCGGGCCGACTGGGAGTCGGTGCAGTGGCAGCGCTCGCACTGCGTCAAGAACGTCAAGCAGCTGCGTGACCTGATGGGCGACCTGCTCGACGAGCGCTTCTACGCCGACCTCGAGCGCGACCAGCGCGAGCGCGCGACCATGTCGATGCTCGTGCCCCCGCAGATGCTCAACACGATGGTCCCCCACGCGACGCCCGCCGGGCCCGGGTCCCTGACCGAGGCCTTCTACGGCGACCCGTTGCGGGTCTACATGATCCCGGTGTTCTCCGACCGGCGCACCGACTGGCCCTCGCACCCCTACGCGAGCCGCGACTCGCTCCACGAGCACGACATGTGGGTGGCCGAGGGGCTGACCCACCGCTACCCGACCAAGGTCCTCGCCGAGCTGCTGCCGACCTGCCCGCAGTACTGCGGCCACTGCACGCGGATGGACCTCGTCGGCAACTCCACCCCCGCCGTCGACAAGCTGAAGTTCCTCGCCAAGCCGAACGACCGGCTCGAGGCGATGGTCGACTACCTGCGTCGTACGCCGAGCGTCCGCGACGTCGTCGTCTCCGGCGGGGACGTGGCCAACATGCCGTGGCCCCGCCTCGAGGCGTTCGTGACCGCGCTGCTCGAGGTCGAGAACATCCGTGACATCCGGCTGGCCACCAAGGCGCTGATCGGCCTGCCGCAGCACTGGCTGCAGGACGAGGTCCGCGCCGGCGTGGAGCGGGTGGCCACCCTCGCCCGCTCCCGCGGGGTCGCGCTCGCCATCCACACCCACGCCAACCACGCGCACTCGGTGACGCCGCTCGTCGCCGACGCCGCCCGGGCGATGCTCGAGGCCGGCGTGCGCGACGTGCGCAACCAGGGCGTCCTCCTCGACGGCGTGAACGCCGACCCGCACGCCCTGCTCGACCTGTGCTTCGGCCTGCTCGACGGCGCCGGGATCACGCCGTACTACTTCTACATGTGCGACATGATCCCCGCCGCCGAGCACTGGCGGGTCTCGTTGGCCGACGCCCAGCGCCTGCAGACCGCGATCATGGGCTACCTCCCCGGCTTCGCGACGCCGCGGATCGTCTGCGACGTGCCGTTCGTCGGCAAGCGGTGGGTGCACCAGGTGACGGCGTACGACACCGAGCGCGGCGTCTCGTCGTGGACGAAGAACTACCGCACGTCGATCGAGGCGGCCGACCCCGAGGCGCTCACCCGCACCTACGACTACTACGACCCGATCCACACCCTGCCCGCCGCCGGACGCGCCTGGTGGGCCGAGCGGGCCGCCCTCGACGCCCAGCTCTCCCTGACCTGACCGCCCACTGGTCGAGCAGGCGAGCGCCAGCGAGCCGTCGTCGGGACCCGGTGAGGTACCCACCGCCCCAGGCCGCTCGCGGGGTCTCGACGACGCTCACGCCCTAGCGGGCCTTCGCTGCTCGACCAGCGGTGGCGTCCTGCTGGTCGAGCAGGCGAGCGCCAGCGAGCCGTCGTCGAGACCCGGTGACGTACCCACCGCCCCGGGCCGCTCGCGGGGTCTCGACGACGCTCACGCCCTAGCGGGCCTTCGCTGCTCGACCAGCGGTGGCGTCCTGTTGGTCGAGCAGGCGAGCGCCAGCGAGCCGTCGTCGAGACCCGGTGAGGTCGTGTTGGTCGAGCAGGCGAGCGCCAGCGAGCCGTCGTCGAGACCCGGTGAGGTACCCACGGCCTTGCCCAGCGACCCTGCCCGCTGCTCGACCGGCGGCCGTCAGCCCTCGTCGACCTCCGGCTCGGCGCCCCGGACCGGGCGGTTCTCGTAGAACGTGTTGAGCACGATCGTCGTGCGGGTGGAGACGTTGGCGGCGGCGCGGATGCGCGCCAGCAGGCCCTCCAGGGCCGACGGCGTCTCGGTCCTGACCTTGAGGATGTAGGACTCCTCCCCCGCGACCGACCAGCAGGACTCGATCTCGCTGATCGCGCGGAGCCGGTCCGGGGAGTCGTCGGGCTGGGAAGGGTCGATCGGGCGGATCGAGATGAACGCCGTCAGCGGCAGCCCGACCTGCTCGTGGTCGACCGTCGCGCCGTACCCGAGGATCAGGCCACGCTGCTCGAGGCGCTTGACCCGCTGGTGGACCGCCGAGGTGGACAGGCCGGTCGCCTTGCCGAGGTCGGTGAAGGACATCCGTCCGTCGGTCGCGAGCAGCTCGAGGATGTGCCGGTCGGTTGCCTCGACGTCGGGAGCGCTCACGGCGGCCACCCTAGCCACGCCGGGCGCCCGGCGGGTGCGGGCGTCCGGATCGGTGGCGACGGCGCCCGCTCAGGTTCTGACAGGATGCGCCCGTGACCACCCAGCCCGGCCGCCTGATGCTCCTCGACACCGCCTCCATGTACTTCCGGGCCTTCTTCGGCGTGCCGGAGATCAAGGCGCCGGACGGTACGCCGGTCAACGCGGTCCGCGGCCTGCTGGACTTCATCAGCCGGCTGGTCGACGACTACCGACCGACCGACCTGGTCTGCTGCTGGGACAACGACTGGCGGCCGGAGTGGCGGGTCGACCTGCTGCCGTCGTACAAGGCGCACCGGGTCGTCGAGGAGGTCGCGGGCTCCCCCGACGTCGAGGAGGTCCCCGACCCGCTGGGCGTCCAGGTGCCGATCATCCGCGAGGTGCTGGAGGCCTTCGGCATCTGCGTGCTGGGTGCGGACGGCTACGAGGCCGACGACGTCATCGGCACCCTGGCCACCGGGGCCGGCCAGCCCGTCGACGTGGTGACCGGTGACCGGGACCTGTTCCAGCTGGTCGACGACGAGGCGGACGTGCGGGTCCTCTACATCGCGCGGGGGGTCGGCAACCACGAGCGGGTGACGAACGACTGGGTGCGGGCGAAGTACGGCGTCGACGCCCGCCAGTACGCCGACTTCGCCACGCTCCGCGGGGACGCCTCCGACGGCCTCCCCGGTGTCGCCGGTGTCGGTGACAAGACCGCCGCGAGCCTGCTCGGGCGCCACGGCGACATGGCAGGCATCCGGGCGGCGGCCCTCGACCCGGACTCCGGCATGGGGCCCGGCCCGCGCGCCAAGCTCGCTGCCGCCGCCGACTACCTCGAGGTCGCACCGCGGGTCGTCGCCGTCGCGCGGGACATCGACCTCGACCGCTCCCGCACGTCGCTGCCGACGACACCACGCGACCCCGAGCGGCTCGCCGCCCTGGCCGAGAAGTGGGCTCTCGGCAGCCCCGTCGAGCGGCTCACCGCGGTCCTGGCTCGCTGACGGGGGACCTCACCGGCGCGTCCGTACGGTGGGGTGCATGAGTCAGATCGCCATCGTCGGGGGCCACGGCAAGGTGGCCCAGCACCTCATCACGACGCTCGCCGCGCGCGGGCACACGCCCGTCGCGCTCGTCCGCAAGGAGGAGTACCGCGACGAGCTGGAGGAGAAGGGCGCGGTCGTGCGGATGCTCGACATCGAGCAGCAGGACGCCGCGGCGTTCGCCGAGGCCTTCGAGGGCTGCCACGCGGTGGTCTTCGCCGCGGGTGGTGGCCCCGACGGCAACGTGGAGCGGAAGCGCACCGTCGACCTCGGCGGCTCCCTGAAGTCGATCGAGGGCGCCCGCACGGCCGGCATCGAGCGCTTCGTCCAGGTCTCGGCCATCGGCGTCGACGAGCCCCTCCCCGACGACGCCGAGGACGTCTGGAGGGTGTACGTCGAGGCCAAGCGCGACGCCGACGCCGCCCTGCGAGAGAGCGGGCTGGCCTGGACGATCATCCGCCCCGGCGCCCTCACCGACGACCCCGGGACCGGCCTGGTCACCCTCGCCGAGTCCGTCGAGCGCGGCGAGGTGACCCGCTCCGACGTGGCCGGCGTGCTCGCCGTCTGCCTGGACGAGGACGCCACCATCGGCCACCAGTGGGAGCTGGTCGGCGGCGACACCCCGATCGCGGACGCGGTCGCCGCCGCGTCCTGACCCCTCCGCGGTCCCGCCCAGCGGGGTAGTCCGCCACGCGAGCGCCCTTGCGGGACCGTTCCGGGGCGCAGGTGTGCCGGACTACCCCCCCCGCCGGGCGTCCACCGGCCGCAGCGACCGCCCGACCGGACCAGCGGCGGGGCGTCAGTCCGCCAGGCCGGAGTACGCCACGACGCCGCGGCGCAGGCGCTTGACGACGTCGCGGGCGGTGCCGCGGAGCGGGGTTTCGCCCGCCGCGTCGGCGACCTGGCCCGCGAGGTCGAGCAGCTGCTTCATCCAGCGCACGAAGTCGCCGGCGCCGAGCTCGGAGGCCCCCAGCACGTCGTCGAGCTCGTCGCCCTCGGCCCAGCGGTAGGCCATCCAGGCGAAGCCGAGGTCGGGCTGGCGCAGGAAGTCGAGCCGGTGCTCCTTCTCGAGCCGGTCGAGGTCCCCCCACAGCCGGCCCATCTCCTCGACGACCCCGCGGACGCGGCCACCGGGGATGCGCGGGGAGGACTGGTCGTCGGCGCGGCGGGCCTCGAAGACCAGCACCGACAGGACGGCCGCGAGCTCGGAGGCGGTGAGGTCGTCCCAGAGCCCGTTGCGCATGCACTCGGCGGCCAGCAGGTCCATGTCGGAGTAGATCCGCATCAGGTGCCGACCGCGGTCGGTGACCTCCTCGCCCTGGAGGTAGTCCAGGACGGTGAGCACGTCGCAGACGCGGTCGAACTGGCGCGCCACCGTGTTGGTCCGCTGCTCCACCCGCCGGGCGAGGGTCTGGGCGTCGCGCTCGAGCTTGAAGTAGCGCTCGGCCCAGCGGCTGTGGTCCTCCCGCTCCGGGCACGCGTGGCACGGGTGCTCCTTGAGCTTCCGGCGCAGCTCGGCCACCTCGGGGTCCAGCCCGGCGTCGCCGGGCGAGGACTTCCGCCGCAGCTGGGCGGGGGGCAGGTCGCGGGTCCGGGTGCGCAGCGCCGCAGCGAGGTCCCGGCGCATCTGCGGGTTGCGCCCGTTGAAGCTGCGCGGCACCCGCAGCCGGGCGAGCGACTCCACCGGCGTCTGGAAGTCGATCATCCCGAGCCGGCGCGCCTGGCGGTCCAGGGTGACGACGTAGGGCCGCGGGCCCTCGTCGCTGTAGCCGGGGTCGACCACGACGGCGTACCCGGCGAACTTCCCCGACGGCACGTCGATCACGTCGCCGACCTTGAGCCGCGCGAGGGAGGCGATCACCTCGTCGCGACGGTCCTGCCGGCGTGCGCGGCTGGCGTCCTTCTCCAGGTCCGAGATGCGGCGGCGGAGCCCGGCGTACTCCATGAAGTCGCCGAGGTGGCACTGCGCGGCGTCGCGGTAGCCCTGCAGCGCGTCCTCGCTCTTGCGCAGCTGGCGGGCCAGGCCGACGACGGCCTTGTCGGCCTGGAACTGGGCGAAGGACTGCTCGAGCAGCTCGCGGGACCGCGCCCGGCCGAACTGGTTCACCAGGTTGACCGCCATGTTGTACGACGGGCGGAACGACGACCGGAGCGGGTAGGTGCGGGTGGAGGCCAGGCCGGCGAGCTCGCGCGGGTTCATGCCCGGCTGCCACATGACCACGCCGTGGCCCTCGACGTCGAGCCCGCGACGGCCGGCGCGACCGGTGAGCTGGGTGTACTCCCCCGGCGTGATGTCGGCGTGGTTCTCGCCGTTCCACTTGGTGAGCTTCTCGATGACGACCGTGCGAGCAGGCATGTTGATGCCGAGCGCGAGCGTCTCGGTCGCGAAGACCACCTTGCACAGCCCGCGGAGGAACATCTCCTCCACGCACTGCTTGAACGCCGGCAGCATGCCCGCGTGGTGGGCGGCGACGCCGCGGGTCAGCCCCTCGAGGAAGTCGTGGTAGCCCAGGACGTGCAGGTCCTCCTTGGCCAGGTGCCGGGTGGCCTCCTCGACGTAGGCGTGGATCTCGTCGCGCTCGGCGGGCGTGGTGAGCCGGACCCCGGCGTTGAGGCACTGGGTGACGGCCGCGTCGCAGCCCACGCGGCTGAAGATGAAGACGATGGCCGGCAGCAGGTTCTCCCGCTCGAGCCGGTCGATCACGTCGTACCGGCTGGGGATCCACACGCGCCGGCCGTTCCCGACCTGGCGGGCTCCCCGGGCACCCGAGCCCCGCGCGGAGCGGCGGTCCTTGATGCGGGACGCCGCCCAGTCGTCGCGGGCCACCTTCATCAGCTCGTCGTTGACCGGAGCGCCCTCCTTGACGAAGCCCGCCGCCGCGTCGACGTCAGAGGAGGCGAACAAGTCGAGCAGCCGGCGGCCCACCATCACGTGCTGGTAGAGCGGCACGGGCCGCTTCTCCTCCACGATGGTGGCGGTGTCGCCGCGGACGGTCTCGAGCCACTCGCCGAACTCCTCGGCGTTGGAGACCGTCGCCGAGAGCGACACCAGCGAGACCGACTCGGGGAGGTGGATGATGACCTCCTCCCAGACCGCGCCGCGTGACCGGTCGGCGAGGTAGTGCACCTCGTCCATCACGACGTAGCCGAGGCCGATCAGCGTGCGCGACCCCGCGTAGAGCATGTTGCGCAGCACCTCGGTGGTCATCACCACGATCGGTGCCTCGCCGTTGACGACGTTGTCGCCGGTCAGCAGGCCGACCTGCTCGGGCCCGTAGCGCCGGACGAGGTCGTTGTACTTCTGGTTCGACAGCGCCTTGATCGGCGTCGTGTAGAACGCCTTGCGCCCGGTCGCGAGCGCCAGGTGGATCGCGAACTCGCCGACGATCGTCTTGCCGGACCCGGTGGGCGCGGCGACGAGCACGCCGCGGCCCTCCTCGATGTGCTCGCAGGCGCGCACCTGGAAGTCGTCGAGGGGGAATTCGTGGAGGGCCCGGAAGTCCTTGAGGACGGGGTGCTGCTTGGTCGCCCGGTACGCCGCGTAGCGCTGCGCGGGGCTGAGCTGGTCGGTCTCGGGCTCCTCGGCGCTCATGCGAGAACGGTAAGCGCGCCGGGCGCGGACTCGACGGTCAGGGGCAGCGGGCCGAACCGCTCGCCGTCGGCGTACGACACGATCCCCGGTGCGGCCACGGTCACGCGGCGCGCCCGGTGGTGCTCGTACTGCGGCAAGCGGGTGTGGGTGCCGGCGAACAGGCGGGGGTAGGCCCGCACGAGGCCGGCCTTGCTCAGCGGCTTGATGATCACGACGTCCAGCATGCCGTCGTCGAGCAAGGCGCCCTCGGTGATCCGCAGCCCGCCGCCGAAGGAGGGGCCGTTGCCGACCGCCACGAGCATGGCGTCGGTGCGGATCCGGTGCCCGTCGACCTCGATCGTGTACGGCAGCGGCTCGAAGACGCGCAGCTCGGCGAGGGTGGCGAGGTTGTAGCGCATCTGGCCGCGCGGCCACGTCATGGCGTTCGCGCGCTCGTTGACGATCGCGTCGAACCCGGCGGCGAGCACGCTGACGAAGTACCGCGAGCCCGACCGCGCGAGGTCGATGGTGCGGGTGCGGCCCGCGAGGACCCGGTCGGCCGCCGCGAGCGGGTCGGTCCGCGGCAGGTCGAGGGACCTCGCCACGTCGTTGCCGGTGCCGGCCGGGACCAGGCCGAGCGGGACGCCGGTGCCGGCGAGCACCTGGACGGCGAGGTGCGTCATCCCGTCACCGCCGCAGACCACGACCGCCTCGACGCCGTCGGCGACGGCGGCGTGCGCCAGGTCCCGCGCCTCGTCGGCGTCGCGGCCGACGAGGTCCCGGACGGACAGGCCGGCGTCGCGGAACCGCCCGAGCGCGGCGGTGCGGTGGCGGGCGCCGCGGCCCTTGCCGGCGGAGGGGTTGGTCAGGAGCGCGATCTCGCGGGAGCTGCCGGCCACGCGCAGGAACCTACCGCCGAGCGGCAGCCGCCGACGCCGATCGGTCGATCAGCCGATCGGGTCGTGCGCGAGCCGCCGGGACCGGTGGCGCGCCATCCGGGCCCACACGACCTGCTGGAGGGCCAGGGTGGCCCAGCCGGCGAGCACCATCCCGCCGATGTTCACGGCCAGCTGGAGCACGCTGCCGACGATCTCCTCGGTCGCCCCGAACGCCACGCCGAGCGCGACGTTGCCGGCCGCAGGCACCGTGGTGACGGAGATGAAGACGCCCGACAGGCCGCCGACCTTCGCCGAGGTCAGGGACAGCACGCCCGCGGCGGCGGCGATGAGCGCCACCACGAAGGACCACCGGTCCGGCGAGTAGATGAAGTCGGTCCCCGGCCGGTCCCCCGTCACGTCCGAGGCGTGCACCCAGCCGAGCCACCGCGCCGCCAGCGCGGCGAGGGTCGCGGTGCCGATCGCGGCGGCGAAGCCGACCACCAGCGTCCGGGCCGCCCGCGCGAAGAGGGTGCCGCGGCGGCGCACCGCCGCCAGGCCCAGCGCGGCGATGGCCACGAACTCCGGCCCCAGGACCATCGCGCCGATCACCAGCACCTGGGAGTCGACGACGATCGCGACCGAGGCGAGCAGCGTCGCGAGGGTCATGAACGCCAGGTAGGTCCAGTTCAGCTCGGACTCCTCGTACGCCCGCTGGGTGACGTCGGCCCAGACCACGGCGTCGGCGCTGGACCCCGGCGTGTGCCGCTCGGCGTCGTAGCCGGCGCGGGAGACCCAGGTCGTCACGGGCTCGACGTGGATCGTCCCGCACTCGGGGAGCCCGAGCCGGTCGAGCCGGTCGAGGAGGTCGTTCGCGGCCTCCCGGGCCACGTCGACGAGCACGATGTCGCCGGCCGGGCGGACCGAGGCGCCCGCCATGACCGCGAGCTGGCTGACGGCGGGGTCGTCGTGGAAGACCGCGACGACCTGGTCGGTCAGCGCGGCCGGGGAGGTGATCCGCAGGTGCAGCACGACACGCAGTGTGCACCCCGCCGACCGGGCAGGCGCGGTGCCGTCGCCCTAGTGGGAGCGGCGGTCGCTGCCGATGCGCAGGAGCGCGGCGTAGCGGTCGGGGTCCGCACCCACGGCCCGCGCCAGCCGCTCGAGGGCGTCGAGGACGCGGTCGGCGGTGAACGCCGTCCCCGGCACGGCCAGCGCGAGCCGGTCGTCGCGGCGCACCAGGTCGACCTGGCCGTGGCGCCAGGCCTGGTGGGCGCGTCGACGAGCGTCCTCGTCGGCGACGGGCGCCGGCCACGCCTCGTCGAGGGCCAGCAGGTCGCAGGGGAACTCCTCGGCGCCTCCCTCGAGGGTGCCACGCACGAGGTGGCCGGTGCGTACGCCGGCCTCGGGGGTCCAGAGCACGTCGCCCTCCCCCAGCCAGTCCGGGAGGCCGAAGGGGTCCTGCGGCGCGAGCGGCGCGGGCGTCACAGCGGCGACAGCGCGTCGTCGTCCCACTGGTCGGTGCTCCCGGCACCGCGCCCGCGGGAGCGGTCGACCAGCCGGGCGACCACCTCGGCCACCACGAAGAGCACGAGCATCGGGAGCGCGAGCATCAGCATGGAGAAGGGGTCGGTCGACGGCGTGGCCACGGCGGCGAAGACGAACGTGCCGATGATGATCCAGGGGCGGTACCGGCCGAGCGCCTTGCCGGTCACCACCCCCGCCAGGTTGAGCATGATGACGAACAGCGGGATCTCGAAGGCGACGCCGAAGACCAGCAGCATCCGGGTGAAGAAGCCGAAGTACTCGCCGAACTCGACGAGGTTCTCCAGGCCCTCGGGGGTGAAGCCGATGAGGACCTCGAGGCCCTTGGGCAGCACGTAGTAACCGGTCGCGACGCCGATGATGAAGATCGGCCCGGCGATCGCGGCGAAGACCCGCGTCCAGCGCCGCTCGTGGGCGTGCAGGCCGGGCACGATGAACGCCCAGATCTGGTAGAGCCAGAACGGGCTGCTCGCGACGATCGCCGCGACGCCGGCGAGCTTCAGCTGCAGCAGGAGCGGGCCGCCGGCCGAGGCGATGTACGCCTTGGTCTCGACACCGGGCAGGGCCGCCTGGGCGTCGTAGTACGGGTCGAGGATCAGGTCGAGCAGGTAGGGGTCGTAGAAGACCAGGCCGACCGCGAAGGCGATGAGGAAGAACACGACCGCCTTGAGCAGCCGCGCCCGGAGCTCACGGAGGTGGTCGGACAGCGCCATGCGGCCGTCCGCGCCCACCGGGTGGTGCGGTCGACCCCGGAAGAGGTCGAAGACCCCGGAGATGGACAAGCGACCCGGATCAGGCGGTGTCGCCGCGGCGCTGGCGCTCGGTCTCGGCGTCCAGCAGCGCCTGCTGGCGAGCCTCGATCTCGCGCTGCTCGGGCGTCTTGGCCGCCTCGTCCTCGTCGTCGTCCATCAGGCCCTTGGTCTCGGCCTTGAAGATGCGCAGGGCGCGACCGCTGCCGCGGGCCAGCTCGGGGAGCTTGGAGGCACCGAACAGCAGGATCAGCACGGCCAGGATGATGAGCAGCTCGGTGGTGCCGAGGCCTGCGACGAGCGGGAGCATGAGGATCCTCACGGGTGCTGTGGAGCCGGGCGGTGTGTCGTGGACCATCCTACGCCCGGTTGGTCGTAAAGGCTGAGCGCATCCTGTGCCGCCGCCCTGAACGTCTCGGTGAACTCTCGGGGTACGACGACCTGCGCGTCCGGCGCGAGCCGCAGCAGCAGCCGGAGCAGCCACCGGTCCTCGGCCACGACGAGGTCCACCTCGAGCGAGCCGTCCGCGCCGGTGCGGACGCCCTCGACGGGGTAGTACTCGGTCACCCACCGCGCGGGCGGCTCCAGCCGCAGGGTCACCCGACGGGTCTCGTCGGACTGGCTGAAGATCCCCTCGCTGAGGTCGCGCGGCGCCGCCGGCTCGGTATCGATCGGCCGGTCGAGCACCTCGAGGTCGCGGATCCGGTCCAGCCGGAAGAGGCGCGGGGCCTCGGCGCCGTGGTCCCACGCGTCCAGGTAGGACCACCCGTGGTGGTTCACCACCCCGCGCGGGTCGACCACCCGCTCGGACTGCTCGTCGCGGCTCGGCACCCAGTAGGTCATCCGGACCTGCCGGCGTCGGTCGGCCGCCTGCTGGAGCCGGGTGGCGCGCAGCGCGAGGTCGACGTCCGCGGCGTCGAGGCCGGGGTCCACCCGGGGAGCCGCCTCGGCCGCGGCCGCCTCGAGCTTGCCCAGCGCGCGGTCGACGATCTCGCGCGTCTCCTCGCCGGCGCCGCCGCGCAGTGCGCGGAGCGCCACGATGATCGCCGTCGCCTCCGTCGGGGTCAGCCGCAGCGGTCGGGCGAGGTAGTCGGCGTTGGAGATCCGGATGACCCCGTCGGCCTCCGGTCCCTCGAGGGAGTCCAGGTCGACGTCGATCAGGTCGTCGGGGTAGCCGCCCGGCAGGCCGACCATCAGCAGCACCTTGAGGTCCTTGACGACCTGGTCGGCCGGCACGCCGAGGGCCGCCGCCGCGTCGTCGACGCGGACCTGGTCGTGGGCGTGGAGGTACGGCACGAGCGCCAGCAGCCGCGCGACCTGGTCCTTGGCACCGCTGGCCGGCTGCTTCGCCGGCGCCGGGGTGGTGCGTCGCGGGCTCACGACACCTGCTCCGAGGTCGCGCCGGCCAGGGCGACGGCCGCGGTCAGCCGCTCGACGACCTGGTCGCGCAGCCACGCGGGCTCCTCGACCAGCACGTCGGCCCCGTGGGCCAGGATCTCGTCGGCCGCGCCGGGGATCCCCCGGGTCAGCACCAGCCGGTCCCACGGGGTCCGGTCATCGGGGCCGGGCACGCCGGCCTCGGTCTCGTCGGCGTTGCGGCGCAGTGCGTGCCCGGCGCCGGCGCGCACCAGCACGACGGTGCGGTCGCTGCTCGGCGGTGGCGCCAGCCGACGGGCGACGGCCCGCACGTCGGTGCCCGGCGGGACGTCGTACGACCCCGGCTCGCCGGTCCGGCGGGCCTGCCCCTGGACGCGGGAGAGCCGGAAGACGCGCTCGGCGCCGCGGTCGGTGTCGAGGCCCACGACGTACCAGCGGCCCGAGTAGCGCGCGACGCCCCACGGCTGCAGGTGCCGCAGCGTCGGCGTGGTCGCACCGCTGCGGAGGTACTCGAACTCCACCGGCGTCCGCTCGGTGGTGGCCTCGAGGAACACGTCGAACGACGGCTCGTCGGCGCTCAGCCGCGGCTCGACGATGTCGAGGGCACTGACGTCGACGGGCACGCCGAGCGCGACCAGCTTGCGGACCGCCTCGGTCGTGGCGTCGGCCAGCCGCGCGTGCTCCCACACCTTGGTGGCCAGCGCGATGACCGAGGCCTCGTCGGCCTCCAGGTCGATCGCGGGCAGCGCGAACTCGTCGGGACGGATGCGGTAGCCGGGCTCGTCGTCGAAGTAGGCGTCGATCTGCCCGACCTCGATCGGCACGCCGAGCGAGCGCAGCTCGTCCTTGTCGCGCTCGAACATCTTCTCGAACGCCTCGTCGCTGGTACCCGGGTAGAGGATCGACCGGATCCGCTCCTTGGGCACGAACCGGCGCTGGACGAGCAGCATGATCAACAGGTTGAGCAGGCGCTCGGTCTTCTTGCCGGTCGTCCCGCTCACCGCACTCCTCCACTCACCTGCGTACGCCCCGGCCGCGGGCGGCCGGGGCGTCGCGACGCGTCACTTCGCGGAGACGATGTCCACGACGAAGTAGAGCGTGCTGCCGGCCGGGATGCCCGGCTGCTCCTGGTCACCGTAGCCGAGGTCCGGCGGGATCGAGAGCAGGACGCGGCTGCCGACCTTGAGGCCGGAGAGGCCGAGGGTCCACCCCTGCACGACCTGCTGCAGGGAGAACTCGGCGGGCTGCTTGGAGAAGCTCTCGTCGAACGGCTTGCCGCCGCCGTACACCATGCCGAGGTAGTCGGCCTTGACCGTGCTGTCCTCGGTGAGCGTCTTGCCCTTGCCCTCGCGGACGACGTGGCGCAGCAGGTCGCCCTCGGCGTCGGGCTTGGGCAGGCCCTTGAAGTCCAGCCGGACCGGGTCGCCCTTCGCGCCGAAGACGATGCGGGGGACCTGACCGGCGCCGACGTCCTTGGGCTTCGGCGGGACGTACTCCTCGACCAGGTCGACGAGGACCAGGACCGAGTCCTTGTTGGCGATGTTCAGGCCCGGGTTGCCGGCCTCGCCGAAGGCCTCGTCGGCCGAGGCCGTGACCGCGACGCGCGAGCCCAGCTTCTGGCCGTCGAGCACGTCGGCGAAGATCGGCGCGAGGTCGTCGCCGACCGTCAGCGTCTGGGGCTGCTTGTCGTCGTAGGTGCTGTAGGACTTCTCCTGGGTGAAGCCGTTGCCGATCCAGATGTTGGTGACGACCTGGTCGCCGTCCTCGAGCTCCTCGCCGTCGCCCTCGACGAGGGTCTCGGTCTCGATGTCGTCGGCGGACATCCTGCCCTTCCACTCGACCTTCGGCTGCTCACCGACGTCACCGGAGACGCTGACGGCGTCGAGCCGCTCGCGGTCGCCGGAGGTGGTCCCCTCGCCCTCGTCGTCGCCGCACGCGGTCAGCGAGGCGGCCAGCAGGGCCGGCAGCAGGACAAGAGCAGGACGACGCAGACGTCGATACACGGAGTTCACCTTCAGGAGCTGGGCGGGTCGGAGCGGCGCCACCCTACAAGCGGTGGCTGAGAGAACCCTGGACGAGGCCCGCCACGACGCCGGCCGCCGGCCGGGTCACATGCCGTCGATGAGCCGCTGCACCCGCTCGTCGTACGCCCGGAACGGGTCCTTGCACAGCACGGTGCGCTGCGCCTGGTCGTTGAGCTTGAGGTGCACCCAGTCGACGGTGAAGTCGCGCCGGCGCTCCTGCGCCTTGCGGATGAACTCGCCGCGCAGCCGGGCACGGGTGGTCTGCGGCGGCACCGACTTGGCCTCGAAGATCTTCAGGTCGGTGGTCACCCGGGCGACCTTGCCCCGCTTCTCCAGCAGGTAGTAGAGCCCCCGACCTCGGTGGATGTCGTGGTAGGCGAGGTCGAGCTGCGCGATCCGCGGGTGCCCCAGCGGGAGGCCGTGCTTGGCGCGGTAGGCCTCGATGAGCTTCCACTTGATGACCCAGTCGATCTCGCGGTCGACCAGGCCGAGGTCGTCGGACTCGATTGCCTTCAGCCCGCGCTCCCACAGGTCGAGGGCCTGCTCGATGACCGGGGTGCTGATCCCGCGGCGGTCCACGAAGTCACGGGCCTTGGAGAGGTACTCCCCCTGGATCTCCAGCGCGCTCGCCTCCCGGCCGTTCGCGAGGCGCACCTTGCGCGTCCCGGTGACGTCGTGGGAGATCTCGCGGATGGCCCGGATCGGGTTCTCCATGGTGAGGTCGCGCATCACGACCCCCTCCTCGATCATGCGCAGCACCAGGTCGCAGCTGGCGACCTTGAGCATGGTCGTGGTCTCGCTCATGTTCGAGTCGCCGACGATGACGTGGAGGCGGCGGTACTTCTCCGCGTCCGCATGCGGCTCGTCGCGCGTGTTGATGATCGGGCGGCTGCGCGTGGTGGCGCTCGAGACCCCCTCCCAGATGTGCTCCGCACGCTGGCTGACGCTGAAGCCGGCGCCGCGCGGGGTGTGGGTCACCTTGCCGGCGCCCACGACGATCTGGCGGGTCACGAGGAACGGGATCAGCACGTCGGCCAGGCGGGAGAACTCGCCGCTGCGGCCGACCAGGTAGTTCTCGTGGCAGCCGTAGGAGTTGCCGGCCGAGTCGGTGTTGTTCTTGAACAGGTAGATCTCGCCGGCGATGCCCTCGTCGTGGAGCCGCTGCTCGGCGTCGAGCAGCAGCCCCTCGAGGACCCGCTCCCCCGCCTTGTCGTGGGTGACCAGCTCGGTGATGTCGTCGCACTCGGGGGTGGCGTACTCGGGGTGGCTGCCCACGTCGAGGTACAGCCGGGCGCCGTTGCGCAGGAAGACGTTGCTCGAGCGGCCCCAGCTCACGACCTTGCGGAACAGGTAGCGCGCGACCTCGTCGGGCGAGAGGCGGCGCTGGCCCTTGAACGTGCACGTGACGCCGTACTCGTTCTCGATCCCGAAGATCCGGCGGTCCATGGATGCACACTACGCACCGCCTGGTCGTCAGGGGTGGAACCGACGACGTACGCAGGCACCAGCGGGTCGAGCGGGAGGCGCCCCGGCGCCGGGCCCGTTGGTCGAGCGTCGTCGAGACCCGGTGAGGTGCCCACCGCCGAGCCCGTTGGTCGAGCAGGGAGGCGCGCCAGCGCCGAGCGTCGTCGAGACCCCGTGAGGTGCCCACCGCCGAAGGGACGGTCACCAGGTCTCGACGACGGCTCGCCAGGGCTCGCCTGCTCGACCAGCGGGTACGCCGCGCCGCGCTCTGCTGGTCGAGCAGGGAGGCGCGCCAGCGCCGAGCGTCGTCGAGACCCGGTGAGGTGCCCACCGCCGGGCCCGTTGGTCGAGCAGGAAGGCGCGCCAGCGCCGAGCGTCGTCGAGACCCGGTGAGGTACCCGCCGCCGAAGAGACGGTCACCGGGTCTCGACGACGGATCGCCGGGGCTCGCCTGCTCGACAAGCGGGTACGCCGCGCCGCGCGCTGCCGGCGCCGAGCGTCGTCGAGACCCGGTGAGGTGCCCACCGCCGAAGGGACGGTCACCGGGTCTCGACGGCCTCGCCGGCTCGACCAGCGGCGGGTCAGGCGGGCGGGGCGACCGGCGGGTCGTCCTCCGGGTGCACCTGGGACGGCGAGGTCTCGCCGCGGCCGCCGAGCAGCACCTCGAGCCGAGCCGGGGACAGGCGGCTGAACTTCCGCTGCTGGCCGCGGCTGCGGTCCAGGACGGCGACCTCGAGGTCGTCGACGGGGATGACGCGGTCCTCGGTGTCGGTGTGCCCGAGCGCGGCGACCGCGGTCTTGAGCGCCTCCTCGAGCCCCGCGCCCTGGCGGTAGTGCTGCTTGAGGTGGGAGGTGACGACCTCCGCGGCGCCGCCCATGACGGCGTACCCGTGCTCGTCGGCGACCTGGCCGTCGTAGGTGAGGCGGTAGATCTGGTCCGAGGACGGCTCGTCGCCGATCTCGGCGACGAAGATCTCCACCTCGTAGGGCTTCTCGCCGCCGCTGGAGAAGATCGTGCCGAGCGTCTGGGCGTAGGCGTTGGCCAGCCCGCGGCCGGTCACGTCGCGCCGGTCGTAGGCGTAACCGCGCATGTCGGCGAGCCGCACGCCGGCGATCCGCAGGTTCTCGAACTCGTTGTAGCGCCCGACCGCGGCGAAGGCGATCCGGTCGTAGATCTCGGAGACCTTGTGCAGCGCCTGGGAGGGGTTCTCGGAGACGAACAGGACGCCGTCGGCGTACTGCACCGCGACGACCGACCGGCCGCGCGCGATGCCCTTGCGCGCGAAGTCCGCCCGGTCCTTCATCAGCTGCTCGGGCGAGACGTAGAACGGGGTGCTCATCGCACGTCACCTCCGGTCGAGGGGCCGGTCGAGGGACCGGTCAGGGGCGCGGCGGGCCCGTCGGGGCGGTTCATCCGCCCGGCGATCACCCGGTCGGCGATGGCGGCGACCTCCTCGTCGGACATCCGGCGGCCGCCCTCGGCGGTGATCACCTGCACGACCGGGAAGATCCGGCGGGTCAGGTCCGGCCCGCCCGTGGCGGAGTCGTCGTCGGCGGCGTCGTACAGCGCCTGGACGACGACGGTCACGCAGTCCTCGGGGCTGAGGTCCTCGCGGTAGAGCTTCTTCAGCGCCCCGCGGGCGAACAGCGAGCCGGAGCCGACCGAGTGGAACGCCGTCTCCTCGTAGCGGCCGCCGGTGACGTCGTAGCTGAAGATCCGGCCCTGGCCGGCCTGCAGGTCGTAGCCGGCGAAGAGCGGCACGACCGCGAGCCCCTGCATGGCCATGCCGAGGTTCCCGCGGATCAGGGCGGCGAGCCGGTTGGCCTTGCCGTCCATCGACAGCGTGGTGCCCTCGATCTTCTCGTAGTGCTCGAGCTCGGTCTGGAAGAGCCGCACCATCTCGACGGCGAGGCCGGCGGTGCCGGCGATGCCGACGGCGGAGAACTCGTCGGCTGGGAAGACCTTCTGGATGTCGCGCTGGGCGATGATGTTGCCCATCGTGGCGCGGCGGTCACCGGCCATCACCACGCCGCCCGGGAAGGTCGCCGCAACGATCGTGGTGCCGTGCGGAGCGAGGTCGCCGGCGTTGCCCGGGGGCACCGCCCGGCGCGCGGGGAGCAGGTCGGGGGCCTGGTCGGCGAGGAAGTCGGCGAACGACGAGACGCCCGGCTGCAGGTAGGCAGCGGGCAGGCGGGGGTCGGTCACTGGCCGCCCTTCTGGATGAACGACTTCACGAAGTCCTCGGCGTTGGTCTCGAGGACGTCGTCGATCTCGTCGAGGATGTCGTCGACATCGCTGTCCAGGGCTTCCTTGCGCTCCGCGACATCGGTCTCCGGGGCGGTCTCGACGACCTCCTCGGTCTCCGAGGACCTCTTCGGCTGCTTCTGCTCCTGTGCCATGCCTCGACCCTACTCAGTCAGCGGGTGAGAGCGGTGAACAAGTCCTCGGCCGTCTCACATCGGTCCAGCAGCGCCCCGACGTGCGCGCGGCTGCCCCGCAACGGGTCGATGGTCGGCACGCGCTGCAGCGACTCGCGACCGGGCAGGTCGAAGATGACCGAGTCCCAGGACGCCGCGGCGACGTGCTCGGCGTACTTCTCCAGGCAGCGCCCGCGGAAGTAGGCGCGGGTGTCCTCCGGAGGGTCGTGCATCGCGGCGACCACCGCCGCGTCGTCGAGCAGCCGCTCGATGCGGCCGCCGGCGACGAGCTTGGCGTAGAGCCCCTTCTCGGGGCGGATGTCGGAGTACTGGAGGTCTATCAGAGCCAGCTTGGCGTCGTCCCAGTCCAGCCCGTCGCGGGAGCGGTAGGACTCCAGCAGCTTGAGCTTCGCGACCCAGTCCAGCTCGCGCGCGCAGAGCATCGGGTCGCGCTCGAGCCGGTCGAGCACCGACTCCCAGCGGGCGAGCACGTCGAGGGTCTGGGCGTCGGCGTCGGCGCCGTACCGGTCCTCGACGTACTTGCGGGCGAGGTCGAGGTACTCCAGCTGGAGCTGGACGGCGGTCAGGCGGCGGCCGTCGCGGAGCGTGACGGTCTGCTTCAGGGTCGGGTCGTGGGAGACCGCGCGCAGCGCCGAGACCGGCCCGTCCACGGTCAGGTCGACGGTGATGAACCGGTCCTCGATCATCGACAGCACCAGCGCGGTGGTGCCGACCTTGAGGTACGTCGAGACCTCCGCCAGGTTGGCGTCGCCGATGATGACGTGCAGCCGGCGGTACTTCTCGGGATCGGCGTGCGGCTCGTCGCGGGTGTTGATGATCGGCCGCTTGAGCGTCGTCTCGAGGCCGACCTCGACCTCGAAGAAGTCCGAACGCTGGCTGACCTGGAAACCGTGGGTGCGGCCGTCCTGGCCGATGCCCACGCGCCCGGCGCCCGCGACCACCTGGCGGCTCACGAAGAACGGCGTCAGGTGCCGGACGATCTCGGCGAACGGCGTCGACCGGCGCATCAGGTAGTTCTCGTGCGCGCCGTACGACGCGCCCTTGCCGTCGGTGTTGTTCTTGTACAGCGCGATCGGCGCGCCCCCCGGCAGCTGCGCGGCCCGGCGCTGGGCGTCGAGCATCACCTGCTCCCCCGCCTTGTCCCAGCGGACGATGTCGAGCGGGGTGGTGACCTCCGGTGTGGAGTACTCCGGGTGGGCGTGGTCCACGTAGAGCCGGGCGCCGTTGGTCAGGATGATGTTGGCGAGCCCGAGGTCCTCGTCGGTGAGCTGGCTGGCGTCGGCGACCTGGCGGGACATGTCAAACCCGCGGGCGTCGCGCAGCGGCGACTCCTCCTCGAAGTCCCACCGGGCGCGGCGGGCCTGAGTGGTCGCGGACGCGTAGGCGTTGACCACCTGCGAGGAGGCGACCATCGGGTTGGCCAGGGGCTGGCCGGTCACCGAGATGCCGTACTCCACCTCGGTGCCCATCACGCGCCGCACGCTCATGGCCCGAGCCTACGGGGCGGGCGGGCCTAGGCTGCCGGGATGGGCCTGTGGACCGAGCGGGTCGTCCCGCACCTGACCGACCGGGCGCTCGCCGGCGCCGACGTGACCGTGCTGCGGGAGGCGGCCTGCGAGGGCCTGTCCGGGCGGGTCCTGGAGATCGGGTTCGGCAGCGGGCTCAACCTGCCCTGCTACCCCACGTCGGTGGCGTCGGTCGACGCGGTGGAGCCGTCCGACGTCGGCTGGGAGCTGTCGGCCGGGCGCCGTGGAGCGGGTCGGGTCCCGGTGCGCCGGGCCGGCCTCGACGGGCAGCGGCTCGACGCACCCGACGCGTCGTACGACGCCGCGTTGACGACCTTCACGCTGTGCACCGTCCCCGACCCCGCGGCCGCGCTGGCGGAGGTACGTCGCGTGCTGCGACCCGGCGGCGCGCTGCACCTCCTCGAGCACGGGTTGGCGCCGGACGACCGGGTGGCCCGGTGGCAGCGACGGCTCGACCCGGTGCAGCGGACGGTGTGCGGTGGGTGCCACCTCAGCCGCGACGTGCCCGCGCTCGTCGAGGCGGCCGGGCTGGTGGTGGAGGAGCTGACCGAGGTGGGGCTGCCCGGCCCCGCTGTGAGCCGGCCCTGGACCCACTGCTTCGTCGGCCGGGCGGTGGCGCCGTGAGCGAGGACCAGCAGCTCACGGGGGCCGAGCGTGTCGCAGCGGCCGCCCGGCGGCTGGGGCTCGAGCACGAGGTGGTGCGGCACGGGCCGGCCGCGTCGCTGGCGGAGGCGGCCGTCGCCCGCGGCGTCGAGCCGCGACAGCTGGTGAAGACCATGGTGGTGCGGGTGTCGGCGGGTGACCACCGGTTCCTGCTGGTGCCCGGGGACCGGCAGATCTCCTGGCCCCGGCTGCGCGCGCTCCTCGCCGTCAACCGGCTGACGATGGCCTCCGCCGACGAGGCGTTCGAGGTGACCGGCTACCGCCGAGGGACGATCACCCCGCTGGGCAGCCGGACCGCGCTGCCTGTCATCGCCGACACCCGGGTGCGCGGACGGATCTCGGTCGGCGCCGGCGAGCCCGGCGCCGGGCTGTCGGTCGACGCCGACGACCTGGTCGCCGCGGTGGGCGCGCAGGTCGCCGACGTCACCGAACCGGCCGGCGACGGCGCCTAGCGGCGCCGGAGCAGCATCGAGGCGACGTACAGGATCGCCAGGACCACGAGCACGATGAGCAGGATCTTCAACACAGGGGTGTCCTTTCTCCGGGCGGCCTCGGGGGTGTGCCGCCGCGCCGGGACCGTTACCCGCAACGGTCCCGGCGCGAACGGTCAGAGGTACTGACCGGTGTTGGACACGGTGTCGATCGAACGACCCGGCTCGGTGCCCTGCTTCCCGCTGATGAGCGTGCGGATGAAGACGATCCGCTCGCCCTTCTTGCCCGAGATCCGCGCCCAGTCGTCGGGGTTCGTGGTGTTCGGGAGGTCCTCGTTCTCCTTGAACTCGTCCACGCACGCCTGCAGCAGGTGCGCGATCCGCAGACCACGCTGCTCGTGGTCGAGCAGGTCCTTGATCGCCATCTTCTTCGCGCGGTCGACGATGTTCTGGATCATGGCGCCGGAGTTGAAGTCCTTGAAGTAGAGGACCTCCTTGTCGCCGTTGGCGTAGGTGACCTCGAGGAAGCGGTTCTCCTCGGTCTCGGCGTACATCCTTTCGACGGTCGCCCGGATCATGCCGGCGACGGTCGCCTCCCGGTCCCCGCCGAACTCGGCCAGGTCGTCGGCGTGCAGCGGCAGGTTGGGCGTGAGGTACTTGGAGAAGATGTCGCGGGCGGACTCGGCGTCGGGCCGCTCGATCTTGATCTTCACGTCGAGCCGGCCGGGCCGCAGGATCGCCGGGTCGATCATGTCCTCGCGGTTGGAGGCACCGATGACCAGGACGTTCTCGAGCAGCTCGACGCCGTCGATCTCGCTGAGCAGCTGCGGGACGATGGTGTTCTCGACGTCGGAGGAGACGCCCGACCCACGCGTGCGGAACAGCGAGTCCATCTCGTCGAAGAACACGATCACCGGAGTGCCGGTGCTGGCCTTCTCCCGCGCCCGCTGGAAGACCAGGCGGATGTGCCGCTCGGTCTCGCCGACGTACTTGTTCAGCAGCTCGGGGCCCTTGATGTTGAGGAAGTAGGACTTCACCTCCTGGCCGGCGCCGTCGACGCCGTGCCGCGCGGCGACCTTCTTGGCCAGCGAGTTCGCGACCGCCTTGGCGATGAGCGTCTTGCCGCAGCCGGGAGGGCCGTAGAGCAGCACGCCCTTGGGCGGCTTGAGCTCGTGCTCGCGGAAGAGCTCGGGGTAGAGGTAGGGCAGCTCGACGGCGTCCTGGATCTGCTCGATCTGGCCGCCGAGGCCACCGATCGACTCGTAGGCGATGTCGGGGACCTCCTCGAGGACGAGCTCCTCGACCTCCGACTTCGGGACCTTCTCGTAGACGTAGCCGGCGCGGGAGTCCAGCAGGAGGCTGTCGCCGGCCCGGATGGTCTCCTCGCGCAGCGGCTCGGCGATCCGGACGACCCGCTCCTCGTCGGCGTTGGCGATGACGAGCGCGCGATCGCCGTCGGCGAGCAGCTCCTTGAACATCACGACCTCACCCACCTGCTCGAAGTCGAGCGCGGCGACGACGTTCAGCGCCTCGTTGAGCATGACCTCCTGGCCGCGGCGCAGGGTGTCGAGGTCAACGCTGGGGCTGACGTTGACCCGGAGCTTGCGCCCGCCGGTGAAGACGTCGATCGAGTCGTCGTCGTTGCGGGCCAGGAACGTGCCGAAGCCGGCCGGCGGCTGGGCCAGCCGGTCGACCTCCTCCTTGAGCTTCATGATCTGGTCGCGGGCCTCGCGCAGCGTGCTGGCCAGGCGCTCGTTCTGCGACGTCACCGCCGCCAGCGAGCGCTGGGCGTCGGCCAGGCGCAGCTCGAGGCCGCGGTGGTGCGACGGGGAGTCGCCGAGCCGGCGGCGGAGGTCACCGACCTCGGCCTCCAGGAAGCGGACCTGGCTCGCGAGCTCCTCCGGGCTGCGTCCACCCGGGTTGCTGCTGCCTGAGCTAGGGATGTCAGATGTCATCGGCGCACCTCCTCGTGTCTGGCGACCCTACCTGCGGTCGCCGACAACGGAAGGGCTCAACCCGCCCGGTTGGTCACGAATCGGTTGCGGTGGCGCCTCAGGCGTCCGAGGGCTCCGAGGGCTCCTCCACCGGGACGCCGGGGGGCCGGGGACCGGTGTAGTCGGGGCCGTACGCGCCGGGCGCCGGGCGCCGCTTCTTCAGCGGCGGCCGCTGGCCGGGGGCCATCCGGCGTGCGGTGACGAGGAACGCCGTGTGGCCGATCATCTTGTGGCCGGGTCGCACCGCGAGGCCCTCGACGTGCCAGTCGCGCACGAGCGACTCCCACGGCTGCGGCTCGGTGAACCCGCCGTGGAGCCGCACCGTCTCGACGAACCGCGACAGCTGCGTCGTGGTGGCGACGTACGCGCAGACGATCCCGCCGGGCACCAGCGCGTCGGCGGCGGCGTCCAGGCACTCCCACGGCGCGAGCATGTCGAGGATGATCCGGTCGCAACGCTCGCCGGAGGCGGGCAGCGCCTCGGCGAGGTCGCCGAGGGTGAGCTGCCAGGCGGGGTGGGTCCGGCCCTCGGGGTCGCCGAAGAACTGGGTGACGTTCTTCCGGGCGACGTCGGCGAACTCCTCGCGGCGCTCGTAGGACGAGACCTTGCCGAAGGGCCCGACGGCGCGCAGCAGCGAGCAGGTCAGCGCGCCCGAGCCGACGCCGGCCTCGACGACGTGGGCGCCGGGGAAGATGTCGGCCATCGCGACGATCTGCGCGGCGTCCTTCGGGTAGACCACCGCGGCGCCGCGCGGCATCGAGACGACGAACTCCGAGAGCAGGGGCCGGAAGACGAGGTACTCGCCGCCGGCGGAGGAGGTGACGGTGAAGCCCTCCTCGCGCCCGATGAGCTCGTCGTGCTCGAGGTGTCCGCGGTTGGAGAAGAAGCGCTTGCCCGCCACGAGCTCGAAGTTGTGGCGGCGACCCTTCTGGTCGGTCAGCCGCACCCACTCCCCCTCGCGGAGGGGGCCGCGGTGGACCCCCGACCAGGCGTCACGGTTCACGTCGGGAAGGGCGTCGGGCATGCGCGGAACCCTAGTGGGGGGTCTCCCGGAACGCGCGATCGACGTCGGCGGTGGAGAGCACGCCGAACACCGCCCCGTCCGGCTCGACCAGGAGGTACTCCGCGGCCGGCGTCCGGCTGATCGCCCGCACCAGCTCCTCCCCGGACAGGGACGCGGGCAGCCGCAGGCCGTCCTCGAGCGTGCGGGCCACCGTCGAGGTCGCGACCCACGGCCGACGGTCCTCGGGGGTCGCCAGCAGCGCGGCCTCGTTGACCAGCCCGACGGGACTGCCCGCCGAGGTCACGGTGACGATGCTGCCCGCCCGGGCGTCCTGCGCGCGGCGCACCGCCTCGGCGAGGGGCAGCTCGGCCGGCACCTCGAGGGCGCGCCTCGCCAGGTCCCGCGCGACCAGCCGGGGCAGCCGACGCCGCATCCGCGCCGAGGCGATGGCGGCGGTCGCCCCGGACCAGAGGAAGAGCGCGACGACGAAGGCCAGGACGAAGTCCAGCGGGCGCGGCGGCTCCCCGAACAGCGGCTCGAGCGCCCACGGCCACAGGAGCACGAGGACGGCGGTCACCCGCCCGCCCCAGCCGGCGGCGATCGTGCCGCGGTGCGCGTCGTGAGTCGCGCCCCAGACGGCGGCCTTGAGGACCCGGCCCCCGTCCAGCGGGAGGCCGGGGACCAGGTTGAGCACGCCGACCAGGAGGTTGGCGAACGCGAGGCCCTCGACCGCGAGCCCGAGGAGCCCGCCGGGCACCACGAACCACAGTCCGAGGGCGGCGATCCCGACCGCGATCGAGGTCAGCGGACCGACGACCGCGATCGCGAACTCCTGGCGGGGCTTGGTCGCCTCCGCCTCGATCTGCGTCATGCCACCCAGGAAGTGCAGGGTGATCGAGCTGATCGGGAAGCCGTACCGCTTCGCCATGACGGCGTGCGAGGCCTCGTGCAGCAGGACGGAGAGGTAGAGCACCACCGCGAAGGCGAAGCCGGCGACGTAGGCGAGCGGTCCGAGGCCGGGCTCGACCTGCTCGACGCGCGGAGCGGTCACCACGGCGATCAGCGCCGCGACGACGAACCAGGAGGACGACACCAGGACGTCGGCCCCGGCGATGGTCCCGAGCCGCAACGTCCCCGGGGCGCGGCTCGTCGTCCTGCGGGTGGTCGCCCGGCCGTCGCCGGGAGGTTCGGGGTCGGCCACGACGCCAGGGTATCGGGGGCTCCCCGGCCGGGGTGCGCTGGACCGTCGGTGCCCTCACCTAGGGTCCTCCCCATGAGCGTGCAGCAGGCCGTGTCACCCGCCGAGCGGGTCTCGACGCCCGTGGACGGCGTGGAGGTCCTCGGTGCGCTCTCGCCGAGCCGCGCCGGGGACTTCCTGACCTGCCCGCTGCTCTACCGGTTCCGGACGATCGACCGGCTCCCGGAGCCGCCGTCGGAGCAGCAGGTCCGCGGCACCGTGGTGCACAAGGTGCTCGAGGACCTCTTCGACCTGCCCGCCGTGCAGCGGACCCCCGAGCAGGCGCGCGACATGCTGGTGCCGGCCTGGGAGCAGCTGCGCGAGGACGAGCCGGCCATGGCCGAGCTGTTCGGCGAGGAAGGTCCCGAGGTGGCCGCCTGGCTCGCCTCGTGCGCGACGGTCCTGGACCGGTACTTCACCCTCGAGGACCCCCAGCGGCTGGAGCCGGCCGAGCGCGAGGTGTACGTCGAGAGCCTGCTCGACTCGCGGCTGCTGCTGCGCGGGTTCGTGGACCGGGTCGACGTCGCGCCCGACGGGTCGATCCGGATCGTCGACTACAAGACCGGCCGCGCGCCGGCCGCCGGCTTCGAGGCCAAGGCGCTGTTCCAGATGAAGTTCTACGCGCTCGTGCTCTGGCGCACCCGCGGCGCCGTCCCCGCGGTGCTGCAGCTGGTCTACCTCGGCAACGGGGAGATCCTGCGCTACCGGCCCGACGAGGCCGAGCTGCTCGCCACCGAGCGGAAGGTCGAGGCCATCTGGCGCGCGATCCGCTCCGCGGAGGAGACCGGCGACTGGCGGCCGCGGCGCAGCCGGTTGTGCGACTGGTGCCGGCACCAGTCCCTGTGCCCGGAGTTCGGGGGCACTCCCCCGCCGCTGCCACGGCCCGACGCGGTCGGAGAGGCGCCCGCCGACCCGGCCTAGGGGTCAGACGAGGTTGCGCTCGGCCCACAGGGCCGCCTGTGTGCGGTCGGCCACGCCGATGCGCGCGAAGGCGGAGGTCAGGTGGGCCTTGACGGTGCGCTCGGTGATGTCGAGGCGCCGGGCGATCTGCTTGTTGGCCAGGCCCTCGCGGACCAGGCCGAGCACCTCGGTCTCACGGGCGGTGAGCTGCACCTGCGGCGCCCCGGACCGGGCGCCGAGCAGCGTGCGGGCGGCACGCGGGTGGATCGGGGACTCCCCTCGGCTGACCGCCCGGATGCCGGCGAGGACGTCGTCGGGGTCGGCGTCCTTGAGGAGGTAGCCCACCGCCCCGGCGTCGAGCGCCCCCACGATCCGCTCGGTGTCGCTGTACGAGGTCAGGACCAGCACGTCGGAGGGCAGGCCCGCACCCTTGATGTTGCGGGTGGCCGTGACGCCGTCGACGCCCGGCATCTGCAGGTCCATCAGGACGACGTCGGGGACCAGCGCGCGGACGACGTCGAGCGCCTGCTCGCCGTTCTCGGCCTGGCCGACCACCTCGATGTCGGGGGTCCCGGCGAGCAGCTGGGCGAGGCCGGCGCGGATCACCGCGTGGTCGTCGACGAGGACGACGCGGATCGTTGAGCTGCTCACTGCTGGGCGACCTCCATCCGTACCGTCGTGCCCTCGCCGGGTGCGGAGAGCACCTCGATCTCGCCGCCGATGTCCTTGACCAGGCTGCGCAGGCCCTTGAGACCGTAGCGGTCGGGGTCCGACACCGCCGGGTCGAAGCCGACCCCGTCGTCGACGACCTCCAGCTGCAGCTTCCCGTCCGGGGACCCCACCGTCACCGCGATGGTCGTCGCGCGGGAGTGCCGGATGGCGTTGCGGACCGCCTCCTGCGCGACCCGCCAGACGAGCGCGACGGCGGCGTCGGAGGCGCCGTCGACCCCGTCGACGCTCACCGAGGCCTGGATGCCCGCGGTCGCCGCGGGGGCGATGAGGTCGTTGAGCGCCGGCTCGAGGCCGGCCGCGTGCAGGTCCGGCGGATGGATCTCGGCCAGCAGCGACCGCAGCGCCCGCAGGCTGTCGCGCAGCGAGTCGCCGGCGGTGGCGAGCGTCCGACGGGCGTGTGCGGGCACGTCGGCGTCGCGCGCCACGGCGGTCAGCGAGAACGTCGTGCCGGCGATGTCCTGGACCACGCCGTCGTGGAGGTCGCGGGCGATCCGGCGACGCTCGGCGTCCGAGGCGTCGACGGCGGAGGTGAGCAGGCGCTCGCGGTCCTCGCCGGCCCGGGTCAGGCGGCGGGTCAGCAGCCAGAGGATCGGCGTGACGATCAGCAGGAGTCCGGCGAGCGAGCCGATGGTGATCCAGCGGAACGGTTTCAGGATCTCCTGGCGACGATCCTGGATGCGGTCGAGGGAGTAGTAGACCTCGAAGAGGAGCCGCTCGCCCTTCACCTTGATCGGTGTGTAGACGCGCACGAGGTCCTCGTCGTCGTCACCCAGGTTCTCCGGGTCCGACGGGTCGGAGATCTCGTACCCGGTCCCGCCCTCGCGGAGCACGCGTTCGCGGTCGGGTCCGAGGTCGTACCTCGACTGCATCCGGTCCGGGCGGTTGGCGAACAGGAGCGTCCCGTCGCCGAGCCAGAGGTTGATCCGGACGGCGCGCGGGTTCTCCACCAGCAGGACTCGATCGGCGAAGTTGTAGAACCGGTCGATCGCGCCGGGCCGGCTCTCGAACAGGCGGTCGTCGAGGGCAGCGATCTCGGCGCGGGCCACGGAGTTGGCGAGCACCTCGGTCGTGTTGCGTGCCTCGGCGACGGCCTCGTCCTCGGCGACGTGCTGGGCGATGGCGTTGGTCCCGATGACGATGGCCACGATCGTGACGACGGACAGCACCAGGAACTGCACGACCGGGCTGCGCAGTACCCCCACGCTGCTCCTCTCGACACGCGCCGTCGTGGCGCCGCGCCAAGGATAGGGAGTCGGGAGGTTCAGACGCTCTTCTGCAGCTTGCAGATCTCGCCGGTGCGGTTGTTCTCAGCGCGGAAGAGGACGTCGTCCTCGCCGGCGAGGTCGGCCATCGACCGGACGATGCGGAAGGAGCGGTCGGCGTCCTTCGCCTTGACCTCACCCATGAAGGAGAAGTCGCCGTTGTGCTTGAACTTCCAGGACCAGGTGTCCTCGTCGTCGCTCCAGACCACGCCGACGACCTCGATCTCGCCGTCGGACATGACCGTTGCACGGATCTTGACCGCGCTGGCGCCGGAGCAGTCCTTGATGAGCAGGACCGGGTCGCTCTTGGCGTACACCGGAGCCTCGACCGCAGGACCGGGGTTCTTACCGCCCTCCGTAGCCCCGCCATCACTTGCCAACGCCGGAGCGGGAGCAAGGGCCGCTGCGCTCAACACCAGGCCGAGCACGATGGCGGGACTACGTCGGACGAACATGTGGACCTCTCCTGGTGGTACTAGGAGGACCAGGTCCTCCGAGCGAGCACGATCCTGTCGGTGGGCGGGGGTATCCCGCCATTGTCCGGTGGTACTAGGACCCGACGGCACGGCGGCTGGTGGCCCGGTTCCCCGCGCGGGCCCCTGCCCACACCTCCGCGAGGTCCAGCCCCGCGAGCGAGGGGGCGAACACCCGACGCTCCCCCGGCGGGACCTCGACGTGGTTGGGCACCACCAGCACCTGGCAGCCGGCCGCCTCCGCGGAGGACGCCCCGGTCGCGGAGTCCTCGACCGCCAGGCAGGCGGTGGGGTCGACGCCGAGCCGCTCCGCGGCCGTGAGGTACGGCTCCGGGTGCGGCTTGCCGTGCGTCACGTGGTCGCCGGTCACCACGGTCGCGAACGTCCCCTCGGGCAGCTGGTCGAGGATCGGCGCGACGAACCGGGTCCAGGACATCGTCACCAGCGCGCACGGCACGCCGGCCGCCGCCAGCGCGAGCAGCTGCTCGCGGGCGCCGGCGCACCAGGGCACGCTGCGGCGCACCCGCTCCACCACGCCGTCGAGGAGCAGGTCGACGATCTGCTCGGGCGGGAGGTCGAGCGGCATGTGGTCACGGATGAAGCGCGCCGAGACCATCAGGTCGTTGCCGACCAGCGAGAGGGCGTGCGCCTCGGACCAGGTGCCGCCGAACCGCTCCGCGAGCGCGAACTCGGTCTCGATCCAGTACGGCTCGGTGTCGACCAGCGTGCCGTCCATGTCCCACAGCACCGCCGCGGGGGTGTCCATCGCCGTGGCGGTCATCAGTCCTCCGGGTCGTAGCCGAGGTTCGGGGAGAGCCAGCGCTCCGCCTCGGCGAGGGTCCACCCCTTCCGCTCGGCGTACGCCGCCACCTGGTCGCGACCGAGCCGGCCGACGACGAAATACTGCGACTGCGGGTGGCTGTAGTAGATCCCCGACACCGAGGCGCCCGGCCACATCGCCATCGACTCGGTGAGCTGGATCCCGGTGCTGGCCTCCACGTCGAGCAGCTCCCAGATCGTCTGCTTCTCGGTGTGGTCCGGGCACGCGGGGTACCCCGGCGCGGGCCGGATGCCGGCGTACCGCTCGGCGATGAGGTCCTCGTTGGAGAGCGACTCGGTCGGCTCGTGGCCCCACAGCTCGGTGCGGACGCGCTGGTGCAGCCGCTCGGCGAACGCCTCGGCCAGGCGGTCGGCGAGCGCCTCGACCATGATCGCGTTGTAGTCGTCGAGGTCGTCCTTGAACTGCTGCACCTTCTCGGGCAGCCCGATGCCGGCGGTCACCGCGAAGGCCCCGACGTGGTCGGCGAGCCCGCTCGCGGCGGGAGCGACGTAGTCGGCGAGCGAGCGATTCGGCACGCCCTCGCGGTGCTGCCCCTGCTGGCGCAGCTGGTGCAGGACGGTCCGGCGCTCCCGGCGCTCGTCGTCGGCCCACACGACGACGTCGTCGTCCTCGGCGTTGGCGGGGAAGAAGCCGTAGACCGCGCGCGCCGTGAGCCAGCGCTCGGCGACGATCCGGTCGAGCATGGCCTGGGCGTCGTCGTACAGCTTGCGCGCGGCCTCGCCCGTCGTGGGGTTGTTGAGGATGTCGGGGAACTTCCCCTTCATCTCCCAGGCGTTGAAGAACGGCTGCCAGTCGATGTACTCGCGCAGCTCACCGATGTCGTAGTCGTCCAGCACGTGCACGCCCGGCTGCTCGGGCGCCGGCGGCACGTAGCCCTCCCAGTCGATCGGCGTCGCCCGGGCGCGGGCGTCGGCGTAGGTCAGCTGGGGACGGTCCTGCTTGGTCGCGTGCCGGGCGCGCAGCGCGTCGTAGTCCTCCTGCAGGTCCGAGAGGAGCTTGACGCGGCGCTCGGCGTGCAGGAGCGAGGCGACGGTGGGCACCGAGCGCGAGGCGTCCTTGACCCACACGACCGGCCCGTCGTATCGGGGGTCGACCTTGACGGCGGTGTGCGCGCGCGAGGTGGTGGCGCCACCGATGAGCAGCGGGATCTCCAGGCCGAGGCGCTGCATCTCGGTCGCCATCGTGACCATCTCGTCGAGCGAGGGCGTGATCAGGCCGGACAGGCCGATGACGTCCGCGCCGACCTCGGCGGCGGTGTCGAGGATCTTCTGCGCCGGCACCATCACGCCGAGGTCGATGACCTCGAAGTTGTTGCACTGCAGCACCACGCCGACGATGTTCTTGCCGATGTCGTGGACGTCGCCCTTGACCGTGGCCATGACGATCGTGCCGTTGGTGTCCTTGGCGGTCGCGAGCTCGGGGTTGTCCAGCTTCTCCTGCTCGATGAACGGGATGAGGTAGGCGACCGCCTTCTTCATCACGCGCGCGGACTTCACCACCTGCGGCAGGAACATCTTGCCGGAGCCGAAGAGGTCGCCGACGACGTCCATGCCGGACATCAGCGGGCCCTCGATCACCTCGATCGGGCGGCCGCCGCGGGCGGCGATCTCCTGGCGCAGCTCCTCGGTGTCGGACTCCACGTGGGCGTCGATGCCCTTGACCAGCGCGTGGGTGATCCGCTCCCCGACGGGCAGCGAGCGCCACTCCTCGGCCTCCGCCTCGACCTGCTCGCCCTTGCGGTTGTGCGCCTCGGCGATCTCGAGGAGCCGCTCGGCGGCGTCGGGGCGGCGGTTGAGGACGACGTCCTCGATCCGCTCGCGCAGCTCGGGCTCGACCTGGTCGTAGACCACGAGGGCGCCGGCGTTGACGATGCCCATGTCGAGGCCCGCGGCGATCGCGTGGAACAGGAAGACCGCGTGGATGGCCTCGCGGACGGGGTTGTTGCCCCGGAAGGAGAAGCTGACGTTCGAGATGCCGCCGGACACCTTCGCGCCGGGGAGGTTCTCCTTGATCCAGCGGGTCGCCTCGATGAAGTCCAGGCCGTACGACGCGTGCTCCTCGATGCCCGTCGCGACGGCGAAGACGTTCGGGTCGAAGATGATGTCCTCGGCCGGGAAGCCGACCTCGTCGACGAGGATCCGGTAGGCCCGCTCGCAGATCGCCTTGCGCCGCTCGAGGTTGTCGGCCTGGCCGTCCTCGTCGAAGGCCATGACCACCGCGGCCGCGCCGTACTTGCGGCACAGGCGGGCGTGGGTGCGGAAGGACTCCTCGCCCTCCTTCATCGAGATCGAGTTGACGATCGCCTTGCCCTGGACGTTCTTCAGGCCGGCCTCGATCACCTCGAACTTCGAGGAGTCGACCATCACCGGGACCCGGCTGATGTCGGGCTCGCTGGCGACGAGCTTGAGGAAGCGGTCCATGGCCGCGACCCCGTCGATCATCCCCTCGTCCATGTTGACGTCGATGACCTGCGCGCCGTTCTCGACCTGCTGGGCGGCCACCGACAGGGCGGTGTCGTAGTCGCCGTCCTTGATCAGGTTGCGGAACCGCGCCGAGCCGGTGATGTTGGTGCGCTCGCCGACGTTGACGAAGAGCGAGCGGTCGTCGATGGTGAACGGCTCGAGGCCGGAGAGCCGCATCGCCGAGGGGATGCTCGGCACCTCGCGGGGCGTCTCGCCGGCCACCGCGCGGGCGATCGCGCCGATGTGCGCGGGCGTGGTGCCGCAGCAGCCGCCGACCAGGTTCACGAAGCCCGCGTCGGCGAACTCACGGACGACCGCGGCGGTCTCCTCGGCGGCCTCGTCGTACTCGCCGAACGCGTTGGGCAGGCCGGCGTTGGGGTAGCAGCTGACGAAGGTGTCCGCGACCCGGCTGAGCTCGGCGATGTAGGGGCGCATCTCCTTGGCGCCGAGCGCGCAGTTGAGGCCGACGGCGATCGGGCGGGCGTGCCGCACGGAGTTCCAGAACGCCTCGGTGGTCTGCCCCGACAGCGTGCGACCGGAGGCGTCGGTGATGGTCCCGGAGATGATCACCGGCCACCGCCGGTTGAGCTGCTCGAAGAGCGTCTCGACCGCGAAGATCGCCGCCTTGGCGTTCAGGGTGTCGAAGATGGTCTCGATGATCAGCAGGTCGGCGCCGCCGTCGACCAGGCCCTGCGCCGAGGTGAGGTACGCCGCGACGAGCTGGTCGTAGGACACGTTGCGGGCGGCCGGGTCGTTGACGTCCGGGGAGATGGAGGCGGTGCGGGTCGTGGGGCCGAGCGCGCCGGCGACGTACCGGGGGCGCTCGGGGGTGGCGACCGCGTCGCACGCGCTCCGGGCCAGGCGGGCCGCCTCGAGGTTGAGCTCGTAGGCCAGCTCCTCCATGCCGTAGTCGGCCAGGGAGACGGCGTTCGCGTTGAACGTGTTGGTCTCGATGATGTCCGCGCCGGCCTCGAGGTACTCGCGGTGGATGTCCTCGATGATGTGCGGCTGGGTCAGCGTGAGCAGGTCGTTGTTGCCGACCACGTCGCTGGGCCAATCGGCGAACCGCTCGCCGCGGTAGCCGGCCTCGTCGGGGCGGTCGCGCTGGATGGCCGTGCCCATGGCACCGTCGATCACCATCACCCGGTCGCGCAACGTAGCGGTGAGCGCCTCGGTGGCGTCGGGGCGGTGGGACGGCGTTGCGGGCTGCGGCACGCCAGCTCCTTCCGAACGGGTGGCTCCAGCGTAGGAAGAGCGTCCGAGTGCTGGACAGTGTGCCCAGATCGTGACACCGGGCGTCGGACCCGGCGAAATCGCGACGCCTGACTACGCTGGTGCGGTGATCGAGATCGACGACCTGCCCGACCTGGTGGACCCCGTGGTCATCGCCGCCTTCGAGGGCTGGAACGACGCCGCGGACGCCGCCTCGTCGGTGGTCGACCACCTCATCGACGTCTGGAACGCCCGCATCGTCGGCGCGCTGGACCCCGAGGAGTTCTACGACTTCCAGGTCAACCGTCCCGTCGTCGGCACCGACGAGCTGGGGCACCGCCGGATCACCTGGCCCACCACCCGGATCGCGGTGGCCTCTCCCCCGGACCTCGACCGCGACGTCATCCTGGTGCGCGGCATCGAGCCCAACATGCGCTGGCGGCAGTTCTGCGCCGAGCTGCTCGCCGCCTGCGACGAGCTCGGCGGCGAGCTGGTCGTCACCCTCGGCGCCCTCCTCGCCGACACCCCGCACACCCGGCCGATCCCCGTGACCGGCACGGCGACCGAGCTCGAGCTGGTCGACCGGCTCAAGCTCGAGCAGTCCACCTACGAGGGCCCGACCGGCATCGTCGGCGTCTTCCAGGACGCCTGCGTGCGCCTCGACATCCCGGCGGTGTCGTACTGGGCGGCGGTCCCCCACTACGTCGCGCAGCCGCCGTGCCCCAAGGCGACGCTCGCGCTGATCGGCCAGCTCGAGGACCTGCTCGAGGTCTCCATCCCGCTGGGCGACCTCCCCGAGGACGCCCGGGCCTGGGAGCGCGGCGTCGACGAGCTCGCCGAGGAGGACGAGGACGTCGCCGACTACGTCCGGGCGCTCGAAGAGACCCGCGACACCACCGACCTGCCCGAGGCCTCCGGCGAGGCGATCGCCCGGGAGTTCGAGCGGTACCTCAAGCGCCGCGGCGACGAGTCGGGCGGCGGCGCCGGCTAGTCCCCCGGCTGGTCCCCCGGTTCAGAGGGACAGGCCGAGCGCGGCGTCGAGGACGCCGATCATCGCGATGCCGGCGTCCGCGTCGCTGGTGTCGGCGAGTCCACCGGTGCCGAGCGTCGCGCGGACCCAGCTGTCGACCGCCGCGACGGCGCGGGGCGCGTCGAGGTCGGCCGCCAGTGCCTCGAGCACCTCGGCGACGACCGGCGCGGCCGGCGCCCCGGCGCCCAGGGCCAGCGCCCGGCGCCAGTCGGCGAGGGTGTCGACGGCGTCCCACAGCTCCGCGTCGGTCCACTCCCAGTCGGCGCGGTAGTGGTGGCGCAGGAGCGCGAGCCGGATCGCCATGGGGTCGACGTCGCTGTTGCGGAGCGCGGAGACGAAGACCAGGTTGCCCCGGGACTTCGACATCTTCTCCCCGTCGTAGGCGACCATCCCGGCGTGCACGTAGGTCTGGGCGAACGGCGTGCCGGGGTCGACGACCTGCGCGTGGCCGGCGCACATCTCGTGGTGGGGGAAGACGAGGTCGCTGCCGCCGCCCTGCACGTCGAACGCGCCGCCGAGGTGCTCCAGCGCGATCGCGGTGCACTCGACGTGCCAACCCGGCCGGCCCGGGCCGAACTGGCTCGGCCAGGACGGCTCCCCCTCGCGCTCACCGCGCCACACGACGCAGTCGAGCGGGTCCTTCTTGCCCGGGCGGTCCACGTCGCCGCCGCGCTCGGGGTAGACCCGCAGCATCGTCTCGCGGTCCCAGCCGGACTCCTGCCCGAAGGCGGGGTCCGCGGTCACCGACATGTAGAGGTCGTCCTCGACGCGGTAGACCGCGCCCGCGGCCTGCAGCCGCTCGACGAGGTCGAGGACGAGCGGGATCGACTCGACGGCACCGATGTACTCGTCCGGGGCCAGCACGCGCAGCGCGGTCATGTCCTGGCGGAAGAGCTCGGTCTCCCGCTCGGCCAGCTCGGTCCAGTCCGTGCCCACCTTGGTGGCGCGCTCGAGCAGCGGGTCGTCGACGTCGGTGACGTTCTGGACGTAGCGGACCTCGTGGCCCGCGTTGCGCCAGGCGCGGTTGAGCAGGTCGAAGCCGACGTACGTCGCGGCGTGGCCCAGGTGCGTCGCGTCGTACGGCGTGATGCCGCAGACGTACATCCGGGCCGGGCCCTCGGGCGTGGTGGTCACGAGAGCACCGGTGGCGGTGTCGTGCACCGACACCTCGGGGCCCCTCACGGGCAGGGTGGGGACTTCCGGGGACGGCCAGGCACGCATGGCTCGCAGCCTAACGACACCCGGTCAGAACGGCGGCCACGGGATGGCCGGCATCTCCCCGTGCGGCGCGGGCATCACGCCGCGGGCGAGCAGGCGGGCGCACCGCCGGTCGAGCGCGTCGATCTCGAGGTCGGTCAGCAGCGTCGAGAGGGCCTCGCCGAGGGAGCCGGCGAGGGCGCCGCGGACCCGCTGGACCACCTCGACGTCCTCGTCGCGCAGCGGCTCGCCGAGCCACCCCCACAGGACGGTGCGCAGCTTGTGCTCGTGGTGGAACGTGATGCCGTGGTCCACGCCGTACCGGTGGCCGCTGGTCATCTCCAGCACGTGGCCGCCCTTGCGGTCGGCGTTGTTGACCACGACGTCGAAGACCGCCATCCGCCGCAGCGCGGTCGAGTCCTCGTGGACGAGGCTGACCGGGAGGTCCCGGCCGTCGACGCCGTCGAAGACGTGCAGGAAGCCGGGCGGCACCTCGCCGTGCGCCACGATCTCGACCGCCGCCTGCTCGGGGTCCGGCTCCTGCCAGCGCTGGACCATCCCCCGGCCGTGCGGCCCCTCGCGCAGCCAGGTCTGCGGCACGACGTCCCAGCCGGTCGCCTCGGAGACGAGGTACGCCGCCACCTCGCGGGAGGCCAGGTCGCCGTACGGGAAGTCCCACAGCGGGCGCTCGCCGGAGATCGGCTTGTAGACCACCTTCACGTCGCCGACCTCGCCGAGGAACGTCGCGTTGCTGGCCGGCATGATCCGCCCGTGGAGGACCAGCTCGTCGGACAGCAGGTCGACGGCGGGCGGCTCGGTGTGGCTCACGGGTCCCGGCGGCGGAACCCGTTGGCCCGGACGCACAGGTGACCGTCGGGGTCGATCGGCAGGCCGCAGAACGGGCAGGACGGCCGACCGGCCTCGAGGACCTGCTCGCTGCGCTTGACGAAGGCGCGGGCGGCACCGGCGGGGATCCGGACCAGCAGGACCTCGTCGGGCTCGGGCTCCTCGAACTCCTCGTCGACCTGCTCGGGGGAGACGACGGCCGTCTCGTCGATCGGGAAGACCTCGATGACGACGCGCTCGTCGTCGGGGTCCCACGACAGCGTCATCGTGCCGGCGCGGAACTCCTCCTCGATCGGCTGCTCGAGCGGGTCCGTGTCCTCCAGGTCGAGGGGTGCGACGGCCGGGACCGTCGCGGAGGTGCGCTCGCTGCTCATCACGTCGTCGAGCAGCTCGTCGACCCGCTCGGCGAGGGCGGCGACCTGCTGCTTCTCCAGCGCGACGCTGACCAGCTTGGCGCCGCTGCGGGCCTGGAGGAAGAAGGTGCGGGAACCGGGGGGACCGACGGTGCCGGTGACGAAGCGCTCCGGCGGGTCGAACCCGTGGACGAGTGGTGCCATGCCGTCCACCCTATGAGGCCGCAGAAGGACCCGCGCCGCCGCCGACCACCGCGTCGTCGGCGGCCGCGGTCGCGACGTCGGCCGCCCGCTTGCCCGAGCGCGGGCGGCGGGCCGGCTTCTGGGCGAGCCACGACAGGTCGCCGGCGTGGGTGTTCGTCGCCAGGACGTAGGGCCGCGAGGCGGTGTAGCGCACGATCGAGATCGACGCCGGGTCGATGTTGATCCGCTGGAAGAGGTCCAGGTGCATGCCGAGGGCGTCGGCCAGGACCGACTTGATGATGTCGCCGTGGCTCACCGCCACCCACACCGCGCCGGCGCCGTGGGCGGCCTCGACCGCGGCGTCGTGGCGGCGCACGGCGGCGACGGCGCGGGCCTGCATCGACGCGAGGGACTCACCCCCGGGGAACTCGGCCGCGGAGGGCTGGGACTGCACGGTCGACCAGAGCTTCTCCTTGGCCAGGTCCCGCAGCTGCCGGCCCTGCCACTCGCCGTAGTCGCACTCGGTGATGCCCTTCTCGGTCACCAGCGTCAACGGCGGCGCCTGGGCCTGCATGATCGCCTTGGCCGTCTGCCGGCACCGCTCGAGCGGGCTGCTGACGATGGCGTGCACCGGCAGGTCCTTCATCCGCTCGCCGGCGCGGGCGGCCTGCTGCTGGCCGGTCGCGTCGAGCTTCACCCCGGGCATCCGGCCGGCCAGCATCCCGCTGGCGTTGGCGGTCGTCCGACCGTGGCGGACGAGGATGACAGTGGCCATGGCGCCGAACAGTACTGGTCCGCCGCTCGCCGGCCCGCGGGCCGCCACGCGTTACGGTTCCGGCGTGATCGTCGACAGCGCGCTGTACCGCCACGGCTCGCGCGTCCCCGTCGACTGCGCGCCGCACGACTACGCGAAGCTGCGCGCCGAGGTCCGCTCCGAGGGCGACTTCGTGTGGCTGGGCCTGCACGAGCCCAGCCAGGAGCAGCTGGCCGACGTCGCCGCGGCGTTCGACCTGCACCCGCTCGCGGTGGAGGACGCCGTCAAGGCGCACCAGCGGCCCAAGCTGGAGCGGTACGACGACAGCCTCTTCCTCGTCCTCAAGACGCTCTGGTACGTCGACGTCGACGACGCCGTGGAGACCGGCGAGATCAACCTCTTCATCGGGCGCGACTTCGTCGTCAGCGTCCGACACGGCAGCGGCGCCGAGCTGGCGACCGCTCGGCACGACCTCGAGGCGCGGCAAGCGGTGCTCGACCACGGCCCGTCCGCGGTGGTGTACGCCGTGTGCGACACGGTCGTGGACGCCTACCGCGTCGTGGCCGAGGAGCTCCAGCAGGACGTCGATGAGGTCGAGGAGTCGGTCTTCTCCCCCACCCGCACCAACGACTCGGTCCGGATCTACACGCTCAAGCGGGAGATCGCCGAGGTGCGCCGCGCGGTGCAGCCGCTGCGCGAGCCGATGCGCCGCCTCGCCGCCGGTGAGGTCGAGGGCGTCGCACCGGAGGCGGGCCCGTTCTTCCGCGACGTCCTGGACCACCTCGGCCAGGTGGGCGAGGTCGTCGACGGCCTCGAGACCCTGCTGTCGTCGGCGTTCGACGCGCACCTGGCCCGGATCTCGGTGCAGCAGAACGACGACATGCGCAAGATCTCGGCCGGGGCCGCCCTCGTCGTCGTCCCGACCCTCATCGCCGGCATCTACGGGATGAACTTCGACCACATGCCCGAGCTGCACTGGACCTTCGGCTACGCCTTCGCACTCGCCCTCATGGTCGGCTCCTCGACCGTCCTGTGGATCTTCTTCAAGCGCTCCGGCTGGCTCTAGCCCCGGGAACGACGGCCTGCGGGCACTGTTCACGCAGCGGTTCCTGCCGCACACTCGGGTCATGGACGACCGTCGCAGCGCCAGCGCCAGCGCCACCACCGCCCGGTCCCGCGCGACGTGGGCCGCCTTCGGCGGGGCCTCGGCCCTCGTCCTGGGCGCCTGCCTCGCGCTGGCCCTCCAGCGCGACAACGCCGCCAGCGTCGCCGTGGTGCTGCTCGGCGGGCTCGTCGCCGTCGGCATCGCGGCCCTGTTCCTCGTCACGGCCACCCCGCGGCTGCCCGGCCAGTCCGGCCGCTGGCGGGTGCCGGAGGCCTCCCGGCGGCAGGTCGGCGGCGCCGGGGGCGCCGGGGGCGCCGTCGTCGGCGGTGGGTTCGCCGGCGGCAGCGACTGCGGCGGCGGTGGCGGTGGCGGGGACTGCGGCTAGACCGACGTCGACGTTGTCGCCGTCCTCGTCGCGACCGCCCGCGGCGGACACTTCATCGGCTGGCCGCTGGAACTCACGGTTGGCCGCTGAAGCTTCATCGGCCGAGCGACAGGTTCGTCGGCCGGCCGATGAAATCTGCGCGCCCGGTCAGACCCCGACGTCCGCCGGCCCGCGGCCTCAGGCGGCGAGCACGCCGGTGCCGACGAGCACCAGCACGAGCGCGCCCAGCCCGACGCGGTAGATCACGAACGGCGCGTAGGAGCGGGTCGAGACGTAGCGCAGCAGCCAGGCGATCGCGGCGTACCCGACGATGAACGAGACCACCGTCGCGGTGATCGTCGGACCCCAGCCGTAGGTGTTGTCGCCGTGCGGGATCTCCTTGAGCTCGAAGAGCCCGGCGCCGACGACGGCCGGGATGGCGAGCAGGAAGGCGTAGCGGGTGGCCGCCTCCCGGTCGTAGCCGAGGATCCGGCCCATCGACAGCGTCGCGCCGGAGCGGCTCACCCCGGGCACGAGGGCGCAGGCCTGCGCCAGCCCCATCAGCACGGCGTCGCGCAGCGTCATCTGCCTGATCGTCTTGTCCGAGGACCCCACGCGGTCCGCGACGCCGAGCACCAGGCCGAGCACGATCAGCGTGGTGCCGATGATCCACAGGCTCCGGAAGTCGGACTCGATCACGTCCTTGAGGGCCACGCCGAGCAGCACGATCGGCAACGAGCCGACGATGATGAACCAGCCCATCCGGGCGTCGAGCGTGCCGCGGTGCTCCGGCCGGACCAGGGACCGCAGCCACGCCGAGGCGATCCGCCAGATGTCGTGGCGGAAGTAGAGAAGGACCGCGAGCTCGGTGCCGATCTGGATCACCGCGGTGAACGCCGCGCCCGGGTCACCCCAGCCGAAGAGCTCGGGGAAGATCCGCAGGTGCGCGCTGCTCGAGATCGGTAGGAACTCGGTGAGTCCCTGGATCGTGCCCAGCACGACGGCCTGGAGGAAGTCCCACACGGGCGAGGATCCTACGGACACCGGTACCGCGAGCCGGGCACGCCGCCCGGGGCGTCGCCCACTACCTTGTCGGCATGCAGCACAGGTCTCTGGGTGCCACCGGCTTGAAGGTCTCGCGCCTGGGCCTGGGCACGATGACGTGGGGTCGCGACACCGACGAGCACGAGGCGCGCGACCAGCTGGTCGCGTTCGCCGAGGCGGGCGGCACGCTCCTCGACACCGCGGCCGGGTACGGCGGCGGCGCCTCGGAGGAGCTGATCGGCTCCCTCCTCGGTGACGTGGTCGCCCGCGAGGACGTCGTGCTGGCGACCAAGGCCGGCATCGGCTCGCGCCGCGGTGGGCGGGAGTACAACACCTCCCGCGGCCACCTGCTCACCACCCTCGACGCCTCGCTCGAGCGGCTCGGCGTCGACCACGTCGACCTGTGGCAGGTCCACCTCTGGTCCGACGAGACCCCGCTCGAGGAGACCCTTTCCGCCCTGGACATCGCGGTCACCTCGGGCCGGGTGTCCTACGTCGGGGTCTCGAACTACACCGGCTGGCAGACCGCCCAGGCCGCCACCTGGCAGCGCGCCGTCCCGGGGCGGGCGGTGCTGGCCTCGACCCAGGTCGAGTACTCCCTGCTCAACCGCGGCATCGAGCAGGAGGTCCTCCCCGCCTGCGAGGCGCTCGGCGTGGGCGTGCTGCCCTGGTCGCCGCTCGGCCGGGGCGTGCTGACCGGCAAGTACCGCTCCGGGACCCCCTCGGACTCCCGTGCGGCGTCCTCCCACTTCGCCGGCTTCGTCGGCACCTACCTCAACGAGCGCTCCGCCGGCATCGTCGAGGCCGTGGCCCGCGCCGCCGACGGCCTGGGCTGGACGCCGCTCGAGGTGGCGCTGGTCTGGGTGCGCGACCAGCCGGGCGTCACCTCGCCCATCGTCGGTGCCCGCACCGCGGCCCAGCTCCGGGGCGCCCTGGGCGTCGAGGAGCTCGTCCTGCCAGCCGAGATCGTCGACGCTCTCGACGACGTGTCCGGAGAATGAACGCATGTCCCGGGTCCACCGTCTGCCGCTGAACCGCGGGGTCGAGTGGGAGTTCGACAAGATCACGTTCTCCCGCGAGTTCCCCCGCAACGTCGTCACCAAGCTGCTGGTCGAGCGCGCCGAGCACGGCGGCTGGGAGCTCGACCGGGTCCGGATCACCCCCGACGGCACCCGCCGGGTGATCCTGCGCCGCAAGATCATCCGGGCGGTCCGCACCGCCTGAGGGCGCTCAGACGTCGTCGAGGAAGCGGTCGAAGACGCGCGCGCCGAACTCCAGCGCGTCGACCGGCACCCGCTCGTCGACGCCGTGGAAGAGCGCGGTGAAGTCGAGGTCCGCCGGCAGGCGCAGCGGCGCGAAGCCGTAGGAGCGCATCCCGAGCCTGCGGAAGTGCTTGGCGTCGGTGCCACCGCTCATCAGGTACGGCGCGACCACGGCGTCCTCGTCCTCGGCGAGGATCGAGCGGGTCATGGCGTCGACGAGGTGCCCCTCGTACGGCGTCTCCCAGGGCTGCTGGTGGGAGACGTGCTCGATCTCGACGCCCTCGCCGGTCAGCTCGGCCAGCGTCGCGAAGAACTCGTCCTCGAAGCCGGGGAGGAACCGGCCGTCGACGTACGCGGTGGCCTCGGTGGGGATGACGTTGACCTTGTAGCCGGCCGACAGCATCGTCGGGTTGGTCGTGTTGGTGATCACCGCGCCGAGCATGCGGGCCGCTCCCCCGAACTCCTCGATGAGGGCGGGAGCGTTCTCCGGCGTGGCCTCGGTACCGGCGAGGTCCGCGACCGTCGCCAGGAGCACCTCCATGGTCGGGGTCAGGCGCACGGGCCACTGGTGGGCGCCGATGCGCGCCACGGCGGCGCTGAGCCGCGTGACGGCGTTGTCGGTGTTGATCATCGAGCCGTGGCCGGCTCGGCCGCGGGCGGTCAGCTTCATCCAGGCCATGCCCTTCTCGGCGGCCTCGATGAGGTACACGCGCCGGCCGCGCACGGTCGCGGAGAACCCGCCGACCTCGCCGACCGCCTCCGTGACGCCCTCCAGCTCCTCGGCGTGCTCGTCGACGATCACCTGGGCGCCCTTGTGGCCGCCCGCCTCCTCGTCGGCGGTGAAGCACAGGACGATCGGGCGCTCGGGGACCCGGCCGGCCCGTTGCCGGGCGCGGACGACGGAGAGGAGCATCGCGTCGAAGTCCTTCATGTCGACCGCGCCGCGCCCCCAGACGTAGCCGTCCTGGACCTCGCCGGAGAACGGGTCCACCTGCCAGTCCTCGGCCGCGGCCGGCACGACGTCGAGGTGGCCGTGGAGCAGTAGCGCGTCGTCCCTGCCGCCGGCGCCCGCGCCGCCCCACCGCGCGATGACCGACGTACGGCCCGGCTCGGACTCGATCATGCGGGACTCGATGCCGACCTCGTCGAGCAGCGTCGCGACGTGCTCGGCCGCCCTCCGCTCCCCCGGGCCGTCCTGGTCGCCGTAGTTCGAGGTGTCGATCCGGATCAGGTCACGGCAGAGCTCGACCACCTCTGCGGCCGGGTCGTGGGCGGTCTGCGGAGCGTCGGAGCGGTCGTCGTTCGGCATGGCCTCAGCATGACACCGGTGCGCACACGCCCCGATTCCGTCGGTACGACATCTCTGTAGTACGGTTTCTCCGCACTCGTCCGGGTGGCGGAATTGGCAGACGCGCTAGCTTGAGGTGCTAGTGCCCGTATTAGGGCGTGGGGGTTCAAGTCCCCCCTCGGACACCGATCGAAGAGCCCCTGACCAGCGGAGACGCGGGTCAGGGGCTCTTCGCGTCCGGCGGGTCGACGAACTCGTCCGATGGACGGACCCGGGACGACTTTCGTCGGGCTGCTCCCCTCCCATCCGCCGATGCGCAGGGACCGGGACCCCGGGCAGGGTCGGGGCATGAGCTTCGCGACGCAGCTGGTCATCGGTCTCTGCCTGGTGGGAGCCGGCGCCGTGCTGGCGCTGGGCTACCCCGAGACCGAGGTCCTGTGGTTCCGGGGACGACCGCTCGGGACCGTCCTGGGGATCATCGGCCTCGTCGATGTCGGTGAGGCGTTCGTGCGCCGACGCCGCGACGCGGCCGAGTGGTGATCACTCCTCCGCGGTGCCGTGGCCGCCCAGCTGCTCGTCGAGGGCGGCGTGCAGCGCGTCGTACTCCTCGCTCGCGCCGCGGCGTCCCATCTCGCCGGAGTAGTCGGTGTTCGTGCTCCCGAGGACCTTGAAGTCGGCGTTGGCCGCCTTGAGCGCCCGGACGGCCGCGTCGGGGCTGATCTCGGCATCGCGAGCCCGGGTCATCGCACGCTCGCGACGCTCCAGCACGTCGGCCAGGCCGGCGGCGTACCGGGAGAACCAGTCGTTGTCCGACTCCCGCAGCTGCGCCAGGACCGGCCGGCAGTCCGTGACCGCCGCGGTGTGCTGGCGCAGCCACGCCTGGGCGACGGCGCGGATGCTGGAGGTGTCCGGGTCCTCCTCGAGCTCGAAGGCGTCCGTGCAGGCGCTGAAGGACTTCTTCATCAGCGGGAAGTCGAGGTAGAAGGCGTCGGTGAAGTCGCGATAGCCCCCGTGGGCCTCGACCAGCGCGTCGTACGCTGCGCGCACGTCCGGCTCGGCGAGCGCACGCTCCTCACCGATCGCCTCGAGGGTGTCGTCCCGTTCCCGCTGGGCGGTCTCGAGCTCCGTGCGCCGGTCGGCGAGCGACGGGTCGTCGGGTGCGGCCGACGGGTCCTTCTCCAGCACCTCGGTGACGGCGCGCTGGTAGGCACCGCCCGCCTCCTCGGCCGCGACGTAGGCCTCGCGGAGCGCCACGACCTGCTCGTGCGCCGCCTCGTGGTCCGCCTCGGTCGGCTGCGTCGTCGGCTCCGCGGTAGCACCGGTCGTGGACCCGCCCGTCGTCGTCGAACCTTCTCCGCCGCCACCCCCGCACGCGGTCAGCCCGACGCACAGGCACAGGGTCGAGGACACGGCGAGGCCGCGGAGGGCCTGGTGGAGCGGTGCACGCATGCTGCGACCGTTCCACCGGCCCGTCCGGCCCAAACCAGCCTCAGCCCGAGGAGGCGGGACCCTGCTTGGCCAGGTCCAGCCAGGTGTCGACCACGGTGTCGGGGTTGAGCGACATCGACTCGATGCCCTGGTCGAGCAACCACCGGGCGAGGTCGGGGTGGTCCGAGGGGCCCTGGCCGCAGATGCCGACGTACTTGCCCTGCGCCTTGCAGGCCTTGATCGCCAGCTCGAGCATGTGCAGCACCGCGGGGTCGCGCTCGTCGAAGCCGCCGGCCACCAGCGCGGAGTCGCGGTCCAGCCCCAGGGTCAGCTGGGTCATGTCGTTGGAGCCGATCGAGAACCCGTCGAAGTGCTCGAGGAACTGGTCGGCGATCACCGCGTTGGACGGCACCTCGCACATCATCACGACCTGCAGGTCGTTCTCCCCGCGCCGCAGGCCGTTGCGGCCGAGCAGCTCGATGACGCCCCGGGCCTCCGTGGTGGTCCGCACGAACGGGATCATCACCTTGACGTTCGTCAGGCCCATCTCGTCGCGCACGTACCGCAGCGCTTCGCACTCCATCGCGAAGCAGTCGGCGAAGTCCTCCGAGAGGTACCGCGACGCGCCGCGGTACCCGATCATCGGGTTCTCCTCCTCCGGCTCGTACAGCTCGCCGCCGACGAGATTGGCGTACTCGTTGGACTTGAAGTCGCTCATCCGCACGATCACCGGCTCCGGCGCGAACGCCGCGGCGATCATGGCGACGCCCTCGGCGACGCGCTGGACGAAGAACTCCCGCGGACCCGGGTACGCCGCGGTCAGCTCCTCGACCTCCTCGCGCAGGTCGGCCGGCAGCGAGCCCGGGTCGCCGGCCAGGTCGAGCAGCGCCTTGGGGTGGATGCCGATCTGGCGGTTGATGACGAACTCCAGCCGCGCCAGCCCCACCCCCGCGTGCGGCAGCCGGGAGAACGCGAACGCCTGCTCCGGGGTGCCGACGTTCATCATGATCTTGACCGGGACGTCGGGCATCGAGTCGAGCTCGGTGCGCTCGACGTCGAAGTCGAGCAGGCCCTCGTAGACCAGGCCGGTGTCGCCCTCGGCGCAGGAGACGGTCACCTCCCGCCCGTCGGCGAGGTCACGGGTGCCGCTGCCGGTGCCCACGACGGCAGGGATGCCCAGCTCACGGGCGATGATCGCGGCGTGGCAGGTGCGTCCGCCCCGGTTGGTGACGATGGCCGCCGCGCGCTTCATGATCGGCTCCCAGTCGGGGTCGGTCATGTCGGCGACCAGGACCTCGCCGGGGTTGAACTCGTGCATGTCGTCGATCGAGGTGAGCACGCGCACCGCGCCCGACCCGATCTTCTGGCCGATCGCCCGGCCCTCGACCAGGACGTCGGCCCCCTTGGTTACGGCCCGGTCGATCTTGAACCGCTCGAGGGCACCGGTGTGGCGCGACTGGACGGTCTCCGGGCGCGCCTGGAGGACGTAGAGCCGGCCGTCGAGCCCGTCCTTGCCCCACTCGATGTCCATCGGGCGCCCGTAGTGCTCCTCGATGGTCAGCGCGTGGCGGGCCAGCTCCTCGACCTCGTCGTCGGTCAGCGAGAGCAGCCGGCTCTCCTGCGGCGCGACGTCGACGAACTCGGTGGTCCGCCCGACCGTGGCGTCGTCGGTGTAGACCATCTTGGTGGCCTTCCCGCCGACGCCGCGCTTGAGCACCGCGGGCCGCCCGGCGCGGAGCGCCGGCTTGTAGACGTAGAACTCGTCGGGGTTCACCGCACCCTGGACGACACCCTCGCCGAGGCCGTACGCCGAGGTCACGAAGACCGCGTCGGTGAAGCCCGACTCGGTGTCCATCGTGAACATCACGCCGGACGACGCGAGGTCGGAGCGCACCATCCGCTGGACGCCGGCCGAGAGCCCGACGTCGGCGTGGGCGAAGCCGTGGTGCACGCGGTAGGCGATCGCGCGGTCGTTGTAGAGCGAGGCGAACACCTCGCGGATGGCGGTGAGCACAGCGTCGATCCCGCGGACGTTGAGGAACGTCTCCTGCTGGCCCGCGAACGACGCGTCGGGCAGGTCCTCGGCGGTCGCCGAGGACCGGACGGCGAACGACGGCTCCTCGCCCTCGGCGCCGGCCGACTGCTCGGCGAGCCGCTCGTAGGCGCTCCGGATGTCGGCCTCGAGGTCCTCGGGGAACGGCTGGCCGACGACCGCGTCGCGGATCTCGCGGCCGACCTCGGACAGGCGGCGCACGTCGTCGGTGTCCAGGCCGTCGAGCAGCCCGTTGATCCGCGCGGCCAGCCCGGTGTCACCGATGAAGCGGTGGAACGCCTGGGCGGTGGTCGCGAACCCGTCGGGCACGCGCACCCCCAGGTCGGCGAGCTGGGAGACCATCTCGCCGAGGGAGGCGTTCTTGCCGCCCACCTCCTCGAGGTCGGCGAGCCCGAGCTCGGAGAACCACCGGACGTTCTGGCTGGTCATGGACGTGTCCCTTTCGTGCTGGCGTCGTGCTGTCGACGCGCCCGCTTGCGTGCGCTGGACTTGAGGGTCTGGAGGATGAGCGCCGAGATCTCCTCGACGGACTTGGCGGAGGAGTCGATGACCGGGATCCGGTGGGCTCCGAAGAGCGCGTCGGCCCGACGCAGCTCCCAACGGCACTGGTCGGGCGAGGCGTACCGCGAACCCGGCCGACGCTCGTTGCGGACCCGGCTGAGCCGGTCGACGGTCGTGGTGAGGCCGAAGCAGCGCTCCAGGTAGGGCCTGACGACGTCGGGGAGCTCGTCGGCGTCCAGGTCCTCGTCGACGAGCGGGTAGTTGGCGACGAACAACCCGTGCTGCAGGGCGAGGTACATGCTGGTCGGCGTCTTGCCGCAGCGTGAGGGCGCCAGCAGGATCACGTCGGACTTCTCCAGCGCCCGCAGGCTCTGGCCGTCGTCGTGCTCGATGGTGAACTCGATGGCCGCCATCCGGGCGTTGTAGCGCTTGATGTCTCCGACGCCGTGCAGCCGGGCCGCCTCGCGCATGCCGGGCCGTCCCAGCACCGACTCCACCTTCGCCATGTGCATCCCGAAGAAGTCGAGGAGCGGCGCCTTCGTGCGCGACAGCTCGGCGCGCACCTCGTCGTTCGCGGCGGTGGTGAAGACGAGCGGCGTGACGCCGCCGTCGACGACCTCGTCGAGCATGCCGACCACCCGGCGGGCGTCCTCGACGGAGTGGATGAAGGGGATGAGCGTCCGCTCGAAGTGGAGGTCGGGGAACTGGATGAGCAGGGCGTTGCCCATCGTCTCCGCGCTGATCCCGGTGGAGTCGGACAGGAAGAAGACCGGTACGACGTCGTGCTCGCTGCTCGCGTTCATCTCCGGCCTCCGTCCGAGTGCCTGAACCGTAGTGGGTCCCGTACCCATCGGCGGATGGACCCGACGCGCCTGGACAGCCGCCCGCCGGGTCGTCGGCCGGGACGCCGCGCGCCCGGGGCAGGACGGGATGCATGACCTCCGTCACCGCGGGGAACATGGTCGATGGCGGGCGGGGCCTCCCCCCAGTGCTCCGGCCGTCCGCGGGCCGCGACCTCCGGGTCGCGGCTCGTGCTGCGTCAGCGGCCGCTCAGGCGTAGGCCAGCTCGGCGGTGACCCGCGTGCCGTTGGACCGCTCGAAGCCCCACCGGTCGCACACGTGGTCCACGATCGCGAGCCCGCGTCCGCTCAGGGCGTGGTCGTTGAGCTGCACCGCCTTCAGCTCGTCGACGCTCCCGCCGTCCACCACGCTGAGCCAGAGGCACTCGGGCCGCAGGCACCAGGAGACGGCGATCATGCGGTCGGCGTTCGGGCTGCCGTGGACGAGGCCGTTGGTCAGCAGCTCGCTGACCACCAGGCCGGCGTCGTCGACGACGCTCTCGCGCACGCCGGTCCGGCGCAGGTCCTCGGCGAGCAGGTGCCGCGCCCGCCGGACGCTGCTCGGGTGGTACGGGAGATGCACCGTCACGCAGGTGTCCTGGTCGTGCTGGCGCCCCATGTCGCTCGCTCCTCGCGCTGCCGGCTGGGTGGTCCCCCGCCCCGTAGCCCTCCGAGCACGACCCGAAACGGGGTCTGCCCGATCCCGGCGGACGACGTGATCACCGTCGCGCGGGCTGCCTCGGCCCTGGCCCGGTTTCACCGGCCGGGCCGCAGGACACCGGACGACCGACCAGGAAGCATCCAGGAGAGGGAAGTCCGTGAGCGAGCAGTCCATGTCCGGCAAGACCATCGCGTTCCTCGTCTCGACCGAGGGGATCGAGCAGGCCGAGCTGACCGGCCCGTGGCAGGCGGTGCAGGAGGCCGGCGGCACGCCCGTGCTGATCAGCACCGAGTCCGGCGAGGTCCAGGCGTTCGACCACCTCGACAAGGCCGACACGTTCCCCGTCGACCAGGTCGTCGACGACGTGAGCATCGACGACTACGACGGGCTGGTGCTCCCCGGCGGCGCCCCGAACGGTGACCTGCTCCGCACGTTCGAGGGTGCGGTGGCCTTTGTCCGGCAGTTCGTGGAGGCCGGCAAGCCGACGGCGGTCATCTGCCACGCACCCTGGGTGCTGGTCGAGGCCGACGTCGTCAAGGGCCGCCAGCTCACCTCCTGGCCGAGCCTCCAGACCGACATCCGCAACGCCGGCGGCACCTGGGTCGACCAGGAGGTCGTCGTGGACGGCAACCTCGTCACCAGCCGCCAGCCCGACGACATCCCGGCGTTCAACCGCGAGTTCCTCGCGCTGGTCTCCGCCGGAGCGTGACCGCACGACGGCGGGGTGCCGCACCGCACGAGCAGCGCGAGGCGAGCCCTAGGGTCGAGCCCGTGAGCACCCCGCCGTTCCGCGTCGGCTTCGTCACCGGAGCCACCCCCGACAAGTGGGCCCGGCACTGGCGCGACCGGCGCCGCCGCGAGCCGCTCGAGCTGGTGCCGGTCACCGAGGAGGACCAGGAGCGCGTGCTGCGCGAGGGCGAGGTCGACATGTGCCTCGTCCGGCTCCCGGTCGAGCGCGACGGCCTCCACCTGGTCCGGCTGTACGACGAGCTGCCGGTCGCCGTCGTCGGCGACGAGCACCTGCTCACCCTCGCCGACGACGTGACGCTCGCCGACCTGGCCGAGGAGCAGCTGGTCCTCCCCCACCGGTCCGGCTGGCGCCCCGACGTACCGCAGCTGGACTGGCCGCCGATGTCGGTCAAGGACGCGATCGAGGTCGTCGCCAGCGGCACCGGGGTCGTGATCGTCCCCATGTCGATCGCCCGGCTCCACAACCGCAGAGACGTCGAGCACCGGGTGGTCACCGACCTGGAGCCGACGACGGTGGGCCTGGCCTGGCTGGTGGACCGCGACGACGAGCAGTGCCAGGCGTTCGTCGGGATCGTGCGCGGACGGTCGGTGCGCAGCACCCGAGGGTGACCCCTCGGAGACGTGAACAGTCTCACCCCGAAGTGTGGGGACGACGCGTCACGGGTAACCGAACCCCTTGTGACTGATCAGCACCACGCCCCCCGTCCACCCGACCAGAGGTCCACGGCCCGCCGGGTCGCCGACGCCGTCTCCCAGCCGCCGGTCGACGTGGTCCACCCCGCGCTCGACGCGGTGCCCGAGGAGCAGCGCATCGAGCGCGGCCTGGACCGCGCGGTCTTCGGCGTCAGCGCGGCGATCGCCGTGGCGTTCCTCGTCTGGGGGTTCGTCAGCACCGACTCGCTGGCGTCGGCCTCCGGCAGCGCCCTGGACTGGGTCCTGGAGTCGACCGGCTGGCTCTTCGTGCTCACCGCCAGCGGCTTCGTCGTGTTCGTGCTGTGGCTCGCGCTGAGCAAGTTCGGACGGATCCCCCTCGGGCGCGACGACGAGGACCCCGAGTTCAGCACGGTCTCGTGGGTGGCGATGATGTTCAGCGCCGGGATGGGCATCGGGCTGATGTTCTACGGCGTGAGCGAGCCGATCACGTTCTTCACCGAGCCCCCGCCGGGCACCGGTGAGGCCGGCAACCCGCGGGCCGCGGAGACCGCGCTGGCCACCACCCTCTTCCACTGGTCGCTGCACCCCTGGGCGATCTACGCCGTCGTCGGCCTCACCATCGCGTACGGCGTGTACCGCAAGGGCCGCGCCCAGCTCATCTCCGCCGCCTTCGAGCCGCTCCTCGGCCGGCACGCCGCCGGCTGGGGCGGCAAGGTCATCGACATGTTCGCGATCTTCGCGACGCTCTTCGGCTCCGCCGCCTCCCTCGGCCTCGGCGCCCTGCAGATCGGCAGCGGCCTGCAGATCGTCGCCGGCGTCGGCGAGGTCGGCAACGGCCTCCTCGTCGGGATCATCGCGGTGCTGACGGCGGCCTTCGTGCTCTCGGCCGTCTCGGGCGTCGCCCGCGGCATCCAGTACCTGTCGAACATCAACATGGTGCTGGCGGTGCTGCTGGCCCTCTTCGTCTTCGTCGTGGGCCCGACCATCTTCATCCTCAACCTCCTGCCCACCGCGCTCGGCACCTACATCGGCGACCTCCCGTCGATGGCCGCGCGGACCGGCGCCGAGGGCCAGGAGACCGCCGACTGGCTGGCCAGCTGGACGATCTTCTACTGGGCCTGGTGGCTCTCCTGGACGCCGTTCGTCGGCATGTTCATCGCCCGGATCTCGCGTGGGCGGACGATCCGCCAGTTCGTGACCGGCGTGCTGCTCGTCCCCAGCGTCATCAGCCTGGTCTGGTTCGCGATCTTCGGCGGCACCGCCATCGACCTGCAGCGCGACGGCACCGACATCGCCGGCGCCGGCGGGCTGGAGTCCCAGCTCTTCACGACCCTCGAGGCGTTCCCGTGGGCCACGGTCACCGGCGTGCTCGTCATGGTCCTGGTCGGCATCTTCTTCGTCTCCGGCGCGGACGCGGCCTCCATCGTCATGGGCACCCTGTCCGAGCGCGGCACGACCGAGCCGCGGCGTCCCACCGTCATCTTCTGGGGCGTGGCCACCGGGGCCGTCGCCGCGGTGATGCTGCTGGTCGGCGGGTCCGAGGCGCTCTCGGGCCTGCAGACCATCACGATCGTCGCCGCGCTGCCGTTCGTCGTCGTGATGATCGGCCTGGCCGTGTCGCTGGTGAAGGACCTCCGCCAGGACCCGCTCATCGTGCGCCGTCAGTACGCCGTGGACGCCGTCGAGCAGGCCGTCGTCGCCGGTGTCACCGAGCACGGCGACGACTTCGCGCTCTCGGTCGAGCCCGGCTCGGCCGACGACGCACCCGCCAGCGGCAGCAGCCGCTGAGCCCGGCTCACCAGGAGGTGGCGAGCGGTCGCCCCTCCTGGTAGCCGGCCGCGGACTGGACCCCGACGACCGCGCGCTCGTGCAGCTCGGCGAGGTCGCGCGCCCCGGCGTACGTGCAGGCCGAGCGGACGCCGGAGCAGATCTGGTCGATCAGGTCCTCCACGCCCGGGCGGACCGGGTCGAGGTACATCCGCGAGGACGAGATGCCCTCCTCGTAGAGCCCCTTGCGGGCCCGGTCGTACGCCGACTCCGACGACGTGCGGTTGGCGACGGCGCGCGCGGAGGCCATCCCGAAGGAGACCTTGTAGGCGCGGCCCGAGGGGTCCTCGACCAGGTCCCCGGGCGACTCGTGGGTGCCGGCGAACCACGAGCCGATCATGACGCTCGATGCCCCGGCGGCCAGCGCGAGGGCGACGTCGCGCGGGTGCCGCACTCCCCCGTCGGCCCACACGTGCGCGCCGAGGTCGCGCGCGGCGTCGGCGCACTCCAGGACGGCGGAGAGCTGGGGGCGCCCGACACCGGTCATCATCCGCGTCGTGCACATCGCGCCCGGGCCGACGCCGACCTTCACGACGTCGGCGCCGGCCTCGACCAGCGCACGCGTGCCGTCCGCGTCGACGACGTTGCCGGCCACCACCGGGACCGCCGGGTCGAGCGCCCGCACGGCGCGCAGCGCGTCGAGCATCCGGTCCTGGTGGCCGTGGGCGGTGTCGACGACGAGGCAGTCCACACCCGCCTCGAGCAGCCGTCGGGCCTTGTCGGCGACGTCGCCGTTGACGCCGACGGCAGCCGCGATCCGCAGGCCGCCCCGGTCGTCGACCGCCGGGGTGTAGAGCGTGGCGCGCAGGGCGCCGGTGCGGGTCAGCACGCCGACCAGGGCACCGTCGGCGTCCACCGCGACGGCGAGCGGCTCCCGCGCCTTGTCCAGCGCGTCGAACGCCGACCGCGGGTCGGTGTCGGCCGGGATGGTGACGAATGCCTGGTTCATCACGTGCTGGACCTGGGCGAACCGGTCGACGTCCGCACAGTCGGCCTCGGACACCACACCCACCGGGCGGCCACCGTCGACGACGACGGCCGCCTTGTGCGCGCGCTTCGGGATGAGCGAGAGCGCCTCCGCGACGGTCTGGTGGCGCGAGAGCTCGATGGGGGTGTCGAAGACGAGGTGCCGGCTCTTCACCCAGCGCACGACGTCGGTGACGACCGGGATCGGGATGTCCTGCGGGATGACGACGAGGCCGCCGCGCCGGGCGACGGTCTCCGCCATCCGCTTGCCGGCGATCGCGGTCATGTTGGCGACGACGAGCGGCAGCGTGGCGCCGGTCCCGTCGCTCGTCGACAGGTCGACGTCGTACCGGCTGGCGACCGCGGAGTGCCGCGGGACCATGAAGACGTCGTCGTAGGTCAGGTCGTGCGCGGGGCGCGCGTCGTTGAGGAACTGCACGTGGGACGAGTCTACGTGCAGCCGGTTCCTAAGGTGTCTGTCGTGACCTATCTCGAGCCCGGCCGTCCCGACCAGATCGCCGCCGACCTGCGCGGCGCCTTCCAGCAGCGGTACGGCGCCGCCGCGGCCGCCGTCGGCCGCGCGCCGGGACGCGTCAACCTGATCGGCGAGCACACCGACTACAACCGCGGCCTCGTCCTCCCGCTGGCGCTCCCCCACGCGACGTACGCCGCCGCCGCGCCCCGCACCGACGGCCGGGTGCGCGTGGCCAGCCTCCAGGACGACTCGGTCTGGGAGGGGACGCTCGACGAGGCCGGACCGGGTGGGCCGCGCGGCTGGGCGACGTACGCCGCGGGCGTGCTGTGGGCGCTGCGCGAGGCGGGCGTCGACCTCCCCGGCGCCGACCTGTTGGTCGACGGGCGGGTGCCGCTGGGCGCCGGGCTGTCCAGCTCGGCGGCGCTGGAGTGCTCCGTGGCCGTCGCCGTGCTGGCGCTGGCCGGTCGGGACCTGGACGCGGGGGCCCGGCGGCTCGTCGTGGACGCCTGCATCCGCGCCGAGACCGAGGTCGCCGGGGCGCCCACCGGTGGCATGGACCAGACCGTGGCCGTGCTCGCCGAGGAGGGCGCCGCGCTGCTGGTCGACTTCGACACCGACGAGAGCCGACCGGTCCACCTGGACCTGGCCGGTCTCACCCTGCTCGTGACCGACACCCGGGTCTCCCACGAGCTCATCGACGGCGGGTACGCCGCCCGGCGGGCCGACTGCGAGGCGGCCGCGGCCGAGCTCGGCGTGCCCTCGCTGCGCCAGGCGGACCTGGAGTCCGTCGAGCGCATCGGCGACGAGCGGGTGCGGCGCCGGGCGCGGCACATCGTCACCGAGACCGACCGCGTGCAGCCGGTCGCCGACGCCCTCGCCGCCGGTGACCGGGACACGGTGGAGCGGCTCTTCGCGCTGTCGCACGCCTCGATGCGCGACGACTTCGAGATCTCCTGCGACGAGCTCGACGCGGCCGTCGCCGTCGCCGTCGAGGCCGGCGCCGTCGGCGCCCGGATGACCGGTGGCGGCTTCGGCGGCTCCTCGGTGGCGATCGTGCCCGACGAGCGGGTCGAGGCCGTGATGCGAGCCATCGACACCGAGTTCGCCCTGCGCGGCTTCGCCACGCCGGCGCACCTGCGTGCCGAGCCGTCCGCGGGGGCCGGCCTGGTCTGAGCGCCGGCCGCCCCCGCGGTCACCGGCTCAGGTCGAGGAGACCCCGATCCGTCCCTCGCGGAAGGCCGCGACGAACAGCGCGTGGTCCGCCCGCACCCGGTCTGCGTAGGCGGTCCCGGTGTCGGCCAGCCAGGTGACGAGCTCCTCGCGCCTGCCCTCGACCGAGGCGGCCAGGGCCTCCTCGACCTGGAAGTCGACGAGGTCCTGCTCGCTGTCCTCGTCCGAGGCGCAGTGGATCTTCGCGGTGGCCCGGCCCAGGAGCCCGACGACCTCGGCGATGTCCTCGGGCTCGGTCAGGCCGCTCCAGTCGAGGTCGACCTCGTAGGGGGACACCTCGGAGACGACGTACCCGGTCCCGTCGAGCTCGGTCCACCCCAGCAGCGGGTCGGTGTGCACCTGGAGCGCCCGCTGGCTCACGACCGTGCGGTGGCCCTCGTGCTCGAAGTAGCCGTCGACGGCGCCGGTGTCGACGAACCGGCTGACCGCCGGGACGTTGGCCTGCTTCATCGACAGCACCACGTCGTTGTCGAGGGCCTGGCTGTGGCCCTCGACGAGCAGGTTGTACGCCGGCAGGCCGGCCGAGCCGATCCCGAACCCGGACTTCCCCACGACGTCGCGCAGGTCGTAGAAGAGCGACCGGGGCGAGCGCTTGTCCTCGGGGATCGTCGCCAGGTACTGCTGGTAGGCCGCCTCGACCTCGGCCCGCTCGTCGTCGGGGAGCCGGCGGACGCTGCCGTCCTCGCGGAAGACCCGGACGCCGTCGACGCGGACCGTGCTGGCGTCGAGCAGGTCGGCCCTGCGCCGCTGCCGGGCCTGGACGAGCGCGGCGTGGATCGGGCCCTCGGTGTTGTCCAGGTGCAGGGCGAACTCCGAGGCGTCGTCCCCGGACCGGCGGTAGTCATCGACCTGGTCGAGGTAGCCGGCGACGTAGGTGCCGATCAGCTCGCGGACGTCGGGCTCGGGCAGTGCCTTCTGCCAGCCGACCAGCGCCAGGGACGCCGCGAACCGGAGGAGGTCCCAGGTCCACCGCCCCAGGTAGGCCTCGTCGAAGTCGTTGACGTCGAAGACCAGCCGGCCGTCGTCGTTGAGGTAGGTGCCGAAGTTCTCCACGTGCAGGTCGCCGTGGACCCAGATCCGGCCGGAGCGCTCGTCGACCCAGTCGTCGTCGACGGCGCCGCCGTCGGGGCCGGAGGCGGTGAGGTCGGCGTAGAACAGGCAGGCGCTGCCCCGGTAGAACGCGTGCGGGTCGCGAGCCATCGTCCGGTACTTCCCGCGGAACGCCACCGGGTCGGCCTCCATCAGCGGCGCGAAGGCGTCCGCGAGGCTCTCGACGATCAACGCCGTGCGCTCCTCGTCACCCCGGCCGGGGCCGGGGCCGGTGCCGTCGTTGCTGCCGTCGGGGGTGCCGTCGCTGGTCCGGGGGGTCTCCATGCCGCTCATCGTGCACCCGACGGCGGACGCAGCCCGTGCTCGGCCAGCTCCAGGCGCGCCAGGCGGTCGATCACCTCGGTGTCGCCGCGGCGCCAGGCGCCCACCGGGTCGTCGGTGACGCGTCCCAGCACGTGCAGCGGCTGGTGGGCCATCGCGCGCAGCGCGAACAGCTCGAGGTCGGCCGGCCCGTCGACGTACTGCTGCGCGGCCGAGGCCTCGCGCACGAACCGGATCCGTCCTGGGAGGTAGCGGCTGCCGACCACCAGGATCGGGATGACCGCGATCGAGACGCCCAACCAGAACGCCAGCCGCTCGACGGCCCGGACGGTGGCCTCTCCGGCGTCGGCGAGCGCGGTCGAGGCGTCCGAGGCCTGCTCGAACGGCGAGGCGATGCCGTCGCCCACCAGCGGGACGTCCTCGAGGTAGCTGCCCGCGTCGCTCATCGAGTCCGACAGGCTGGTCGCCGACGCGGCCGTGCGCTCACCGGGGCCGGCGAGCTCCATCGTGCCGTCGTGGACGGTGTTGCCCACCCAGATCCACAGCACCACCCAGCCGACCAGCAGCGCGTCGAGGGTCAGCTGCAGGGCGAAGCGGGGCGTCGAGTCCGCGTAGAGCTTCATGGTCGTGCCGGTGACCGCGGTCGAGCACGCGTACTCAGCCCCACCCGGGTGCCCGCACCGATCCGGCACTGCCGCAGGCCGACCAGGCTGGAGCCATGAGCACTCCGAACTCCGTCAGGAACACCACCGCCTTCTACGCCCAGGCCGGCATCTCCTTCGCCGTCGCGCTCGCCGCGATGCTGTTCGCCGTCCTCTACGTGCCCGTCGACCCGTGGGTGCGCGCCTTCTTCGCCGTCACCACGCTGTACCTGACCACGTCGGCCTTCACCCTGGCCAAGGTCATCCGGGACGCCCAGGAGAACCAGCAGGTCGCCGCCCGCCTCGACCAGGCCCGCGTCGACAAGATCCTCGCCGACCACGACCCGTTCCGCGTCGCCTCCTGACGCACCGCATGGCGGACATCACGCCGCCCGCAGGTTGGTCCCCGGATACTGAGGGTACGGGAACAGGAACGGCGCCCTCGTGCGCCTGCTCGACCTGTCGCACACCTCGACCGATCGGAAGGACCCACGCTGTGGCCCGCAAGAGCCCCCTCGGGAAGATCAGAGACGCCGCCCTCGACACGCTCAAGGACCCGCTCGGGTCCGGCCAGAAGGCGGTGGGCCAGGCCGTCGGCCAGGCCAAGGGCACCGTCGAGCTCGGCCGGGCCGTCGCCGGTCAGGTGACCGGCCAGGCGATCTCGCGGGCCACCGGCACGGTCGGCGCCGTGACCTCCCTCGTGCCCGGCATGAAGAAGCACTCGCCCGCCGCGCCGTCCCCGACACCGGGTGGCGCCCCGGTGGAGCAGACCGCTCCCCCGGCGGCGAAGCAGTCCGTCGCCGCGGACGCGCCGGTCGCCAAGGACTCCCCCTCGGACCGCGCGCAGGGCGACCCGGTCAAGCCCGCGCCGGCGACCGGCCCGGCCACCAAGGCTCCCGCGAAGAAGTCCGCGCCGAGCGCCGCGAAGAAGGGCAGCGCCGCCACCAAGGGCGCCGCCGCCAAGAAGGCCGCCTCCCCCGCCGCCCCCGCCTCCGACGAGCCGGTCAAGGCCCCGGTCGAGGACGTCGCCACCGCTGCGGTCAAGAAGGCCGCGACGAAGGCGCCGACCGCCAAGGGCGCGCTCAACGAGGCGGCCACCCGCAAGGGCACCGCCAAGACCGCGAAGAAGTCCGCCAGGACGACCGAGCCCGACAACGCGATCGACGCCGCCGCCGACGTCTCCGACGTCGACGTCACGCCCGCCGACATCGCCGGTGCTGTGGCCAAGAAGGCACCGGCCAAGAAGACGCCCGCGGTGAAGAAGGCCCCGGCTGCCAAGAAGGCCCCTGCCACGAAGGCGCCGGCCGCGAAGAAGACCCCTGCCGCCAAGCGCACCGCCTCGGGCGACATCCCGCTCTCGGCCTCCGAGCTGGCCGGTGGGGCCGGCACCGAGGCCATCACCCCCGCCGGCACCCGCGGCGCGGGCGTGCCGAGCAACCCCGACACGGCCGAGACCGGCTTCGGCACGACCGATGCCCCGCTCATCACCCCCGGTGAGGCCAAGGCGGTCGCCACGGAGGCCGAGACCCTCGGCCGCGCCAGCGACGCCGACAAGGGCTGACGGCCCGCCGTACGACGCACGACCGGCCCCCGCGGACTCGTTCCGCGGGGGCCGTTCCGTGTCCCCGTTCCCTGCCGTGCGCGTCGCCCCGGACACAGCACGGCCCCCGCCCGACGCGGTCGGACGGGGGCCGGACGGGGCCGGTGCTGTGTGCTACTTCAGCTCGGCGCTGGAGAGCCCCAGGACGCGACGGGCGACGATGAGCTGCTGGATCTGCTGGGTGCCCTCGAAGATGTCGAGGATCTTGGAGTCGCGGGCCCACTTCTCCAGCAGCTCCGCCTCGCTGTAGCCCACCGAGCCGCACAGCTCGACGCACGAGAGCGTGATGTCGGAGCCGACCCGGCCGGCCTTGGCCTTCGCCATCGAGGCCTCGAGCGAGTTCGGCCGGCGGTTGTCGGCCATCCAGGCGGCCTGCAGCATCAGCAGGTGGGCGGCCTCCCAGTCGGCCTCCATCTGCAGCAGCTTGGCGGCCGCCGCGTGCTGGAGGTGGCCGGGCCGGTCGTGGTCGACGGTCACGCCGGCGTCGGCCAGGAGCGACCGGGTCAGGTCGAGCGCCGCTCGGGCGCAGCCGACCGCCATGGCGGCCACCAGCGGCCGGGTGTTGTCGAAGGTGGCCATCGCCCCGGCGAAGCCCTGCTTGGTGTCGATCTCCGGGGAGCCCAGGAGGTTCTCCTTCGGGACCCGGCAGTCCTCGAAGATGATCGTCGCGGTGTCGGAGGCCCGGATGCCGAGCTTGTGCTCGAGCCGGTCCACCCGCATGCCGGGCGTCCCCTTGGGGACGACGAACGACTTGATCGCCGCCCGGCCCAGCGAGCGGTCGAGGGTCGCCCACACCACGATGTGGTCGGCGCGGTCGCCGGCGGTGACGTAGATCTTCTCGCCGTTGAGGACGTACTCGTCCCCGTCGAGCACCGCGGTGGTGGTGATGTTCGCGGAGTCCGAGCCGGTGCCCGGCTCGGTGATGGCCATGCCGGCCCACACCCCGGCGAACCGCTCCGCCTGCTCGTCGTCGGCGACCGAGGCGATCGCGGAGTTGCCCAGGCCCTGGCGCGGCATGGACAGCAGCAGGCCGACATCGCCCCAGCACATCTCGGCGATCGACATGACCGAGGCCAGGTTGGCGCCGTTCTTCACGCCGCCGTCGTCCTTCCTCGTGCCGTCCTCGTCGCGACGTACGCCGGCGGCGCCCGCGCCCTCGTTCGCGCCGGACTCCGACAGTCCGTCGATCATCGCGGCGAGCATGTCGAGCTCCTGCGGGTACTCGTGCTCGGCGCGGTCGTACTTGCGCGAGATGGGACGCAGCATGTTCATCGCGACCTGGTGGGCCTGCGAGACCAGCGGGCGGAACTTCTTCGGGTCCTCCAACGAGATGGCCATCAGACCAGCACGCTCCCTTCCATCACTCCGACGGCCCGCAGGTCGCGGTACCACCGCTCCACCGGGTGCTCCTTGACGAAGCCGTGCCCACCGAGCAGCTGCACGCCGTCCAGGCCGATCTGCATGCCCTTCGCCGCGCAGAGGTTGCGCGCGAGGGCGACCTCGCGAGCGAAGTCCTTGCCTGCAGCGGCGCGCGAGGCCGCCTTCCAGGTCAGCAGGCGCATCGACTGCAGCTCGATCGCCATGTTGGCGACCATGAACGCGACCGACTGCCGGTGGGCGATGGGCTCGCCGAACGCCTGGCGCTCCTTGACGTACGGCGTGACGTAGTCGAGCACGGCCTGGCCGGTGCCGACCGCGAGCGCGCACCAGGCGAGCCGGGACAGCCGCACGCACTCGGTGTACGCCGCGCCGTTGGTCCCGCCGAGGACGGCGTCGGCCGGGACGGTCACACCGGTGAGCGTCAGCCGCGTCATGCCGGCGGCCCGGACGCCCATCGCCGGGTCGCCCTCGACGCTCAGCCCGGGTGTGCCGGACTCGACGAGGAACAGCACGGGCGTGCCCTCGAGCGAGGCGCCGACCACGAACAGCTCGGCCTCGGCGCCCAGCGGCACCAGCGACTTGGTGCCGTCGAGGACGTAGGAGTCCCCGCGGCGGACCGCCGTCGTGCTCGGCGAGAGGACGTCGAAGAGGACGGTGGGCTCGTTGAGCGCGAGCGCCGCGGCGGGCGCGCCCTCGCCACCCTCCCCGGAGAACGCCGGGAGGTAGGTGCGCTGCTGGGCGTCGCTCCCCCACAGCCCCAGGGCGGTGGCGACCGCGCCGGGCGCGAGGGTGGCGACGGCCAGCCCCATGTCGCCCTTCGCGAGGGCCTCGGCGACGAGCGTCCCGGCCATCGCGGAGCGCTCCTCGGAGATCCCGCCGAGGGACTCCGGCACGCCCAGCAGCGGGAGGCCGATCTCCTGCGCCGCCGAGCGGACGGCGTCCGGGACGGCGCAGGCCGCGTCGGCGTCAGAGGCCACCGGGCGGAGGACCTCCTCGGCCAGCTCGGTCACGACGTCGACCAGCATCTGCTCGTCCTCGGTCGGCGTGAGGTCGAAGACGCCCGTCCGCCGTGCGGCAGGAACCCGGACGCCCGGCTCCCCCCGCTGCCCGGCCCTCTGGAACGTGCGGCCGGCCGCGGTCACGGTCCGGAACCCGGTGCGCGTCACCGTGAAGACGGCCTGCTCGGTGCTGCGCCGCAGCCCCAGCCGGTCGATGAGGTCGCTCTGGGCCACGCGGCTGAGCGCGGCGACGGCGTACCCGATGGGGTCGCGGGCCTCGTGCGTGGCGAGCCCGTGCCTGCCGCCGGGCCCCAGCTTCTGGATCAAGGACATGCGGTCAATGTAACTACGAGTTACACAGCGGGCTACACCTGGGGTCGTGGGCCGGGTCACACGTTCGGCCGGACCTGCACGCCCGTCTAGGATTCCGCCCATGCCCGTCCCCGCCGAGCCCGCCCAGCACGCGCCCCACGGACCCCTGCCGACCGGCGGCCGCGTCCACCCGATGACCCGCTGGGGCACCCCGGTGATGCACCGACCCCAGCAGGCCGTCACCGCCTACGACGCGGACCTGCGGGCGCTCGTGGCCGACATGGTGGCCACGATGTACGCCGCGGACGGGGTCGGCCTGGCCGCCTGCCAGATCGGCGTGGACCTCGCGGTCTTCGTCTTCGACTGCCCCGACGAGTCCGGCGAGCGGACCGTCGGCGTCGTGTGCAACCCCGAGCTGACCCTTCCCGAGGGGCGCGACCGGCAGCTGGACGACTCCGAGGAGGGCTGCTTGTCCTTCCCCGGGGCGTTCGTGGAGTGCGCCCGGCCGGACGTCGCGACGGTGACGGGCACCGGCCTCGACGGCGAGCCGGTGACGTTCTCCGGCGACGGCCTGCTCGCGCGGTGCCTGCAGCACGAGACCGACCACACCCGGGGCACCGTGTTCGGCGACCGACTGCCCACCAAGCTGCGCAAGAAGCTGCAGAAGCAGCACGACCGGCTCGCCGAGGACTACCCCGCGGACTGGCCCGTCGGCGAGGAGTGAGCCGGGCGCGCCAGTGCGTCGACCGTCGCGCCGAACAGCCACGGGAGCCGCTCCGCGGCCGGCACCAGCGCGGTGCGGGTGGGGCGCAGGCTGGTCGCACCGAGCAGCGCGTGGGTCAGCCAGCGGTAGCGCCGGGTGAGCCGGCGCCAGTCCTGCTCGTAGGCCGCGGGGTCGTCGAGCGCCACGGCCTGCACCGCCGCCGCGGCCTGGGCGACGGCGAGCGCGACGCCCTCGCCGGTGAGCGCGTCGACGTAGCCGGCGGCGTCGCCCACGAGCAGCACCCGGCCCGCGGTGCGCGAGCTCGCGTCCTGGCGCAGGGGGCCGGCGCCGCGGTCCTGGCCGACCACCTCCGCGCCGGCCAGCCGGTCGAGCAGCTCGGGGAAGGCGGACAGGTGGTCGTCGTAGGTCCCCCGTCGCGTCGTCAGCACGGCGACGCCGACCAGCTCGTCGGCCACGGGCGTCACGTAGGCCTCGGCGTCGCGCGCCCAGTGCACCTCGACGTGGTCGGACCACGGGGTCACCGCGTAGTGCCGGCGCAGCCCGTGGCGCAGCTGGCCACGACGCGGCCGGTCCAGCCCCAGCGAGCGGCGCAGCGGGGAGTGCAGGCCGTCGGCGGCCACGACGTACCGGGCGCGGGTGCCCCCGACGACGACACCCTCGTCGTCCTGCTCCAGGCCGCGCACCGTGCGCTGCTCCACGCGCACGCCGGCGTCCTCCACGGCACGGCGCAGCGCCCCGTGCAACGTGGTGCGCCGCACGCCGCGGCCGGTGCCGCTGCGGAACGGCGCCTCGACCCGGCGGGCCCCCGCGACGTACCTGATCCCGCGGAGGTCCTGTCCCTTGGGGTCCACGCCGAGGTCGGCGAGCGCCGCCACGGCGCCGGGCATCAGGCCCTCGCCGCACGCCTTGTCGACGGTGCCGGCACGCTGCTCGAGGACGGTGACGTCAAGCCCGGCGCGCACGGCGTGCAGGGCGGTGGCCAGGCCGGCCGGTCCCCCTCCGACGACGAGAAGGTCCTTCACGCGTGGACGCCCTGGGTGAGCCGGGCCAGCGCGGCGTCCTCGGCCCGGATCCGGGTGGCGAGCAGGCCCGCGTTGAGCACGGTGAAGACCAGGGCGGTGATCCAGGCACCGCCGACGAGCGGCAGCGCGAAGCCCTCGACGACCACCGCGACGTAGTTGGGGTGCGGGATCCACCGGTACGGCCCGCCGACCACCCGCGGTGCGCCCGGGACGACGATGACCCGGGTGTTCCACTGCCGCCCCAGCGTGCGGATGCACCACCAGCGCAGGCCCTGGGAGGCCACCACCAGCGCGAGCATGGTCCAGGAGAGCGCCGCGGTCGGCTCCGGTCGGCGCACCCAGACCTCGACGAGCGCCCCGAGGAGCAGTCCGGTGTGCAGCACCACCATGAACGGGTAGTGCCCGCGACCGGACTCCACGCCGCCCTGGGAGAGGCTCCACTCGGCGTTGCGGTTGGAGACGACCAGCTCCGCGACGCGCTCGACGGCGACCGCGGCGACGAGCAGGGTGAAGGCGACCTCGAGGCTCACGCGGCCGCCTCCGGCGCGCGCAGCAGCACCAGCTCGGAGCAGAAGCCCGGTCCCATCGCGAGCATCAACCCGTAGGAGCCCGGCCGTGGCGGCCGGTCGGCGAGCGTGTCGGCCATGACGTGCAGCACCGAGGAGGAGGAGAGGTTCCCGATCCGGCGCAGCGAGTCCCAGGTCATCTCCAGGGCGTGCCGGTCGACGCCGAGGGCGTCCTGCAGCGCCTCGAGGACCTTCGGGCCGCCCGGGTGGGCGACGTACCACTCGAGGTCGTTGGCGCCCAGGCCGTGGTCGGCGAGGAAGTGCTCGACGTCGTCGCCGATGTACTGGCGCACCACCTCGGGCACGGAGGAGTCCAGGACGATCTTCAGGCCGCCGGCACCGACGTCCCACCCCATCGTGCGCTCGGAGTCCGGGTACATCCGGCTGCGCGAGGCCAGGACCTCGGGGTGGGTGGGGTCGGCGACCTGGGCGAGCGGGTGGTCGGGGCCGACCGCGACCACCGCGGCGGCGCCGTCGCCGAAGAGCCCGCTGGCGACCAGGTTCGCGACCGACACGTCGTCGCGCTGCAGCGTGAGCGAGCAGAGCTCGACCGACATGAGCACCGCCACGCCGTCCGGGCGGCCGCGCAGCAGGTCGTGGAGCCGGGCCACGCCGGCGGCGCCGGCCACGCAGCCGAGGCCGACGAGCGGCAGCCGCACGACGTCCGGGCGCAGGCCGATCTCCTGGGCCACCCGCGCCTCCAGCGACGGCACGGCGAGGCCGGTCACCGTGCACGAGACGACCACGTCGACGTCGGCCGGCGTGAGGCCGACCGCCTTCAGCGCGTCGACCACCGCGCGGGAGCCGAGCTCGACCCCGGCGCTGATGAAGACGTCGTTGGACTGGCCGAAGTCCTCGAGCCGGGAGTACTCCTCCAGCGGGAGCGCCGTGTGGCGGGTGTCCACGCAGGCGTTGCGGTGGAAGCGCTCGACGACGGCCCGGTTGACCGAGCCCTCGACCATCGTGGTCGCGAAGGACTCGGTGATGTCCTCCTGGCGGTAGCAGTGCTCCGGCAGGGCGCCCCGCACGCTGACGATGCGGCTCGGCCGGAAGTGCGGTCCGCCCGGGGCGGTGGTGGCGGTCATGCGGGCTCCTTGACGGTGGCGTCGGTGGCGTCGGTGGCGTCGGTGGCGGCGGCCTCGACACGGATGGGCGGCGGGGGTGCGAGGAGGGACCGGCCGAGGCCGAGCGCGAGCGAGGGGGTGAGCCGGCCGCGGGCCAGGCCGAGCTCGACCAGCCCGTCGAAGACCCGCTGGTCACGGGCGGAGGCACGCAGGCCGGCCTCGAGCACCCGCGGGCTGCGGGTCAGGCGCGCGGCGAGCGCGGTGTGACGCAGGTGCGGCAGCAGGATCCGCCGGGTCGCCCGACGGTGGAGGTGCCCGGCCCGTTCCGGACGGCCGACCCGGAGCGCCTCGGCGGCGGCCCGACCGGCGGCCAGCCCGGTCGCCACGGCGTAGAAGATCCCCTCGCCGGTCAGCGGGTTGACCAGTCCGGCGGCGTCGCCGACGAGCAGCACCCGGCCGGTCGGCGCACGCCAGCGGGCGGTGGAGAGCGGGAGGTGGTGGCCCTGCCAGCGGGACCCGCCGGCGGTCGCGCCGGGCAGCAGGTGCTCGAGCCGCTCGAAGAGCTCCGCGCGGGTGGGTGCGGGCCGGTCGGCGTGCAGCACCTCGCCGTACCCGACGTTGGCGGTGCCGTCGCCGCAGTCGAAGGACCAGGCGTACGACGGCTGGTGCTCGGTACCGAACTCGATGACCTGGGCCCCGGCCCGGCCCGGTGCGACGGGGGCGTAGCCGCGGATGGCCAGCGCGACGGGCCCTCGGGGCCGCTCGAGCGACCGGCGGACGACCGAGTGCGCGCCGTCCGCCCCCACGACGACCGCGGCGCGGGTCCCCTCGTCGAGGACGACGCCGTCCGGCTCCTCGTGCGGGGCTCGGACCCGGTGGCGGCGCAGCTCGGCGCCGGCCGCCACGGCCGCCTCGACCAGGCGCGCGTCCAGGACCGCGCGCGGCACGACGTACGCCGCCCGCGCCATGGTCCGCTCGGCGGCGAGCGGCCCGCGGCTGAGCCGCAGGCGGGCCACCGGGGTGCGGTCGTCCAGCAGGCCGGTCACGCCCACCTCGGCGAGCAGGTCGAGCACGTGGGGGGCGACGCCGTCGCCGCACGCCTTGTCACGGGGGAAGTCGGCGCGGTCCAGCAGCAGCACCCGCAGGCCCGGGTCGGCGGCCAGCGCCCCCAGTGCCGTCGCGGCACCCGCGGGGCCGGCGCCGACGACCGCGAGGTCCCAGCCGGTCATCCCGCGGCCACCAGGAGGGCGACGTCGAGCAGGGCGACGGCGACCGCGGCGCGGAACGGGGTGCGCCCGCGGGTCACGAGGGTGACGAGGGCCAGCAGCAGCGCCACCCCGAGCGCCGCCCAGGCCCACCAGGGCGAGTCGCCGGCCGGGCCCAGCCCGGCCAGGACCGAGGCGCCGGCGAGGAGCGCGGCGGCGCCGGCACGGGAGGCCGTCGCCCCCAGGCGGTGCGGCAGCCCGCGGACACCGGTCCGGGCGTCGTCGACGAGGTCGGGCAGGGTGTTGAGCAGGTGGGCACCGACACCCAGCAGCGCGCCCGCCCCGGTCGCCCAGGCCGGCGCCCACGAGGGGTCCGGCCCGGCCAGCGTGACGACCGAGGGCAGGGTGCCGAAGGCACAGGCGTACGGCGCCCAGGACCACCAGGTCGCCTTGAGGCCCAGGTTGTAGGCGTGGCCGGCTCCCGCACCGAGCACGATGTTGACCAGCGCGCTGCGCCAGCCCACCGCGGCCGAGAGCGCGACGCACGCGGCGGCGGCGACGCCGAGCGCGCTCACCACCCATCGCACCGGGAGCGCGCCGGTCACCAGCGGCTTGTCGGTGCGGCCGACCGCACGGTCGCGCGGCAGGTCGCGCAGGTCGTTGCCCCAGCCGATCGTCAGCTGGCCGGTGAGCACCGCGCCGGTGACGAGCACCGCGTCGGTCGCGTCGAGGTCGCTGCGCACCGCCAGGAGCGCGGCGATCGTGGTGACCGCCAGGGCCGGTCCGCCGTGGGCGGCGGCGAGGAGCGCGCCCGCGCGGCCCGGCTGCGTCCGGGCCCGGCGGCCGGGAGGTGCGGGGACCGCGCTCGTGGTCACGGCCGGCGCCGCACGGCGACCGGCCCGCGGCGCACGGCGTCACCGACCGCTCCCAGGACGGTGCGGGGCCGCAGGGCGGGCGTGCGGCCCGACGCGGCGTCCTTCATGCCGGCGACGACCTCGCCGAAGACCGACGGCCCGTCGGTCGTGGGCGCCCAGCCCAGCTCGACGCGGGCACGCGTGGTGTCCATGGTCGGCAGCGCGAAGCCCATGTCGAGCCAGCCGGTGTCGACCTGCTGGAGCCGGGCGTGCCAGGTGGCCGACATGACGGCCCGCACCACCGACGAGGGCACGTGCACGAGCCGGGCCCCGAGCGCGTTGGCGATGATCGCCGCGGTCACCGGCGGGTCGGCCGCGAGGTTGAACGGGCCCGCGGCGCGCTGCCGGAGGACGGTGGCGATCGCCTCGGCCACGTCGTCGGTGTGGACCATCGGGATCACGAGCCCGCGGTCCATCGGGAGCACGGGGAGCAGTCCGAGCGCGCGGGACGGGACGAACGCCGGGATGCCGTACCGCAGGAGCGCCGAGCCTGCTGCGCGCTGGCCGACGATCCCTGGCCGCAGCCGGGTGACGACCCGGTCGGGGTGGGCGGTCTCGTGCTGGTCGAGCAGCCGCTCGGCAGCGGACTTGTGCCGGCTGTAGCGCGAGGTCGGCACGCCCTCGGTCGGCCAGGTCTCGTCGACGGGCCGGTCGTCCTGCTTCGGGGAGTAGGCGCCGACCGACGACATGTGCACCACGTGCGGCACGTCGGCCTCGGTGACCGCGCGGAGCACCCGCCGCGTGCCGCCGATGCCTGTCTCGGCGAGGTACGTCAGGTCGTGGGAGGGCTGGAAGCCCCACGCGAGGTGGACGACGGCGTCCGCGTCGCGGAAGGCCTCGGCGAGCGTCTCGTGGCAGGCGTCGGTGCTGAGGTCGACGGAGTGCCAGGTGATGCCGTCTGCCTGGTCCGGCAGGCGCCGGGCCAGCCCGACGAGGTCGTGGTTGCCGTCTGCGCGCAGGCGTCGCACGAGGGCCGAGCCGATGTTGCCGGTCGCGCCGGTGATCGCGATGCGCATGCTCGCTCGGTGCCCCGCGCGTGGGGGGCTCACACGGCGTCCCGGGGCCCCGGTTGGGGCGCCCGGGACGTCGCGGTGGCGGGGAGGGCGGGGCCGAGGGGCCTCAGCCGGTCCTCACCGGTCTTCAGCCGGTGGTGGGCCGGCTCAGAGGTAGCGACCGCAGTGCGGCCACGGCGACCGGCCGCGCTGCTGGTAGAGCAGCTTCGCCCGGTAGGTCTGCTCACCCGCGGAGGCGCGGTGCGGCATGCCCCGGCCACCGACGCTGCGCCAGGTGCCGGTGTCGAACTGGTAGAGCCCGTAGTACCCGGCCGCGTTGACGGCGCGGGGGTTGCCGCCCGACTCGCACCGGGCGAGGCCGCGCCAGTTCAGCCGGTCGGCGCCGGGGACCGACCGGCGCGGGGCGCCGACGAGCACCCGGCGCGGTCGCGGGTCGCGGACCAGGTGCTTGCGGACGGCGCGGTCGACGACGCGGGCGTTGTGCGTCACCCGGATGGTACGCACCTTGCGGACCCCCGGCCGGCCGTCGCTGACCACGCGGCGCTGGCCGGGCCGCAGCGACGTCGTACGCCGCTCCTCGACGCCGGCGCGCACCTTGACGCGGCGGGTGTCCACCGTGCGGTCGACGCGGACGACCTTGACGGTGTCGCCGCGGCGGAGGCGGCGCTGCTCGCCGGAGACGCGGCGGTCCGCGCGCAGGACGCGGACCTGGTCGCGCCGGGAGACCGTCACGCCGTGCTCGCGGAGGACGCCGGCCGGCCAGGAGGCGGAGGTGCGCACCGACCGGGTGCTGTCGCGGCCGACGCGGAGGCCGACGGACGTGGTGCCCGCCGGGGCGGCAGCGGCGGTGGTGGCCGGCCCGGTGCCGCTGGGGGCGACCTCGCCGTCGGCGGCGGCGGCGCCGGGCAGCAACGCGAGGACGACCGCCGCGGCGGCGGTCGAGGTGGCCACGGACCGCGGCCGGCGGCCGGAGGGCAGGACGGAAGGCAGGACTGGGTGAAGAGGCATGAAGGGGGAGGTCCAAACGGGATTCGACGCCCTCGCCGTGCTGCGAGGGTCTCCTGGTCGTGACACGGCCGGCGTGCGGCCGCGAGGAGCCCGTCCGGAACGGCGTCGTGGGCCGCCCGGCGGGACGGCCGTCGACGGTACGCGAGCCTCTCGCGCTCCGTCGAATCAGCGGCGAGCGGTCACGTAGCAGGCGACGGCGGTCGCGGCCGCGACGTTGAGCGAGTCGACGCCCTCGGCCATCGGGATGATCGCCCGCCTGTCGGCGGTCTGCTCCCACCGCGCGGAGAGCCCGTGGCCCTCGGAACCGAGCACCAGCGCGACCTTGTCCAGACCCGCGACGGCGTCCTCGATCGGCGACGAGTCCGCGGCCAGCGTCAGCGCCACGGTGGTGAAGCCGCGCGCGGAGAGCGCCGGCAGCGCGTCGTACCAGTCCGGCAGCCGGGTCCAGGGCACGTTGAACACCGTGCCCATCGCGACCTTGATCGAGCGGCGGTAGAGCGGGTCCGCGCAGCGCGGGGCGAGGAGGACGGCGTCGAAGCCGAGTGCTGCGCCGGAGCGGAAGATGGCGCCGACGTTCGTGTGATCGACGACGTCCTCGAGGACGAGCACCGACCGGGCCCCGTCGAGGACCTCCTCGAGGCTCGGCAGCGGGCGGCGCTGCAGCGAGGCGAGCGCGCCCCGGTGGACGTGGAAGCCGGTCACCTCCTCGGCGAGCGCCTCGGAGAGCACGTAGCAGGGCGCATCGGAACGGCCCAGGACATCGGCGAGGCCGTCGAGCCAGCGCGGCGCCATGAGGAAGGACCGTGGGGTGAACCCGCCCTCGACCGCCCGCCGGACGACCTTCTCGCCCTCGGCGAGGAACAGGCCGTGCTCGGCCTCCATGTTCTTGCGCAGCTCCACGTCGCGCAGGTCGCGGTAGTCGGCCAGCCGCGGGTCCGCGGGGTCCTCGACCTCGATGATGCGGGCCATCAGGCCAGCTCCTCCCGGGCCCCGTAGTGGTCGGGGTGCGCCACGGCGACCACGTCGCCGACGACGATGATCGCCGGGGGCTTCACGTGCTGGTCCGCCAGGTCGGCCGCCAGCGAGCCGAGGGTGGAGAGGACCGTGCGCTCGCCCGGCATCGTGCCGTCGCAGACCACCCCGACCGGCGTCGAGGCGTCCCGGCCGCCGGCGAGCAGCGCCTCGGCGATGGCGGGAGCGTTCTGCACCGCCATCATCAGCACCAGGGTGCCGCGCAGACCGGCCACCGCGGACCACTGCGTCAGCGACTCGGGGTGGCCCGGGGGTAGGTGCCCGGAGATGACGGTGAACTCGTGCGCGACACCCCGGTGGGTGACCGGGATGCCGGCGACCGCGGGCACCGCGACCGGGCTGGTCAGGCCGGGGATCACCGTGACCGGCACGCCGGCCGCCCGGCAGGCGATGACCTCCTCGTAGCCGCGGCCGTAGACGAAGTTGTCGCCGCCCTTGAACCGCACCACCCGCTTGCCGGCCAGCGCGCGGTCCACGATGACGCGGTTGATCTCCTCCTGCTGGGCGCTGCGACCCCGCGGCAGCTTGGCGACGTCGACCAGCTCGACGTCGGAGGGCAGGTCGCCCAGCAGCTCCCGCGGCGCGAGCCGGTCGGCCACGACCACGTCGGCGTCCATCAGCGCCTTGCGACCGGCGACGGTGATCAGCTCGGGGTCCCCCGGTCCCCCGCCGACGAGCACCACCCCCGCCGCACGGCTGCGCTGCCTCCGGGCGCCCAGCGTGCCCTCGCGCAGCTGCTCGACGACCTCGTCGCGGATGCCGGCCGACCGCTGCGGCTCCCGGCCGCTCAGGACCGCGACGGTGACCCCGTCGTGGCGGCCGGTGGCGGGGGTCCAGGCGGTGGCCCGGGTGGCGTCGTCGGCGCGCACGCAGAAGACCCGGCGCTCCTCGGCCGCGCGGCTGACCCGCTCGTTGACGGTCGGGAGGTCGGTCGCGGCGATGCAGTACCAGGTGTCGTCGAGGTCGGACTCCTCGAAGCCGCGCTCGTGCCAGACCACCTCCCCGGACCCGACCAGCCCCTCGATGGCGGGCGTCACCGCCGGCGCGACGACGTGCACGCGCGCGCCGGCCGCGATCAGCTGGGGCACCCGCCGCTGCGCGACGTGACCGCCGCCGACCACGACGACGCGGCGGTCGGCGAGGCGCAGCCCGGAGGGGTACGTCGGGAAGTCGTCCACCCGCACATCATCCGTGTGCGGTCGGCGGCGCGGTGGTACGGGTTCGATGTCCGGACTAGGTTCGGACCGATCCCCCGTCTGCGATAGGAGACCCATGACCCTCGACCGACCGGTGAGCCCGAACCCCTACGACCTGCTGCCCCCGGTGCCGTCGTTCACCGTCACCAGCGAGGACGTCACCGACGGCGCGCCGCTGCGGTCCGAGCAGGTCGCCGACGGCGGGGACACCTCGCCGCAGCTGTCGTGGTCGGGCGCGCCCGAGGGCACGAAGAGCTACACGGTCACCTGCTTCGACCCCGACGCCCCGACGCCCAGCGGCTTCTGGCACTGGGTGCTCGTCGACGTGCCGGCGGACGTGACCTCGCTCCCCGCCGGCATCGGCGCGGAGGGCTCGGACCTCCCGGGGAACGCGTTCATGTGCCGCAACGACGGCGGCTCGAAGGCCTTCACCGGCGCCGCCCCGCCGCAGGGCGACCAGGTGCACCGGTACTACTTCGTCGTCCACGCGGTGACGGAGGAGTCGCTCGGTGTCGACTCCGACGCCTCGCCGGCCGTGGTGTCGTTCAACCTGGCGTTCAAGACCGCCGGCCGGGCGATCATCCACGGGACCCACCAGCACTGAGCAAGGAAAGCGCCCCAGCGGACTCGCTGGTGGTGGTCGAGCGAGGACGCGCCAGCGGACTCGCTGGTGGTGGTCGAGCGAGCCGCGCGACCGAGGAACGAGGTCGCGACCGGCGTGTCGAGACCCGGTGACGGGCGCAGGGCCGTAGCCGTGGTCGCCGGGTCTCGACGACGCTCGCCGGCGCTCGCTGCTCGACCAGCAGCCGTTCGCCGGGTGTCGCTGGCGCTCGCTGCTCGACCAGCAGCCGTTCGCCGGGTCTCGACGACGCTCGCCGGCGCTCGCTGCTCGACCAGCGGCCGTTCGCCGGGTCTCGACGACGCTCGCCGGCGCTCGCTGCTCGACCAGCGGAGGGGCTTCCTCAGCCCTCCGAGGCTCGGCGGAGCAGCTCCTCGAACGGCGTGGGCTCGGCGAGCTGGTCGTCGACCGTGCGCCGGCTGGACCCGCCCGACGCGTCGGCGGGGCTGACCTTGCCGACAAGAGCGGCCAGCTCGCCGGCGGCCCGGGTGATCCGCTGCTCGAGCTCGGTGCTCGCGAAGTCCTCGGTCGCGGCGAAGACGCCGGTGGGGACGACCACGGCCCGCAGGTAGGCGAACAGCGGCCGCAGCGCGTGCTCGAGCACCAGGGAGTGGCGTGCCGTGCCCGCCGTCGCGGCGACGAGCACCGGGGTGCCGTCGAGGGTCCCGGGCTCGAGGACGTCGAAGAACGTCTTGAACAGCCCGGAGTACGACGCGGAGAACACCGGCGTCACGACGACCAGCCCGTCGGCGCGGCGGACCGCGTCGATCGCCGCCGCCAGGGGCGGACCGGGGAAGCCGGTCAGCAGGTGGTCGGTCAGCTCGTGGGCGAGGTCTCGCAGCTCGACGGTCGTCACGTCGACCTCCTCGAGCGCCTGCGTCGTCGCGGCGGCCAGCCGGTCGGCCAGCAGCCGCGTCGACGAGGGGTTGGAGAGACCGGCGGAGACGACGACCACGGAGGTCATGCCGACACCTCCTCGGCGGCCTCGAGCGCGTCCTCTGCCCGGTGGCCAGTGGCGGAGTCCGCCGCGGCGTACACCGTGGAGTCGTGGGCACCGCCCGCGGCGGCGACCAGCGAGCCGTGGGTGGGCGCGTCCGGCACGTGCGCCGGGCGGCCCTCGGCGAAGCCCTTGCGCATCTCCGGCAGGATCTCGCCGAGCAGGTCGAGCTGCTCGAGCACCGTCTTCAGCGGCAGGCCGGCGTGGTCGACGAGGAACAGCTGGCGCTGGTAGTGGCCGACGTAGTCGCGGAACGACAGGGTCCGCTCCAGCACCTGCTGGGGCGAGCCCACGGTCAGCGGCGTGGCCTCGGTGAAGTCCTCCAGCGAGGGCCCGTGGCCGTAGACCGGGGCGTTGTCGAAGTACGGGCGGAACTCGCGCACGGCCTCCTGGCTGTCGCGCCGCATGAAGAACTGCCCGCCGAGGCCGACGATCGCGGTGTCCGCCGGGCCGTGGCCGTAGTGCTCGAAGCGGCGGCGGTAGAGGTCGACCATCTGCTGGGTGTGCGAGGCCGGCCAGAAGATGTGGTTGTGGAAGAAGCCGTCGCCGTAGTAGGCCGCCTGCTCGGCGATCTCGGGGCTGCGGATCGAGCCGTGCCACACGAACGGCGGGACGCCGTCGAGCGGGCGCGGCGTGGAGGTGTAGCCCTGGAGCGGGGTGCGGAACCGACCGGACCAGTCGACGACGTCCTCGCGCCAGAGCCGGTGCAGCAGCGCGTAGTTCTCGATCGCGAGGTTGACGCCCTGGCGGATGTCCTTGCCGAACCAGGGGTAGACCGGGCCGGTGTTGCCGCGCCCCATCATCAGGTCCACCCGGCCGTCGGTGAGGTGCTGGATCTTGGCGTAGTCCTCCGCGATCAGCACCGGGTCGGTGGTGGTGATCAGCGTGGTCGCGGTCGACAGCACGATCCGCTCGGTCTGCGCGCCGATGTAGGCGAGCGTCGCGGTGGGGTTGGAGGAGATGAACGGCGGGTTGTGGTGCTCGCCGGTCGCGAACACGTCGAGACCGACGTCCTCGGCCTTCTTGGCGATCGCCACCGTGGCCTTGATCCGCTCGTGCTCGGTGGGCGTGCGACCCGTCGTGGGGTCCATCGTCACGTCGCCGACGCTGAAGATGCCGATCTGCATGGCCGTCCTCGATCCTCGTGGTGCCCCCGCGGGACGGGGGCGAAGTGTGGTTGAAAGCCGAACTATCCGTGTCAACCGAGGATCCTCCCACGCTATTCCGCCACAGTGGCCCGGTGCGCCGTGTGCCGTGGTGGGTCCCCGCCCTGATCATCCTCGCGACGGTCGGCCAGCTCGCCGTCGCGCAGTGGGTCCCCGGCATCGAGCGGTTCGAGGGCAAGGCGTTCGGGGCGCGGCTGGTCGCCTACCCCCTGCTGATGCTGGTGGCGCCGGCGTTGTGGTGGTTGGTCGCGCGCCGTCGCGGCCGCGTCGAGCGGCCGCCGCACGGCGCGTTCACGCTGGTCATGCTGCCCTTCCTCGTCGACGTGACCGGCAACAGCCTGGACCTGTACGACGCCGTGGTCTGGTGGGACGACCTCAACCACTTCGCGAACTGGCTGCTGCTCTGCGCCGGGCTCGGCCTCCTGCTGTGCGGGTCGGTCCGGCCGGCCTGGGCGGTCGTCGTGCTGGTGACCGGGCTGGGCGCCGCGCTCGCGATCGGCTGGGAGCTCGGCGAGTGGTACACCTTCATCCGCCACGGCACGGAGGCCGGCACCGCCTACGAGGACACCCTCGGCGACGAGTCGCTCGGCACGCTCGGCGCGCTGGTGGCCGGCCTGCTGGTCGCGCGGGTGCACGCGCGGCCCTGACCGCTTCCGGGCCGCCTCAGCCGTCGGCGAGCCGGCCCTCGTCGAGCCGGAGCACCCGGTCGGCGACGCGCTGGACCCGCGGGTCGTGGCTGGCCACCAGCACCGCCGTACCGGCTCGGGCGGCCGCCACCAGCGCGGCGGTCACCAGCTCCGCGCGGTCGTCGTCCTGGTGACCGGTCGGCTCGTCGAGGACGAGCACCCGTGGGGCGAGCACGAGCCCGCGGGCCACCGCGACCCGCTGCTGCTCCCCGAGCGACGTCTCGCCGACCCGTCGGTGCGCGAACGGGCCGAGGTCGAGCGCCGCCGCGAGGTCGGCGAACGACACCGGCGCGCGCTCCGAGCGGTACGTCGGCAGCAGCACGTTGTCCTCGACGCCGAGACCGTCGACCAGCCCGTGCTGCTGGGGCACGACCGCCACCAGCGACCAGTCCGCGGCACCGTACGGCGGGCGGCCGTCGACCTGGACCGTGCCGCGCTGCGGCTCCTCGAAGCCGGCGGCCAGGTGACACACCGTGGTCTTGCCGGAGCCGGAGGGCCCCAGCAGCGCGACCACCTCGCCGGGCGACACGTCGAGGGTGACGTCGTGCAGCACCTCGACCCGACCGCTCCCGGTCCCGTAGCCGTGGGCGACCCCCCGGACGACCAACCCGCTCACGTCGGCTCCCCCGGTGCTCGGAGGCGGACCACGTCGCCGTCCGCCTCGACGACGACGCGGCGGGAGGGGAAGCGCGCGAGCAGGGCGGGCGGGAGCTGCAGGCGCCCGGCGGAGTCGATGACGGCGACCGTCTCCCGAGCCCGTGCGGTCTCGCTGGACAGCACGCCGTCGCGGAGCCGGAGCAACCGGCCGGCCCGGTCGGTCACCCGGGCGTCGTGACTGCTGACGACGACGGCGCCCCCGGCCTCGGCGAGCCCGGCGAGGGCGTCGAGGACCAGGTCGGCGTTGCCGTGGTCGAGCTCGGCGGTGGGCTCGTCCGCGACCACCAGGGCCGGGCTCCCCACCAGGGCCATCGCGACCGCGAGCCGCTGCTGCTCGCCGCCCGACATCGTCGCCGGCCGGTGGTCCGCGCGTGCCGCCAGGCCGACCGAGGCGAGCACCTGCTCGACGTCGTCGTGCCCGGAGCCGCGCCAGGTGGCGACCTGGCGGACGTGCCCGGCCGCGGTCAGGTGGGGGAAGAGCCCGGTGGAGGCACGCTGGGGGACGTAGCCGATGCGCCGGTGGCGCAGGCGGCGCAGGGCGCTCGCCGACGCGCCGGCCACGTCGCTGCCCAGCACCCGCAGCTCGCCCGCGCTCGGCCGCTCCCGCGCCGAGAGCAGCGTCAGCAGGCTGCTCTTGCCACTGCCCGAGGGGCCGGCGACCACCGTGAGCGAGCCGGCGGAGACGAGCAGGTCGACGCCGCGGAGCGCGTAGGTCTCCCCCGTCGCGGACCGGTAGACCCGGGTCAGGTCGCTCGCCTCGACGACCTGCGCGGGGGTCGGTTCAGCCGTTGCCACGCAGCACCTCCGGGCCCGAGCGGCGGCGCGCGCGGGCCAGCCCCACGGCCGAGGCGGCCGCGACCATGGCCAGCGCCAGCCCGACGACCGCCCCGGCCTCCGTCGCGCCCAGGCGCGGGCGGCTGGTGGGCAGCACCTGCGGCACCTGGTCGACGAGGCTGGGTCCCAGGACGAGGGCGGCCGTCGACACCACGGTCGCCACGGCCGCGGTCAGCACGGCGCGCGCCACCTCCCAGGTCCGCGCGGCCGCGAGCTCGCGGGGGCGGTAGCCCATCTGCGCGAGCAGCACGTCGGCGACCGCGTCGCGGTCGGCGAGCCGCAGGCCCAGGGCCAGCACCGTGGCGAGCGCCAGCAGCAGGACCACCAGGCCGAGCACGACGACGTACCGCGCCGCCCACGACGCGGCGAGCAGCCCCTCGCCGACCTCGGCGGCCCGGGTCGTCGACACCGCGACCGGGGAGAGCCCGACCGCCTCGAGCTGGGCGTCGAGCCGGTCGGCGTCGGCCCGGGACCAGACCTCGGCCCCGAAGGCGCCGGCCGCGCTGCGGGCGGACAGCGGGTCGCGCGGGTCCAGGGGCGGCGGGAGCAGGGGGAACACCTGGCGGGCGCTCACCACGACGGCCGCGTCGCCCGTGCCCGCCTCGGAGCCGGGGAACGCGGGCAGCACGCCGGCGACGACGTACCCCAGGCCCACCTCCTCGTTGATCTCCAGCGTGCCGCGGTCGCCCACCGCGAGGTCGGTGTCCCCGGCCAGCAGCACCGGGACGAGCTCGGCGGTGGGGTCGTCGAGCCGGTCAAGGAGGTCGCGCCCGCCCTCCAGGGTCCCGGTGCTACCCCAGTCCGCGACCGCGGCGAAGGTCTCCGCGTCGACGGCGAGGAGCTGCTGGGCGCCGAACGTGGGGGGCAGCGTCACCCGCTGGCGCCACACGAGCGTCGAGTCCTCGACCGGCGGCCGCAGGGCCCGCACGCCGGTGCCGCGGAGGGCGTCGTCGACCGAGGCGGCCGTCGGCGCACCCACCAGCGCAGCGGCCTTGTCGTCCGCGCCCTCGACCAGCCCGCGGTGCACCGCCAGCGTGTAGGCGAAGAGACCCAGGGTCACGGCCAGCACCGCGGTCAGCGCCTGGTCGCGGGGACCGGCGCTCCCCGCGCGGCGGGACGCCAGCCAACGTGCCCCGCCGGGCCTCGCGCCGGGGAGCCGGACGAGCGCGGCGAGACGCACGACGACCGCGGCGGCCGACGCCGCGACCAGCAGGGGCAACGCAGTGGTCAGCGGGGAGCCGGCGCGCCGGGCCGGCTCCTGGGAGAGGACGCCGACCAGGACGACCGCGGTGGCGACCAGCACCAGCGCCTCCCACGGGACCGAGCGCACACGCGCGCCGAGCCGACCACGGCCACCCAGGTCGGCCCGCAGCGCCGCGGCGAGGGCGACCGCCGCCGGCAGCGCCAGGGCGACGGCGGCGCCGACCCCGGCGCGGAGCAGGTCGGCGCGGGTGAGGTCCCCCGGGCCGAGGTCGTAAGGCGGTCCGGCGGCGTCGACGGCCAGCAGCGCCAGCGCCGTCCCGAACGGCAGCGCGAGGACCGCCAGCGGCAGCAGCTCGAGCACCGTGAGCCCGGCGACGGCGAGCGGGTGCACGCCGAGGCCGGCGGCCAGCGACTCCTCGCGTCGACGGCTGCGCCCGACCAGCACCCAGGCCGCGGCCAGCAGCGCGGCGGCGAGCACCTGCCCCGCGGCGGCGTACGGCCCCACCTGGTCGCGGGCGTCGACGGCCGCCTCCTGGGCCTCAACCAGGATGTCCGGGAGCCCGGACGCCAGCTCGAGACGGGTCGGCAGCGGCCGCGCCTGGTCGGTGACCTGCGCCAGGTCGGTCGTGCTGTCGAAGGCCTCGATCGCCAGCCGCTGGATGCCCGCCACGGCGTCCTCGGCGGTGTCGGCGTCGAGGGCGGCGTCGACGCGGAGGTCCGCGGCGTACAACGGCTCCTCGTCGATGGCACGGACCAGCTCGCCGAACGTCGCCGGGCTCGTGACCACGAGCTGGCTGACCTCCCCCGGCCGTCCGGGGTCGATCGGGAGGACCCAGTCCGCGCTGCCCGGCGCCGCGGCGACCGCCGCCGGCAGGACCGACCGGGGCGCGGTGGCGTAGGTGCCCGACAGCGTGGTGGTGGCGAAGCGGGTGGAGGAGGACCCCTCGGAGACGCTCTGGAGGCCCACCCGGAACCGGTCGCCGACGGCCAGTCCCAGCCCCTCGGCGAGGTCGGTCGGGAGCCACGCCCCGGGTGCGTCGGCGTCGGCGCCGAGCGCCTCGAGGACGCCGTCGTGGAAGAACAGGGCGCCCGGCAGGGACTCCCCTCCCGCGCGCACCACGGCGCGCAGCCTGCGGTCCTGCGCGGTGCCGGCCGCGCCGGCCGTGGGTGCGCCGTAGCCGGGCAGGTCGAGCAGGCGGTCACGGACCAGGGCCGCACCCCGGGGGCGGAGCACCCCGGTCCACGACGCGCGCAGGTCGGCGGACGCGCCCGGCGCGGGCTCCGCGGCCGCCGCCTCGACACCCGCCTCGAGCGCGGCGCCGCGCGCGCTGGCGTGGAACAGCGCAGGCGCCACGACGGACCCGACCAGCAGCGCGGCGGCGAGGAGCACCAGGCCCAGCCACCCGGGCGAGTGGAGCAGGCGCACGGGCGCAGCGGTCCACAGCGGGTGCCGCCCCCTCCGCGTCGGCCCCACCAGGTCAGCCCGCGACGCGGTGCAGGACGAGCACGGCCCGGTCGTCGTCCCCGCGCGCCACCTGGTCGACGATGCGCCGCGCAGCACCGTCGAAGCCACGCGACACGGCCTCGGTGGCGGTCCGCCGGAGCCAGGCGATGCCGTCGTCGAGGTCGGCGTCGCGGGACTCGACGACGCCGTCGGTGTAGAACATCAGCGCGTCGCCGGGCTCCAGCGTGCCGGTCGAGCCGTGCAGCTCGGGGTCGGGCACGACGCCGAGCGCGGTCCCGCGGGCCCCGTCGACCAGCCAGGACCCGTCCCGGGCACCGGAGGGAGCGTCGTACCGCAGCGCCGGTGGGTGCCCCGCGCTGGTCACCGTCCAGCACCCGGTGCGCAGGTCGACCAGCACGTGCACCGCGGTCGCGAAGGACTCCTCGGACTGCTGGCGCAGGAGGAACGCGTTGGCCGCCCGGAGCAGGTCCTGCGGCGGCAGCGCGCCGATAAGCCCGCCCAGCGCGCCGGCGAACTGCAGCGCCTGCGGCCCGACCGCCACGCCCTTGCCGCAGACGTCGACCAGCACCATCTCCAGGCGCCGGCCGTCCTCGCTCACGTCGGCGACGAGGAAGTCACCGGCGTAGCCGGCGCCGTGGGAGGCCAGCATCGCGCTCTGCGCCGTCCAGCCCGCCGGCAGCGGCGGCACCTTCCCCTGGGCCTGCAGCCGGCCCTTCAGCTCGGCCAGCAGCGCCTCGCTGAGCGGACCGGGCAGGCCGCTGCGCTGCCGGCTGGACTGGAAGAGGATCAGCGCCGCGGAGAGGAGCAGCGACGCCGTGACCGACACCCGGGCGCCGGTGACCTCGCCGTCGTGCACCATCACCGTCAGCGCCACGACGAGCGCGAGCGCGGTCAGCACGACGAGCGGCTGGAAGCGCAGGGTCAGCATGCCGACCAGCAGCCAGACGAAGTACGACGTGGCCGGGAGCGCGTCGTACCGGTGCCACGAGACGACGCCCGCGAGCAGGACCCCCGCGCACAGCAGCGCGAGCACGCGCACCTGGCTGTCCCAGGAACCGGAGCGCCAGTCGCTCACGAAGCTCCCGGCCCGGTTCACGCCGCGAACACTAGTGGCGTCGGCGGGCGAGCACCGGTCATCTCCACAGGTGGGGGCCGCTATCGTCGCCACGCGTGAGCACCCCACACCCCAGCTTCGACCAGCTGGCCGCGCTGCCGGCCTACGCGCGCCAGCCGGTCCCGGTCGCCTTCGAGGACGTCAACGGCCACCTCAACGTCCGGCACTACACCGGCATCGCGAGCGAGGGGCTCGACGAGTCGCTGGTGGAGCTCGGCATCCCGCAGAGCTGGCCGGCCCGCGGGCACGCCTGCTTCTCCGCCGAGCACCACCTGACCTACCTGGCCGAGCTGCGCACCGGCGACGTCATGTCCGCGCGCGTCCGGCTGCTCGGCCGCTCCGAGCGCGCGGCCCACGCGCTGGTGCACCTCGTCGACGAGACCCACGAGCGGCTCAGCTACGTGATGGAGGAGGTCTTCCTCCACATCGACATGGCGACGCGTCGTACCGCGCCCTGGCCCGAGGACGTCGCGTCCGCCCTGGACCGCCGCGTCGCCGAGCACGCCGAGCTGCCCTGGGAGCCCGACGTCTCCGGGTGCCTGGGCCTGCGCTGAGCCCGGCGCCGCCTCCTCCGCGGAGCGGTCCAAAGGTCTGAGTCCAGACCATTGACCGCCGCGCGCGGCCTGCGCCACACTGCGGCAACCGCCGGCCGGGCGCGCGTCCCGGTCAGGAAAGGACGCCATGAGCCAGGACGCCGCGCCCGAGAAGTCGCTCGACGAGGTCATGGACGAGGACGCTCGCGTCCTTGCGGAGATGGGCTACACCCAGGAGCTGACGCGCGGGATGTCCGCGTTCTCCAACTTCGCGGTGTCCTTCTCCATCATCTCGATCCTCGCCGGGTGCATCACCAGCTACGCCATCGCCCTGCGCAGCGGCGGCCCGGCCGCGCTCACCGTCGGCTGGGTCGTCGTCGGCATCTTCGTCACGTGCGTGGCCCTGGCGATGGCGGAGGTCTGCTCGCGCTACCCGACCGCCGGTGGCCTCTACTTCTGGGCCGCCAAGCTCGCCAAGCGCAACCGCCGGGTCTGGGCCTGGTACGTCGGGTGGTTCAACTTCCTCGGCGAGATCGCGGTCACCGCGGCCATCGACTTCGGCTGCGCCACGACCTGGATGGCGTTCGCCAACCTGGTGTGGGACGTCGAGGTGACCCCCGAGCGGGTCTTCCTGCTGTTCGTGGCGATCATCGTCGTCCACGCCCTGCTCAACACCTTCGGCGTGAGCCTGGTCAGCCTGCTCTCCAGCGTCTCCGCCTGGTGGCACGTGTTCGGCACCCTGATCATCGTCGGCGCGCTGTGGATCCTCCCCGACTCCCACCAGTCGGTGTCCTGGACGCTGACCGAGTACCACAACGAGACCGGCTGGACGTTCGCGCCGTACGTCCTGCTCATGGGCCTGCTGATGGCGCAGTACACCTACACCGGGTACGACGCGTCCGCGCACGTGGCCGAGGAGACCAAGCAGGCCCAGATCGCGGCGCCGCGCGGCATCGTGCTGAGCGTCGTGGTGTCGGTGGTCGGCGGCTTCCTCCTGCTCTACTCGATCACCGCGGCCATCCCGGACGGCTCCGAGAGCGGGTTGACCGCCCTGGCCGCCTCCGAGACCGGCCTCCCGCCGGCGCAGGTCTTCCTCGACGCGCTGGACAGCCCGTTCACGGCCAAGCTGCTGCTCTTCATCGTCTGCGTCGCGCAGTTCTTCTGCGGCATGGCCTCGGTGACGGCCAACTCCCGGATGTCCTTCGCGTTCTCCCGCGACAACGCGCTGCCGGGCTCCAAGATCTGGGCCCGGGTCAACAAGCGCACCGGCACGCCGACCAACTCGATCTGGTTCTGCGTCGTGCTCTCGATCCTGCTGGCGAGCCCCGCGCTGTTCAACACCACGGCCTACTTCGCGGTGACCTCGATCGCGGTCATCGGCCTCTACATCGCCTACGTCGTGCCGGTGCTGCTGCGCCGCCTCAGCTCCGACTTCACCCCGGGACCCTGGAACCTCGGCCGCTGGAGCCCGCTCATCGGCTGGGTCGCGGTCGTCTGGGTCGTCCTGATCTGCATCCTCTTCGTCCTGCCGCCGGCCAGCCCGATCACGGTCGACACCTTCAACTACGCCCCGGTCGCGGTGCTCGCGGTCCTCGTACTCGCCACGGTGATGTGGTTCGCCGGCGGGCGGACCCACTTCATGCACGGGATGAAGGACGAGCACACCACCAAGCCGCTGGACGAGGTCGTGTGAGCGCTGCCCGCGCAGCGCTCCCCCAGGGCGACCCGGACCCGGCGGGGCTGCCCGACGCCGTCCTGCGGCCGGTGCGGGGCCACCACGCCTTCGAGGCGTGCGTGGAGCAGCTGGCCACCGCGATCAGGCTCGGGGTCTACCCGCGCGGGTCGGCGCTCCCGCCGGAGCGGGACCTCGCGGCGCGGCTGCAGGTGTCGCGCGCGACGCTCCGGGAGGCGATGGCGGCCCTGCGCGAGGCCGGGCTGGTCACGACCACCCGCGGCCGCGGCGGCGGCACGGTCGTCACGCTCGAGCCCCGGACGCCGTCGGCGCGACGGGCCGCGCGGACCGACGAGGTCACCCGGCGCGACCGGCTCGACGCGCTGGAGTTCCGGCGGGTCGTCGAGCCCGGCGCGGCCGCGCTCGCCGCCGACGTACGCCTCGACGACGCGGCGCGGACCCAGCTGGAGGAGGCCCACGACGCGGTGCGGTCGGCGACCCGGCCGGCCGAGCACCGGCAGGCCGACTCCCGCTTCCACCTGACGGTGGCGGCGCTGACCCGGTCCCCGCGGATGGTCGAGGCGGTGACCTCGGTGCAGGCGACGCTGCACGAGATGCTGCTGGCGATCCCGGTGCTGCCCACGAACATCGCGCACTCCGACCGCCAGCACGCGGCCGTCGTGCGCGCGATCCTGGCCGGCAAGGCCGACCACGCCCGCCGGGCGATGGAGGAGCACTGCGACGACACGGCCGCGCTGCTGCGCGGGCTCGTGGGATAGGGACGCCGATGACCCGAGGGACCCCGAAGCGGAACGACCGGCACCTGAGCCGCGAGGAGCTGGTCGTCGAGATCGAGGCCGGCACGATCGACACGGTCGTGATCGCCTTCACCGACATGCAGGGCCGGCTGCAGGGCAAGCGGCTCCACGGCCGCTACTTCGTCGACCACGTGCTCGACCACGGCGCCGAGGGCTGCAACTACCTGCTGGCCGTCGACGTGGAGATGAACACCGTCGGGGGCTACGCCATCTCCTCCTGGGAGCGCGGGTACGGCGACATGGAGATGGTCCTCGACGAGCGGACCATCCGCCGGCTGACCCACCTCCCCGCGACCGCGATGGTCCAGTGCGACCTGGTCTGGCCCGCCGGTGAGGACGGCGGGCACGCCCCCGTCGTGCAGGACCCGCGCGCCGTGCTGCGCCGCCAGCTCGACCGGTGCGCCCAGCGGGGCTGGGAGGCGATGTCGGGGACCGAGCTGGAGTTCATCGCCTTCGAGACCACCTACGAGGAGGCGCACCGCTCGGGCTACCGGGACCTGGTGCCGGTCAACCAGTACAACGTCGACTACTCGGTCCTCGGCACCACCCGGGTCGAGCCGCTGCTGCGCAGCATCCGCAACACGATGTACGACGCGGGGCTCGACGTGGAGGGCGCCAAGGGCGAGTGCAACCTCGGGCAGCACGAGATCGGGTTCCTCTACGCCGACGCGCTGACGACGGCGGACAACCACGCGGTCTACAAGACCGTCGCGAAGGAGATAGCGGCCCAGCAGGGCAGGTCGCTCACCTTCATGGCCAAGTACGACGCCCGCGAGGGCAGCTCCTGCCACATCCACCTCTCGCTGCGGGGCACCGACGGGTCGCTGGTGTTCTGGGACGAGGAGACCGGGTCGCGGACCCCGCTCTACGACCACTTCGTCGCCGGTGTGCTGGCCACGGCGGCCGAGCTGACGCTGCTCTACGCCCCGAACATCAACTCCTACAAGCGCTTCGCGGACGGCTCGTTCGCGCCTACGACGATCGCCTGGGGCTCCGACAACCGCACCTGCGCGGTCCGCCTGGTCGGCCGCGGGGCCGGTGCCCGGATGGAGAACCGCCTCCCGGGCGCCGACGTCAACCCCTACCTCGCGCTGGCCGCGATGATCGCCGGCGGGCTGCACGGCATCGAGCAGGAGCTCCCGCTGGAGGAGGAGACGGTCGGCAACGCCTACACCTCGGACAAGCCCAAGGTGCCGGGCACGCTGGCCGAGGCACGCGAGGCCTTCGCCACCTCGGTGGTTGCCCGGGCCGCCCTGGGCGACGAGGTCGTGGACCACTACGTCAACATGGCCGACGTCGAGCTGGCCGCCTACCGGGCGGCCGTCACCGACTGGGAGCTCGTCCGCGGATTCGAGAGGCTCTGAGTGTCCGACACCTTCACCGTCGTCAACCCCGCCACCGCCCGGCCGATCGCGGAGGTGCCGCTCGCCTCCGTCGAGGAGGCCGACGCCGCCATCGCGCGGGCCCACGAGGCCTTCGCGACCTGGCGCACCGTGGCGCCCGGCGAGCGCGCCGCGCTGCTGCGTCGGTACGCCGCCGTGGTCGACGCCCACGTCGAGGAGCTCGCGGAGATCGAGGTCCGCAACGCCGGCCACACCTGGGGCAACGCCCGCTGGGAGGCCGGCAACGTCCGCGACTGCCTCAACTACTACGCCGGCGCGCCCGAGCGGCTCTTCGGCCGCCAGATCCCGGTGGCCGGCGGCACCGACGTCACCTTCCACGAGCCGCTGGGCGTGGTCGGGATCATCGTCCCCTGGAACTTCCCCATGCCGATCGCGGCGTGGGGCATGGCGCCCGCGCTCGCCGCGGGCAACACGGTGGTGCTCAAGCCGGCCGAGCTCACCCCGCTGACGGCACTGCGGCTGGCGGAGCTGGCGCTCGAGGCCGGCATCCCCGAGGGCGTCCTGACGGTGCTGCCCGGCCGCGGCGACGTGGTGGGCGAGCGGTTCGTGACCCACCCGCTGGTGCGCAAGGTGTGCTTCACCGGGTCGACCGCGGTCGGCAAGCGGGTGATGGCGGGCTGCGCCGAGCAGGTCAAGCGGGTCACCCTCGAGCTCGGCGGGAAGAGCAGCAACGTCGTCTTCGCCGACGCCGACCTGGCCGCGGCGGCCGCGGCGGCGCCGTACGCCGTCTTCGACAACGCCGGCCAGGACTGCTGCGCCCGCTCGCGGATCCTCGTCGAGCGCTCGGCGTACGACGAGTTCCTCTCGCTGCTCGAGCCCGCGGTCACCGCGCTGCGGGTGCTCGACCCCTCCGACGAGGCCTCGGAGATGGGCCCGCTGATCTCCGCCCGGCAGCGCGACACCGTCACGGGCTACCTGGCCGAGGTCGACGTCACCATCGCCGGGTCCACGCCCGGTGGCGACGGGTTCTGGGTCGCGCCGTCGGTGGTCGCGGTCGACGACCCGGGGCAGCGGATCTGGCGCGAGGAGGTCTTCGGGCCGGTCGTGGCGGTGATGCCGTTCGACGACGAGGCCGACGCGGTCGCGCTGGCCAACGACACCGACTACGGGCTCTCCGGCTCGATCTACACCCGGGACCTCGGCCGGGGCCTGCGCGTCGCACGGGCGGTCGAGGCCGGCAACCTCAGCGTCAACTCCCACGCCTCGGTCCGCTACTGGACCCCGTTCGGCGGCTACAAGCAGTCCGGCCTCGGCCGCGAGCTCGGCCCGGACGCCCCCATGGCGTTCACCGAGGAGAAGAACGTCTTCATCGCCCACTGATCCCCGCGCTGCAGGACGGGCTGCAGGATTCCCCGGCCCCCCGGGGAATCCGGCACTCCTCAGGGGTCGCAACCCCTGAGAAGTGCCGGTTTTCCACGAGAAGCACCACCAGAAAGGCATCGAAGTGGCAGGACGCATCCAGGACCGGGTCGCGGTCGTCACCGGCGGCTGCTCGGGCATCGGCCTGGCGACCGTGCAGCGGTTCGTCGAGGAGGGCGCCAAGGTCGTCATCGGCGACATCGACGACGAGCGCGGGCACACGGTCGTCGGCCAGCTCGGCGGCACCGACCACGCGACGTACGTCCACGTCGACGTGACCGACAAGGAGCAGGTCGACGCGCTGTTCCGGACGGCCAAGGAGACCTACGGGTCGGTCGACATCGCGTTCAACAACGCCGGCATCAGCCCGCCGGAGGACGACTCGATCCTCGACACCGACCTCGAGGCCTGGCGCCGGGTGCAGGAGGTCAACCTCACCAGCGTCTACCTGTGCTGCAAGGCGGCGCTGCCCTACATGCTCGAGCAGGGCCGGGGGTCGATCATCAACACCGCGTCGTTCGTCGCGGTCATGGGCGCCGCCACCTCGCAGATCTCCTACTCCGCCTCCAAGGGCGGCGTGCTGTCGATGACGCGCGAGCTCGGGGTGCAGTTCGCCCGGCGCGGGGTGCGGGTCAACGCGCTGTGCCCGGGACCGGTCAACACCCCGCTGCTGCAGGACCTCTTCGCCAGCGACCCCGAGCGGGCCGCCCGGCGGCTGGTCCACGTGCCGATGGGGCGCTTCGGCGAGCCGGAGGAGATGGCCGCGGCGGTCCTCTTCCTGGCCTCCGACGACTCCTCGTTCATGACCGCCAACACCTTCCTGGTCGACGGCGGCATCTCCGGCGCCTACGTCACTCCGCTGTGACGACCGCGCCGCTGATCGGGCTCACGACCTACCGTGAGCAGGCCGCCTGGGGCGTGTGGGACCAGCGGGCCGACGTGCTGCCCACGCAGTACGCCGAGGCCGTCGAGGCGACCGGGGGTGTGCCGGTCCTGCTGCCGCCGGTCGGCCAGGTCGGCGCCGCCGACGTGGTCGTCGGCCGCCTCGACGGGCTGGTCGTCAGCGGCGGGGCCGACGTCGACCCGTCGCGGTACGGCGCGGAGCCGCACCCGCGCACGGCCGGCTGGCGCACCGACCGCGACGCGTGGGAGCTCGCGCTCCTCGACGCCGCGGCGGCCGCCGGGCTCCCGGTGCTCGGGGTCTGCCGCGGCATGCAGCTGATGGCGGCCCACGCCGGTGGCTCGCTGGACCAGCACACCCCCGACCTCGTCGGCCACGAGGAGCACTCCCCCGGCGCCGACGCGTTCGGCCGCACGTCGGTCCGCACCGTGCCGGGGACCCTGGTCGCCGGGCTGGTCGGCGAACGGCTCGACGTCTCCTGCCACCACCACCAGTCGGTGGCGACCCACCCGGGCTGGGTCGCCGCGGCCCGCGCCGAGGACGGCACGCTGGAGGCCATGGAGGTCCCCGGCGACCGGTTCTGCGTGGCGGTCCAGTGGCACCCCGAGACGGCCGCCGACGTCGGCCTGCTCGCCGGGCTCGTGCGCGCGGCCGCGTCGTACGCCGCGGGGCGGGCGGGCGGCGCATGAGCGACCTGCTGTCCGCCTGGGCGGTGGACCGGGACTCGCCCCTGCGGCCCGACGTCGTCGCGCTGCTCGAGCAGCACCTGCAGGACATGCGCGTGGAGTCCCCGCCCGAGAGCGTCCACGCGCTCGACCCGGCGGCGCTCGACGTACCCGGCACGGCCTTCTGGACCGCCCGGACCGGTGACGGCACGCTGCTCGGCTGCGCCGCGCTCAAGGGCTTGTCGCCCGGCCACGCGGAGCTGAAGTCGATGCGGACCGCCGCGGCGGCGCGCGGTCGTGGCGTCGGCTCCGGCCTGCTCGACCACGTGCTGGCCCACGCGGCGGCCTCGGGCCACCGTCGGGTCAGCCTCGAGACCGGGACGCAGCCGTTCTTCCTGCCCGCCCGGAGCCTCTACCTCTCCCGCGGCTTCGTCGATTGCGGTCCCTTCGACGACTACGTCCTCGACCCGTGGAGCGTCTTCATGACCCGGGCCGTCGACGACGGATGACGAGGTGGGACCGCACGCGCGGGCGCCGGCTCAGAACGGCTCCCCGTCGAAGCGCTCGCGCACGGCGAGCTCCTCGACCGGCACCCGCCTGAGCCGGGTCAGCTGCTTGACCGGACGCCCCAGCGGCACCACGGCGGCCAGTGCGTACGTCTCCGGGACGCCGAGCAGCTCCTTGACCGCCGGCTCCTCGGCCGTCGCCATGGTGGTGATGGTGCCGCCGTACCCCTCGGCGCGGGCGGCGAGCAGCACGTTCCACACCAGCGGGTAGACCGAGGCCCCGCCGACGATGCCGACGCGGTCGAGGTCCTGGTCCATCGCGGCGACCACCGCGAGGTCGACGAGGACGACCAGCACGACCGGTGCACGCAGCACCGGCTCGGTGAACGCCCCCGGCACCCGTGTCGCCGCGATCTCCTCCGCGGAGGGACCGGGCGGGTGCACGGGGTTCCACGGGCTCTCCCCCGCCTTCTGCTGCGCGACGTACCGGCGCACGGCCGGCTCGTTGAGCTCGGCGAGCCGCTCGCGCGTCGCCCGGTCCCGGACGACGACGACGCGCGTGCCCTGGCGGTTGCCGCCGCTGGGTGCGAAGCGGGCCGCGTCCAGGACCCGGTGCAGCACCTCGTCGGGCAGCGGGTCGTCGGTGAACTCCCGGACCGCCGCCGTCGTCCGCATCACGTCGTAGAGATCCACGGGGCCACCGTTGCACGGACGGCAAAGGGGGCACCCGATGATGGTGCCCGTGACGCGACCCGTGACGCGACCCGTGACGCGACCCGTGACGCGACCCGTGACGCGACCCGTGTGGCCCGTGCGGCCCGGCCCGGTCCAGCAGGTCCAGCTCAGCGCCCACCGCTGCCTCACCCGCGCGGCGGTCGAGCGCGCGCTGGCCCTGGACGTCGACTTCGTGGAGTTCGACGTCGAGCGCTGCGGGGACGGGACGCTCGTGGTGTTCCACGACTCCGTCGTCGAGGTCGAGGGCGAGGAGGTCGAGCTGGCCTCGATGACGGTCGACGAGCTCCGCTCGGTCGTGCCGGACCTCCTGCTGTACGACGAGGTCCTCGACGCGCTCGCGGGCAACCGGCGCGCCCACCTCGACCTCAAGTTCGTCGGCAACTGTGCCGAGGCCACCGCCCGCGCCGTGGAACGCCTGGGGGCCGAGAACCTCGTCGTCACCACGCTCGACGACGACGCCGTCCGCGAGGTCCGCGACTGGGCGGAGGCCCAGGGCATCGACTTGCTGGTCGGGCTGTCCCTGGGACGCAAGGTGACCGGCTTCCCGGTCTGGCGCCAGCTCCGCGTCCGGGCGTCCGAGGTCTGGCCGCACCTGCGCTACCGCCAGTCGCGAGCGAACGTCGTCGTCGCCCACCACTGGCTCGCCCGCGCCGGCCTGGCCGGGTTCGCCCGCCGTCGGGGCATGCCGCTGCTGGTGTGGACCATCGACACCCCGCGGTCCCTGGAGCACTGGCTGCGCCCGGGCCGCGCGTGGCTCGTGACCACCAACCGCCCGGAGGAGGCGCTCGGGGTCCGCGAGCGCGTCGGGTCGCGTCGGCGTCCCGCGGGCCGGGCCTAGGAGCTGGGCCCAGGAGCCGGGTCGGGCGCGGCGCTGGACCGGCCGTCCGACGGGCCGCTGCTCCGCTAGGGTCCGGCGACATGAACCCCGTGACCGGACTCTCCCTAGGCCGCATCGCCATCGGCGCCGCCTCCCTCTACGACCCGACCATGGCCGCCAAGCAGCTGATGCTGGACCCGGCGACCAACCCGCAGGTGCCGTACCTGACCCGCCTGTTCGGCACCCGCGAGATCGCGATCGGGGTGGCCACCCTGCTGGCCAGCGGTCCCGCCCGGCGCAACCTGGTGCTGCTCGGGGTGCTCGTCGACGCCGCCGACGCGGCGACCGGCTACCTCGCGACCAAGGACGGCTCGGCCCCGGTCAAGGCCGGCCAGGCCATGACGGCGGTCGCCTCGGGCGCCGTCGTCGCCGGTCTCCTCGGCCTGCGGACCCGGAAGCCCGCGGCCGTCTGAGCACCCGCTCCGCGCCGACCGCGCCGACCCTGCGACGACCCCGGCCCCGAGCGGCCGGGGTCGTCCGCGTCCGGTCGGCGGCCGGTCGGCGTCAGGCCAGTCCGCTCAGACCGCGAACGAGACCAGCGCGACGACGCCCACGACGATGATCAGGGTGCGCAGCACGAGCGGGGGCAGCCGCCGGCCGACGGTCGCGCCGATCTGCCCGCCGATGACCGACCCGACACCGATCAGCGCCACGATCCGCCAGTCGACGTCGGCGACGATGATGAACAGCAGCCCGGCTACGCCGTTCACCGAGGCGGCGAGGATGTTCTTCACCGCGTTGATGCGCTGCAGGGACTCCTCGATGCCGATGCCGAGCATCCCCATCAGGATCACGCCCTGGGCGGCGCCGAAGTACCCGCCGTACACGCCGGCGAGCGCGGTCCCCGGCCAGGTCCACCAGGGGTCGGGACGGGTGCCCGCGACCGGTCGTGCCTCGCGCCGACGCGCGACGGCCCTCGAGATCCGCGGCTGGACGGCCACGAGCACGACGCCGAGCCCGATCAGCACCGGGACGATCGTCTCGAACGCCCCCTCGGGCAGGACGAGCAGCAGCACGGCGCCGACCAGCCCGCCGAGCACCGAGGCGGAGGCCAGCCGCAGGACGCGGGCCCGCTGACCGGCGAGCTCGCGGCGGTAGCCGATCGCCCCGGAGACCGAGCCCGGCACCAGCCCGATGTTGTTGGAGACGTTCGCGGTGACCGGCGGGACGCCGAACGCGAGCAGGGTCGGGAACGTGATCAGCGTCCCCGACCCGACGACGGTGTTGATGGCGCCAGCAGCGACCCCGGCCAGCAGGATCGCCGTCGACTCCAGCAGCACCTAGGAGACCGGCGGCGCCGTCGGGGGCGCCGGGGGCTCGGGCTGCGTCTCGGGCTGCGGGTCGGTGGGCGTGGCCGGAGGTACGTCGACGGGGTCGATCGAGGGGTCGCTCGTGGTGGCGCGGGACCGCGGCTCCGCGGCGGACGCGGCCTCGCGGATCGCGGCCTGGACCGCCTCGTTGGCCTCGCTCAGCTCGTCGTCGCCACGGTTCGCGCCCTTGGGCAGCTGCGGCTCAGCCGGACCCATGTCGACGCGGGTGCGCGGCCCCTCGACCTCCTGCGGGATCCCCTGGAGCTGGCTCATCGTGGAGCCGAGCCCCTTGAGCGCCTCGTTGAACTCGCTCGGGACGATCCAGACCTTGTTGGCGTCGCCCTCGGCGATCTTCGGCATCATCTGGAGGTACTGGTAGGCCAGCAGCGACTGGTCCGGGCGGCCGTCGTGGATCGCCTGGAAGACCGTCTGGATGGCCTGGCCCTCACCCTGGGCCCGCAGGATCGCGGCCTCCCGGTCGGCCTGGGCGCGCAGGATCTGCGACTCGCGCTGTCCCTCGGCCTGGAGGATCGCGGACTGCTTCTGGCCCTCCGCGGTGAGGATCGCGGACTGGCGCTGCCCCTCGGCGGTGAGGATCGCCGCGCGCTTGTCGCGGTCGGCGCGCATCTGCTTCTCCATCGTGTCCTTGATGGAGGGCGGCGGGTCGATGCTCTTGATCTCCACCCGGCCGACGCGGATGCCCCACTTGCCGGTGGCCTCGTCGAGCACGCCCCTCAGCCCGGAGTTGATCGTCTCGCGGCTGGTGAGCGTCTGCTCGAGGTCCATGCCACCGACGATGTTGCGCAGCGTCGTCATCGTGATCTGCTCGACGGCCTGGATGTAGTTGGCGATCTCGTAGGTCGCCGCGACCGGGTCGATGACCTGGAAGTAGATGACCGTGTCGATCTCGACGGTCAGGTTGTCCTCGGTGATCACCGACGAGGGCGGGAAGCTCACGACCTGCTCGCGCAGGTCGATCAGGTAGCGCACCTTGTCGATGAACGGGACGACGATGTTGAGGCCGGCGGGCAGCGTCTGCTTGTACTTGCCGAACCGCTCGACGATCCCGGCGCGGGCCTGCGGCACGATCCGCACGGTCTTGGCCAGCAGCGTGATCACGAAGACCAGCAGCAGCGCCAGGAGGATCAGGATGACTGGCATGGAGCTCCTCAGCTCTCGAGACGGTGGACGGGGTGGACGTACGCGGTCGCGCCGCGGATCTCGAGCACCTCGACCGCCTCGCCGGCGGCGATGGTCAGCGTGTCGTCGTACGGCAGCGCGGACCAGTCCTCCTCGGCGACGCGGACCCGGCCCGCGGCCAGCCCGCTGATCTCCTGCAGGACGACGCCCTGCTGGCCGACCAGGCGGCTGTGGCCGAGCCTGAGCTCCGGTCCGCTGTGGAGGCGCTTGACGATCGAGGGGCGCACCAGCGCGAGCATCGCGACCGACGTCGCCGCGGCGACGAGGATCTGGACGACGACCGGGGCGGCGAGCAGGCCGGCCACCATGCCGGCGATCGCGCCGACGGCCAGCATGAGCAGGATGAGGTCGAGGCTGAACAGCTCGGCGACACCCAGCGTGAAGCCGAGGCCGAGCCACACGGCCCAGGCGTTGTCTCCCAGCCAGTCCATGGCACCGACCCTAGCGGTAGGCCTTTGCCGTCGGGCGGTAGGTCTTTGCCGTCGGCGCGGAGCCGCTCAGTGCGCGTGGGTACGACGCCGGGCGGCCCAGCGGTCGTCCTCCCGGGTGAGGACCAGCGGCATCCCGAAGGTCGCGGCGAGGTTCTCCTCGGTCAGCACCTGGTCGATGAGCCCGGCCGCGACCACGGCGCCCTCCCGCAGCAGCAGGGCGTGCCCGAAGCCGGGCGGGATCTCCTCGACGTGATGGGAGACCAGGACGGTGGCCGGGGAGTCGGGGTCCATCGCCAGCACGCTGAGGGTGGAGACGAGGTCCTCGCGGCCGCCGAGGTCGAGGCCGGCCGCCGGCTCGTCGAGCAGCAGCAGCTCGGGATCGGTCATCAGGGCGCGCGCGATCTGCACCCGCTTGCGCTCGCCCTCGCTGAGGGTCCCGAACGTGCGGTCGGCGAGGTGGTCCACCCGCACCTCGGCGAGCAGCTCGCGGGCGCGCTCGTGGTCGAGCTCGTCGTAGTCCTCGCGCCAGCGCCCGACCACGCCGTACGACGCGGACACGACGACGTCGTGCACCTTCTCGCCGCGCGGGACCCGCTCGGCGAGGGCGGCGCTGGTCAGGCCGATCCGCGGACGGAGCTCGAACACGTCGACGGTCCCGAGCACCTCCTCGAGGATGCCGGCGACCCCGGAGGTCGGGTGCAGCAGGGCGGCGGCGACCTGCAGCAGGGTGGTCTTGCCCGCGCCGTTCGGGCCGAGGACCACCCAGCGCTCGTCCTCCTCGACCGTCCAGGAGACGCTGTCGAGCAGGGTCGCCCCGCCGCGTCGGACCGTCACGTCGGCGAACTCGAGGACTGCGGCCATGGCGGCCACCCTAGCGAGTGGCCCGTCCGGCGCGGGGGCCGCCGTCGTACAGTCTCGGGCCGTGCACGACGACACCTCCGAGACGCTCCCGGCCGCCGCCCGGCTCGCCTGGTGGGGCACCGCCTGGCTGCGCGGCCAGGTGGTCACCGACCTGCTCGTGGACGCGGTCATCGGCGCCGACGCGACGCACACGGTGGCCGACCCCTTCCAGGGCACCGACACCCTGGTCGGCGGGCTGGCCCGGCTGCGCGCCGAGGGCGCGACGTCCTTCGGCGCGGCGTTCCCGGCCGAGGGCGACCCGGTGGGGCTCGGCGGCCCGGCGACGTTCAACGCCGCCGCGCTCGAGGAGGGCTCGGCGGTGGTCGTGGCCGGCGCCGACCTCGGGCTGGTCCCGCAGCGGACCGGCGCGGCCGTGGCGTGGGTGCTGCACCCGGCCGCCCGCCGCCAGCTGCCCGACGTCGGGGAGGCCGACCGGGCGCTGCGCTCGGCGCTGGTCGAGTCCGCGACCCTGCTGGCCGACCTCGACGTCGCACGGTGGAACCCCGAGGTGGCCGACCGGCTGATGAACCTGCGCCACCGACCGGCGCTGACCGCTCCGGACGGCGTGCCGCCCCGGTGCGTCGACCTCGCGGCGCGGGCCCTGCAGGCGCTCGCGATCACCGAGGTCGCGCTCGAGGACGACGGCGGCGCGGTCACGGCGTACGAGATGACCGCGCGCCGAGAGGCACTGGTCCCGCTGGACCGCGCCGGCCGGCGGGCGCTCGTCTCCGCGTGCTCCCCCGAGGTGTGGCCGCCCGCCTGAACGCTCACGACCCCGACCAGACGCCGAGCTCGGTGCCGCCGGGGTCGGTGAAGTGGAAGCGGCGGCCCCCGGGGAAGGCGTACGGCGGCACGGTGACCGTCCCTCCCGCGGCCTGCACGGCGGCGACCGTCGCGTCCAGGTCCCGCGAGTGGAGCAGCACCAGCGGGCGCCCCTCGGGCGAGCCGCTGCCCGTCGCGTCGAGCCCACCGACCTCGCCACGGCCGGAGGGCGCGAGGATGCCGGCGTACGACGGCCCGTACCGCTGGAACCGCCAGCCGAACGCGTCGGCGTAGAACCGCTCCGCCACCGCCAGGTCGTCCACGGCCACCTCGACGTAGTCGATCCCGTGGTGGGGGTGCGGCCGACCGCCCCCGGCCGCCACACCGTCGGTCCACACCTCCACGAGCTCGGTGAGCAGGCCGGCGGGGTCGACGGTGCCGAACGACGCCACGTGGTACGTCGCGGTGCCGTCGTCCACCCGGGCCCGGAGCGCGGCGGCCGGGCCGGCGCCGACCACCTGCTCGCGCTGGAAGGTCCACGGGCCGGGGTAGTCGCGGTTGAACGCGACGTAACCCTCCCGGTCGAGGACCTCTCCGGTGTGGAGCAGCCGAGCCACCAGCCCCGGGGAGAGCAGGTCGGTGAGGTCGGCCCAGTCGCGGGCGGCGACGGCGTCGGAGTAGCGGGTCATCGTGGTCACGGCGTCCATCGGCCCACCATGGACGCGAGCGCCGACAGTGCGGTCGGCAGCGATAGCCTCACCCGCGATGGACAGCACCCCGGAGACCTTGCTCATCACGCTGACCGGCAAGGACCGGCCGGGCGTGACCTCAGCGATCTTCTCGACCCTGGCCCGCACCGGGGTGGAGGTCGTCGACGTCGAGCAGATCGTGCTCCGCCGCCGGCTGATCCTCGGCGTGCTCGTGACCGTGCCCCGCAGCTGGGAGCGGCTGCGCGACGCGGTGACCGCGACCGCCGAGGAGCTCGGGATGAGCGTCGAGGTCGAGCGCGGCACCGGCGACAACCGAGCCCGTGCCGGCGGGCGGGCGCACGTCACCGTCCTCGGCACCCCCCTGCGCGCCACCGACATGGCGGTGGTGGCCGGCCGGATCGCCGACAGCGGCGCGAACATCGACCGCATCGAGCGGATGGCCCGCTACCCCGTCACCGCCATCGAGCTGCACGTCTCGGGCGCCTCGCCGGAGGCGCTGCGCACCGTGCTCGCCACCGAGGCCTCCGAGCGCGGCATCGACATCGCCGTCCAGCCCGCCAACCTCCTGCGCCGCGGCATGCGCCTGATCGTCATGGACGTCGACTCCACGCTCGTCCAGGGCGAGGTCATCGAGATGCTCGCCGCCCACGCCGGCTGCGAGGCCGAGGTCGCCGCGGTCACCGAGCGGGCGATGCGCGGGGAGGTCGACTTCGAGGAGTCGCTGCGCGCCCGCGTCGCGCTGCTCGAGGGCGTGCCCGCCACCGCCCTGGACTCGGTCTACGAGAACCTCCAGCTCGCCCCCGGCGCCCGCACGATGGTCCGCACCCTCAAGCGGCTCGGCTACCGCTTCGCGATCGTCTCGGGCGGGTTCTCCCAGGTCACCGACCGGCTCGCCGCCGACCTCGGCATCCACTACGCGCGCGCCAACGAGCTCGAGGTCGTCGACGGCCACCTCACCGGCCGCGTCGTCGGCGAGGTGGTGGATCGGGCCGGGAAGGCCCGGGCGCTCCGCGAGTTCGCCGCCGACATCGGCGTGCCCCTCGACGCCGTCATCGCCATCGGCGACGGCGCCAACGACCTCGACATGCTCAACGCCGCCGGCCTCGGCATCGCCTACAACGCCAAGCCGCTCGTCCGCGACGCCGCCGACACCGCCGTCAACGTGCCCTACCTCGACGCGATCCTCTACCTCCTCGGCATCTCCCGCGAGGAGATCGAGGACGCCGATGCCGCTGCCGGCATCGTCACGCCTGCGCCGCCGGTGTAGGGGGTGGTGCAACATCCCAGGTTTACTTGGGTTGTTGATGCTTCCCTGCCTTTGCAACAGCCGCGGAGCGTGAGGATCGGCCGCGAGGTACGGCGGTCTCAGGCGGCAGCCGGGTAGAGCGCGCGGTGGATCTTCGCGGCCAGCCGGACGGGGTCCCGCAAGTCGGCCCAGGTGATCCGGATGCACCGCCAACCGGTGATCCGCCGTACGTCGTCCTCTCGCTGCTTCTCGCGCACGACGGCGTCGCTCGCACGCTCGCCCGGTCTCAGGTGCTCCTCGTACTTGGCCCGGCCGTCGAACTCCAGCCACACCCCGAGCTCCGGCCACGCGAAGTCCAGGCGGGCGATGACTCGACCGTTCGAGTCCTTGACCTCGTACTGGGACACCGGCCGGGGCAACCGCTGCTGGTAGATGGCCCAGAACGTCCGCGTCTCCCCCACCGACTCGATGCGCGGGTCGACGAGACGGAGGAGGATCTCCGCGGCACTCATCCCCGGCCAGGTCTGCACGGCGACGTACTGGTCCCGCAGCTCGGCGACGGTCACCAGCCCCCGGTGCACGAGGTCGTTCATGACCACGAGGCTGGCCTCGGAGTGCCCGAGTGCAACCGTCTCGAGCGCCAGCCGAGCCGGTGTCATGACGGGGACGCCGTTGACGACGGTCAGGTCGCCAGGGTCGACGCGGCCGACGTGCTGCTGCACCCCAGGCGCGCGGCGCCCGCGGATGCCGTCGGTCCGCGTCACGTGGACGTCGTCGAGCGAGAAGCCCCACGTCGGCGCGTCCCACTCCGGCAACCCCGACACGTGTGACAGCGCGACCGGCGCCTTCGCCTGGCCCAGCACCGCACGACAGCGCAGCCCGTGGCGTCCGACCTCGTCGAGGCGGTGCCAGACCGCGGGTGTCACGAACGCGCCGTCCCGGATCCGGACGAGTGCGCCGGAGCGCACCAGGCGACCGATCGCCTGGTCGTTGAAGCCGTCGGCCAGGAGCTGTCGCCGCAGGATGACCGGTCCGTTGCGCGGGTCTCCCGGAGCACGGAGCGAGGGGGGTCGTTGCATGGCGCAGACCTGCCCGCTCCGTACCGAGCGCCCGCAACGGACAGCGCGACCTGTGGAGCAACGTTCACCACGCGGCGCATGTTGACACTTCGCGGCGTTTGCAACGGCAGGGAGGCGTCAACATCCCAAGTTCACTTGGGATGTTGTTGCTCCCCTGCCAACGTTCCCGCTACGCCCGCCCGACGAAGAACGCGACGACCGAGGCGGAGGCGTCGGCGAGGTCCTCCCAGTCGCCGTCGTAGGACAGGACCGTGGTGGCGGCGGTGGGGTAGCCCAGGGCGAGCTGGTTGCCGGCGTCGACGTCGCCCTCACCGTCGTCGAGCAGCTGCGCCAGCGAGGCGATCGTGGGGTTGTGGCCGATCACGACCAGCGTGCGGACGTCGTCGGGCACCGAGCGGACCAGGTCCAGGGCGCTCTCGGGGCCGGCGGCGTACAGGCTCTCGTCGAGGTCCGGCTCGAGGTCCCAGCCGGCGGCGTCGGCGATGTCGTCCCAGGTCTGGATGGTGCGGACGGCGGCCGAGACCAGCGCGTGGTCCGGCACGATGCCGCGCTCGGCGAGCCAGGCGCCGACGACGGCGGCGTCGGCGTGCCCGCTCTCGGCGAGACGCCGCTCGAAGTCCGTCGGGCCGTCGGCCTCCGCCTTCGCGTGCCGCACGACCACCAGGGTCCGGTTGTCCTCGTCCTCGCTCACCGGGTCAGTCTCCCAGGCTCAGGCGCCCATCGCGTGGAAGCCCCCGTCGACGTGGACGATCTCACCCGTCGTCGCGGGGAAGAAGTCAGAGAGCAGCGCGCACACCGCGCGGGCGGTGGGCTCCTGGTCGGTGTTGTCCCAGCCGAGCGGCGCGCGGGTGCCCCACATGTCCTCGAGGTCGGAGAAGCCGGGGATCGCCTTCGCCGCGAGCGTGCGCAGCGGCCCGGCGGAGACCAGGTTGCAGCGGATGCCCTCGGGGCCGAGGTCGCGGGCGAGGTAGCGCGAGGTCGACTCCAGGCCGGCCTTGGCCACGCCCATCCAGTCGTACGCCGGCCACGCGACGGTCGCGTCGAAGGTCAGCCCGACCACCGATCCCCCGGCACCCATCAGCGGCCGGCAGGCCAGCGCCAGCGACTTCAGGGAGTACGCCGACACCTGGACGGCCTGCGCGACGTCCTCCCACGGGCCGTCGAGGAACCGGCCGCCCAGCAGCGTCTCGGGGTTGCCGTACGCGATGGAGTGGACGACCCCGTCGAGGCCGTCGACGTGTTCGCGGACCAGGTCGGGCAGCCGCTCGAGGTGCTCGGCGTCGGTCACGTCCAGCTCGAGCACCGGCGGCTCCACGGGGAGCCGCTTGGCGATCCGCCGGGTGATGCCGAGCGCCCGGCCGAAGTTGGAGATGAGCACGGTCGCGCCCTGCTCCTGGGCGACCTTGGCGGTCGCGAAGCCGATCGAGCTGTCCATCGTCACGCCCGCGACGAGGATGCGCTTGCCCTCGAGGATCCCTGCCATGTCAGTGCCCCATCCCGAGGCCGCCGTCGACGGGGATCACGGCCCCGGTGACGTACCCCGCATCGTCGGAGGCCAGCCAGGTCACCGCGGAGGCGACCTCGGCCGGCACGGCGTAGCGCCCGAGCGGCACCTGCGCCTTGATCGTGTCGCGCTGCTCGTCGGTGAGCACCCCGGTCATGTCGGTCTCGACGAAGCCGGGTGCGACGACGTTGGTGGTGATCGAGCGCGAGCCCAGCTCGCGGGCCAGGGACCGCGCCATGCCGACCAGGCCGGCCTTGGAGGCGGCGTAGTTGACCTGGCCGGCGGAGCCGAGCATGCCGACCACCGAGGAGATCAGGATGATCCGACCGCGCCGCAGCCGCAGCATGCCCTTGGCCGCCCGCTTCGCGAGCCGGTAGGACCCGGTGAGGTTCGTGTCGATGACCGTGGACCAGTCGTCCTCGCTCATCCGCAGCAGCAGGGTGTCCTGCGTGATGCCGGCGTTGGCGACGAGCACCTCGACCGGGCCGTGGGCCGCCTCGACCTCGGCGAACGCCGCGTCGACGGCGGCCGGGTCCGTGACGTCGCAGCGGACGTCGAGCGCGCCCTCGGGTGCGCCGCCGCTGCGCGTGGTCACGGCGACGCGGTCGCCCTGGGCCAGGAACGCCTCGGCGATCGCGCGGCCGATGCCGCGGTTGCCGCCGGTGACGAGCACGGAGCGGCCGGTCGGGGACCCGCTGGCGGGGTCTGTCTCACTCACGTCGAAGGACGCTAGTGATTACCCCGGGGTACGCCTAAAAGGGTCTCTGCCGGCAGCTCGCGGACGAGCCGTGGCTCAGTCGTCCTCGAGTCGGAAGCCGACCTTGATGCCGACCTGGAAGTGCTCGACCGTCCCGTCCTTGACCTGGCCGCGGACCTGGGTGACCTCGAACCAGTCGAGGTGGCGCAGCGTGCGGGCCGCCCGCTCCACCCCGTTGCGGATGGCCTCGTCGATACCGTCGGGCGAGGTGCCGACGATCTCGGTGACGCGGTACGTGCGGTTCGTCATGGGGGGCCTTCCGGTCGACGCGTGGGATGCGAACTGTAGCGACGTACGCTGGTGACCATGGCCCGCGACCAGCGCAGGGACCGCGACGACGCGGTCCGCATCACCACGGCGGCCTCCAGCCCGAACGCCGACATCGCCGCTCGGCAGAAGCGCTACCTGCTCTCCATGAGCATCCGGTCGATCTGCTTCGTCGGCGCAGTCGTCACCGCCCTGGCCGGCTGGCAGTGGGTCTGGCCGTTCCTGATCGCCGGGGCGATCATCCTGCCCTACGTCGCGGTCGTCCTCGCCAACGTGCAGGCGACGCGCAAGGAGGGGTTCGGCCTCCAGGACGCGGCGTACGGCGCGCCGCAGCTCGGCGCGGGCGGCCCCCGCGAGCCGGAGGTCGGCACCGCCACGCGATGATCGGGGCGTGATGGACCCCGACACGTGCTCGGCCAAGGGCTGCCAGGCCCCCGCGACGTGGCAGCTGCAGTGGAACAACCCCAAGCTGCACACGCCGGAACGCCGCAAGGTGTGGCTGGCCTGCGAGGAGCACCGGGGCTCGCTCTCTGACTTCCTGGCCGCCCGGGGGTTCCTCAAGGACGTCGTGCCGCACGACCCGGCCGAGGAGCGACCGGACGGGGAGAACCCCGGCTGATCAGCCGCCGATGGCCGACATCGGCCGGTCGGGCTGGAGGAACGCCGGGTCGTCGATGCCGTGGCCGGCGCGCTTGCCGCGCATCGCGACCACCCAGCGCTCGGCGATGTCCTCGTCGGGGACACCGGCCCGCAGTGCCGCGCGCAGGTCGGACTCCTCGCGGGCGAACAGGCAGTTGCGGACCTGGCCGTCGGCGGTGAGCCGCACCCGGTCGCAGTCGCCGCAGAAGGGCCGCGTGACCGAGGCGATCACGCCCACGGTGCCGGGACCGCCGTCGACGCGGAACAGCTCCGCGGGCGCGCTCCCCCGAGGCTCGACCGCCGGGGTGAGCACGAAGTCACGCGCGAGCCGCTCGAAGATCTCCTCGGCGGTCACCATCCCGGTCCGCGACCAGCCGTGCTGGGCGTCGAGCGGCATCTGCTCGATGAAGCGCAGCTCGTAGCCGCGCTCCAGGCACCAGGCCAGCAGCTCGCCGGCCTGGTCGTCGTTGGTGCCGCGCAGCAGGACGGCGTTGACCTTGACCGGCCCGAGCCCCGCCGCCTGGGCGGCCTCGAGGCCGGCGACGACGTCGTGCAGCCGGTCGCGCCGCGTGATCGTGTGGAAGGTCTCGGCCCGCACCGTGTCGAGGCTGACGTTGACCCGGTCGAGGCCGGCCGCGGCCAGCTTGTCCGCGGTCCGAGCCAGGCCGAGCGCGTTCGTCGTGATCGACAGCTCGAGGTCGGGGCCGAGGGCGCGGGTCCGCTCGACGATGCCGACCAGCCCCCGCCGCACCAGCGGCTCGCCGCCGGTGAACCGGACCTCGCGGATGCCGAGGTGGTGCACGCCGATGCCGATGAGCCGGACGACCTCGTCGTCGGAGAGGACCGAGTCGTCGGGCAGCCAGTCCAGCCCCTCGGCCGGCATGCAGTAGTTGCACCGCAGGTTGCACCGGTCGGTGAGCGAGACGCGCAGGTCCGTGGCCACGCGGCCGTACCGGTCCTCGAGGGGTCTCGTCGTCACCCCCGCAGTCTAGGCGCCGCACCCTGGGAGTCGAGGATCACGGCGCCCGGGCGTGGGCGGGGACCCTCGCCCGGATAACCTCGAGGCGTGCGTCGGTTCCGGGTCCTGCTGAGTCGTCGGTGGGCCCTCTTCGCCGTGGCGATCGTCGTGGTCGCCTGGGCCACCTGGTGGCTGGGCAACTGGCAGTTCGACCGCCTCGACCAGCGCAAGGAGACCAACCGCGTCGTCGAGCGCAACGAGAACCTCGAGCCGGCTCCGGTCGCCGAGGTCCTCTCCCCCGGCGGCGACGTCGAGGACGGCGAGGAGTGGCGGGTGGTCACCGCCACCGGTGAGTACGCCGTCGAGGACACCGTCATCGTCCGGTACCGCACCCGCGACGGCCAGTCCGGCATCGAGGTGGTCGTCCCGCTGGTCACCGCCGACGGCACCGCCGTCGTCGTCGACCGGGGCTGGATGCCCTCCGACAACCGCGGGGGCGACGCCACCGACGTCCCCGAGCCGCCGTCCGGCGAGGTGACCATCACCGGCTACGTCCGCGCCGACGGCACCGGCGACAGCACCCGGGTCGTCGACAACAGCACCCGCGCCGTCTCCAGCGAGGAGGTCGGCGAGGCGATCGGCCGCCCGACGTACGGCGGGTTCGTCGACCTCCGCTCCGAGGACCCGGCGCCGGCCGAGGCCCTGACGCCCCGCGACCTCCCCGAGCAGGACAACGGGCCGCACTTCTTCTACGGCCTGCAGTGGTGGTTCTTCGGGGTGCTGGCCATCTTCGGCTTCCTCTACCTCGCCTACGACGAGCTCAAGCGCGGGCCGCACGGCGAGCGCAGCGGTCGGCGCGAGCCCCGGCCGCCGCGGCCGAAGGCCGATCCGCGCACCGGCAAGCGGCCGCCTCGCCCGCCGCGGCCCGGCGCCACGAGCGGTGCCGGCGCTCAGAGCGCGCGCAGTGCCCCGCCGTCGACCGGCAGCACCACGCCGGACACGAACGAGGCCGCCGGGGACAGCAGGAACGCCGCGGCCCGGCCGAACTCCTCCGGGCGTCCGTAGCGGCGCAGCGGGATCGACTCCTCGGCCTGCGCTCGTACGGCGGCCGGGTCGCCCGACAGCGCGTCGAGCTCGGCCACCCGGTCGGTCGCCACCCGTCCGGGCAGCAGCGCGTTGACGCGTACGCCGCGTGGCCCGACCTCGTCGGCCAGGGTCTTGGCGACCATCGCCAGCCCGGGCCGCAGGCCGTTGGAGATGGCCATGTCGGGCAGCGGCGACCGCACGCTCGAGGAGAGCACCAGCGCGAGCGAACCGCCGTCGGGCAGCGCCGCGGCGACCGTGCGCGAGATCCGGACCGCCCCGAGGAAGACCGACTCGAAGGCGGCCGACCACTGCTCGTCGGTGACCGCCAGCACCGGTCCCTTGGGCGGGCCGCCGACGCTGACCAGCGCGCCGTCGAGGCGGCCGAATGTCTCCTGCGCGGCCGCCAGGAGCCGGCCGGGGGTGGTGGGGTCGGCGTTGTCCGCGGCGACCGTCGTGACGCGGTCGGCTCCCAGCTCGGCCCGGGCTGCGGCCAGCGAGTCCTCGGAGCGGCCCGAGAGCACGACGCGGGCGCCCTCGGCCACGAGGACGTCCGCGGTGGCCCGCCCGAGGCCGCGGGCGCCGCCGGTCACCAGGTAGACGCGTCCGTCGAGCGAGAGGTCCATCAGGCCGGCACCTCCTCGAAGAACTGGGTGCGGTGCAGCTCGGCGTAGAGCCCGCCCTGGGCGAGCAGCTGGGCGTGCGTGCCGGACTGGGCGATCCGCCCGTCCTCGAGCACCAGGATCAGGTCGGCGTCGCGGACGGTCGAGAGCCGGTGCGCGATCACCAGGGAGGTGCGGCCGGCCAGCGCGGCGTCGAGGGCGCGCTGCACGGCGGCCTCCGAGCCGGAGTCGAGGTGGGCCGTGGCCTCGTCGAGCACGACGATCGAGGGCGCCTTGAGCAGGAGCCGCGCGATGGCCAGGCGCTGCCGCTCCCCGCCGGAGAGGCGGTAGCCGCGGTCCCCCACGACGGTGTCGAGCCCGTCGGGCAGCGCCCGCACCAGGCCGGCGACCTGCGCCGCCTCGAGCGCCTGCCACATCTGCTCCTCGGTCGCGCCCGGGCGGGCGTAGACGAGGTTGGCGCGGATCGTGTCGTGGAACATGTGGGCGTCCTGGGTGACGTACCCGACCACGTCCTCGAGGGACTGCAGCGTGACGTCGCGGACGTCGTGGCCGCCGACGCGGACCGCGCCCTCGTCGACGTCGTAGAGGCGGGCCACCAGGTGGGTGACCGTGGTCTTGCCGGCGCCCGACGGCCCGACCAGGGCGATCATCTGGCCGGCGTCGGCGACGAAGGAGATGTCGTGCAGCACCTCGGTGTGCTCGCGGGACTCGGTCCGGGCGACGGTCTCGAGCGAGGCGAGGGAGACGTCGTCGGCCCGCGGGTAGGTGAAGGACACGTGGTCGAACTCGAGCCGCGAGGCGGTCGGCGGCAGCGCCACCGCGCCGTGCTTCTCCCGGACCAGCGAGGGCAGGTCGAGCACCTCGAAGACCCGCTCGAAGCTGACGAGGGCGGTCATCACGTCGATCCGGACGTTGGAGAGGCCCTGCAGCGGACCGAGCAGCCGCAGCAGCAGGGTCGCCAGCGCGAGCAGGGTGCCCACGGTCAGCGTGCCGTCGATCGCGAGGTGCCCGCCGACGCCGTACACCAGGGCCGTGGCGAGGGCCGGGACGAGCATCATCGAGGCGCCGAAGATCCGGGTGATCAGCGAGATCCGGACGCCGAGGTCGCGGACGTTCGCGGCCTTGGTCGCGAACAGCGCGTCCTCCTCGCCGCGGCGGCCGAACAGCTTGAGCAGCATCGCGCCGCCGACGTTGAAGCGCTCGGTCATGACGTTGCCGAGGTCGGCGTTGCCGTCCATCTGGCGGCGGGTGAGGCCGGCGAGCTTGGAGCTGACGAAGCGGGAGATCCCGAAGAGGACGGGGAACATCGCCAGGCACAGCAGGGTCACCTGCCAGCTCAGCGCGAACATCGCGATGCCGACGACCAGCACCGCGATGGTGTTCGACACCGTGCTGGAGAGCGTGGAGGTGAAGGCGCGCTGGGCACCGATGACGTCGTTGTTGAGCCTGGAGACCAGTGCGCCGGTCTGGGTGCGGGTGAAGAAGGCCAGCGACTGGCGCTGGACGTGGCCGAAGACCTGGGTGCGGAGGTCGTAGATCAGCCCCTCGCCGATCCGCGAGGAGAGCCACCCGCCGATGACCGCCAGCACGGCGTTGACGACGGCGACGCCGGCCATCGCCAGAGCGATCAGCGTGACCAGCCCGCCGTCGCCCGCGAGGATGCCGTCGTCGACCACGCGCTGCACCAGCAGCGGCGTGACGACGACCATGGCGGCGTCGACCACGGTCAGCAGGAGGAAGACGGTGATGGTCCGGCGGTGGGGGCGGGCGAAGCCCAGCACGCGCCGCATCGTCTCGCGGCTGATCCGGTTGTCGACCACGCTGCGGTCGGCCCTGAGGTTGCGCCACGCGGCGCCTGCGCCGTACATCCCCGACATCGACTGCTCCTTCACCGGCCTCCCGCCAGGGAGGCCATCTCACGGAACCGGCGCACCTGCGCCTCCCGCTCGAGCCGCCGCTGCGTCTCGAGGTCCCGCTGGTCCGCTCCCTGGAGGAGCGACTTGATCTCGGTGACCGCACCCGGGAGGTGGGTCACGAGGGCCTGGACCAGGTCCGCCACCGTCGAGTCCAGCTGCTCGGACGGCACGGCGGCGAGCGCCAGACCGATCCGCACGGCCTCGTCGGCGCCGACCATCCGCGCGGTCGCGCAGATCTCCAGGGCCCTCGCGTAGCCAACGCTGTCGACCAGCGGCTTTGTTCCCGTCAGGTCCGGGACGAGCCCGAGCGCGGCCTCCTTCATCGACAGCTGGGCGTCGGTCGAGACCACCCGGAGGTCGCACGCGAGCGCCAGCTGGAAGCCGGCGCCGATCGCGTAGCCGTGGACGGCTGCGACGGAGACGAAGCGCGGGTCGCGCAGGAAGGTGAAGCCGCGCTGGTACTCGTCGATGGTCGCGGCCAGGTCCCCGTCGGACAGCGCCACCAGGCCGGCGACCGACTCCTCCTCGCCCCCGACGGACGACGGGTCAAGCAGCCGCCGGTCGAGACCGGCCGAGAAGGCGGGACCGTTGCCCCGCACGACCACGACGCGTACGTCGCCGGGCAGCCCGGCCCCGAGGTCGGCCAGCGCGCGCCACATCGCCGGCGTCTGGGCGTTGCGCACGTCGGGCCGGTCGAGGGTGATCGTCGCGACCGGCCCGGTCAGGTCCAGCTGGAGACCGGCCGCGGCGAGGGTCTCCGGGGAGGGCGTCGTCATGGCGGCGAGCCTAGGGCGGCCCGCCGACGTACCCGTGCCCGGCCGGGGCGGCCGCCGACGTCAGGCCAGCGAGACCAGGTCGGCGTACCCCTCGTTCCACAGGTCCTCGTCGCCGTCGGGCAGCAGCAGCACCCGGTCCGGCTCCAGGGCCCGCACGGCGCCCTCGTCGTGGGTGACCAGCACGATCGCGCCCTCGTAGGAGCGGATCGCGGCCAGCACCTCCTCGCGGGAGGCGGGGTCGAGGTTGTTGGTGGGCTCGTCGAGCAGCAGCACGTTCGCGCTGGAGACGACCAGCGAGGCGAGCGCGAGGCGCGTCTTCTCGCCACCGGACAGCACCTTGGCCGGCTTGTGGGCGTCCTCGCCGGAGAAGAGGAACGACCCGAGCACCGAGCGGGCCTCGGTGTCGGTCAGCTGGGGCGCCGCGGACTGCATGTTCTCCAGCACCGTCCGGTCGGTGTCGAGCGTCTCGTGCTCCTGGGCGTAGTAGCCGACCTTGAGCCCGTGGCCGGGCACGACGTCGCCGGTGTCGGCCCGGTCCACGCCGGCGAGGATGCGCAGCATCGTGGTCTTGCCCGCGCCGTTGAGGCCCAGGATGACCACCCGCGAGCCCTTGTCGATCGCGAGGTCGACGTCGGTGAAGACCTCGAGCGAGCCGTAGGACTTCGACAGCCCCTCCGCGGTGAGCGGCGTCTTGCCGCAGGCGGCGGGCTTGGGGAAGGCGATCCGGGCGACCTTCTCGGCCTGCCGCTCCCCCTCCAGCCCCGACACGAGCTTCTCGGCGCGCTTGAGCATCGACTGGGCGGCCGAGGCCTTGCTGGCCTTGGCCCGCATCCTGTTGGCCTGGTCGGTCAGCGTCTTGGCCTTGGACTCGGCGTTGGCGCGCTCGCGCTTGCGGCGGCGCTCGTCGGTCTCGCGCTGGCTGAGGTAGTCCTTCCAGCCCATGTTGTAGACGTCGATGACGCCGCGGTTGGCGTCGAGGTGCAGGACCTTGTTGACGGTCTCCTCGAGCAGCCCGTTGTCGTGGCTGATCACGATGAACCCGCCGCGGTGGGCCTTGAGGAAGTCGCGCAGCCAGATGATCGAGTCGGCGTCGAGGTGGTTGGTCGGCTCGTCGAGGATGAGGATCTCAGCGCCGGAGAAGAGGATCCGCGCGAGCTCGACGCGCCGGCGCTGGCCACCGGAGAGGGTCTTGAGCGGCTGGGCCAGGATCCGGTCCTCGATGCCCAGGCTGTGCGCGATGACGGCGGCCTCGGACTCCGCGGCGTACCCACCACCGGCGTGCAGCTCGGCGTCGGCGCGCTCGTAGCGGCGCATCGCCTTGTCACGGACCGCCGGGTCGTCGCTGCCCATGCCGGCCTCGGCCTCGCGCAGCCGGCGGACGACGTCGTCGAGCCCGCGCGCGGACAGGATCCGGTCGCGCGCCAGCACCTCGGGGTCGCCCGTGCGGGGGTCCTGCGGCAGGTAACCGACCTCGCTGCTGGTCGTCACCGTCCCGCTCGCGGGCTGGCCCTCGCCGGCCAGGATCTTGGTCAGCGTGGTCTTGCCGGCACCGTTGCGCCCGACCAGACCGATCTTGTCGCCGGGCGCGACCCGGAAGCTGACGTTCTCCATGAGCAGTCGCGCGCCCGCTCGGACTTCCAGCTGGGTGGCGGTGATCATGAGGACACCCACTGTAGTTGTGGGTACGGACCAGCCACGAACTGGTTCGCACGTGTGAGGAGTCACCATGCGCTTCAACCCCAAGGCACGCCTGGACACCGGTCGCGTCCGCGACCGCGGTCGAGGCGGTGGCGGCGGCTTCGGCCGCGGCGGCGGCATGGGCGGCGGGTCGATGGGCGGCGCCCGGATGCCCATCCCGGGCGGGATGCGCGCCGGCGGCGGCATCGGCGGCGTCATCGTCGTCGTGCTCTTCCTCGTGCTGACCCAGTGCGTCGGCGGCGGGGTGCCCGGCCTCGGCGGAGGGTCCTCCTCGGCGTACGACACCAGCCGGTTCGCCGACAGCGACCGGTACGAGAACTGCGAGACCGGCGAGGACGCCAACAACGACGTCGACTGCGCCCGCGTGGCGGTCGAGAACTCGCTCGACGACTTCTGGTCCGACGAGCTCGGCGCGCGGTTCGAGCCGGTCGCCGAGCTGGCGACCTTCTCGGGCTCCACGCAGACCGGCTGCGGCGGCGCGACGTCCGAGGTGGGGCCCTTCTACTGCCCGGCGGACTCCTCGATCTACCTCGACACGACGTTCTTCGACACCGTGCTCGAGCGGCAGCTCGGCGGACCCGAGGGCGGGTTCGTCGAGCCGTACGTGCTGGCCCACGAGTACGGCCACCACATCCAGAACCTGCTCGGGGCCATGGGCAAGGTCCGGACCCAGCAGGGACCCACCAGCGACGCCGTGCGGCTGGAGCTCCAGGCCGACTGCTACGCCGGCATGTGGGCTCGCGCGGCGATGACGACCGAGGACGCGGACGGGCAGGTGCTGATCAGCGACCTCACGCAGCAGGACGTGGAGGAGGCCGTCGCGGCGGCCGAGGCCGTCGGCGACGACCGGATCCAGGAGAAGACCCAGGGCCAGGTCACCGAGGAGTCGTGGACCCACGGCTCGGCGGCGATGCGCGTGCGGTGGTTCCGGACCGGCTTCGACTCCGGCTCGCTCGAGTCCTGCGACACCTTCGCCGCGCAGCGGCTGTGACGCCACCGGGCGCGCCGCTCAGCCGGCGAGCAGCGCCTCGATGTGGGCGGCCTGGCGCTGGAGCGCCCGCAGGTGCGGGGCGACGGCGGGGTGGCGGAACTTGCCGGCCAGGGCACCCTCGCCGCCGGCGACCCGCGCCAACGCCCACTCCGCGCGGTTGAGCGCGGTGAGCACCGCCGTCACGCGCGCACCGCGGAGCACCTGCTCGGCGGTCGCGAGCCCGGCCGGGAGCCCGAGGAGGTAGGCCTCGACCAGCGGGTCGAGCTCCTCGCGGGCCTGGAGGGCGTAGAAGCCCAGGTCGGAGCCGACGGGGCCGTGGCCCAGGGTCCCCCAGTCGACCGCCAGCACGTCGTCGCCGGCGCGTCCCGGGAGGTTGGCCGGCGTCGGGTCGCCGTGCTGGGCGACCTGCGGCAGGGCGTCGAGCTCGGCGAGCAGCACCGACCGGCGCCCCCACAGGTGCTCGGCGACGTCGGCGACGGTGGTGCGGGCGAGCGTCCGCCAGCCTCCGCCGCGCTCGACCCGGGCCATCCGGTGGCGCAGCTGGTCGGTGGCGAGCGCGGGCCCGGACAGGCGGGCACCGCCGAACCCGCCCAGGCAGCGCGCCACGAAGAGGCCGCTGTTGGCCGCGTCCTCGACCCACGCCTGGGTCAGGGTGATCCCGTCGGCGTCCTCCTCGAGCGCGGCCTGCGGGTCGGCCCGCAGCCCAGGCGTGTCGACGACGAGGCCGCCGGCCAGCACGTCCGCCGCCCGGCGCCAGTACGCCGGGTGGTGGGGGTCGGAGAGCTCGCGCGGGTCGCCGCCGGTGGGCCGGGCGAGCCGCTTCACGACCACCGGCTGGTCGCCGAGGACCGTCCGCCACACGCCGACGGTCGACGTACCGGTGCCGCCGGGCATCGCCAGCCACCCCGGCTCGGGCTGCCACATGCCGTCGACGCTAGCCAGCGGTGCGGCGTGCGTCACGCAGGCGCGCTGTTGACCACCTCGACCTGCACCGAGCAGGCGTCGCGCACCGCCTGCTCGAGCACGGCGCGACGCGGGTCGGGCACGGCGAGCCAGGGGCCGACCACGTGGAGCCCGTCGAGCGGCGGGCCCGCCAGGACCTCCTCGACCGCGGACCGGTCCCCACCGGTCACGAGCGGACCCCGCAGACCGGCGAGCACGCGCGCCGCGTGCCCGGCCGCGGCCTCGTACGCCGCGCGGGCCTGGTTGTCCCGGCGCCGGGCGAACCGCTGCTGGCTCTGCCCGCCCGCCTTGGTGCGGCCCTGCACGTGCCGCTGCCCCACCTTGGAGTCGCCGATCGCCGTGCGGGAGAGCCGGGCGACGGCGAAGCCGCCCTTGCGGACGAGCAGCAGCCCCCAGTCGGCGGGCGCCGTGACGGCCTCCACGAAGGCGCTCGCCTCCGCCTGGCCGGCGTACGCCTCGTCGAACGGCAGCCGGGCAGCGAAGGTCGAGCCGTCCTCGGCGGTGCCGGCGAGGGCTCCACCGTCGGCGCTCAGCGCGGTCGGGCCGTGGCGCTCCTCGAAGTTCGTCGCCCACCGGACCCAGCGCTCCGCCGGGACCAGGACCGCCCGGGCGGTGCCGCTCACCGCTTCGGCGGCTTGGGGTGCAGCACGCGGAACCGCTCTAGCACGACGGGCATGTCCGGGCGGAAGCCCCGGCCGTGCGGGTCGACCTCGCGGAAGAAGGTCTCGTGCCGGTGCCGCCAGGTCGCGAGCGTGCGGTCCCCCTCGCCCTCGGCGTGGGCGTGCTCGGCGTCCACGCGGTCGAAGGCGACCACGGCCACCTCGGTGGTGGCGACGAGCGCGCGCGGGTGGCCGGCGCCGTCGAGCACGATGCCGAGCGTGCCCGGCTCGGGGAGCGGCACGCCCTCGGCCGCGTAGTCCTCCGCGGCGCTGGCGGTCGCGGTCTTCACGCCGTCGACGACGAGCCCGGCGAGCTCGTCCGCCTGTTCCTGCGTGGCCCCGAAGGACCACGCCGGCGGCGGGAGGGACACCAGGCCCGAGGGCCCGAAGTACGCTGGCAGCCGCTCCAGCTTGGCCTGGCGGCGGGCGAGCACCCAGAAGTTCTCGACCTCGGGCGAGCTCGCGGGCTGGCTCACCGGTCGCTCAGACGTTGAACCCGAGGGCACGCAGCTGCTCGCGGCCGTCCTCGGTGATCTTGTCGGGACCCCACGGCGGCATCCAGACCCAGTTGATCGCGACGTCGTTGACCAGGCCCTCGAGCGCGGCGTTGGTCTGGTCCTGGATGACGTCGGTCAGCGGGCAGGCCGCCGAGGTCAGCGTCATGTCGAGGACGACGTTGGAGCCCTCGTCGACGTGGACGTCGTAGACCAGGCCGAGGTCGACGACGTTGATCCCCAGCTCGGGGTCGACGACGTCCTTCATCGCCTCGGTCACGTCGTCCACGGAGACCGTGGACGACGCCGACCCGGTGGGGGCGGCACCGGTGGCCTCGGGGACCTCCGGCAGGTCGGAGTGGTCGAGCTCGGTCATCGGGTCTCCTCCAGGGAACGGGCCGTGGCGTCCTTCCAGGCCATCCACGACAGCAGTGCGCACTTGACGCGCGCGGGGAACTTCGCGACACCGGCGAAGGCGATGCCGTCCTCCAGCACGTCCTCGTCGGGCTCCACGGTGCCCTTGCCCTGCATCAGGGTCAGGAACTCCTCGTGGACCGACATGGCCTCCTCCACCGGCTTGCCGATGACGAGGTCGGTCAGCACCGACGCGGACGCCTGGGAGATCGAGCAGCCGACGGCGTCGTACGACACGTCGGCGACCTTGCCCTCCGCGAGGTGGACGCGCAGGGTCACCTCGTCGCCGCAGGTCGGGTTCACGTGGTGGACCTCGGCCTCGTAGGGGTCGCGCAGGCCCGCGTGGTGCGGGTTCTTGTAGTGGTCCAGGATGATCTCCTGGTAGAGCGAGTCGAGCTCGGCGTTCACGTTCAGCCCACCTTGAAGTACGCGCGGGTGTGCTCGAGGCCCTCGACGAGGGCGTCGATCTCCGCGGGGGTCGTGTAGAGGTACGACGACATGCGGGTCGAGCTCTGCACCCCGAACCGCGCGTGCGCCGGCTTCGCGCAGTGGTGGCCGGCCCGGACGGCGACGCCGCGCGAGTCGAGCACCTGGGCGATGTCGTGGGGGTGCACGCCGTCCATCTCGAAGGCGACCGCTCCGCCGCGCCGGGTGGCGTCGGTGGGACCGAGCACCCGCAGGCCGGGGATGGTCGCCAGGCCGTCGAGCGCGTAGGCGGTGATCGCCTGCTCGTGGCGGTGGATGTTCTCCAGGCCGACCGCCGAGAGGTACTCCAGCGCGGCGCCGAGGCCGACGGCCTCGACGATCGGCGGGGTCCCGGCCTCGAACTTGTGCGGGATGCCGGCGTACGTCGACCGCTCCATGCGGACCGTCTCGATCATCTCGCCGCCACCGAGGAACGGCGGGAGCTGCTCGAGCAGTGACCGCTTGCCCCACAGCACGCCGATGCCGGTCGGTCCGACGACCTTGTGGCCGGTGAAGACCAGGACGTCGGCGTCGACCGCCGTCACGTCGACGGGCAGCTGCGGCGCGGCCTGCGAGGCGTCGACCACGACGATCGCGCCGACCTTGTGGGCGCGACGCGCGATCTCGGCCACCGGGTTGATCGTGCCGAGCATGTTCGAGACCCAGGTCAGCGAGACGACCTTGGTCCGCTCGGTGATCAGGGAGTCGATGTCGGAGAGGTCCAGCTCGCCGGACTCGGTCAGGCCGAACCAGCGCAGCGTGGCGCCCTTGCGCTCGGTGAGCAGCTGCCAGGGGACGATGTTGGAGTGGTGCTCCATCTCGGTGATGACGACCTCGTCGCCCGCACCGACCGCCAGGTCGCCGGTCGCCCAGGCCAGCGTGTTCGCGACCAGGTTGAGCGCCTCGGAGGCGTTCTTGGTGAAGATCACCTCGTCGCGGCTCGGGGCGCCGATGAAGCGCGCGACGACGTCGCGCGCGTTCTCGAACGCCTCGGAGGACTCCGCCCCGAGCTGGTGCATGGCGCGGGCGACGTTCGCGTTGTGCCGCTCGAGGTGGTCGACCATCGCGTCGATCACGCACTGCGGCTTCTGCGAGGTGTTCGCGCTGTCGAGGTACACCAGCGGCATCCCGCCCGCGAGCGTGCGCTCGAGGATCGGGAAGTCCTTGCGGATGACCTCCAGCTCGGGGAGGAGTCCAGGCAGCACGATCAGACCGCCGCAGCCTTGAGGTACTTGTCGTAGCCCTCGGCCTCGAGCTCGTCGGCGAGCTCGGAGCCGCCCGAGGCGGCGACCTTGCCGGCGACGAAGACGTGGACGAAGTCGGGCTTGATGTAGCGCAGGATGCGCGTGTAGTGCGTGATCAGCAAGACGCCCTTGCCCTCCTGCTCGCGGAAGCGGTTGACGCCCGCGGAGACGACCTTCAGTGCGTCGATGTCGAGGCCGGAGTCGGTCTCGTCGAGGATCGCGACCTTCGGGTCGAGCAGCTCGAGCTGGGCGATCTCGTGGCGCTTCTTCTCGCCGCCGGAGAAGCCCTCGTTGACCGAGCGGGTGCCGAAGGTCGGGTCGAGGTTGAGGCGCTCGAGGGCGCCGTTGACGTCCTTGACCCAGGTGCGCAGCTTCGGGGCCTCGCCGTCGATCGCGGTCTTCGCGGTGCGCAGGAAGTTCGAGACCGACACGCCGGGGACCTCGACGGGGTACTGCATGGCCAGGAAGAGGCCGGCGCGGGCGCGCTCGTCGACCGACATGGCCAGCACGTCCTCGCCGTCGAGGGTGACGGTGCCGCCGGTGATCGTGTACTTCGGGTGGCCGGCGATCGAGTAGGCCAGGGTCGACTTGCCCGACCCGTTGGGGCCCATGATCGCGTGGGTCTCGCCCGACGCGATGGTCAGCGTGACGCCCTTGAGGATCTCCTTGGGACCGTCCTCGGTGTCCACGGACACCTGCAGGTCCTTGATGACGAGCTCGCTCATGAGGGGGTGACTCCGTTCAGGGTGGTGGTGGTGTCGACGTAGACGTCTCCCCCGCGGACCTCCACGGGGAAGGTCGCGACGGGTTCGGTGGCCGGGAGGCCGGTGGGCTTGCCGGTCCGCAGGTCGAAGCGGGAGCCGTGCAGCCAGCACTCGACGGTGCAGTCCGCGACCTCGCCCTCGCTGAGCGAGACCGAGGCGTGCGAGCAGAGGTCCTGCAGCGCGTAGACCTCGTCGCCGTCGCGGGCGACGGCCACGTCGTGGGCGCCGACGGTGACGGCGAGCGCGTCGTCGGTGGGTACGTCGCTCAGCGCGCAGGCCCGCTCGAAGGTCACGAGGCCCCCACCGGCGGCAGGCCGTCGAGGACGTTCTTGGCCAGCTCGGCCTCGACCGTGGCGGCCAGCTGCTCCTCGAGCGAGGGGATGCCGACCTTGCGGATCAGGTCGTTGAAGAAGCCGTGCAGCACCAGGCGGCGCGCCTCGGCGTCCGAGACGCCGCGCGAGCGCAGGTAGAACAGCTGCTCGTCGTCGAACCGGGCGGTCGCCGACGCGTGGCCCGCGCCCTCGATCTCGCCGGTCTCGATCTCGAGGTTCGGCACCGAGTCGGCCTGGCAGCCGTCGGTGAGCACGAGGTTGCGGTTCTCCTCGTAGGTCTCGATCCCCTCGGCGACCTTGCGGATCAGCACGTTGCCGATCCAGACCGTGCGCGCGCCCTGGCCCTGCAGCGCGCCCTTGTAGACGACGTTGGACTTGGTCCGCGGCTGGTTGTGGTCGGCGAAGAGCCGGTGCTCGAGGTGCTGCCCGGCGTCGGCGAAGTACAGGCCGAGCAGCTCGGCCTCGCCGCCCGGACCGTCGTACTCGACGTTGGCGTGCATCCGGACGACGTCGCCGCCGAAGCTCACCGAGGTGTGCTTGACGCTGGCGTCGCGGCCGACCCGGATGGCGTCGCGGCCGAGGTGGACCGCGTCGTCGTCCCAGTCCTGCAGCGAGACCATGTTGAGCTCGGCGCCGTCGCCGACGACGACGGTCGTGGTCGCGGCGTACCGGGCCGAGCCGGTGTGCCGCAGGACGATCGTCGCCTTGGAGAACCGGCCCAGGCGGACCACGACGTGGCCCCACACGAGGTCCTCGGCGCCCTCGCCGGTCAGCGTGACGACGACCGGCTCGGTCGCCTCCAGCTCGGCCGGCACGTCGAGCAGCAGCGCACCGCCCGCGTTGGCGACGGCCAGTGCGGAGGGCCGGTCGTTGGGCGCGAGCTCACCGAGCTCACGCGCCTGCTCGGCGGTGATCTCGGTGAGGGTCACGCCCTCGGGCAGGGAGACCTCGCGGCGCAGGCGCGCGTCGGACGCCTCGCCGTCGAGGATCCCCCGCAGCCGCTTGAGCGGGGTGAACCGCCAGACCTCCTCGCGCCCGGTCGGGACCGGGTGGTCGGCGAGGTCGTACGACGGCGGCGGGTTCAGGTGGGACTCCACCCGGTCCTGCTCCAGGGCGCTCGCGACGCTGTCGCGGGCGGTGTCAGTCACGGTCACTACGTCTGTCTTTCTGGGTCGGCGGGAGGGACGGTGGCCGGCGTCAGCCGACCGCGCCCTCCATCTGGAGCTCGATCAGGCGGTTGAGCTCGAGGGCGTACTCCATCGGCAGCTCCTTGGCGATCGGCTCCACGAAGCCGCGGACGATCATCGCCATCGCCTCGTCCTCCTCCATGCCTCGCGACATGAGGTAGAAGAGCTGGTCGTCGGAGACCTTCGAGACGCTCGCCTCGTGGCCCATGGACACGTCGTCCTCGCGGATGTCGACGTAGGGGTAGGTGTCCGAGCGGCTGATCTGGTCGACCAGCAGCGCGTCGCACAGGACGTTGGACTTCGAGCCGTGCGCGCCCTCGTTGACCTGGATCAGGCCGCGGTACGACGTGCGGCCGCCGCCACGCGCGACCGACTTGGAGAGGATCGAGCTGGAGGTGTTCGGCGCGGCGTGGACCATCTTGGCGCCGGCGTCCTGGTGCTGGCCCTCGCCGGCGAACGCGATCGACAGGGTATCGCCCTTGGCGTGCTCGCCCATGAGGTAGACGGCCGGGTACTTCATCGTCACCTTGGAGCCGATGTTGCCGTCGACCCACTCCATGGTCGCGCCGGCCTCGCAGGTCGCGCGCTTGGTGACGAGGTTGTAGACGTTGTTCGACCAGTTCTGGATGGTCGTGTAGCGGACGCGGGCGCCCTTCTTCACGACGATCTCGACGACCGCGGAGTGCAGCGAGTCCGAGCTGTAGATCGGCGCCGTGCAGCCCTCGACGTAGTGCACGTAGGAGTCCTCGTCGGCGATGATCAGCGTCCGCTCGAACTGGCCCATGTTCTCGGTGTTGATCCGGAAGTAGGCCTGCAGCGGGATGTCGACGTGGACGCCCTTGGGCACGTAGATGAACGAGCCGCCGGACCACACCGCGGTGTTCAGCGCGGAGAACTTGTTGTCACCGACGGGGATGACGGTGCCGAAGTACTCCTTGAACAGCTCGGGCTGCTCCTTGAGCGCGGTGTCGGTGTCGAGGAAGAGCACGCCCTGCGCCTCGAGGTCCTCGCGGATCGAGTGGTAGACGACCTCGGACTCGTACTGCGCGGCGACACCGGAGACCAGGCGCTGCTTCTCCGCCTCGGGGATGCCGAGCTTGTCGTAGGTGTTCTTGATGTCCTCAGGGAGGTCGTCCCAGGTCGCGGCCTGCTTCTCGCTGGACCGGACGAAGTACTTGATGTTGTCGAAGTCGATCGCGCCGAGGTCGGAGCCCCAGGTCGGCATCGGCTTGCGGTCGAAGAGCTTCAGGCCCTTCAGGCGCAGGTCGAGCATCCACTGCGGCTCGCTCTTCTTCGCGGAGATGTCGCGGACGACGTCCTCGTTGAGACCGCGCTTGGCGGTCGCACCGGCGGTGTCCGGGTCGGCCCAGCCGAACTCGTAGCGGCCGATGCCCTTGAGCTCGGGGTTCAGCTCCTCGATGGAGGTCATGGGGTGACCTGCTCCTTCTCCTTGATGGACATGCTCGGGGTGGTGCTGGTGCTGCTTGCGGTGGTGCTCGGGATGCAGGTCGTGCACACCCCGTCGCCGTGGGCGATGGTGGCCAGCCGCTGCACGTGGCTGCCGAGCACCGCGGCGATCGCCTCGGTCTCGGCCTCGCACAGCTGCGGGAACTCGTGGGCCACGTGGCTGACGGGGCAGTGCTGCTGGCACAGCTGCTCCCCCACCGGTACGTCGCGCACGCCGGCGGCGTAACCCTCGTCGGTGAGGACTCGGGCGACGGCCTCCGCCGGGCTGAGCTCGGGGTGCTGCTCGACGACCTCGCCGAACCGCTCCTGGATGAACGCCACGCGCCGGCTCGCGAATTCCCGGACGGCCTGCTCGCCGCCGGTCTCCCGCAGGAAGCGCAGGGCCTGGACGGCCAGGTCGTCGTACTGCTGGTCGAAGCTGTCGCGGCCGACCTCGGTCAGCGCGAACACCTTCGCCGGGCGACCCCGCCCGCGGGTGGCGAGGGTGCGTGGCTCACGGGCCTCGACCGCACCCTCCTCGACCAGCTGGTCGAGGTGGCGGCGGACCGCGGCGGGCGTCAGCGCGAGGCGCTCGGCGAGCGCGGCGGCGGTCGAGGGACCGTCGACGAGGATCGACCGCGCGACGCGCTGGCGCGTCGGCTGGTCACTGCCCGGACGGGCTTCCTCGAATTCCACAACACCAGTGTGGCGTTATTGGTCGGGGCCCTTCAAGGAAGGCTCCCCTTACCTCGCAGCGAGCGGTGACGTGCGTCTCAGCCAGAGGATCCCGGCGAGCGGCAGCACCAGCGGCAGGAAGCCGTAGCCCTGCCCGAAGTGCGACCAGACCGTGCGGTCGGGGAAGAGGTCGGTGGCGACGTACGACAGCGTGCCGACGACCAGCACGCCGACCGCCTCGATGCCGACGGCCACGACGGCCGCCCACCAGCCGCGCCGCCCGCCGACGAGCAGGCACGTGGTCGCGGCGAGGTAGACGAGGGCGGCGAGCAGGGACAGGGAGTACGCCAGCGGCGCCCGGTCGGCCTGCGTGCCGAGCTGCACGAGCGAGCGACCGGTGGCGGCGACGGCGAAGACGGCGTACACCGCGACGAGGATGCGGCCCCAGCCGCTGGAGAGCTCAGCCACCGGCGGTCCAGATGGAGTGCAGCCGGACCTCGAGGGCCACCACGGTCAGCAGGGCGACCAGCAGCACCGCCGTCCCGGCGCGGGTGCGCTCGGCCAGCGACCAGAAGGCGCCGATGGGCAGCACCAGGGGCAGCGAGAGCAGGTAGCTCAGGAACGTCGCCGCGGGCACGTCGCGGTCGGTGCCCGCGAGGGCCACGCAGCCGACCACCGCCTGGACGACGAGGGCGAGCTCGACCAGGGCGAGCACGAGGAAGGTCGGGTCACCCGCCGTCTCGTCGCGCACCAGGTGCACCACGACCGCTGCCATCGCCACCACGGACAGGACGACCACCGCCCCCAGGACCACCGCGTTCACGCCCCTGACCCTAGGTCCTGCCCGCCCGGCCCCCTCCGGCGGACGTTTCCTAGACTGGCCTGGTGTCCGACGCCGCTCCAGCAGTCGCCGTCGACGGCCTGGTGATGCGGTACGGCGACAAGGTCGCCGTGGACGAGCTCTCCCTGACCGTCGAACGCGGCTCCATCACCGCGGTCCTCGGCCCCAACGGGGCCGGCAAGACCACCACCCTCGAGACCTGCGAGGGCTACCGGCGGCCCCAGCAGGGCACGGTGCGGGTGCTGGGGCTCGACCCGGTCCGCCAGCGCGCCGAGCTGCTCCCCCGCATCGGCGTGATGCTGCAGGGCAGCGGCGCGTGGAGCGGCGTGCGCGCGATGGAGATGCTGCGCCACGTCTCCCGGCTGCACGCGCACCCGATGGACGTCGACCTGCTGGCCGAGCGGCTGGGGCTCGGGGACTGCGGGCGCACGCCGTACCGCCGGCTCTCCGGGGGCCAGCAGCAGCGCCTCGGGCTGGCGATGGCGCTCGTCGGGCGTCCCGAGCTCGTCTTCGTCGACGAGCCGACGGCCGGCATGGACCCGCAGTCGCGCCGCACCACCTGGGAGCTGCTCACCGAGCTGCGCGCCGCCGGGGTGACCGTCGTGCTGACCACGCACTACATGGACGAGGCCGAGAAGCTCGCCGACCGGATCCACATCATCGACCACGGCCGGCTGATCGCCTCGGGCTCGCCGGTGCAGCTGACCCGGGGCGGCACCGCGGCGACGATCCGGCTCGTGGTGAGCCGGCCGTTCCCGCCGGGTGCCCCCGACTCGCTGCGCGTCGCCCTCGGGGACCAGATCGAGGTGACGCTGCTCGACGAGGTCAGCCTCCTGGTCACCGGCCCCGCCGACGCCAGCACCCTGGCCAGGGTGTCGGGCTGGTGCGAGCAGCAGGGCGTGCTCCCGGAGTCGCTGACGCTGGGCCAGCGCACCCTCGAGGACGTCTTCCTCGAGCTGACCGGACGGGAGCTCCAGCCGTGACCACCGAGCCGACCACCCCGCGCGCCGGCGCCACCGCGGACTGGACCCCCCGGCCCGGCGGCGCGCCCTGGCTGCAGCAGGTGCGCGCGCAGGCCTCGATGGAGGCCCGGCTGATGCTGCGCAACGGCGAGCAGCTGCTGCTCGCCGTCGTCATCCCGGTCATCGTCCTGGTCGGAGCCGTCCAGGGCGCCGACCGGATCGACCTCGACCTCACGGGCCGGGCCATCGACGTCTTCACCCCGGGGGTGCTGGCGCTGGCGGTGATGTCGACGGCGTTCACGTCGCTGGCGATCGCCACGGGCTTCGAGCGCCGGTACGGCGTGATCAAGCGGCTCGGCACGTCGCCGCTGCCCCGCTCCGGCCTCCTCGCCGGCAAGGTCGGTGCGCTGGTGGCCGTCGAGGCGCTGCAGGTGGCCGTGATCTCGGCGGTCGCCCTGGTCATGGGCTGGGAGCCGGCCGGCGGCCCGGCTGCGGTCGTCGGCGCGGCGCTGGCCGTGCTGCTCGGCACGGCCGCGTTCGCCGCGCTGGGGCTCTTTCTCGCGGGCTCGCTGCGGGCCGAGGCGACGCTGGCCGCCGCCAACCTGGTCTACCTGCTGCTCATGGCCGGCGGCGCCGTGGTGCTGCCCGCCTCGGCGTACGGCGCGTTCGGCGACGTCGTCCGGTGGCTGCCCTCCGGAGCCCTGGGCGGGGCCATGCGCGACGCGCTGATCGACGGCGTCGTCGCCCCCGTGGCGCTCCTCACCCTCGCCGGGTGGGCGGTGGTCGGCACGGTGCTGACCGCCCGTACGTTCAAGTGGGAGTGAGAGCAGTGCGACCGACCACCGAGGCCGCGACCCGATGGGTGCGTCCGATGGGCTGGGCGACCCTGGTCGCCAACATCGTCCTCGTCGTCACCGGCGGCGCCGTCCGGCTGACCGGCTCCGGGCTGGGCTGCCCCACCTGGCCGCGCTGCACCGACGAGTCCTACACCCCGCACGGCGCGCTGAACCTGCACTCGGCGATCGAGTTCGGCAACCGGATGCTGACCTTCGTCCTCGTCGCCATCGCGATCGCGACGTTCCTCGCCGCCTGGCGCAGCCGCCGCAGCGACCTGCTCCGGCTGGCCACGTTGCTGGCGCTGGGCATCCCCGCCCAGGCCGTCATCGGCGGCATCACGGTGCTGACCGACCTCAACCCGTGGATCGTGTCCCTCCACCTGGTCTGCTCGCTGGCGATCATCGGCCTCTCCGTGCGGTTCCTGCAGGTCGCCGACGCCCCGGTCGGCGCGCCGGTCCGCGGCGGGCTGGTCGGTCTCGCCTGGGCGACGTTCCTCGCCGGCTGGGCCGTGCTCTACATCGGCACGATCGTCACCGGCTCCGGTCCGCACGCCGGCGACGCGGACTCCAAGCGCACCGGCCTGGACCCGCTCCAGGTCAGCCAGCTGCACGCCGACGCGGTCTTCCTCCTCCTCGGCCTCACCGTCGGCCTGCTGCTCGCCCTGCGGGCCACCGGCGCCCCCGCCCAGGCGGTGCGGGCCGCGTGGATCCTGCTCGCCGTCGAGCTGGGCCAGGGCACCATCGGCTTCGTCCAGTACTTCACCGACCTCCCGGTCGTCCTCGTCGGCTTCCACCTCCTCGGCGCCGCCCTGACCTCCGCCGCCCTCACCTGGGCCCTGCTCACCGTCCGCCACCCGCGCGCCACCATCCAGCGCGTGCTCGTGGCGCCGCTCGAGGCCGATTCCCGGCCTGACGTGCCGGGGGTGGACGCGCCGGGGGCGGACGAGCCTCGTCCCGTGCAGGGGTCCCCGGTGAACCGGTGACTCCTGCACCCGGCGCGCCCGCCCGGCGTCGCTAGGTTGTCGCCATGCCCGTGCGCCTGCGCCCCGTCACCGAGGCGGACCTGCCCCACCTGACCGGGAGCGACACGCCGTACGAGGACTTCGGGCCCCGCAACCCGCGCACCGCGCCGTACGACCCCTCGCTGACGGCCGACCTCGGCGGCCTCGCCGTGGTCGAGGGCGAGGACGTCGTCGGCAGCCTCAGCTGGGTGCAGCTGCGCTGGGGCCCGAACGAAGCGTCCCGCAGCCCGATGATCGGCATCTGGCTCGCTGCGTCGGCCCGGGGCCGGGGCATCGGCACCGAGGCGCAGCGGCAGCTCGCCGACCTGTTCTTCCTGCACACGACGGTCAACCGCGTCGAGGCCCACACCGACCGGGAGAACCTCGCCGAGCAGCGGTCCCTCGAGAAGGCCGGCTTCCGCCAGGAGGGCGTCGCGCGGGGCGCGCAGTGGCGCGAGGGCGCCCACCACGACCTGTACGTCTACTCGGTGCTGCGCGAGGAGTGGGCGTCCGGCCGCTGAGCCCGTCCTGGAGCACGTCGGGCGCTTGCCGGGGCAGTCTGTCGCTTCCCGGGGCAGATCTACCCCGGGAAGCGAGGGAGTCCCCGGTGGACCGGGGACTCCTGCAGCGGCCCCGCCGAGAACCGGCGCTCAGCGCGAGAGCAGCGGGTCGAGCGCGACCGCGACGAAGAGCAGCGAGAGGTAGAGGTTCGAGGAGTGGAACAGCCGCATCGGCTGGATCGCGGTGAGGTCCTCGGTGCCGCGGGTGCGGACGAGCATCCGGTGGGCCTCGAGGAGGAAGACCGCACCGAGGACGCCCGCGGCGACGGGGTACGCCGCGCCGGTCCCGGCCACCGGCCACAGCAGCAGCGAGGTGGCCACCATGACCCAGCTGTAGACCACGATCTGCCTGGCGACCTCGTGGGCCGGCTTCACGACCGGCAGCATCGGCACGTCGACGTTCGCGTAGTCCTCGCGGTAGCGCAGCGCGAGCGCCCAGGTGTGCGGCGGCGTCCAGAAGAAGACGACCATGAACAGCACGACCGGCACCCACGACAGCTCGCCGGTGACCGCGGTCCAGCCGATGAGCGCCGGGAAGCAGCCGGCGAGGCCGCCCCAGACGATGTTCTGGGTCGTGCGCCGCTTGAGCAGCATGGTGTAGACGAAGACGTAGAAGGCGTTGGCGCCCAGCGAGAGCGCCGCCGAGAGCGGGTTGACCCAGACGGCGAGGATCACGGTCGAGAGCACCGCGAGCACCGCGCCGAAGACCAGGGCGGCCGCGGGCGACACGATGTGCCGGGGCAGCGCGCGACGGCGGGTACGACGCATCTGCTCGTCGATGTCGCGGTCGTAGACGCAGTTGAAGACCGACGCCGAGCCCGCGGAGAAGGTCCCGCCGACGACCGTGGCGAGGACCAGGCCGAGCTCGGGGATGCCCCGGTCGGCGAAGAACATCACCGGCACGGTCGTGAGCAGGAGCAGCTCGATGACGCGGGGCTTGGTGAGCCCGACGTACGCCGCGACGACGTCGCGCACCGACGCCTTCGGGGTCGGCTCGCCGGACTCGTGCCGCTCGGAGGCGGTGGCCGACTGGCCGACGTAGGTCACGGGGTCCTCGGGGTGATCGGGAGCGTTGCCGAGCGGGTATCCGGCCGGGGCCGGGGTACCCGTTGGAGCGGGTGTGAGTCTAGCCCCCGACATCAGTAGGCTCGGAAACGCCCGAGCCTGATCGCTCCCCCGGTGTGAGCGGTCTCTCCCCATCCTTTGAAAGGTTCCTCGTGACGACTGTGCCCGACCTCGAGTGGAGCGACCTCGACGACAAGGCGGTGGACACCGCCCGGGTGCTCGCGATGGACGCCGTCCAGCGGGTCGGCAACGGCCACCCCGGGACCGCGATGAGCCTGGCGCCCGTCGCCTACCTGCTGTTCCAGAAGGTCATGCGGCACGACCCGGCGGACCCGACGTGGATCTCGCGGGACCGGTTCGTGCTCTCCTGCGGGCACTCCAGCATCACCCTCTACACCCAGCTCTTCCTCGGCGGCTTCGGCCTGGAGCTCGAGGACATCAAGGCGCTGCGCACCTGGGGCTCGAAGACCCCCGGCCACCCCGAGCTCGGCCACACCGCCGGCGTCGAGGTGACCACCGGCCCGCTGGGCCAGGGCGTCGCGAACGCCGTCGGCATGGCGATGTCCGCCCGCCGCGTGCACGGCCTGCTCGACCCCGACGCGGCCCCCGGCGAGAGCCTCTTCGACCACCACGTCTACGCGCTGTGCTCCGACGGCGACCTGCAGGAGGGCGTCAGCGGCGAGGCGTCCTCGATCGCGGGCACCCAGCAGCTCGGCAACCTCACCGTGGTCTACGACCGCAACCGGATCTCCATCGAGGGCGACACCGACGTCGCGTTCACCGAGGACGTCGCCAAGCGCTACGAGGCGTACGGCTGGCACGTGCAGACCGTCGACTGGACCAACGGCGGCGAGGAGTACCGCGAGGACGTCCCCGCCCTGCACCAGGCGATCGTCGAGGCCGGCGAGGTCACCGACCGCCCGTCGCTGATCGTGCTCGACACGGTCATCGCCTGGCCGGCGCCGAACGCCCAGGGCACCGAGAAGGCCCACGGCAGCGCGCTGGGCGACGAGGAGGTCGCGGCCACCAAGGAGATCCTGGGCTGGGACCCCGAGCAGCGCTTCCAGGTCCCGCCGGAGGTGCTCGAGCACACCCGCGCCCTGCGGACCCGCGGCTCCGGCTGGGGCCGGGAGTGGGACGAGCGGTACGCCGCGTGGGCGGCGGTGAACCCCGAGGGCGAGAAGCTGCTGCACCGGCTGCGTGCCCGCGAGCTGCCCGAGGGCCTGGCCGACGTGGTGCCGACCTTCGAGGCGGACGCCAAGGGCGTCGCGACCCGGTCGGCGTCGGGCAAGGTCATCAACGCCCTGGCGCCGGTGCTGCCCGAGCTGTGGGGCGGCTCGGCCGACCTCGCCGGCTCCAACAACACGACCATCGAGTCGGCACCGTCGTTCATCCCCGAGAGCCGCAGCACCCGCGACTGGACCGGCGACCCCTACCAGGGCCGCGTGCTGCACTTCGGCATCCGAGAGCACGGCATGGGCGCGATCATGAACGGCATCGCAGCGGACAAGCTGACCCGCGTCTTCGGCGGCACCTTCCTCACCTTCTCCGACTACATGCGGGGCTCGGTCCGGGTGGCGGCGCTCAGCCAGCTCCCCGTGACCTACGTCTGGACCCACGACTCCATCGGCCTCGGCGAGGACGGCCCGACCCACCAGCCGATCGAGCACCTCGCGGCCCTCCGCGCGATGCCGGGCCTCGACGTCGTCCGCCCGGCCGACGCGAACGAGACCGCCGCCGCCTGGCTCGAGATCCTGCGCCACGTCGACCGTCCGGCCGCCCTGGCACTCACCCGCCAGAACGTCCCGGTCTTCCCGCGCGGCACCGACGGCTTCGCCACCACCGACGACGTCGCCAAGGGCGGCTACGTCCTCGTCGACGCCGAGAGCGGCGACCCCGACGTGATCCTCATGGGCACCGGCTCGGAGGTGCAGCTGGCGGTCGAGGCGCGCGAGCTCCTCGCCGCGGACGGCATCGCCGCCCGCGTCGTCTCCTTCCCCTGCCTGGAGTGGTTCGAGGAGCAGTCCACCGCCTACCGCGAGACCGTCCTCCCGCCGACCGTGAAGGCGCGGGTCTCGGTCGAGGCGGGCGTCAAGCAGGGCTGGCGCGACTACGTCGGCGACCACGGCCGGATGGTCTCCATCGACCGCTACGGCGCGTCGGCCGACTACGCACGGATCTACGAGGAGTACGGCATCACCGCCCGCTCCGTCGCGGACGCCGCCCGGGACAGCCTGCGCGTCGCCACCGAGTGACGCCACGGCGCCCCGGGTACTGAGAGCAGTGACTTCCAGAAGGGACAACTTGTGAGTGATCGTCTGAAGGCCCTGGCGGACGCGGGGGTGTCGATCTGGCTCGACGACCTGTCGCGCGAGCGCATCGAGACCGGCAACCTCGCCGACCTCGTCACCACCCGGTCCGTCGTCGGCGTGACCACCAACCCCACGATCTTCGCCTCCGCGATCGCCGACGGCGAGCGGTACGACGAGCAGGTGCGCAAGCTCGTCGCCGACGGTCGCCCGGTCGACGAGGTGATCTTCGAGCTGACCACCGAGGACGTCCGGAACGCCTGCGACGTGCTGGCCCCCGTGGCCGAGCGCACCGCCGACGACGGACGCGTCTCCATCGAGGTCGAGCCCGACCTGGCCAACGACACCGAGGGCACGATCGCCTCGGCGCGAGCGCTGTGGCGGGCCGTCGACCGGCCGAACGCGCTGATCAAGATCCCGGCGACCCTCGAGGGCCTGCCCGCGATCACCACGGCGATCTCGGAGGGCATCAGCGTCAACGTCACGCTGATCTTCAGCGAGGAGCGCTACCGCGCCGTCATGGACGCCTACCTCACCGGCCTCGAGCAGGCCCGCGAGGCCGGCACCGACCTGTCGACCATCCGGTCGGTGGCGTCGTTCTTCGTCTCGCGCGTCGACTCCGAGGTCGACAAGCGGCTCGAGGCCGTCGGCGGCGACGTCGCGCTCGCGCTGCGCGGCAAGGCCGCGGTGGCCAACGCGCTCGTGGCGTACGACGCGTTCGCGGAGGTCGTCGCCTCCGACCGCTGGCGCGCGCTGGCCGACGCGGGCGCGAACATGCAGCGTCCGCTGTGGGCCTCGACCGGCGTCAAGAACCCCGACTACGACGACACGATGTACGTCAGCGGCCTGGTCGTCCCCGACAGCGTCAACACGATGCCGGAGAAGACCCTCGAGGCGTTCGCCGACCACGGCGAGGTGCGCGGTGACGTCGTCACCGGCAAGGGCGGCGAGGGCCGCGCGATCCTCGAGCGGCTGACCGAGGTCGGGGTCGACTTCGACGACGTCCTGCTGGTCCTCGAGCAGGAGGGCGTCGAGAAGTTCAAGAAGTCGTGGACCGAGCTCGTCGAGACCGTCCGCGGCCAGATGGAGAAGGCGGGCGCGTGACCGACGCGCCGGTGGATCCGACCGGCACGTCGGCCTGGGCGCGGCTGGCGTCGCTCGCGGAGGGGTTCTCCCCCGACCTGCGGGAGTGGTTCGACCGGGACCCCGGCCGGACCGAGCGCCTGACGTTCACCGCCGGTGACCTGCTGATCGACCTGTCGAAGTCGCTCGTCGACGACGACGTGCTCGCCGCGCTGCTGGACCTGGCCGACGAGGTCGGTCTGGCCGCGCGGCGGGAGGCGATGTTCGCCGGTGAGCGGATCAACGTCACCGAGGACCGCGCCGTCCTGCACACCGCCCTGCGGCTGCCCGCCGACGCCCCGGCCGACCGCCGGCCCCGCGTCGACGGCCAGGACGTCCTGGCCGACGTCCACGAGGTCCTCGGCCGCGTGTACGCCTTCGCCGAGCGGGTGCGCAGCGGCGAGTGGACCGGCGCCACCGGCGAGCGGGTCCGCACGGTCGTCAACATCGGCATCGGCGGCTCCGACCTGGGTCCGGTGATGGCGTACGAGGCGCTGGCGGCGTACCGCCAGGAGGGCCTCGAGTGCCGCTTCATCAGCAACATCGACCCCACCGACGCCGCCACCACGCTGGCCGGGCTCGACCCGGCCACGACGCTGTTCGTCGTCTCCAGCAAGACCTTCGGCACGCTGGAGACGCTCACGAACGCCCGGCTGTGCAAGCAGTGGCTGCTCGACGGGCTGCGCGGTCTCGACGGCGGCCTCGACGCGGACGCCGCGGTGGCGCGGCACTTCGTCGCGGTCTCGACCGCGCTGGACAAGGTCGCCGACTTCGGCATCGACCCCGAGAACGCCTTCGGGTTCTGGGACTGGGTCGGCGGCCGCTACTCCCTCGACTCCGCCATCGGGACCTCCCTGGTGGTCGCGATCGGCCCCGAGCGCTTCGCCGAGCTGCTCGCCGGCTTCCACGCGATGGACGAGCACTTCCGCACCGCCGAGACCGCACGCAACGTGCCGGTCCTGATGGGGCTGCTCAACGTCTGGTACACCGACCTCCTCGGCGCCCAGACCCACGCGGTCCTCCCCTACTCCCAGCTGCTGCACCGGTTCCCGGCGTACCTCCAGCAGCTGACCATGGAGTCCAACGGCAAGGGCGTCCGCTGGGACGGCACCCCGGTCACGACCGACACCGGCGAGGTGTTCTGGGGCGAGCCGGGCACCAACGGGCAGCACGCCTTCTACCAGCTCATCCACCAGGGGACCCGGCTCGTGCCGGCGGACTTCATCGCCTTCGCCAATCCGGCGTACCCGCTCCAGGACGGCGAGAACGACGTCCACGAGCTCTTCCTCGCCAACTTCCTGGCCCAGACCCGGGCGCTGGCCTTCGGCAAGACAGCCGACGAGGTGCGCGCCGAGGGCACCGAGGAGTCCGTGGTGCCGGCGCGCGTGTTCACCGGCAACCGGCCGACCGCCTCGATCATGGCGCCGGACCTCACGCCGGCCGTGCTCGGGCAGCTCGTGGCGCTCTACGAGCACATCACCTTCACCCAGGGCGTCGTGTGGGGCATCGACAGCTTCGACCAGTGGGGCGTCGAGCTCGGCAAGCAGCTGGCCCAGCAGGTGGGCCCGGCGATCGCCGGCGACGCCGACGCGCTGGCCGAGCAGGACCCCTCCACGCGGTCGCTGATCGCCTACTACCGGGAGAACCGGCGCCGATGACCACTCCGCTCACCCCCCGCATCGAGGTCCACGACGACGACCAGGCACTGGCCACGGCCGTCGCCGGCGAGCTGCTCAGCCGCCTCGCCGACGCCCAGGAGGCCGGTCGGGTCCCTCACGTCGCGCTCACCGGCGGCACCATCGCCGAGGTCGTGCACCGTGAGATCGCCCGCTTGGCACCGGCCTCGGAGGTCGACTGGACCCGCGTCGTCGTGTGGTGGGGCGACGAGCGGTACGTCGACCCCGGGTCGTCCGACCGCAACGCCGGGCAGGCACGGGAGGCGTTCCTCTCGGTCGTCGGCGTCCCCGACGAGAACGTCCACGAGGTCCCGACGACCGCCGACTGCGGCAGCGTCGAGGAGGCCGCCGCGGCGTACGCCGAGGCGCTGCGCGCCAGCGGAGCCGGCGGGTTCGAGGTGGTGATGCTCGGCCTGGGGCCCGACGCCCACGTCGCCAGCCTGTTCCCCGGCCACCCGGCGCTCGACGTCCGCGACGCGATGACCGTCGCGGTGCACGACTCCCCCAAGCCGCCGCCGGAGCGGGTGAGCCTGACCTTCGAGGCGCTCAACCGCAACCGGGCGCTGTGGTTCCTGGTCAGCGGCGAGGGGAAGGCCGAGGCCGTCGCCCGCGCCCTGGCCGGGCGGACCGGCGAGGGTGGCGAGGTGGCCGACGTGCACGAGGTCCCCGCCGTCGGCGTGGCCGGTCAGGAGGAGACCATCTGGTTCCTCGACCGGGCATCGGCCTCGCGTCTCTGACCGGCGCGTCCGACCCGGCGCACCGCGGGGACGCCGGCGGAGGTCGACCGCTGGTCGAGCGGCGCGGACTCGTGCCCGCTGCCCGACCAGCCGTCGGCCTCAGAAGATCAGGTCGCCGGACTTCCGGCGGGAGCGCAGCAGCTGGAGCGCCTCGTCGAGGATGTCGGCGGCCTCCTTGTCGGAGCGCCGCTCCTTCACGTAGGCCAGGTGCGTCTTGTAGGGCTCGATCTTCGGCGCCGGCGGCGGGTTCTCGGAGTCCATGCTGGCCGGGAGGCCGCACTTGGGGCAGTCCCAGGACTCCGGGACGGTCGCCTCGACCGAGAACGTCACCACCGAGCGGTGCTCGTTGGAGCAGAAGTAGGTGATCGCCTGGCGCGGCGCGGCCTCGCCACGCTCCGCCTCGCCCATCGGGCCAGCGCCGACCCGACTACCGCGAATCGCGTTTCCTCCACCAGCCACGTGCTTACTCCCTTTCCGGAGCTTCTAGCCCTGGTAGGCCAGCAGGAGGCCCAGGGCGATGACGGTCGCGAACCAGATGACGCCGATGCCGACCGTGAGGCGGTCGAGGTTCCGCTCGGCGACCGAGGATCCGCCCAGCGAGCTGGAGACGCCACCACCGAACATGTCGGACAGACCGCCGCCGCGACCCTTGTGCAGCAGCACGAGGAGGATCATGAAGGCGCTCGTGATCATGAGGATGACGGTGAAGAGGAGTTCCACGGCTCGGATCCTACGTCAACGCAGGCCGGTCACAGGACCGGCATGTCGTAGTACCGGCAGATGCCGCTGAACTCGTCGGCCTGCAGGCTCGCGCCGCCGACCAGGCAGCCGTCGACGTCGGTCTGCGCCATGATCCCGGCGACGTTCGCCGCCTTGACCGACCCGCCGTACAGCACGCGCACGCCGTCGGCCGCCTCGTCGCCGTGGGACTCGCGGATGCATGCGCGGAGCGCCGCGCACACCTCCTGTGCGTCCTCGGGCGTGGCGACCTCACCGGTGCCGATGGCCCAGACGGGCTCGTAGGCCACCACGAGGCCGGCCACCTGCTCGGGCGTGAACCCGGCCAGCGAGCCCGTCACCTGCGTCACGCAGAAGTCCACGTGGCCGGCGGCCTGGCGCGTCTCGAGGCCCTCGCCCACGCAGACGATCGGGGTCATCCCCGCGGCGTGCGCGCGGTGGGCCTTGGCGTTGACGACCTCGTCGGTCTCGCCGTGGTGCTCGCGGCGCTCGGAGTGCCCCACGACGACGTAGGAGCACCCGAGCTTGGCCAGCATGCCGGCCGAGATCTCACCGGTGTAGGCGCCGGACTCGTGGGTCGAGACGTCCTGCGCGCCGTACCTCACCTGCAGCCGGTCACCGTCGACCAGGGTCTGCACCGACCGGAGGTCGGTGAAGGGAGGGACGACGACGACCTCGGCCTTGGCGTAGTCGTGGCGCTTGTCCGACAGCGTCCAGGCCAGCTTCTGGACCAGCACCACCGCTTCCTGGTGGTTGAGGTTCATCTTCCAGTTGCCCGCCATGAGCGGGGTGCGGGTCGCTGCCATCAGTTGTCCTCCAGGACCTGGATGCCGGGCAGCACTTTGCCCTCGAGGTACTCGAGGCTGGCGCCACCACCGGTGGAGATGTGGCCGAACGCGTCCTCGGCGAAGCCGAGCGTCCGCACCGCTGCCGCGGAGTCGCCGCCGCCGACGACCGAGAGCCCGCCCTCGGCGGTCACCTCGGTGAGCGCCTGCGCGACCGCGCGGGTGCCCTCGGCGAACGCCTCGACCTCGAAGACGCCCATCGGGCCGTTCCAGAAGACCGTGCGCGCACCGGCGAGCGCACCGGCGAAGGCACGCGCGGAGTCCGGGCCGATGTCCAGGCCGAGGCTGTCGGCCGGGATGCCGGAGGCGGGCACCACCTGCGGGGCGGGCGTGCTGTCGCCGGAGGGGAACGTCGTGTCGACCACGACGTCGGTCGGCAGGATCAGCTCCACCCCGCTGTCGACCGCGCGCTGGAGGTACTCCCGGCAGACCTCGACCTGGTCCTCCTCGAGCAGGCTCTTGCCGACCTCGTGGCCCTGGGCCTTGAGGAAGGTGAAGACCATGCCGCCGCCGATCAGCAGCTTGTCGGCCTTGCCGAGCAGGTTGTCGATGACGCCCAGCTTGTCCGAGACCTTCGAGCCGCCCAGCACGACCACGTAGGGCCGCTCCGGCTCGACGGTCAGCCGGCGCAGGACGTCGATCTCGGCCTGCACCAGTCCTCCGACGGCGTGCGGCAGCCGCTGCGCCACGTCGTACACCGAGGCCTGCTTGCGGTGCACGACGCCGAACCCGTCGGAGACGAAGGCGTCGGCCAGCGCGGCGAGACGGTCCGCGAACGCGCCGCGCTCACCGTCGTCCTTGCTGGTCTCGCCCGCGTTGAAGCGGACGTTCTCGAGGACGGCGACGCCGCCGTCCTCGAGCCGGTCGACGGTCTCGTGGGCCGACTCGCCGACGGTGTCGCCGGCGAAGGCGACCTCACGGCCGAGCAGCTCGCCGAGCCGCGCGGCCACCGGTCGCAGGGAGTACGCCGGGTCCGGCGCGCCCTTCGGCCGGCCGAGGTGGGCGGTCACGACCACCCGCGCGCCGGCCTCGGCCAGCGTGCGGATGGTCGGGACGCTGGCACGGATCCGGCCGTCGTCGGTGATGGTGGCGCCGTCGAGCGGGACGTTCAGGTCCGAGCGGACCAGGACGCGCTTGCCCGCGACTCCCTGGGCGACCAGGTCGTCGAGGGTGGTGAGGTCTCCCACGGTCAGAGGGTCTCGCCGATGTAGTCGATCAGGTCCGCGAGGCGGTTGGAGTAGCCCCACTCGTTGTCGTACCAGCCGACGACCTTGACCTGGTTGCCGATGACCTTGGTCAGCGGCGCGTCGAAGATGCACGACGCGGGGTCGGTGACGATGTCGGACGACACCAGCGGGTCGGTCGAGTAGCGCAGGAAGCGACCGTCGGCGGCCTTCTCGACCGCGGCGTTGACCTCCTCGACGCTGGTCTCGCGACCGGCCTCGAAGGTGAGGTCGGTGGCGGAGCCGGTCGGGACCGGGACGCGCAGCGCGTAGCCGTCGAGCTTGCCCTTGAGCTCGGGCAGGACCAGGCCGATGGCCTTGGCCGCACCGGTCGAGGTCGGGACCACGTTGAGGGCCGCGGCGCGGGCGCGACGCAGGTCCTTGTGGATGTTGTCCTGCAGGTTCTGGTCCGCGGTGTAGGCGTGGACCGTCGTCATCAGGCCCTTGACGATGCCGAACTCGTCGTTGAGCGCCTTGGCCATCGGCGCGAGGCAGTTGGTGGTGCACGACGCGTTCGAGATGACGGTGTGGGCGCTGGGGTCGTAGGTCTGGTGGTTGACACCCATGACCACGGTGACGTCCTCGTTGGAGGCCGGCGCGGAGATGATGACCTTCTTGGCGCCGCCGTTGTCCACGTGCGCGCGGGCCTTGGTGGCGTCGGTGAAGAAGCCGGTCGACTCCACGACGACGTCGACACCGAGGTCGCCCCACTTGAGGTTCGCGGGGTCCCGCTCGGCGAAGGTCTTGATGACCTGGTCGCCGACGCGGATCTCGTCCGCGGTCGCCGTCACGTCGGCGTCCAGGCGGCCCAGGATCGAGTCGAACTTCAGCAGCGGGGCGAGCGACGTGTTGTCGGTCAGGTCGTTGACGGCGACGATCTCGATGTCGAGACCGGACGCCCGGACGGCGCGGAAGAAGTTGCGGCCGATCCGGCCGAACCCGTTGATGCCTACGCGAACAGTCACTGCGGTTGCTCCTGCTTCCCTCGGGTGTGCGGTGTCACGGACCCTACCGAAGCGCGGCGACGCAGCGGCGGCGGCGTCCGTCGTACGACGCGGACGCGAGCCGCCGGAGGGGCTCAGGCCTCCTCGGCGAGCATCTCCGGGGTGAGCGAGGCCTCGGTGTCGGGGATGCCCAGCTCCTCGGCGCGCTTGTCGGCCATCGCCAGCAGGCGGCGGATCCGGCCGGCGATGGCGTCCTTGGTCAGCACCGGCTCGTGGAGCTGGCCGAGCTCCTCGAGGGAGGCCTGCTTGTGCTCGAGCCGGAGCTCACCGGCCATCTTGAGGTGGTCGGGGACCTCCTCACCGAGGATCTCCATCGCCCGCTCGACGCGCGCGCCGGCCGCGACCGCGGCCCGCGCGGAGCGGCGCAGGTTGGCGTCGTCGAAGTTCGCGAGCCGGTTGGCCGTCGCGCGGACCTCGCGGCGCATGCGGCGCTCCTCCCAGGCCATCAGCGACTCGTGGGCGCCGAGGCGGGTGAGCAGCTGGCCGATCGCGTCGCCGTCGCGGATGACCACGCGGTCGACGCCGCGGACCTCGCGGGCCTTGGCCTGGATCCCGAGCCGGCGGGCGACGCCCACCAGCGCCAGGGCGGCCTCGGGCCCGGGGCAGGTGACCTCGAGGGAGGACGAGCGGCCCGGCTCGGTCAGCGAGCCGTGGGCCAGGAACGCCCCGCGCCAAGCGGCGACCGCGTCGCACCCACCGCCGGAGACGACGGCCGGCGGCAGGCCGCGCACCGGGCGGCCGCGCTGGTCGAGCAGCCCGGTCTGCCGCGCCAGCGCCTCGCCGTCGCGGACGATGCGCACCAGGTAGCGGCTGCCCTTGCGGATGCCGTTGCCCTGGACCATCACGACGTCGGACTGGTGGCCGTAGACCTCGGCGATGTCCTTGCGCAGCCGGCGCGCCGCGGCGCCGGTGTCGAGCTCGGCCTCCACCACGATCCGACCGCTCACGATGTGCAGGCCGCCGGCGAAGCGCAGCATCGAGGCCACCTCCGCCTTGCGGCAGCAGGTCTTCGTGATCTGGGTGCTCGCCAGCTCAGCCTTCACCTGTGCCGTCATCGCCATGCCGGGAATCCTCGCACGGGAGTCAACGACGCGGGACCGCAACGGCGACCCCGAGGTGCCGGCACGTGACCTAGCCCGCAGCCATGATCCGTTCGTACGCCGCGGCGAGCCTGGCGGGGTCGTGGCGCGGGGTGCCGTCCCCCACCGCGACGTCGTCGACGACCAGCTTCGCGCCGTACGCCGCGACGACGTGCTCGAGCTCCTCGAGGCCGTCGCCGACGCTCTCCCGGTCGGCCAGGACGGTGTGCACGACCAGGTCCGGCGCGTGCTCGGCGAGGACGGCGAGGTGGTCGGCGGGTCCGAAGCCGCCGGTCTCCCCCGCCTGCTCGGCCAGGTTCAGGTTGACCACGACCCGGGCGTCGGTGCGCACGAGGGCGTCGCACAGCGCCGGCACCTTGAGGTGCGGGATCACCGAGGTGAACCACGAGCCCGGGCCCAGCAGCACCCAGTCGGCCCGCTCGACCGCCGTGATCGCCTCCGGGCACGCCTGCGGGTCGGCCGGGTCGAGGCTGATGGAGTCGATGACCCCGCCGGTGGTCGCGACCTCCACCTGCCCGCGGACGGTCGTCAGGGCGTCGGGGTCGTCGGCGCGCAACCCCCGGACCTCCGCGGTGATGTCCATCGGGGACAGCGCCATCGGCAGGACCCGGCCCTTCGCGCCGAGCAGCCGTCCGACCCAGTCGAGGGCGTCGACGTGGTCGCCGAGCAGCTCCCAGAGGCCGACGATGAGCAGGTTGCCGACGACGTGCCCGCGCATGTCGCCGTTGCCCTCGAACCGGTGCTGCAGCACCCGCGCCCAGGTGTCGCCCCACTGGTCGTCGCCGCACAGCGCCGCCAGCGCCATCCGCAGGTCGCCGGGAGGGAGCACGCCGAACTCGCCGCGGAGCCGGCCGGAGGATCCGCCGTTGTCCGCGACGGTCACCACCGCGGTCAGCTCGTCGACGGTCAGGTCGTCGACGAGCCGGCGCAGGGCGCTCAGCGACGCGTGGAGCCCGTGCCCGCCACCGAGGGCGACGACCGCCTGCGCCCGGGAGGCGCTGCTGGCGTCGACGGGCACGCCGGCCGGGGTGCTCACTCCCGCCCCAGGTCCCGGTGCACCGGGCGCGCGTCGTACCCCAGCTCGCAGAGTCGGCGGGTGATCTCCTCGGTCATCGCGACGCTGCGGTGCTTGCCGCCGGTGCACCCGATGGCGACCCGCATGAAGCGCTTGCCCTCGCGCAGGTAGCCCTCGGCGACCCCGGCGAGCACCGGGACGTAGCCGTCGAGGAACTCCTCGGCCCCCTCCCGGGTCATCACGTAGTCCGACACCTCGGCGTCGCGACCGGTGCCCGGCCGCAGCTCGGGGATCCAGTGCGGGTTGGGCAGGAAGCGCATGTCCGCGACGAAGTCGGCGTCGACCGGGATGCCGTACTTGAACCCGAAGCTGATGACGTTGACGTTGAGCCGGACCTGGTCGGCCTTGCCGAAGGCCGCCGCGATGGCCCGGGTGAGCTGGTGGACGTTCAGCGCGCTGGTGTCGATGACCAGGTCCGCGCCGCTGCGCAGCTCGGCCAGGACCTTGCGCTCCCGCTGCAGCCCGTCGAGCAGACGCCCCGTGCCCTGCAGCGGGTGGGGGCGGCGCACCGCCTCCTGGCGCCGGACGAGCACCTCGTCGGTGGCGTCGAGGAACAGCAGCGTCGCGCGGCGTCCGGTCGCGCCCTGGGCGAGGTTGGCCTGGAGGGTCTGGAAGAAGGAGCCGGAGCGGACGTCGACCACGACCGCGATCGGCTGGCCCGGGCCGGAGCTCTCGTCGACCAGCCGCACCACGTCGCGCAGCAAGCTCGGCGGCAGGTTGTCGACGACGTAGAAGCCGAGGTCCTCCAGCTCCTTGGCCGCCGTGCTCCGCCCGGCACCGGTCATGCCGGTGACGACGACCAGCTCGCCCGGGGGCGTCTGCTCGCTCATCCGTCCTCCTCGATGATCTCGCCGGTCGCGGTGTTGACCGTCATCCTGCCGCCTCCGGTCCGTCCGGCGGGCGACGACGCGGCCACGGCGTCCTTGATCGACGTCGCGGTCCGGGTGCCGATGCCCGGCACGGTGGCGATCTCCTCGACCGTCGCCTCGCGCAGCTTCTTGAGCGAGCCGAAGTGCTTCATCAGGGTCTTGCGGCGCACCTCGCCGAGGCCGGGGACGTCGTCCAGGGCGCTCTCGACCATGGACTTGGACCGGCGCGAGCGGTGGTGGTTGATCGCGAACCGGTGCGCCTCGTCGCGGATCCGCTGCAGCAGGTAGAGGCCCTCGGAGGAGCGGGCGAGGATGACCGGGTCCTCCTGGCCGGGCAGCCAGACCTCCTCCAGCCGCTTGGCCAGCCCGCAGACGGGGATGTCGTCGATGCCGAGCTCGTCGAGCGCCTTCTGGGCGGCCGCGACCTGCGGCGGGCCGCCGTCGACGACGACCAGGCCCGGCGCGTAGGCGAACTTCCGCGGGCGGCCGGTCTCGGGGTCGACGAGCATCGGGCCGGTGGTGTCGTCCCCCGGCTTGAGCTCCGAGCGCGCCTGCTCGTCGAGCAGCCGGCGGAACCGCCGGGTGATCACCTCGTGCATCGAGGCGACGTCGTTCTGCCCCTCCACCCCGCGGATGACGAAGCGGCGGTACTCCCCCTTGCGGGCCAGGCCGTCCTCGAAGACGACCATCGACGCCACGACCTCGGTGCCCTGCAGGTTGGAGACGTCGTAGCACTCGATCCGCAGCGGCACCTCCTCCAGCTCGAGCGCCTCCTGGATCTCCTCCAGCGCCCGGTTGCGGGTGGTCAGGTCGCTCGCGCGCTTGGTCTTGTGCAGCGCGAGGGCCTGCGAGGCGTTGCGGGCGACGGTCTCCTGCAGCGTCTTCTTGTCGCCGCGCTGCGGGACGCGGATGGCCACCTTGCTGCCGCGCAGCTCGCTGAGCAGCTCCTCGAAGACCCCGACGTCCGGCGGGAGCGCCGGGACCAGGATCTCCCGCGGGACGGACTCCTGGCCGTGGTCGGGGTCGGTGCCGGCGTACAGCTGGAGCAGGAAGTCCGAGACGAGCTCGGGGGTGTCCCCCTCGTCGACGCGGTCGGCCACCCAGCCGCGCTGACCACGGATCCGGCCCCCGCGGACGTAGAAGATCTGCACGGCGACCTCGAGCGGGTCCTCGGCCAGGGCGATCACGTCCGCGTCGGCCCCGTCGCCGAGCACGACCGCCTGCTTCTCCAGCGCCCGTTGCATCGCGCCGAGGTCGTCGCGCAGGCGGGCGGCCTTCTCGAAGTCCATGGCGTCGGAGGCGGCGTACATCTCCTTCTCGATGCGCCGCATGAACGGCCGCGTCTGGCCGCCCATGAAGTCGCAGAAGTCGTCGACGATCTCGCGGTGCTCCTCGGCGCTGACGTTGCCGACGCAGGGCGCCGAGCACTTGTCGATGTAGCCCAGCAGGCAGGGCCGGCCGATCTGCGCGGAGCGCTTGAAGACGCCGTTGCTGCACGAGCGCATCGGGAACACGCGGAGCAGCACGTCCACGGTCTCGCGGATCGCCCACGCGTGGCTGTAGGGACCGAAGTAGCGGGTCCCCTTGCGCTTCGCGCCGCGCCCGACCATGACCCGCGGGAACTCCTCGCCGACCGTGACGGCCAGCCAGGGGTAGGACTTGTCGTCGCGGTACTTGACGTTGAACCGCGGGTCGTACTCCTTGATCCAGGAGTACTCCAGCTGCAGCGCCTCGACCTCGGTGTTGACCACCGTCCACTCCACGCTGGCCGCGGTGGTGACCATCGTGGCGGTGCGCTGGTGGAGGTTGCCGATGTCCTGGAAGTACGACGACAGGCGGGCCCGCAGGTTCTTCGCCTTGCCGACGTAGATCACCCGCCCGCGGGCGTCGCGGAAGCGGTAGACCCCCGGCTGGGTGGGGATCGAGCCGGGCTCGGGACGGTAGGACAGGGGCCCGCGGGCGGAGCGTCGGGATGGAGCGGCAGGCACCGGGCAAGCCTACGTTCCGGCACCGACAGGCCCGCGGTCGGCGCGTCGCCGCTAGGCATGGTTACTGCACTGGCTTACTCTGCTTTCATGCCGGTTCGCGACACCCACGGGCACGTGCTCACCACGTCCCCCCGCGCCGCGGACGCCTACGTCCGGGGCGTCGGCCGGGTGCTGCGCCTCCAGCCAGGCGCCGCCCCGGCCGTCGCCGAGGCCCTCGCCCACGACCCGACGTTCGCGCTCGCCCACGCCGCCCTGGCGCTCCTCGGCCACGAGCAGTGCGCCAACGTCGACATCGCGGCACGGGTCCGCGACGCCCGGCTGCACGCGGCCCGGGCCACCGAGCGCGAGCGCAGCCACGTGCACGCCGTGACCAGGCACGTGGCCGGTGACAGCGCCCCGCTGGTCCGGCACCTCGAGCAGTGGCCGACCGACGCGCTTCTGCTGGCCACCGCGGTCCCGACGATCGCCTTCGCGGGCGTGAGCGAGGTCCCCCAGGACGCCTGGCGCATCGTCGAGCGGGCGGCCCCGGCGTACGGCGCGGACTGGTGGGCGACCGGTCTGCTCGCCTTCGTCCGCCAGGAGCAGCACCGCTACGACGAGGCGATGGACCTGTCCTGTCGGGCGCTCGCGCTCGAGCCGTCGGCCGGGCACGCCGCCCACGCCCGCGCGCACGCCCACTACGAGACCGGCGACCACGCCGGCGGGCTCGGCTGGATGGACCAGTGGCTCGCCGGCGACGGCCGCGGCAACGACGGTCGCAGCCACTTCGTGTGGCACGCGGCCCTGCACGAGCTCTCGCTGGGCGACCTCGACGCCGTGCGGACGCGCTACCTCACCCAGCTGCAGCCGGCGCCGGCGCCGGGTTGTCGCGCACTGGTGGACACCGGCTCCCTGCTCCACCGCTGGGCGCTCACCCCCGGGGCCGCGGACGTACCCACCCTCGACCCCGTGGTCGAGGTCGTCGGGCGCCCGGCGCTCGAGGAGCCCGCGACGCCGTTCGTGGCGCTGCACGCGGCCGTCGTGCTGCTCGCGACCGGCGACGGCGACGGGCTGCGCCGGCTGGAGGTGCGGTCGTCGCGGCACGACCACCCGACGCACCGCGAGGTCGTCGCCCCGCTCGCCGCCGCGCTCGGCCTCATGCACGCCGGTCGCTGCTCGGCGGCGGCCGACGCCCTCGCCGCGCTCGAGTCGTCCCTGTGGCGCCTCGGCGGCTCCGACGCCCAGCGCGAGGTCGTCGAGGAGACGCGGATCGCGGCCCTCCTCCGCGCCGGGCGGTACGACGAGGCGCGGGCGCTCCTCGACCGCCGGCTGGACCGGCGGCCGGCGGAGCGCGACCGGCGGTGGCGGGGCGCCGCCGCTCAGGCGAGCGTGATCTGACCGCCCTCGACGCTGATCGTCCGCTCCTCGAGCGGGGCGGTGGCCGGCCCGCTCCGCGGCGAGCCGTCGCTGATCGAGAAGATGCTGTTGTGGCAGGGGCACACGATGCCGTCCTCCGACACCTCCGAGACCGCGCACCCCTGGTGGGTGCACTCGATCGAGAAGGCCTTGAACTCCCCCTCGCTCGGCTGGGTCAGCACGACCTTCTCGTCGGGGTAGATCGCCCCGCCACCGACCTCGATGTCGGTGGTCGCCGCCAGCCCGCCGCCGGCACCGCCGGCGCCCTCGCTGCTGCCGCCGGAGGCCTCGCCGCCGCTGGTCGGGCCGCCCGCCGGGTCGGTCGCGGTCGGCTCGTCCTCGCCACCGCAGGCAGCGAGGACCGGGAGGGCGATGCCGACCCCCGCGACCCCGGTGAGGGCTCGACGGCGGCTGAGGTGGTCGAGCGAGCGCTTCTCGGTCACGGTGGGGGTGTCCCTTCGAGGGTGCGGCCGGGGGGTGCTGGTTGAAGTTGACACTACTGAGGTGACACCTGCCCGGGCACCCCCGCCGGCTGTGGAGACGCTGAGAACCAGGCCTTGGGGCTCAGGCCCCGCCCGCAGCCGCCTTCCCTCCAGCGGCCTTCGCCGGCGCCTTCGCGGCAGCGGCCTTCTTCGCCGGCGCCTTCGCCGCCTTCCGGGCCGCCTTCTTCGCCTCCGCCCGCGCGAGCGTCGCGTCGGCCTTCGCCTTCGCGGCGGCCTCGGCCCGGCTCAGCGGCGCGGACGACGCCGGCGCCTTGCCCCGGGGCTGCTCGGCCTCCTTGCCCTCGAGGAGCGGCGCGAGGTAGCGGCCGGTGTGGCTCTCGGGAACGGCGGCGACCTGCTCCGGCGTGCCCTCCGCGACGACCGTGCCGCCCCGGGAACCACCCTCGGGGCCCATGTCGACGACCCAGTCCGCGGTCTTGATGACGTCGAGGTTGTGCTCGATGACCAGCACGCTGTTGCCCTGGTCGACCAGGCGGCCCAGCACCAGCAGGAGCTTGCGGATGTCCTCGAAGTGCAGACCCGTCGTCGGCTCGTCGAGCACGTAGAGCGTGCGGCCGGCGGAGCGCTTCTGCAGCTCGGCCGCGAGCTTGACGCGCTGCGCCTCGCCACCGGAGAGCGTCGTCGCCGGCTGCCCGAGCCGGACGTAGCCCAGGCCGACCTCGACCAGCGTCTTGAGGTGCCGGTTGATGGCCGGCACCGCGGCGAAGAAGTCGACGGCCTCCTCGATCGGCATGTCGAGGACCTCGGCGATGGTCTTGCCCTTGTAGTGCACCTCGAGGGTCTCGCGGTTGTACCGGGCGCCGTGGCAGACCTCGCACGGGACGTAGACGTCCGGGAGGAAGTTCATCTCGATCTTGATCGTGCCGTCGCCGGCGCACGCCTCGCAGCGGCCACCCTTGACGTTGAAGGAGAACCGGCCCTGCAGGTAGCCGCGCATCTTCGCCTCGGGGGTCTGCGCGAACAGCTTGCGGACGTGGTCGAAGACGCCGGTGTACGTCGCCGGGTTGGACCGCGGCGTGCGACCGATCGGCGACTGGTCGACGTGGATCACCTTGTCGATGTGCTCGAGCCCGGTGATCTTGCGGTGCCGGCCCGGGACGGTCCGGGCGCGGTACAGGTGCTTGGCCAGCGACGTGTAGAGGATGTCGTTGACCAGCGTCGACTTGCCCGACCCGGAGACGCCGGTGACCGCCACGAACATGCCGAGCGGGAACGTCACGTCGACGTCGCGCAGGTTGTGCTCGCGGGCACCGACGACGGTGAGCTCGCGGCCCACGGTCCGCGGGCGGCGGACGGCGGGGACCGGGATCTCGCGCCGACCGGAGAGGTACTGCCCGGTCATCGAGTCCGGGTGGTCGTAGAGGTCCTGGACGGTGCCGGTGTGGACGACCTGGCCGCCGTGCTCGCCGGCCCCCGGGCCGATGTCGACGACCCAGTCGGCCACCTTGATGGTGTCCTCGTCGTGCTCGACGACGATGAGGGTGTTGCCCAGGTCCTTGAGCCGGATCAGGGTCTCGATCAGGCGCTGGTTGTCGCGCTGGTGCAGGCCGATCGACGGCTCGTCCAGGACGTAGAGCACCCCGACCAGCCCGGCACCGATCTGGGTGGCGAGCCGGATCCGCTGCGCCTCGCCGCCCGACAGCGAGCCCGAGGGCCGGTCCAGCGAGAGGTAGTCGAGCCCGACGTCGAGGAGGAACCGCAGCCGCTCCTGGATCTCCTTGAGCACCTGCTCGGCGATCTGCCGCTCGCGGGTCGACAGGTCGAGGTCGCGGAGGAACTCCGCGGACTCGTTGATCGGCAGCGCGCAGACCTCGGCGATGTTCTTGCCGCCGCCGTCGCGCGACCCGAGCGTGACCGCCATGGAGACCGGCTTGAGCCGGCTGCCGCCGCACGCGGGGCACGGCACCTCGCGCATGAAGCCCTCGAAGCGCTCCCGGCTCGTGTCGGTCTCGGCCTCGCGGTGGCGCCGCTCGACGTAGGTCCGCACGCCCTCGAACTCCGCGTAGTAGGCGCGCTCGCGGCCGTACCGGTTGCGGGTGACGACGTGGACCTTGGTCGAGTGCCCGTCGAGCAGCGACTTCTGCGCCTTGGGCGTCAGGTCGCGCCACGGCGTGTTGAGGTCGAAGCCGACCTCCTTGCCGAGCGCACCCATCAGCCGGAGGAAGTAGTCGGCGACGTGCGCCTGGCTCCAGGGCTGGATCGCGCCCTCGCCCAGGGTGGCGGTGTCGTCCGGGACGACCAGCTCGGGGTCGACCTCCATCCGGGTGCCGATGCCGTGGCACTTGGGGCACGCGCCGAACGGCGAGTTGAACGAGAACGAGCGCGGCTCGAGCTCGTCGACGTCGATGGGGTGGTCGTTGGGGCACGCCATCTTCTCGCTGAACCGCATCTCGCGGCCCGGGTCCTTGGCGTCGAGGTCCACGAAGTCGAGGAGCACCAGCCCGCCGGACAGGTTGAGCGCGGTCTCGACCGAGTCGGTCAGGCGTCGCTTGGAGGACTCCTTGACCGCGAGCCGGTCGACGACGACCTCGATGGTGTGCTTCTTCTGCTTGTCCAGCTTCGGGACGTCGTCCAGGCCGTGGGTCTCACCGTCGACCCGGGCGCGGGAGAACCCCTGGGTCTGCAGCTGGCGGAAGAGCTCGACGTACTCGCCCTTGCGGGCACGGATGACCGGCGCGAGCACCTGGAACCGCCGGCCCTCCTCGAGGGCCAGCACGCGGTCGACGATCTGCTGCGGGGTCTGCCGCTCGATCGGGGCCCCGCAGGTCGGGCAGTGCGGCCGTCCCGCCCGCGCGTAGAGCAGCCGGAGGTAGTCGTAGACCTCGGTGATCGTGCCGACGGTCGAGCGCGGGTTCTTCGAGGTCGACTTCTGGTCGATGGAGACCGCGGGCGAGAGGCCCTCGATGAAGTCGACGTCGGGCTTGTCCATCTGCCCGAGGAACTGCCGGGCGTACGCCGAGAGCGACTCGACGTACCGGCGCTGGCCCTCGGCGAAGATGGTGTCGAACGCCAGCGAGGACTTGCCGGAGCCCGAGAGACCGGTGAACACGATCAGGGAGTCGCGCGGGAGGTCCAGCGAGACGTCCTTGAGGTTGTGCTCCCGGGCGCCCCGGATGATCAGCTGGTCAGCCACGGATGTTCCCTCGTCGTCGGTGGTGCGGGCGTTCGAACACGCGTTCGTCGATGCTACCGGCCGCGCGGTCACCGCCCCTGGTCGGAGCGGACGCCGGTGGCCGGGCCCGACGTTGCCACACGCCACCGACAGTGCCCCGACCGTGCACGGTCGGCGCCGGATCGGCGGGGTGTGGCGCGGGTGCTGGCAGGCGGGCCGGTGACCGGCTTTGATGACAACCATGCCGGACCCACAGACCTTCCCCGCCGGGGCACGCGATCCGCGTCACGCGCTGGCCGACGCCGACGGGCGGCTCGTCCGCACCGTGGACGCGATGTCCCCCGACGAGTGGCGTGCCCCGAGCCTCCTCCCGGGGTGGAGCCGGACGCACGTCGTCGCGCACGTCGTGCTCAACGCCGAGGCCCTCGCCGGCGTGCTCGACGCCGCCGCCCGGGGTGAGCAGGCCGCGATGTACCCCAGCCAGGAACGCCGCGACGGCGACATCGAGGCGCTGGCCGCGGCGACGCCGCAGGAGCTCCGCGACCGGCTGCTGGCCTCGACGACGGCGTTCGCGGACGCCCTGGCGGCGGTGTCGGACGAGGGGTGGCGGGGTACGTTCGACCGCACCCCCGGGGCGCGGCCGCGGCCACTCGTCGACGTGCCGGACATGCGGTGGCGCGAGGTCGAGCTCCACCACCTCGACCTCGGGCTCGGTGCGACGCCGGAGGGCTGGCCGGCGGACTTCGCCGCGGCGCTGGTCGGCGCGATGGTCGCCCGCGGCCCGTCGACGACCCCGCTGCGGGTGCACGCCACCGACCTCGACCGGACCTGGGAGTCGGCGCCGGGCGCCACGACCACCGTCCGGGGCACCGCCGCGGACCTGGGATGGTGGCTCAGCGGCCGCCGCCCGGTCCCGGGCGCCGGCACCGGACCCACGAGCGACGACGGCGTGCTGCCGAGGATCGAGGAGCTGTGAACGACTACACGGGCGCGGTGTCGCCGGGTGGCCCGGCCGACGTGCGGGAGCTCGCCCAGCTGCGCATCGCGAAGGTCGCGGTCGACGAGCAGATGTCGAACAACTGCTACCTGCTGACCTGCCGGGAGTCCGGCGAGCAGCTGCTGGTCGACGCCGCTGCGGAGCCGAGCACCCTGCTCCCCCTCGTCGGCGGCGCCGGCCTGTCGACGGTCGTGACGACGCACCAGCACTGGGACCACCACCGGGCGCTCGGCGAGGTCGTCGCGGCGACCGGCGCCGAGGTGCTCGCCGGCGAGCCGGACGCGGCCGCGATCACCGAGCAGACCGGTGTCGAGGTCACGCGACCGCTCCGCCACGGCGACACCGTGACCGTCGGCCGCTGCGCGCTCGAGGTCATCGCCCTCGCCGGGCACACCCCCGGCTCGGTGGCGCTGCTGTACGACGACCCGGAGGGCCACCCGCACCTGTGGACCGGCGACAGCCTCTTCCCGGGCGGCGTGGGGAACACGTTCGGCGACGCCGACGCCTTCCGGCAGCTGGTCGACGAGGTCGGCACGAAGGTCTTCGCCCGGCTGCCCGACGAGACCTGGTTCTACCCCGGTCACGGCGGCGACTCCACGCTCGGCGCCGAGCGGCCGCACCTGCCGGAGTGGCGCGAGCGCGGCTGGTAGCCGCCGGGGGCCTAGGCCGCGTCGGGGCGGCGGAGCCGCTCCTCGCGGGGTGCCGCCTGCGTGGTGCGGGAGGGGTACGGCGCGCGCGGCTCGACCGGGTCCGGGACGACCTCGCGCAGCACGTCCACGACCTCGTCGCCGGGCGACCAGCCCGCGAAGGGCCAGGACCCCGGACCGTCGATGCGCAGGCCGCTGCCCGGCTCCCGGCGCGGGGCCGGGACCGCCGGCGACCGGGTGGGGGCCGGCTCGACCGCGGTCGCCCCGCGGAAGCCGTTCAGGGCGGCGAAGACCGCCAGCTCCTCCAGGTCCGGGAGCGTGCCGTCGCCCAGGTGCCGGAGCAGCTGGGCGTGGGACAGGTCCGCGGCGACGACGATCGCGAGCGCGTGCACGCCGTACTGCTGGACCCAGCACCACATGGTGAACGGCCGGATGCCGGCGTCGCGGGCGCGACCGAGGACGAGCGCGACCTCCTCGGGCGGCAGCTCGTGGGCGCGCAGCAGGCGCTCGACGTCCGCAGTGGTCGCGGCCTGAGGGTTGCCGGCCACGTGGCGGAGCCGGCGCTCGGCCGCGGAGGGGCGCCCGGCCGGGCGTCCCGCACCGCAGGCGAGGGGCCAGGCGAGGACGAGGGCGACGAGGCAGACGAGGGTGGCGATCACGACCCCTCCTTCCAGGACGGACGGCCCTCGGTCGTCCGAGTGACGATCGAGTGGGGGGAGGCCGTGCGCCCAAGGGGTGTTGGGAGCAGATGGTGACCGACCCGGGGACCGGATCGTGAGGGCGGATCGGTCGGTCCGTCGTGGTCACTTCGGACCAGCGGATCCTGGGGTGGGCACGCCGTTTGGGTCGACGGCGGAACGGGTTCTGCACCGCTCCGACGACGCCGCCGAGCCGGGCTCAGCCGTGGGTCCACGCCCGGCTGAACCCGTCGAGGTACTGCCGCACGGTCTCCCGCTCGCTCACGACCAGGCTGACGCCGTCCCCGGCGAGGGCGCCGTCGGACCAGGCGGGCCCACCGACCCATGCCTTCTGCACGCCCTTCCGCTTGCCGTAGCGGCCGTCGACCACCAGCAGGTTGCCGCCGACCTTGGCGTCGCGGGTCTGGACCCCGCCGCGCTCCAGCGTGCGGCGGATGCCGCGCAGGACGTGGGGGCCGAGCACCGCTGCGACGTCGCAGCCGCGCTGACGCAGCGTGACCAGCCGCTCCGCGATCCGCTTGCCCCGGGCTCCTGCCCAGGACCGGACCGCGGCCCGGACGTTGGTGCGGCCGTCGCTGGTCCGCAGGCCGGCGGCGTTCTTGCAGCCGACGGCGGCCAGGCCCCGGAGCACCGGGTCGCGGCGGGCCACGTCGGGGACCGGGTAGAGCTGGGCGGTGTAGGAGCCCCAGGTGAGCACCCGGGTCCTGGTGGCGTCGGTGGTGTCGGCGGCGAGCCGACCGAAGATCGTGCCGTAGCCGGCGTACAGCGCGGGGTCGGAGGAGAGGTACGCGCTCGACCACCGGTTGCGGGCCGCCTGCACCGGCGCGCCCGCGCCGACCACCGTCAGGTCGGTGGTGCCGCCGGCTCGGCTGACGAGCAGCACGGCGAGGTCGGTGCGACCGGTCCCGCCGAGGCAGCTGCCGGAGCACCGCGCCACCCACGAGCCGGCCGAACGGTCGGTGCCGACGGCGGCCGCGAGCGCCCGCTCCTCGGCGGTCGACGACCCGGCACCCAGGACGACCTGCACGGCGACGCCCTCGGCGGCTGCGTCGACGAGGGCACCCGCGAGCGTCGGGTCGTCCAGGCGGGGGGTCGCCAGCCGGACGAGCGCGCCCGGCTCGGCGTCCATGACGGCGCGGGCCTGCCGGTCACCGATCCGCTTGCGGTCCTCGCCGGTGCCGCCGACCGGCCGGTTGTGCAGCGCCCCGGTCGCGAACAGGTCGTTGGTGCGGTAGGTGACGACCACGGCGTCGTGGTCGGAGTTGAACCCGCCGACGACGCGTGCGCTGGTCCGGCTGAAGCCGCTGCCCTTGCGCAGCGTCATCGCGTAGTCCAGCAGCGAGCCCGGACCGCGGGACCCGGTCAGCGGCATGTCGAAGCTGACCACCCCGCCGAGCGCGTCGGTCGGCAGCCCGGCGTTGCGCCGTCGCCTGTCGGCCAGGTAGTTGACGTTCAGGTCCCCGCCGGCGAAGACGTGTTCGGTGGTGCCGGCGAGCCGCCGGATCTCCTGGCGCAGCATCCCCAGGTGCTTGCGCAGCCGCGGGATCCGCTTCATGTTCGACAGCTGCGCGTCGCGCGAGGCCTGCGCGATCGTGTGGGTGTTGACGAAGCCGAACACCTTGCCGGTGGCGACCTCGCGCAGCCGCACGCTGTTGATGAACCGCGCCGGCGTCACGCCGTTCTGCGCGCCGTGGGTCATCACCGAGCGGCCCTCGATGAGCCGGAACCGCTGGCGGTTCCAGATGATCGGGATGGCGACGCCCGCACCGTTGGGCATGTACCAGCCCCAGTCCCTGGCCTGCAGGAGCGCGACGAGGTTCTGCCGGTCCTCGGCCTCGGAGAACTCCTGGAGGCCACCGGCGTCGCCGAGGGTGAGCGCCCTGCGGACGTCGGCCATCGCCTTCTCCGGTCGCAGGCAGTGGCAGACGTTCAGCGTGAAGCCGGTGTACGACGGGCTCGGCAGCGCCGCTGCTGCGGGCGCGAGCGCCGGGGCGACCGGCCCGCCGGGCGCGGCCGGCGGTCCCGCGAGGGTGAGGGCCAGCCCCAGGACGAGGGCGGCCGTGAGCCCGGTCGCCAGGGCGCGGCGGACCAGCTGGACGGCCGCGGTGGGGGCTGGCACGGAACTCCTCCGGGACGGGTGCACGGGACGGCGCCGTGGACAGGCGCAGGTGGCATCACACCAGTCACACCAGCCCCACGCAACGCGTCTGGAACAACTACAGATCTGTAATTCCCGGCGCGCCCGCGAAGCCGCCCGCCTCGACGACGGGTCGGCCGTCAGTTGTACGTCGCGCGCACCGTGTCGGTCGTCGGCACCGACTGGCAGGCCAGCCGGATGCCGTCGGCGAGGTCCTCGTCGTCGAGCACGTCGTTGTGGAGCATGTCCACGTCGCCCTCGAGGAGCCGGACCGCACAGGCCGAGCACTCCCCCTCGCGGCAGGAGTACGGCGCCTTGACGCCCTTCGCCTCGAGGTGGTCGAGCATCTTGGTGCCCGGCGCCCAGTCGTCGAAGGAGTGCGTCTCCCCGTCGAGCTCGACCTCGAGCCGGACCGGCCCCGACGGGCCGCCGCCGTGGCTGGCGGGCTCCAGCGCGGCGTCGTCCTCGTCGTGCTCCGCGGCGTCGATCTCCTGCTCGGCCACCTCGACATCGTGCAGGTCGCCGAACGGGTTGCCGCCGAGGGAGACGAACTTCTCCTGGTGGCGGCGCTCGCGCGGGAACTCGAGCTCCTTGAGGGCGGCCACCGTCATCTTCATGAAGGGCGTCGGACCGCACACGAACGCGTCGTACGTCGGGTAGCCGGCGGCGAACGCCTTGACCTGCTCGTGGGTGGGCAGCCCCTGGACCGACTCCAGCCAGTGGACGACGACGAGCCGCTCGGGGTGCGCGGCGGCCAGGCGGGCCAGCTCGCCGGCGAAGATCACCGAGGACTCGTCGCGGTTGGCGTAGAACAGGACGATCCGGCCGGTCCCCTGCTCCAACGCCGTGCGGGTGATCGACATGACCGGCGTGATGCCGCTCCCGCCCGCGAACAGCAGCAGGTCCGCGCTGAGCGAGGCCGGGGTGAAGATGCCGCTCGGCGGGAGCACCCGCAGGCTGTCGCCGGGCGCGAGGTTGTCGCACATCCAGTTCGAGGCGTACCCGCCATCGGTCCGCTTGACCGTGATCGTCAGCGGGCCGCCGCCGACCGGGCTGCTGCACAGCGAGTAGCACCGCGCCGCCACGCCCGTCTGGTCGCTCGGCACGGCGACGGTGAGGAACTGCCCCGGCTTGTAGGCGAAGTGCTCCTCGGCGCCGGCAGGCACCTCGAAGCTGATGGAACGGGCGTCGGGCGTCTCCTCGACGACGTCGAGGATCTTCAGCTCGAAGGAGTCGGTGTCCACGGGGTCTCTCTGGTCGGGGGGGGTGATGGGGCCGGGCCGCCTCAGTATCCGTCCTCGGCACCGATCGGGACCTGTCCCTCCCGGACAGCGGTCTCGATGCTCGCGAGCATCCGCGGGCAGCCGACGTGGCTCTCGCGGACGCCGTCGCGCCGGGTCAGCTCCGGGCAGTGCGCCCGCGCCTCGGTCGTCCACTGGATCGAGGTGTGGTGCTCGCTGTTCTTCTTGACCCCGACCTGCGCGAGGCAGTCCAGGCAGGCGACCTGGGTCAGCCGGGCGGAGGTGTAGAGCCGCTGGTCCTCGACGGTCTCGGGACTCAGCGGGACGAACGACGGCACGCTCAGGTCCCCGTCATGACCTGGGGCTTGCCCTCGGCCTCCGGGTCGGCCACACCGTCCGCCGGCGCGGAGTCCTCGGCCGCCTTCCTCGCGAGGTTCTCCGCGACCTCGGCCTGCCAGAACTCGTTGGCCTTGGTGGTGTCGACCTCGAACTCGAAGCGGTCGACCATCTCCGGGGCGATGTCGGCGACGTCGACGTAGAACTGCTCGTACCAGCGACGCAGCTGGTAGACCGGGCCGTCCTCCTCGCACAGGAGCGGGTTCTGCACCGGCACCTTGTTCTTCCAGATGTGCACGTCCTGGAGGAAGCCCTCGCCGAACATCGTGGCGTACTTCTTCGCGATGTACTGCGCGGTCGCCTCGTCGAGGCCCTCGGGCTTCTTGACGGCGATGCCGTACTGCAGGGTGAACGAGTCCGGCCCCGTGGGCAGGTGGCAGTTGACCAGGACGACCTCGGTGACGAAGCCCTTGTAGTCGACCTCGAGCCAGTTGACCATGTACGACGGGCCGAAGTAGGTCGCCTCGGACTTCAGGAACATCTCGGCGTCGCCGTACCCGCCGCTCACGTCGGGGCGACCCTTGGAGCCCATGTACTGCGTGGCGCGGGTGCCCTCGAAGACGTTGCGGAAGCTCGTCGGGAAGGACAGGTGCACGTAGTAGAAGTGCGCCATGTCCACGACGTTGTCGATCAGCTCGCGGCAGTTCGAGCCCTCGATCGGCACGACCTCCCAGAACCAGTCGGTCCACTCGTCGGTGCCGATCCCCGGCAGCTCGGGAGGGAGGACGTCCAGGTCGGGGGCCGAGCCCTCGACGTCGTGCCACACCAGCACCTGGCCGTTCCGGATGACCACGGGGTACTTCTGGGTGCGGGCGCGCAGCGGGACGCGGCGGGCGTAGGGGATCTGCTTGCACTTCCCGTCGCCGCCCCAGCGCCAGTCGTGGAAGGGACAGGCGACCTCGTCGCCCTTGACGCTGCCCTGGGTCAGGTCCCCGCCCATGTGGCGGCAGTAGCCGTCGAGGACGTTGGTGCCGCCCTGGCTGTCCTGCCACACGACCAGCTTGGTGCCGAACGCCTCGATGCCGTGCGGCCGGCCGTCGGCGAAGGCCGACTCCAGGCCGAGGCAGTGCCAGCCGCGCGCGAAGCGCTCCGGCGGCTTGCCCTGGTCCAGGTAGCGGGTGCTGGATCCGGTGTCGCTCATCGCGTGCCTCCCGATCGTTCGATGGCCGAACCGCGTGCCGGTGGACCAAAACGAGAACAGGTTATAGTTTTCTGCTCGGTGTTTCCACCATCCCGCACCGCCCGGTACCACTCGGCAGGAGTTCCGCATGCACCTGGCACTGACGGATGCGGAGCTGCGGCTCCGCGAGGAGCTGCACGAGTACTTCTCGGAGGTGGTCACCCCCGAGGTCCGGGCCGGCTTGGCTGCCTCCGCCGGCGAGGTCGGCGAGGCGGGCGTCTACAAGGACGTCATCCGCCGGCTGGGCAGGGACGGGTGGCTGGGGATCGGCTGGCCCGAGGAGTACGGCGGCCAGGCCCGCTCGATGGTGGAGCAGCTGATCTTCACCGACGTCGCGGCCGACCACGGGGTGCCCATCCCCTACCTGACGCTCAACACGGTCGGGCCGACGATCATGCGGTACGGCACGCCCGAGCAGAAGGACCACTTCCTGCCCCGGATCCTCGCCGGCGACCTGCACTTCTCGATCGGCTACTCCGAGCCCGGGTCCGGCACCGACCTGGCGTCCCTGCGCACGCGGGCGGTCCGCGAGGGCGACGAGTGGGTGGTCAACGGGCAGAAGATGTGGACCTCGCTCATCCAGTACGCCGACTGGGTCTGGCTGGCCTGCCGCACCGATCCCGACCTGCCGCGCCACAAGGGCCTGTCGATGATCCTCGTCCCCACCGACGCACCCGGCTTCTCGTGGACGCCCGTCCACACCGTCGCCGGCGTCGGCACCAGTGCGACGTACTACGAGGACGTGCGCGTCCCGGTCGGGAACCTGGTCGGCGAGCTCAACGGCGGCTGGGCGCTGATGACCAACCAGCTCAACCACGAGCGCGTCGCCCTCACCTCCTCCGCGCCGCTGACCCAGTCGCTGCGGCTGGTGCGCGCCTGGGCGCAGGAGACCAAGAACGCCGCCGGCGACCGGGTGATCGACACCGAGTGGGTGCAGATCGCGCTGGGCCGCGCCCACGCCCGGATCACGATGCTGACCCAGCTGAACTGGAAGCTCGCCTCCGACGCCGACCACGGCGTGGACCTCTCCCCCGCCGAGGCGTCGGCGACCAAGATCTACGGCTCGGAGCTGGCGACCGAGGTCTACCGCTCCCTGATGGAGGTCGTCGGCCCGAACGCCGCGCTCCCCGCCTCCACCGACGGGGCCGTGCTCGCCGGACGCCTGGAGCGGATGTACCGGTCCTCGCTCGTCATGACCTTCGGCGGCGGCACCAACGAGATCCAGCGCGACATCATCGGCTACGTGGGCCTCGGGCTGCCCGCGGCGAAGAGGTAGGCAGACCCATGGACTTCTCCTTCACCCCCGAGCAGGACGAGGCCGCCGAGCTGGCCGCGCGCATCCTCGCCGACCGCGCGACGCCCGAGCGGATGCGCGCGGTCGAGCAGGCCGGCGACCGCTTCGACCGCGAGCTGTGGCGCGACCTCGGCGACGCCGGCCTGCTCGGCCTCGCGCTCCCCGAGGCGCACGGCGGGGCCGGCCTCGGGCTCGTCGAGCTCTGCCGTGTCCTGGTCGAGGTGGGCCGCACGGTCGCCCCGGTGCCGCTGGCCTTCCACGGGCCGGCCGCCCTCCTGCTCGCCGAGCACGGCTCGACCGAGCAGCAGGCGTCCTGGCTGCCGGGGGCCGCGTCGGGCTCCGCCGTCCTCACCGCCGCCGTCGCGGAGGACCGCTCCTTCGCACCCGAGCGGCCCACCACCGTGGCCGCGGGCGACGCCGCCGGCGGGTGGCGGCTGACCGGGGCCAAGGCCGTCGTCCCGGCCGGCGCGTACGCCGACCTGCTGCTCGTCCCGGCCGACACCCCCGAGGGGGTCGGCGTCTTCCTGGTCCGCCCCGACGACAGCGGCGTCACCCTCACCCCGCAGGACTTCACCGACGGCGACCGCGTCGCCCGGCTCGAGCTGGACGGGGCCGCGCTCGGTGCGGACCGCCTCGTGGGGCCCGCCGACGGTTCGGTGGACCGCCGGCTGCGGCAGCTGCTGGTGCTCGCCGCCGCCGCCGAGCAGCTCGGCGTCACCGAGGGCGCGCTCGCGCTGACCGCGGCGTACGCGGGGACGCGGGAGCAGTTCGGGCGACCGATCGGCACCTTCCAGGCCGTCTCCCAGCGGCTGGCCGACGGCTACATCGACGTCCTCGGCCAGCGGCTGACGCTGTGGCACGCCGCCTGGCGGCTCGCCGAGGGCCTGCCCGCGGAGAGCGAGGTGGCGGTGGCGAAGCTCTGGGCCGCCGACGCGGGCCACCGGCTGGCCCACACCACGATCCACGTCCACGGCGGTGTCGGCATCGACCTCGACGGCGAGGCGCACCGGTACTTCACCACCGCCAAGCGGTTCGAGTTCCTCCACGGCGGGGCCACCGAGCAGGCCCTGCTCATCGGCCGGCACCTCGCGGCCGAGCCGGCCTGACCTGCCTGGACCACGCCGCCCCGTCCGATCGGTCACACCTGGTCGATCACCCGGCGCGCCTGCTTGACGCTGCTCTAGCGTCGGGCGCATGTCCCCCCGGCTGCCGCTGCTGCCTGCCCTCGTGGTGGCGTTCCTGCTCCTCCTGGGACCGGCCACCTCCGCCGGCTCCCTCGCTGCTCCTCTCCCGGCCTCCCCGGCGGCGGTCGGCACCGGCTCGGACAACCCGCTCGCGGGTGGCACGTGGGGCGTCTACCGCGGCGGCGCGGAGATGGCCTGGGCGCCGTACGAGCGGGCGACCGGTCGCCAGCGCGAGCTGCTGGGGCAGATCGCGAACGCCCCGAAGGCGAAGTGGTTCGGCGACTGGATCCCCGACCGCGACATCGCCGCGCGGGTCGGGGAGTACGTCGCCAACGCCCAGGGCGGCGACCCGGACGCGCTCGTCCAGCTGACGGTCTTCCGGATGGTGCCCTGGGAGCACGAGGCGTGCACCCGGCTGCCCACGAAGTCCGAGAAGGCGTCGTACAAGCGATGGGTCCGCAGCTTCGCCGGCGCGCTCGGCGACACGCGGGCCGCGGTGGTCCTGCAGCCCGACGGGCCGTTCGCGCTCTGCGCGCCGCGGGGGTCGACCCAGCTCTCCCGGCTGGTGGCCTACGCCGCGCGGGCGCTGGCGGCGCTCCCCCGCACCTCGGTCTACATCGAGGTCGGCTCGGCCGGGTGGAACCACCTCGACCCGCAGCTGGCGGTGACCCAGCTGGTCCGCGCCGGTGTCCGTCACGTGCGCGGCTTCCACCTCAACACGACCCACTACGAGACGACCGCGCGCCAGGTCCGCTTCGGCGCCCGGGTGGTCGAGGCGCTGGCCGCCCGCGGCATCGCCGGCAGGCACTTCACCGTCGACACCGCGCAGAACGGGCGCGGCTTCACCTTCGAGTACAACCGCCGGCACCACGGCGGCCGGTTCGACAACGCCCCGACCTGCACCACCCGGAAGCAGCGGCGCTGCGTCACGCTCGGCATCCCGCCGACCTGGCAGGTCGCCGACGAGCGCTGGGGCATGCCCGACGACGTGCGCCGCCTGGCGGCCGCGCACGTCGACGGCTACCTGTGGGCCGGGCGGCCCTGGCTGGACCGCCAGGCCAAGCCGTTCGACCTGCGGCGGGCGCTCGCTGTCGCCCGGACCACGCCGTACCGCTAGACGCTGAGGCCGTCGAGCCGCTTGACCGTCTCGTCGAACTCCGCGACCAGGTCCGCGACCACGTCGGCGACCGGGCGGACCTCGTTCATCCGGCCGACGATCTGGCCGACCGGCATGGAGATCACGTCGGGGTCGTTGGACGCCACGATCCGGTTGTGCGCCTCGGAGACCAGCAGGTTCTGCAGCGGCATCGGCAGCGGCTGGGGTGCGTCCTCCTCGGCCCACGCCTCGACCCACTTGGTCTTCAGCAGGCGCGCGGGCTTGCCGGTGTAGACCCGGGTGCGGACGGTGTCGCTCGAGGTCGCGCGGGTGAACGCGGTCTCCCAGGCGGAGTGGTTGGCGGAGAGGTTGCGGTACTCCTCGGTGCCGAGCCAGATCGAGCCCGTCCAGACGCCCTGCGCACCGAGCGCCAGCGAGGCCGCGACCTGCCGACCGGACCCGATGCCGCCGGCGCCCAGCACCGGGACGTCCGGGCCGACCGCGTCGACGATGTCGGGGGTCAGCACCATGCTGGCCACCTCGCCGGTGTGGCCACCGGCCTCGTAGCCCTGCGCGATGATGATGTCGACGCCGTTGGCGACGTGGCTGAGCGCGTGCTTGGCCGCACCGGCCAGCGCGGCCACCTTGACGCCGTGCTCGTGGCAGGTGTCGATGACGTCCGTCGGCGGCGAGCCGAGGGCGTTGGCGATGAGCACCGGACGGTGCTGGAGCGCCACGTCGAGGTGGCTGCGCGCGACCGAGTGCAGCCAGCCGAGGACGCCGTCGCGGCCCTCGCCCTCGGGGAGCGGCGGCACGCCGAGCCTCTGCAGCGTGCGGTCGACGAAGGAGATGTGCTCCTCGGGGATCATCGCCTTGAGGTCGATCGAGGTGCCCTCGGTCGGGATCTTCATCGGCATGACGATGTCCACGCCGTACGGCTTGCCGTCCGTGTTGTCGTCGAGCCAGCTGAGCGTCTCCTCGAGCTCCTCGGTCTCGTTGAACCGCACGCAGCCGAGGACGCCCAGCCCGCCGGCGCGCGACACCGCGGCCGCGACGTGCTCGGAGGGGGTGAAGGCGAAGATCGGGTACTCGATGCCGAAGGCGTCGCAGAGGGGGGTACGCATCTGGTGCTCAGGCTCCCGTGGGTGCGGTGGACTGGTCGGCGGGCCGGCCGGTGACGGCCAGCGCCATCTCCTTGGCCTTGGGGTACTGCGCCTTGCCCGTGGCGTTGCGGGGCACGCGGTCGACGAGGGTGAGGGCGCGGGGCAGCTTGTAGCCCGAGAGGTGGGCGCGCAGGTAGCTGCGCAGGTCCTCGAGCTCGAGGGTGTGGCCCTCGCGCAGCTCGACCACGGCGGCGACCGCCTGGCCGAACTTCTCGTCGGGCACGCCGACCACGAGCACGTCGTACACCGCGGGGTGGCCCTTGATGGCCATCTCGACCTCCTCGGGGTAGACCTTCTCGCCACCCGTGTTGACGCAGTTCGAGCCGCGCCCGAGCAGCGTGACCTTGCCGCCCTCCTCGATCCGGGCGTTGTCCCCCGGGACCGAGTAGCGCTCGCCGTCGATGGTCAGGAAGGTCGCGGCCGACTTGACCTCGTCCTTGTAGTAGCCCACCGGCACGTGGCCGCCCCGGCCGAGCCGGCCGACCCGGCCGACGTCGGTGGCCACGTCGAGCAGGCGGTTGTCCTCGTCGATGACGACGCTGGCCGGTCCGAGCGCGACGACGGGGCCGTCGGCGCTGATGTTGTCCTTCTCCTGCATGCCCATGCCCTGGAAGCCGGTCTCGGAGGCCCCGATGGAATCGGTGAAGACGGCGTTCGGGAAGGCGTCCATCCACCGCTTCTTCACCGGCGGGCTGAAGATCGCCGCGCTGCTGGAGATCGCGAACAGGCTGGACCCGTCGAAGTCCCCGGCCTCGTAGGCCTCGATCAGCGGGCGCGCCATCGCGTCGCCGGTCATGAAGATCAGCTGGACCTTCTCGCGGTCGATGATCTCCCAGGTCCGGACGGGGTCGAACTTCGGCTCGAGGATCGTGAGGTGCCCGGCGAAGAGGTGCATGAGGAGACCGGCCTGGGCGCCGCCGTGCATGAGCGGGCTCAGTGGGAAGGTGACCATCCGCGGGTCGGTGGCCTGCTTGGACTGGTCGTGCTCGTCGAGCCGGTCACCGGTGTAGAAGTCGATCCCGCCGCCGAGGACCCGCCAGAAGTCCTCGTGGCGCCACATGACGCCCTTCGGGAAGCCGGTCGTGCCGCCGGTGTAGATGATGTGCAGGTCATCGGCGCTGCGCTCGCCGAAGTCGCGCTCGGCGGACTGGCCGGCCAGCGCGTCGTCCCACAGGACGCCGCCGTACGACGACACGTCGCTGGTGTCGTCGGGCTCGATGGCGTCCGGCATCACCACGGCCACCCGGAGCTTCTCGTGGCGGGGGAAGCACGCGGCGACGAGGTCCGCGTAGGGCCGCTCGTGGACCAGCGCGACCACGTCGGCGTTGTCGAAGAGGTAGTTCAGCTCTCCCTCGACGTACCGGTAGTTGACGTTGATGTTGACCGCGCGGATCTTGGTCACCGCCAGCACCGCCACGACGTGCTCGATGCTGTTCTTGGCGTAGATCCCGACGTGGTCGCCGGGGCCCACTCCCTGCGCCTGCAGGTAGTGCGCGAGCTTGTTCGACTCGGCCTCGAGGTCGGCGTAGGTGGCGACCCGATCACCCACCTTGACGGCGAGGTTGTCGGGCGCGGCGTCGACCGCGTGCTCGAAGAGGTCAGCGATGTTGTGAGCCACGCCGCGACACTAGAACACGTTCTCGTTCTTGGCTAGCATCCCCGCATGACCAGCACGGACGCCTCCCAGGCCCCCTCCGACAGCCCCTCCGACGCGCCCTCCGAGCCGCACTGCCTCGTCGAGCAGGAGGGCCACAAGCTGGTCGTCACGATGAACCGGCCGGAGTCGCGCAACGCGCTCTCCGGCGAGATGCTCGCGATCATGGAGGAGGCCTGGGACCGGGTGAACTCCGACCCCGAGATCCGGGTCTGCATCCTCACCGGCGCGGGCGGATACTTCTGCGCCGGGGCCGACCTGAAGTCGATGTCGAAGCGGCCCCCGTCGGAGTCCTTCGAGTCCGGCGAGTACGACCCGACCGTCATCAAGGGCCTGCTCAAGGGCTTCCGGCTGACCAAGCCGCTCATCGCCGCGGTCGAGGGCCCCGCCATCGCCGGCGGCACCGAGATCCTGCAGGGCACCGACATCCGGGTGGCCGGCGAGTCCGCGAAGTTCGGCATCTCCGAGGCGCGCTGGAGCCTCTACCCGATGGGCGGCTCGGCCGTCCGCCTGGTCCGCCAGATCCCTTACACCGTCGCGGCCGACCTGCTGCTGACGGGCCGCCACGTGAAGGCGGCCGAGGCGAAGGAGATCGGCCTGATCGGGCACGTCGTCCCCGACGGCCAGGCCCTCGCCAAGGCCCACGAGATCGCCGACCTCATCGCCGCCAACGGCCCGGTCGCCGTCCAGGCCATCCTCCGCACGATGCGCGAGTCCGAGGGCAAGCACGAGGACGAGGCCTGGAAGGACGACGCCCGCGTGGGTGCCGCCGTCTTCGCCTCGAACGACGCCAAGGAGGGCCCGCGCGCCTTCGCCGAGAAGCGCGCCCCGCGCTTCACCGCCTCCTGAAGCGGTCGGCGCTGGCGCGCCTCCCTGCTCGACCAACAGAGCCCGCCCGCTGGTCGCGCAGGCGAGCCCTGGCGAGCCGTCGTCGAGACCCGGTGACCGTCCCCACCTCCGTGGGCACCTCACCCCACCGCTGGTCGAGCAGGCGAGCCCTGGCGAGCCGTCGTCGAGACCGCGCGACCGTCCCCAGCGCCGCAGGCACCTCACCGCACCGCTGGTCGAGCAGGCGAGCCCTGGCGAGCCGTCGTCGAGACCCGGTGACCGCCCCCAGCGCCGTGGGCACCTCACCGGGTCTCGACGACGCTCGGCGCCGGGGCGCCTCCCTGCTCGACCAGCAGAGCCGCCCGCTGGTTGAGCAGGCGAGCACTGGCGAGCCGTCGTCGAGACCCGGTGACCGCCCCCAGCGCCATGGGCACTTCACCGGGTCTCGACGACGCTCGGCGCTGGCGCGTGCGGCGTACTGCTGGTCGAGCAGGCGAGCCCTGGCGAGCCGTCGTCGAGACCCGGTGACCGTCCCCAGCGCCGTGGGCACCCCACCGGGTCTCGACGACGCTCGGCGCTGGCGCGCCTCCCTGCTCGACCAACAGCGCCGTAGGCACCCCACCGGGTCTCGACGACGCTCGGCGCTGGCGCGCCTCCCTGCTCGACCAGCAGAGCCGCCCGCTGGTCGAGCAGGCGAGCCCTGGCGAGCCGTCGTCGAGGCCCCGCGACCGTCCCCAGCGCCGCAGGCACCTCACCAGGTCTCGACGACGCTCGGCGCTAGCGCGCCTCCCTGCTCGACCAGCGGGTGCCCTGCGCTGGCGAGCCGTCGTCGAGGCCCCGCGACCGTCCCGACCGCCCTGGGCACTTCACCGGGTCTCGACGACGCTCGGCGCTGGCGCGTGCGGCGTACTGCTGGTCGAGCAGGCGAGCCCTGGCGAGCCGTCGTCGAGACCCGGTGACCGTCCCCAGCGCCGTGGGCACCCCACCGGGTCTCGACGACGCTCGGCGCTGGCGCGCCTCCCTGCTCGACCAGCAGAGCCGTGGGCCACCTCACCGGGTCTCGACGACGCTCGGCGCTGGCGCGCCTCCCTGCTCGACCAGCAGCACGTCCGCGCTGGCGCGCCTCCCTGCTCGACCAGCAGCACGCGGCGGAGAGGTTCCCCACAGGGCCGAGCGACGTTGTCCGGTGGTGACCCGGGTACCGCTCGGGCATGACCAGTGACACCGAGGCCACGACCGACGACCTGCACAACACCATCCGCGAGCTCTGGCAGCGTGCCCAGGGCGGCGGGGCGACCAGCGACGACCTCGCGCCGCCGTCGGGCTTCGGGCAGTCGGTGACCGCGATCCCCGACACCGACATCGCCGAGGCCACCGGGCTCGGGCTCGACCCCGTGCGCGAGTACCTCGACAACGCCGACGGCACCCTGTTCGTCGTCGGCCGCAGCGGCGACACCCGGACCGTCCAGGGCCTGCTCTGAGGGCTCGCGGGTCCTGACGGCTACGCGCCGTCGACCAGCGCCTGCACCGCCGCGCCGTACCAGCGGGCCACCCGCTCGGGCGGCGCGGCGGTGACGACGGGGTCCTCGAGGATCGCCAGGGCCTCGAGCAGCCCGCCCACCTGCGCGGCCACCAGCCGCGACCGCAGCTCGACGTCCTCGCCCTCGAGCCGCCCGGCGATCGGGGCGGCGAGCGTCGTCTCCATCGCCTCCAGCAGCCGGGTCCGGACCTGGTCGCTGTCGGTCGCGCGGATCATCGCCCGGTACGTCGTCCGGAACACGCGTCCGAGCCGGTCGTCGAGCACGAGCGTGACCAGTCGCTCCCCCAGTCGCTCCGGCGGGCCGTCCAGCGCCTGCTCGAAGGCGCCCTCGACGTCGATCGTCTCGAGGAACAGCTGCTCCTTGGAACCGAAGTGCCGCATCACCAGCGCGGCGTCGACGCCCGCCTCCGCGGCCACCGAGCGCACCGAGGTCGCGGCGTACCCGCCGGCCTGGAACTGCCGGCGTGCGGCCTCCGCGATCGCCGTCCGTGTGCTGCGCCCGGTCACCCGGGCAGGCTAGTGGCTGCGCGGGCGCACCGGCCGCTCACCCGACGGCGCGGTCCCCGGTCCAGTACTGCGCGCGCAGCGCCTTCTTGTCCGGCTTGCCCAGGGCGGTCAGCGGAAGCGCGTCGGCCACGACGACCTGCTTGGGCGACTGCACCGACCCCTTGCGCTCCTTGACCATCTCCTGGATCTCCGCGGTCATCCGGGCCACCGACTCCTCGTCGCGGGCCGCGTCCTCCCGCAGGACGACGATGGCGGTGACCGCCTCGCCGAACTTCTCGTGCGGCGTGCCGATCACCCCGACCTGCGCGACCGCGGGGTGCTCGGCGACGACGTCCTCGACCTCCCGCGGAAAGACGTTGAAGCCGCCGGTGACGATCATGTCCTTGGTGCGGTCCACGATGTACCAGAAGCCGTCCTCGTCCTCGCGCGCCACGTCCCCGGTGTGCATCCAACCGTCGCGGAACGTCTCGGCCGTAGCCTCGGGGAGCTTCCAGTAGCCGCCGGCGAGGAGCGGACCGGCCACGCAGATCTCGCCGGGCTCGCCGGTCGGCACGGGCCGCCCGTCCTCGCCGAGCAGCGCGGTCCGCAGGAACGCCGAGGGGCGGCCGCAGGAGGCGAGGCGTCGGTCGTCGGCGGAGACGTGGTCCTGCTTGCCGAGGTAGCTGATCACCATCGGCGCCTCGGACTGGCCGTAGTACTGGGCGAAGATCGGCCCGAAGCGGTCGATCGCCTCGCGCAGGCGGACCGGGTTGATCGCCGAGGCGCCGTAGTAGACGGTCTCGAGCGAGGAGAGGTCCCGGGTCCTCGAATCGGGGTGGTCCATCAGCGCGTAGAGCATCGAGGGCACCAGCATGGTCGCGGTGATCCGCTGCTCCTCGATCGTGCGCAGCACCTCGGCGGGGTCGAACTTCGCCAGCACGTAGAGGCAGCCGCCCTTGAGCACGGTCGGCACGAAGAACGCCGCGCCGGCGTGGGAGAGCGGCGTGCACATGAGGAAGCGCGGGGACTCGGGCCACTCCCACTCCGACATCTGGACCTGGGTCATCGTGTTCATCTGCCGCGACGTGCCGATGACGCCCTTGGGCTTGCCGGTCGTCCCACCGGTGTAGGTGATCGACACGACGTGGTCGTGCGGCAGCAGCGCGGCCTCGAGCGGCTGCGGCTCGAACTCGGCCGCCTTCGCGGTCAGGTCCGCGCCCACGGACGCGAGCGGCTCGGGCACGGGGCCGATGGTGAGCACGGTGTCCAGTCCCGGGCACCGCTCGAGCAGGCCGAGCGCGCGCTCGACGAACATCGGGTTCGGGTCGATGACCAGCGTGGTGATCTCGGCGTCGTTGATGACGTAGGCGTGGTCCTCCAGCGAGCCCAGCGGGTGCAGCGACGTGCGCCGGTAGCCCTGGGTCTGGCCGGCACCGAGGATGAACAGCACCTCGGGCCGGTTCAGCGCGAGCAGGGCCCCGGCCGTGCCGCGCCCGGCACCCAGCGCCTCGAACGCCTGGACGTACTGGCTGATCCGCTCGGCCACCTCGCCGCCGGTCAGCGTGACGTCGCCGAGGTGCATCACGGGCTTCGTGCGGTGCTTCCTGAGGGCGGCGACCATGAGGTGGCCGTTGTGGGTGCCGAGCCGCAGGAGCTCCTGGGTCGGCTCCTGGGTCTCGGCGGGCTCGACCAGCGCGGGGGTGCTCATGCGAGCACCTCGGCGACGCGGCGGACCTCGTCCGCGGATCGGCAGCTGAGCAGCAAGGTGGTCACTCCGGTCTCCTCCCACTGGGCGACGCGCTCGCGCACCTCGCCGGCGGTTCCGATGATGTGCATGTCGTCGACCAGCTCGTCGGGGACCAGCGCCGCCGCCATCTCCTTCTCGCCGGTCAGGTAGAGCTCCTGGACCTGCTCCGCCAGCTCGGCGTGGCCCATCCGCTCGAAGACCTGCTTGTGGAAGTTCTGGTCCTTGGCCCCCATGCCGCCCATGTAGAGCGCGACGAACGGCTTCATCGCGTCGATCAAGGCCTGCTTGCCGGCGGCGTCCTCGACGATCTCGAGGTGGCAGGTGGCGGCGATCTCGAAGTCGGCCCGGGTACGCCGGGCGCCCGGGCGCGCGAAGCCCTCGTCGAGCCACGGCTGGTACATCCCGGCGGACCGGGGCGTGTAGAAGATCGGGATCCAGCCGTCGGCGATCTCGGCGGTCTGCGCGACGTTCCTCGGCCCCTCGGCGCCGAGCCAGATCGGGACGTCGGCGCGCAGCGGGTGGACGATGGGCTTGAGCGGCTTGCCGAGACCGGTCGCGCCCGGGCCGGCGTACGGCAGCGGGTGGTGCGGACCGTCGTTGGTCACGGGCGCCTCGCGAGCGAGGACCTGGCGGATGATGTCGACGACCTCGCGGGTGCGGGCCAGCGGCTTGGCGAAGGGCTCGCCGTACCACCCCTCCACGACCTGCGGACCGCTCACACCCATGCCGAGGACGACGCGGCCGCCGCTGAGGTGGTCGAGCGTGAGCGCGTGCATCGCGATCGAGGTCGGTGTCCGGCCGGACATCTGGACGATGGAGGTGCCGAGCCGCAGGCGCGTCGTCGTGCGCCCCCACCAGGCGAGCGGGGTGAATGCGTCGGAGCCCCACGCCTCGGCGGTGAACACCGCGTCGAAGCCGGCCTCCTCGGCGGCCGCGACGAGCTCGGCGACACCAGTCGGGGGCTGCGCGCCCCAGTAGCCGAGCTGCAGTCCGAGTTTCATGGCCGTCACCCTGGCAGACCCTTGCCGCGATTTCTAGAACGTGTTTCACTTCCCGACCATGTCCCGAACCTTGTCCGCACCGGTCACGGTCGCCTTCGACTACACGCGGTCCACCGGACCGGTCCTCGGTCAGTTCCTCACCGGCCTGCGCGAGGGCCGCGTCGTGGGTGGCCGGACCTCCGAGGGCCGCGTCGTCGTCCCCCCGCCCGAGTACGACCCGGTCACCCACCGGCAGCTCGACGACTTCGTCGAGGTCGCCGACACCGGCACGGTCACCTCGTGGAGCTGGGTCCCCGAGCCGGTGGCCGGCCAGCCGCTCGACCGCCCCTTCGCCTTCGCGCTGGTGACCCTCGACGGCGCCGACGCGCCGCTGGTGCACGCGCTCGACGTCGGCTCCCCCGCCGAGGTCCGCACGGGCATGCGCGTGCGGGTCCGCTGGGCCGAGGAGCGGGTCGGCGCGATCACCGACATCTCCTGCTTCGAGCCGGCCGAGGACGCAGCGACCGGCTCCGCGACCGAGCTCGGCGACCTGGGCGAGCCCGTCACGGGGGTCGTCACCCCCGTCGAGCTGGACTACCAGTACGCCGCGTCGCCGGAGGAGTCGTCCTTCTACCGCGCCATCGCCGAGGGCCGGATCATCGGCCAGCGGTGCCCCACCTGCGGCAAGGTGTACGTGCCGCCGCGCAGCGCGTGCCCGGCCGACGGCACACCGACCACCGACGAGGTGGAGCTCTCCCAGACCGGGACGGTGACGACGTTCTGCATCGTCAACGTGCCGTTCCTGGGCCAGCGGATCAAGCCGCCGTACGTCTCGGCGTACGTGCTGCTCGACGGTGCCGACATCGCCTTCCTGCACCTGATCCTCGACCTCCCGGCCGAGGAGGTCCGGATGGGCATGCGGGTCGAGGCGGTCTGGAAGCCCCGCGAGGAGTGGGGCACCACGATCGAGAACATCAGCCACTTCCGTCCCACCGGCGAGCCGGACGCGGACTACGACACCTACAAGCACCACCTCTGAGGCGGGAGAGACGATGAGAGACGTCGCCGTCGTCGGGTTCGCCCAGCGGCAGATGGAGGAGTTCGACGGGTCGCCCACGTGCGTGGAGCTGCTCGTCCCGCTCTTCGCGGAGTGCTACGAGCAGACCGGGTGGACCCGGCGCGACATCGGCTTCTGGTGCTCGGGGTCCTCCGACTACCTGGCCGGCCGGTCCTTCTCGTTCGTCCAGGCGGTCGACGCGATCGGCGTCATCCCGCCGGTCAACGAGTCGCACGTCGAGATGGACGCGGCCTGGGCGCTGTACGAGGCGTGGCTGAAGATCCAGACCGGGGAGGTCGACACCGCCCTGGTCTACGGGTTCGGCAAGAGCTCGGCGGGCGTGCTGCGCCGGACCCTCGCGCTGCAGCTCGACCCCTACACGATGACGCCGCTGTGGCCCGACACCGTGTCGCTCGCCGGCCTCCAGGCCCGCGCCGGCATCGACGCCGGGCTCTGGGACGAGCGGGCGATGGCCGAGGTGGCCAACCGCTCGCTGACCGACGCGGAGAAGAACGAGTACGCCGTGCGCAAGGGCGGCTCGTCGGTCGAGGAGCTCCTGGCCCGGCCGATGTACGCCGACCCGCTGCGCAAGCACGACTGCGCGCCGGTCACCGACGGCGCGGCCGCGATGGTCCTCGCCGCCGGCGACCGGGCCCGCGAGGTGCGCGACCGGCCGGCGTGGATCAGCGGCTTCAGCCACTACGTGGACGCGATCAGCATGGGCACCCGCGACCTCACCCGCTCCCCCTCGGCCGAGCGCGCCGGCCGGGCCGCGGGCGTCGACGGCGTGGAGGTGGCCGAGCTGCACGCGCCGTTCAGCCACCAGGAGCTCGTGCTGCGCCGGGAGCTCGGCCTGGCCGAGGACGTGGCGGTCAACCCGTCGGGCGGTGCGCTGGCCGGCAACCCCATGTTCACCGGCGGCCTGATCCGCCTCGGCGAGGCCGCGCGCAAGGTGTGGGACGGCGAGGCAGGCAAGGTGCTCGGCCACGCCACCAGCGGCCCCGCGCTCCAGCAGAACATCGTGTGCACCATGGAGGGCAGGAACTGATGGCCAAGCAGCCAGCCGCGATCGTCGGCGTCGGCCAGACCCACCACCGCGCGAAGCGTGAGGACGTCTCGATGGCCGGCCTCTGCCGGGAGGCCATCGACCGGGCCCTCGCCGACGCCGACATCTCCCTCGACGACATCGACGCGATCGTCGTCGGCAAGGCGCCGGACCTGTTCGAGGGCGTGATGATGCCCGAGCTGTTCCTCGCCGAGTCGCTCGGCGCGGCCGGGAAGCCCCTGCTGCGGGTGCACACCGCCGGCTCGGTGGGCGGCTCGACCGCCATCGTCGCCGCCTCGCTGGTCCAGGCGGGCGTGCACAAGCGGGTCCTGACCGTCGCCTACGAGAAGCAGTCGGAGTCCAACGCGATGTGGGCGCTCTCGGTGCCCGTGCCGTTCAACATGCCGGTGCACGCCGGCGCCGGCGGGTACTTCGCCCCGCACGTGCGCTCCTACATCCGCCGCTCCGGCGCGCCGACCCACGTCGGCGCCATCGTCGCGGCCAAGGACCGGCAGAACGCGCTGCGCAACCCCTACGCCCACCTGCGCAACCCCGACACCACCGTCGAGTCGGTGCTGGCCTCGCAGGTGCTGTGGGACCCGATCCGGTACGACGAGACCTGCCCCTCCTCCGACGGCGCCTGCGCGATGGTGATCGTCGACGAGGACACCGCGGCCGCGTCGCCGAACCCGGCCTGGATCCACGGCACGGTGATGCGCTCGGAGGCGACCACGGCCGCCGAGCGCGACCAGGTCAACCCGCAGGCGGGGCGCGACGCCGCGGCGTACCTCTGGCAGCAGGCGGGGATCACCGACCCGCTCCGAGAGATCGACGCGGCGGAGATCTACGTGCCGTTCTCGTGGTTCGAGCCGATGTGGCTGGAGAACCTCGGCTTCGCCGCGGAGGGCGAGGGCTGGCGGCTGACCGAGTCCGGCGGCACCGCGATGGACGGCGTCCTGCCGGTCAACTGCTCCGGCGGCGTCCTCTCCTCCAACCCGATCGGCGCCTCGGGGATGCTCCGGTTCGGCGAGGCCGCCCTGCAGGTGCGCGGAGCGGCCGGGGAGCACCAGGTCGACGGCGCCCGCAGGGCGCTGGGCCACGCGTACGGCGGCGGGTCCCAGTTCTTCGCGATGTGGGTCGTCGGCGCGGACAAGCCGGGCAACTAGCCGGGCGACCCGCTCACACCGGCCACTGCCCGGGGCGACCGAGCGCCCCGGGCAGTGTCGTGCCCGCGTCCCCGTCCGCCGCGGCGACCTGCTGCTGGGTCAGGAACAGCGCCCGTGCCAGGTCGGTGCCCCGCACGTCCGCACCGCGCAGGTCGGCGCCGGTGAGGTCGGTCCGCTCCAGCACGGCGCCGCGCAGGTCCGCGCCGATGAGCAGCGCGCCGCGGAGGTCCGCGCCGGCGAGGTCGGCGCCGCGCAGGTCCCGGCCGACGAGGTCCCGGGGCAGGTCGGGCGCCGCCGAGCCGGCGCGGGCCCGTTCGCTCGCGGCACGCAGCAGGGGCACGGCGCCGGCCCGCTCCTCGTCCACGTCGACCGCGGCGACGACGTCGGCGTCCGCACCGGCCAGCCCCTCGAGCCGGACCCGCACCGCCTCGAGCTCCGCGTGGAGCGGGCCGTCCACGAGCGAGGCCGCCTCCGCGACGTACCAGAGCAGCTCGTGGAGGCCTCGGACGACGTGGAAGACCGCGAACAGCCGCCCCGCCGCCGCGGGGTCGGCGCGCCAGTCGGTCCCGGGCAGCACGTCCCCGACGACGCGCTGGCCCGCGCCGAAGCAGTCGTACGTCGTGCAGCCGCGGAACCCGCGCTCGGGGAGCCGGTCGTGGATCGAGCAGCGCGAGTCGCCGGCCAGGTGCGGGCACGGCGCGCCCGCGGGCTTGTCGATCGCGAAGTCCGCGGAGGGGGCGAAGGCGAGCGCGACGCAGCACAGGCCCGTGCAGCGGGCGCAGTCGGCCCGCAGGTGCGACCGATGGTCGATGTGGGCCACGGGGACGAACCTATCTAGGCTGGGGGCGTGATCGAGCTCCGCACCCCTGCCCAGGTCGAGGAGATGCGCGCCGCAGGCCGCTTCGTCGCCGACGTCCTCACCGCCCTGGCCGAGACCGCCGACGTGGGCATGAACCTGCTCGAGCTCGACGCCCTGGCGCACCGGATGATCCGCGAGCGCGGTGCGGAGTCCTGCTACATCGACTACCACCCGTCCTTCGGGGCCTCGCCGTTCGGCAAGGTGCTGTGCACCTCGGTCAACGACGCGGTGCTGCACGGGCTCCCCCGCGACTACGTCCTGCAGGACGGCGACCTGCTCAGCGTCGACTTCGCGGCGAGCGTCGACGGCTGGGTGGCCGACTCGGCGTACTCCCTGGTCGTCGGCACCGCCCGTCCCGAGGACCTCGCGCTGATCGCGACGACCCAGCGGGCGCTCGAGGCCGGGGTCTCGGCCGCGCAGCCGGGCGCGAAGATCGGCGACATCTCCCACGCCATCGCCTCGGTCGCCCGCGAGGCCGGCCTGAAGATCAACACCCAGTTCGGCGGCCACGGCGTCGGCCGGACCATGCACGGCGACCCGCACATCCCGAACGACGGGCGCCCCGGCCGTGGGTACACCCTCAAGCCCGGCCTGGTCATCGCGATCGAGCCGTGGTTCCTGCACACCACGGACGAGATCTTCACCGACGCCGACGGCTGGACGCTGCGCAGCCTCGACGGCTCCCGCGGCGCCCACATGGAGCACACCGTCGCCGTCACCGAGGACGGCCCCCTGGTGCTGACCGCGCGCCAGCACGAGCCCGTCCTCAAGGGCGGGCTCGTGCGGGCCTGACCCGCCGGCCGGGTCGTCGGGTCAGGCGTAGCGGACCGGCAGGTCCTTGAGCCCGTTGATCCAGGAGTGGCGGAGCCGCCGGGGCTCCCGCTCCTTGACGATCCCCGGGGCGTGGTCGGCCAGCGCGTCGAAGAGCACCCGGATCTCCTGGCGGGCGAGGTTGGCCCCCAGGCAGTAGTGCGCCCCGTGGCCACCGAACCCCAGCTGCGGGTTCGGGTCGCGGGTGATGTCGAAGCGGAACGGGTCCTCGAAGACCGTCTCGTCGAAGTTCGCGCTGGCGTAGAACAGCCCGACCCGCTGGCCCTGGCGGACGGTGACGCCGCCGATCTCCACGTCGCGCACCGCGGTGCGCTGGAACACCGTGACCGGCGTTCCCCACCGGACGACCTCGTCGACCATCGTGGCCGGCCGCTCGGCCTTCCACAGCTCCCACTGCTCGGGGTTGTCGAGGAAGGCGTTCATCCCGTGCGAGATGGCGTTGCGGGTCGTCTCGTTGCCGGCGACGGCGAGCAGGATGACGAAGTAGCCGAACTCGTCGTCGGTCAGGCCGCGCTCGCCCTTGTGGGCGTTGAGCAGCCGGGTGATCAGGTCGTCGCGGGGGTTGGCCTGGCGCTCGGCGGCCATCGACATCGCGTAGCCCAGGATCTCCGCGGCGGCGACGTCCGGGTCGCCCGGGTAGTCGGGGTCGTCGGAGGCCAGCATCTGGTTGGACCAGTCGAACAGCTTGAACCGGTCCTCCTGCGGGACGCCGATCAGGTCGGCGATCGCCTGGAGCGGCAGCTCGGCGGCGACCTCCTCGACGAAGTCGCCCGTCCCGCGCTCGACGGCGGAGGTCACGATCGTCTCCGCCCGCTGGCGCATCAGGTCCTCGAGCTCGTTGATCGAGCGCGGGGTGAAGGCCCGGGAGACGATCTGGCGGGTGGTCGGGTGCTCGGGGGCGTCCTGGTTGAGCATGATCACCCGCTGCATCTCGACCTGCTCGCGCAGCATCCCCTCGGAGAACCGGATGATCGCGCCGTTCTCGGCGTTGGACCAGTCCTTGGAGTTCTTGGAGACGGCTGAGACGTCCGCGTGCCGGGTGACGGCCCAGTAGCCGCTCCCGGACTCGGGCGCCATGCCGTCGTACGTCCCGGGCGCCTGCTCGACCCAGGTCAGCGGGCCGGCCTGCCGCATCTCGCGGAAGCGGTCGTGCGGGACGGACTTCTCGTTCACGAAGGGGTCCGTGGGGTCGAACCCCTCGGCCCGGACGTCGGTGGCGGTCACTGCGTTCCTCCTTGTGCGTTTCCGAGCCGGCCCGAGCACGTCACCGGTAGGCGACGCGCAGCTCCTTGACCCCGTTGATCCACGAGCTGCGCAGCTTGCGCGGCTCGGACAGCTGCGTGACGGTGACGTCCCGGTCGGCCAGGGCGCGGAAGATCAGGTCGACCTCGAGCCGGGCCAGGTTGGCGCCGATGCAGTAGTGCGCGCCGTGGCCACCGAAGGCCTGGTGCGGGTTGTGGTCGCGCGTGACGTCGAAGCGGAACGGGTCCTCGAACACGTCCTCGTCGAAGTTGGCGCTGGCGTAGAGCAGCCCGACCCGGTCCCCCTTGCGGACCAGCTGGCCGCCGACCTCGACGTCGTTCGTCGCGGTGCGCTGGAAGACCGTCACGGGCGTCGCCCAGCGGATGATCTCGTCCACGGCGGTGGCCGGGCGCTCACGCTTGTAGAGCTCCCACTGGTCGGGGTTCTCGATGAAGGCGTGCATGCCCCAGGTGATCGCGTTGCGGGTCGTCTCGTTGCCAGCGACGGCGAGCAGGATCATGAAGAAGCCGAACTCGTCGTCGGTCAGCCCGCGGCCCTCCTCGCTGCCGACCTGGACGTCGGCGGTCACCAGGCGGGTGAGGATGTCGTCCTGGGGGTGGGTGCGGCGCTGGTCGGCGAGCGCCATCGAGTAGGCGAGGATCTCCATGAACGCCGTCATCTGGTCGCCCTCGACCTCGGGGTCGTCGTAGGACAGCATCTGGTTGGACCACTCGAAGAGCTTCCCGCGGTCCTCCTGCGGCACCCCGAGCAGCTCCGCGATGGCCTGCAGGGGCAGCTCGGCCGCGACGTCCTCGACGAAGTTGCCCTCGCCCTTGGCCAGGGCGTCGTCGACGATCTTCTCCGCACGCGCCTTGAGCCCGTCCTGCAGGGCGTTGATCGCTCGCGGGGTGAACGCACGGGAGACGATCTGGCGCAGCTTGGTGTGGTCCGGCGCGTCGTGGTTGATGAGGAGGAAGCCGGTCTGCTCGACCTCCTCGCGGGTCATCCCCGGGGCGAAGCGGATGATCACGCCGTTCTCGCGGGTGGAGAAGTTGGCCTGGTCCTTGGAGACCGCCGCGACGTCGGCGTGCCGGCTCAGCGCCCAGTAGCCCTCGTGGTCGGGGAACCCGGCGCGGGCCGCCTCGTCCTGCGCGATCCACGCGACGGGCGACGTACGCCGCAGCGCGAGGAGCTCCTCGTGCGGCAGGCGCTGGGCCATGACGTCGGGATCGGTGGGGTCGAACACCGGCACGGCGGTAGAGGTCACGAGCAGCCCTTCGTCACTGGAACGTGTTCTAGTGGCCGAGGTTACATACTCTCGGTAGGTAAGGGAAGAACCCCGCGACCACCTGACTGGGACGACCCTCCCGCGGAACGAGAACCTGTTCTAGTCTGCCCCTATGGGCACTCCCGTGATCGTCGACGCCGTCCGCACCCCCCTGGGGAAGAAGAAGGGGTGGCTCGCCGGCGTGCACCCCGCCGTCCTCCTCGGGTTCGCGCAGCGCGAGGTGCTCGCGCGCGCCGGGGTCGACCCCGAGCTCGTCGAGCAGGTCGTCGGCGGCTGCGTCACCCAGGCCGGTGAGCAGTCCAACGACATGGTGCGCCGCGCCTGGCTCCACGCCGGGCTCCCCCAGCACACCGGCGCGACCGTCGTCGACGCCCAGTGCGGCTCGGGCCAGCAGTCCGCGCACCTGGTGCACGACATGGTCGCCGCCGGCACCATCGACGTCGGCATCGCCTGCGGCGTCGAGTCGATGTCGCGGATCCCGCTGGGCGGCAACGTCCCCGCCGGCCTCGGCGACCCGCGGCCCGACGACTGGACGATCGACATGCCCAACCAGTTCGAGGCCGCCGACCGGATCGCGCGCAACCGAGGGCTGAGCCGCGCCGACCTCGACGCGTTCGGCCTCGCCTCCCAGCGCAAGGCGCGCGTCGCCGTGGACGAGGGCCGCTTCAAGCGCGAGATCGCCCCGATCGAGGCGCCCGTCCTCGGCGAGGACGGCTCCCCCACCGGCGAGACCCGCCTCGTCGACCGCGACCAGGGCCTGCGCGACACCACCGCCGAGGGCCTCGCGGCGCTGCGTACCGTCCTGCCCGACGGCCTGCACACCGCCGGCACGTCCTCCCAGATCAGCGACGGCGCCTCGGCGGTCCTGATCATGGACGAGGACAAGGCCCGCTCGCTGGGCCTCACCCCCCGCGCGCGGATCGTCACCCACTGCCTGGTCGGCTCCGACCCGTACTACCACCTCGACGGCCCCGTCGAGGCGACCGCGCGGGTGCTCGCCCGGTCGGGCCGGTCGATCTCGGACATCGACCTGTTCGAGGTCAACGAGGCCTTCGCCTCCGTCGTCCTGTCCTGGGCCGGCCAGCACGGCGTCGACATGGACCGGGTCAACGTCAACGGCGGCGCCATCGCCCTGGGCCACCCCGTCGGCTCCACCGGCACCCGGCTGATCACCACCGCCCTGCACGAGCTCGAGCGGCGCGACGCCTCCACCGCCCTGATCTCCATGTGCGCCGGCGGTGCCATGGCCACCGGCACGCTGCTCGAGCGGATCTGAGCGGGTTCGTCCGGCTCGGGGCGGGTGGTGGCTGTTCATCAAGGGATGCAGCCGAACCGCCTCTTCCCTGGACGAGCTACACCTAGGAGGCGGCGCTCCATCAAGGGATGTAGCCGACTCATCACTCCCCGGGGCGAACTTCACCAGGGAAGCGGCGCGCCATCAAGGGATGCAGCCGAACGGTCACCCCGCGAGGCGCGACCCAGCGAGCCTGCGGTCAGCCGGACAGTCGGAGCCCCCGCCTGACCCGCGCGACCGTCAGGGTCGGGCGGTCGAAGTCCGACCAGACCAGGCGGACCATGCCCATGCCGCTGGCCTCGCGGGCACGATCTTCCCTCTGCTTCTCGGCGAAGACGACCGCCCTCGCGTCCTGGCCCGGCCGGAGCAGGCGTCCGTACTTCACGCGCCCGTCGAACTCCCCGAGCAGTCCGTGCTCCGGCCACCCCCAGTCCGAGGTGGCGACCAGCTGACCGCCCGTGTCGTGGACGGCGTACTGCAGCTGAGGTGCCGGCAGGCCGTGGCTCCAGAAGAGGTATCGGCCGCGGGACTCGCCCACCGACTCCGCACGCGCATCTGCCATCCGGACCATCAGGTGCAGGTGCTGCACGAACGGCCAGTGGCTCATGAGCTCGAAGCGCCCCATGAGGGCCTCGGGACTCACCAGGCCGCGGCGCAACAGGGAGTCCAGCATGACCAGCGCCTGCTCGTTCGTGGCCCGGGAGCCGGCTTCGAGCGCGCAACGCTCGGGCGGCAGCACCAGCCGACCGCCCGCGTCGAGCACCTCGTCGGCGGCGCAGAAGCCTTCGTGGTGGACGACGTCACCCTCGATCCGGCCCGGGCCGCCGTCGAGCCGGGTGACGTGCACTCGCGAGAGGTCCACGCCCCAGGTGTCGATGCCGTGCTCGACGACTCCTGACACGTGGCTGAGCGCCACCCGGTCACCGAGCGAGTCGAGCACCGCGCCGCTCCGCACGCGGTGGCGCCCGAGGTCGTCGAGCGCCTGCCACAGCTCGGTGAAGGTGTAGTAGCCACGGCGGATGCGGACCCAGACCCGGTGTCGGACGACCTTGGTGATGTCGCGGTCGGCGTACCCCGCACTGCGGGCGTCGCGCCGCGTGAAGAAGCCGTTCCGTTCGGCGAGCACGCGCATCGGGTCCATGGCAGGACGGTCGCGGGCCGACTGGACCCGACGGAGCAGCGTCACCGACGGCTGTGGACAGGCCAGGCGTTCGCGCACCTGTGGACGCGGGACGGGCGGGCGCTCGTGGGCGACTGTTCATCTGCATCCCTTGATGAAGCGCCGCCTCCCGAGTGGAGCTCACCCGGGGAAGCAGCAAGTCATCTGCATCCCTTGATGAAGCGCCGCCTCCCGAGTGGAGCTCACCCAGGGAAGCAGCAAGTCATCTGCATCCCTTGATGAACCGCCCTCACCGACCCGCACACACGCCGCGAGCTCAGGCGCCGTACACCGGCTCCGGGGCAGGCGCGGAGGAGATCAGGTCGCGCAGGACGGCACCGAGCTCGGCGGCCTCCCAGCGGGAGCCCTTGTCGCGGGAGGGGCCGTGGGCCCAGGCGTTCTCGAGGGTGACCTTGCCGCCCTCGATCTCGATGACGCGGCCGGTGACGTCGCCGGCCTCCTCGGAGGCGAGCCAGGCGACGACCGGGGAGTTGTCCTCCGGCTCGGGCATGGCCGAGGTGTCGAAGGCGCCCTCGGTCATCCGGGTCCGGGCGACCGGCGCGATGGCGTTGACGGTGACGCCGTACCGCCCGAGCTCGGCGGCGGCGACGAGGGTGAGCCCGGCGATGCCCGCCTTCGCCGCGGAGTACGTCGCCTGGCCGATGGAGCCCTGCAGGCCGGCGCCGGAGGAGGTGTTGACGACGCGGGCGGCGCGGGTGCGGCCGGCCTTGGCCTCGTTGCGCCAGTAGGCACCGGCGTGCCGCAGCGGGGCGAAGTGGCCCTTGAGGTGGACCCGCACGACGGCGTCCCACTCCTCCTCGGAGGTGTTGACGAGCATCCGGTCGCGCACGAAACCGGCGTTGTTGACCAGGATGTCCAGGCCGCCGAAGGTGTCGATGGCCTGCTGCACCATCGCCTCGGCCGCGGCGAAGTCCGCCACGTCGGCGCCGTTGACGACGGCCTGGCCGCCCATCGCCTCGATCTCGGCGACGACGGACTCGGCCGGGGTCTCCCCCGTGCCCTCACCGGAGATCGAGACGCCGTAGTCGTTGACGACGACGCGGGCGCCGTGCCGGGCCAGCTCGAGCGCGTGGGCGCGGCCGATGCCGCGGCCCGCGCCGGTGACGATGGCGACGCGGCCGTCGAGGAGGGTGCTCATCAAGGTGCTCCTGGGATCAGGGTCGGGAGTCGGGAGGGGTTCGAAGCGGGTCAGCCGGTCACGGCGGAGAGGAACACCGGCGGCTCGCCGCCGCCGTGGCACTCCACGCGCGCCCCGGAGACGTACGACGCGAGGTCGCTGGCGAGGAAGGCCGCCACGTGGCCTACCTCCTCGGGCCGCGCCATCCGGCCGAGCGGGATGGTCCGCTCGATCGCGGCGACACCGTCGTCGCCGCCGTAGTGGTCGTCGGTGTTCTCGGTGCGGCACAGGCCGACGTCGACGGAGTTCATCCGCACGCGCGGCGCCCACTCGATCGCCAGGGACCGGGTGAGCGAGTCCAGGCCGGCCTTCGCTGCGCCGTACGCCGCGGTGCCCGGCGAGGGCCGGGTGGCCGACACCGAGCTGATGTTGACGATGGACCCGCCCGTGGGCTGGGCCTGCATCACCCGGTTCGCCGCCTGCGCGGCGACCAGCGGGGCCATCAGGTTGAGGCCGACCACCTTGTCGTGGAAGCGGGGCGAGGCGTCCGCCGCCATGGCGTACGGCGCGCCGCCGGCGTTGTTGACCAGCACGTCGAGCCGGCCGTGCTCACCGACGACGGCGTCGACCATGCCGGCGACCGCCTCGGCGTCGCGGACGTCGCAGACGTGGTGGGTCGTCCCGGCGACGGGCTCGACGTCGGAGCGCGAGCAGGTCGCGACCGTCGCCCCGGCGGCCAGGAAGACGCGGGTGATGCCGAGTCCGATGCCCTTGGTCCCGCCCGTCACGAGGACGACGCGGCCGGTGAGGTCGAGGGTGAGCGACATGCTGCGACCATACCAAGCAAATGCTAGGTTGGCACGCATGCCGACCACCTCGGAGCTCCGCGCGGACGGGATCCGCGTCATCACGATGGCCCACCCACCCGTCAACGCCCTGACCGTGCAGGGGTGGTTCGACGTCGCCGCCGCCCTCGACGAGGCCGGCCGCGACCAGGCCACGCACGTCGTGGTGCTGCGCGCCGAGGGCCGCGGGTTCAACGCCGGCGTGGACATCAAGGAGATGCAGCACACCACGGGGTTCGACGCCCTGATCGGCGCCAACAAGGGCTGCTACGCGGCGTTCAAGGCGGTCTACGAGTGCGCGGTCCCGGTGATCGCCGCGGTCAACGGCTTCTGCCTCGGCGGCGGCGTCGGCCTGGTCGGCAACGCCGACTGCGTCGTCGCGAGCGACGACGCCTACTTCGGCGTCCCCGAGGTCAACCAGGGCGCCCTCGGCGCGGCGACGCACATGGCGCGGCTGGTGCCGCAGCACATGATGCGCACCCTGTACTTCACCGCCCGCACGATCAAGGCCCAGGACCTCGTGCAGTTCGGCAGCGTCCTGGAGGTGGTCCCCCGCGACCGGCTCGACGACGCCGCGATGACGGTGGCCGCCGAGATCGCCGCCAAGGACACCCGGGTCGTCCGCGCCGCCAAGGAGGCGCTCAACGGCATCGACCCGACCGACGTGAACAAGAGCTACCGGTTCGAGCAGGGGTTCACCTTCGAGCTCAACCTCGCCGGCGTCAGCGACGAGCTGCGCGACGGGTTCGCCGGGACAGACAAGTCCTCCCAGAAGAAGGAACGAGCGTGACCAAGGGACCCCGCGACAAGCGGATGAGCATCGACGAGGTCGTCGGCGAGCTGCGCGACGGCATGACCATCGGGATCGGCGGCTGGGGCCCGCGGCGCAAGCCGATGGCACTGGTCCGCGCGATCCTGCGCAGCGACCTCCAGGACCTGACCGTCGTCAGCTGGGGCGGCGCCGACGTCGGCCTGCTCGCGCGCGCCGGCAAGATCCGCAAGCTGGTCTACGCCTTCGTCTCCCTCGACTCCGTCCCGCTGGAGCCGAACTTCCAGCGTGCGCGCCAGGCGGGCACCATCCCCGAGCTCGTCGAGCTCGACGAGGGCATGTTCCAGACCGGCCTCCAGGCCGCCGCCCAGCGGTTGCCGTTCCTGCCGATGCGCGCCGGCCTCGGCTCCGACGTGCTGGTCAACCAGCCGTGGATCAGGACCGTCACGAGCCCCTACGCCACCGCGGACGGCGCCCACGAGGAGCTGGTCGCCGTGCCGGCGCTGCACCTCGACGTGGCCCTCGTCCACATGAACCGCGCCGACGCGCACGGCAACGCGACGTACCTCGGGCCCGACCCGTACTTCGACGACCTCTTCTGCATGGCCGCCGACCGCGCGTTCGTCTCCTGCGAGCAGGTCGTCGACACCGCCGGCCTGACCGTCGACGCCCCGGTCCAGCGACTCCTGCTGAACCGGATGATGGTCAGCGGCGTGGTCGAGACCCCGAACGGCGCCCACTTCACGACCTGCACCCCCGACTACGAGCGCGACGAGCGGTTCCAGCGCGCGTACGCCGCCGCGGCCGGCGGGTCCGACGAGGACTGGTCGGCCTTCGAGCAGAGGTTCCTGTCCGGTGACGAGGACGCCTACCAGGCGGCCGTCGCCGCGTTCGCCGAGGAGGGCAAGTGAGCAGCACCCAGGACATCGACGGAGCGGTCGGCGTGACCCGTGCCGACGTGTGCGCGGCGGCCATCGCCGACGCGTTCCGCGACGACGGTGAGATCTTCGCCAGCCCGATGGGGATGCTGCCGATGCTGGGCGTGCGCCTGGCCAAGCTGACGTCCAACCCCGACCTGGTCATCAGCGACGGCGAGTCGCTCTTCCTGGCCGGTGTCCCGCCGCTGTTCGCGAAGGCGGACGTCGTCGAGGGCTGGATCCCCTTCCGGAAGGTCTTCGACGTCGTCGCCTACGGCAAGCGGCACGTGATGATGGGCGCCACCCAGGTCGACCGCCACGGCAACCAGAACATCTCCGCCATCGGCGACTGGGCACGCCCCGAGCGCCAGCTGCTCGGGTCGCGTGGCGCACCGGGCAACACGGTCAACAACCGCACGTCGTACTGGGTCCCCAAGCACTCCACCCGCGTCTTCGTCGAGGCCGTCGACATCGTCTCCGGCGTCGGGCCGAAGCGGGCCAAGGAGGCCGGCCCCGGCGCCTCGACCTACCACGACGTCCACCGGATCGTCACCAACCTCGCGGTGCTCGACGTCCGCGGCGCCGACGACACCGTGCGGCTGCTGAGCGTCCACCCGGGCGTCGAGGTCGACGAGGTGCGCGCGGCGACCGGCTTCGAGCTCGAGGTCCCCACCGACGTTCCCGCCACGCGCGAGCCGTCCATGGAGGAGCAGGTCATCATCCGCGAGGTGCTGGACCCCAAGGGGCTGCGGTTCAAGGAGGTCCCGGCGTGATCGAGCAGCTGATCCGCACCCCGTTCACCGACCTGACCGGGGTCCGCCACCCGGTCGTCCAGACCGGCATGGGCTGGGTCTCCGGCCCCCGCCTGGTCAGCGGCACCGCGAACGCCGGCGGCCTGGGCATCCTGGCCAGCGCGACCATGACCTTCGCCGAGCTCGAGCAGGCGATCATCGAGGTCAAGAGCCGCACCGACCGGCCCTTCGGCGTCAACCTCCGCGCCGACGCCGCCGACGCGCCCGACCGGTGCAGGCTGCTCATCGACCACGGCGTGAAGGTGGCGTCGTTCGCCCTCGCCCCCAAGCCCGAGCTGATCGCCACGCTCAAGGAGCACGGCATCGTCGTGATGCCCTCGATCGGAGCGGCCAAGCACGCGGTCAAGGTCGCCTCCTGGGGCGCCGACGCGGTGATGGTGCAGGGCGGCGAGGGCGGCGGCCACACCGGCCCGGTCCCCACGACGCTGCTGCTGCCCACGGTCCTGGACGCCGTCGACATCCCGGTCGTCGCGGCCGGCGGGTTCTTCGACGGCCGCGGCCTCGCCGCAGCGCTGTCGTACGGCGCCGCCGGGGTCGGCATGGGGACGCGGTTCCTCCTCACCCAGGACAGCGCAGTGCCGGACGCCGTCAAGCGGCTCTACCTCGAGCGCGGCCTCACCGACACCGTCGTGACCGCGAAGGTCGACGGCATGCCGCACCGGATGCTGCGCACCGACCTGGTCGAGGAGCTGGAGGAGACCGGCACCCTCAAGCGGCTCGCCCCGACCGTGCGCCGGACGCTGGAGTTCAAGCGCGACAGCGGCATGAGCTGGGCGGCACTGGCCAAGGACGGCCGGGCGATGCGCAAGGCCCAGGGCCGCACCCTCGGCCAGGTGGCGCTCGCCGCCAACACCCCCACCATGCTCAAGGCCGGCCTCGTCGAGGGCGACACGAGCGCGGGGGTGCTCGCGAGCGGCCAGGTCGTCGGCGTCATCGACGACCTGCCGACCTGCGAGGAGCTCGTCGACCGGATCGTGACCCGGGCCGCCGACGAGCTACGCCGCGCCGCGTCGTACGTCGTGTGAGGGTCGATCACGCCCCTACAGTGCGCCGGGTGACCCGGACCGTGCTGCTGTGGATGATCCCCCTCAACCTGCTGCTCGTGGGCTGGGTGTGGATCGGCCGGGTGCTCTTCGGCGTCGGCGGCTGGATGATCCTGGTCTACCTGATGAGCGTGGTCCCGGTGCTGCTCATCGCGCTGCTCGTGACCACGGTGCTGGCGCTGACCCAGGACGGCGAGCCCGGTCGCCCCCGGGAGCTCACCCGGCCCCAGGCGCAGGCGCAGCTCGGCACGTGGCTGGGGATGCTCGTCTTCGGCGCCTTCTCCTTCGACTTCGGCGACACCGAGGACAGCGACATGGCGCTGCTGACGCAGGTGTTCGGGGACCACGGCTGGGCGTGGACGGCGACGCTGACCATCATGGCGACCTCCGCCCTCGTCACGGTCGTCGCCTGGGTCGTGCTGCTGGTGACCCTGACGGCCGGCCGGCGGCGCACCGCCGTACCCTCGTGAGCATGAGCGCCCCGACGCCGTCGCCCCGCCGGTCCCGGCACCTGCTCGACCCCGACAACCCCCGGCCGACGCGTCCCTCCCGCCCCCGCAAGCAGGGTGCGATGAGCATCGAGACCGTCCAGCGCTACGTGATGTCGGTCCTTGCCGCGACGACGATCCTGCACCTCTCGGTCGGCCTGGTGATCGCCGGCCTGGTGATCGACGACGAGTTCCGGACCTCCCAGATCGGGCTGTGCGTGCTCGGTGGCGCGTTCGGCGTCCTGGCCGTCGTCGCCGCGCTGGCGATCCACCGGAAGAACCCGCTCTCCCCCTGGCTGCTGCTCGGCACGATCCCCGGCATCGTCGGCGTGTGGCTGGTGCTGAGGTAGGTCGGCCTCTGCGGACGGCTTCAGCGGCTGGCCGCTGGAACTGTCGGTTGGCCGATGAAGTTTCAGCGGCCAACCGGGAGCTTCATCGGCCGGCCGCTGAAACATCCCCGGCCCAGGGGCGACCCAGGGCGACGCAGCGCCTACCAACAGCTCAGAGACGCTCGATGATCGTCACGTTCGCCTGGCCGCCGCCCTCGCACATCGTCTGCAGGCCGTAGCGGCCGCCGGTGCGCTCCAGCTCGTTGAGCAGCGTGGTCATCAGGCGGGTGCCGGTGGCGCCGATGGGGTGGCCGAGGGCGATCCCGCCGCCGTTGACGTTGACCTTCTCGTGCGGGATGCCGATCTCCTCCATCCAGGCCAGGACGACCGGGGCGAACGCCTCGTTGCACTCGAACAGGTCGATGTCGTCGACCGAGAGGCCGGTCCGCTCCAGCGCGTGGCGGGTGGCGCGGATGGGACCGGTCAGCATCCACACCGGGTCGTCGCCGCGGACCGAGAGGTGGTGGACGCGCGCCCGCGGGGTGAGCCCGTGGTCGGCGACGGCCCGCTCGGAGGCGATGAGCACCGCCGAGGAGGCGTCGCAGATCTGCGAGGCGACGGCGGCGGTGATCCGGCCGCCGGGGGCCAGCGGCTCCAGCGAGGCCATCTTCTCCAGCGACGTCTGCCGCGGGCACTGGTCGACCTCGAACGTCGTGCCGTCGGACAGCGCGACCGGCACGACCTCGTTCGCGAACCGGCCCTCGGCGATCGCCGCCAGCGCCCGCTCGTGCGAGGCGAGAGCGAAGGCCTCGAGCTGCTCGCGGGAGTGGCCCCACTTCTCGGCGATCATCTCGGCGGAGCGGAACTGGCTGACCTCCTGGTCGCCGAACCGCTTCTGCCAGCCCGGGGACTCCGCGAACGGCGTGGAGAAGCCGTACTGCTGACCGACGATCATCGCCGCGGAGATCGGGATGGCGCTCATGTTCTGCACGCCGCCGGCGACCACGAGGTCCTGGGTGCCGGACATGACGCCCTGGGCGGCGAAGTGGACCGCCTGCTGGGAGGACCCGCACTGGCGGTCGATGGTCACGCCCGGGACGTGGTCGGGCAGGCCGGCGACGAGCCACGCCGTGCGCGCGACGTCGCCGGCCTGGGAGCCGATCGTGTCGCAGCAGCCCAGGATGACGTCGTCGACGGCGCCCGGGTCGACCCCGGTCCGGTCGACCAGCGCCGAGATCGAGTGGGCGGCGAGGTCGGCGGAGTGGACGCCGGCGAGCGCGCCGCCGCGCTTGCCGGTCGGCGTCCGCACCGCGTCGACGATGAATGCTTCAGGCATGGGCGATCCCGTCTAGGAGGATGGTGAGGTACTGGTCGGCGACGTCGGTGTGGGTGAGCTTCCCGCCGGGGCGGTACCACCGCACCGCCACCCAGACCGTGTCGCGGATGAAGCGGTAGGTGAGCTCGACGTCGAGGTCGGCGCGGAGCGCACCGGACCTCAGCCCGTCCTCGAGGAGGGTGATCCACACCTCTCGGGACTGGGCGTTGCGCTCGGCGAGGTAGTCGAAGCGCTCCTGCTGGCCGAGGAAGTCGGCCTCGTTCTGGAAGATCGCCACCTCGTGGCGGTGCCGGTCGATGGCCTCGAAGGAGAGGCGCACGGCCCGCTCGATCTTGGTGCGGGCGTCGTCGTCGCTGCGCAGGACCTCGTCGTACGCCGCGAACAGCTCGGCCTGGAAGGACGAGAGGATCTCGTCGACCATCGACTCCTTGGAGTCGAAGTGGTGGTACAGGCTGCCGGAGAGGATGCCCGCGGCGTCGGCGATGTCGCGGACGGTGGTGTTCTTGAAGCCCTTGTCCGCGAACAGCTCGGCGGCGATCGACAGCAGCTGCCGCCGACGATCGGTGCCCTCGGGGCGTTCGGTGCGGGCCTGCGCGCTCATGGGGCCATCCTCTCCGACGCGGTGGTCAGGCCTGCTGGCTGCTGACCGCGACGACCTCGCCGGTCATGTACGACGCGTAGTCGCTGGCGAGGAAGACCATCACGTTGGCGACCTCCCACGGCTCGGCCGCGCGGCCGAACGCCTCGCGGCTCTTCAGCTCGGCGAGCAGCTCGTCGGAGGTGACCTTGGCCAGGAACGGGTGCATGGCGAGGCTCGGGGAGACCGCGTTGACCCGGATGCCGTGCGGGGCCAGGTCGATCGCGGAGCAGCGGGTAAGCGCCATGACGCCGGCCTTGGCCGCGGCGTAGTGGGCCTGGCCCTCCTGCGCGCGCCAGCCGATCACCGAGGCGTTGTTGACGATGACGCCCTTCTTGCCCGCGGCGACCATCCGCTGGCCCGCGGCCCGCACGCAGCGGAAGGTGCCGGTCAGGGTGATGTCGAGGACCCGGAGCCACTGCTCGTCGGTCATCTCCAGCACCGAGGCGGTGCCGCCGAGGCCGGCGTTGTTCACCATCACGTCGACGCCGCCGAGCTCGTCGGCGACGTCGAGCAGCGCGGCCACCTGCGCCTCGTCGGTCACGTCGCAGACCAGCTGGCGCACGCGCTCGGCACCGAACTCGGCGGCCAGGGCCTCCTCGGCCTCCGCGAGCCGGCGCGCGTGGGTGTCGCTGAAGACGACCGCCTTCGCGCCCTCCTCCAGCACGCGCCGCACGACGGCCGCGCCGATGCCGGCACCGGCCGCGGCCGTCACGACGACCACCTTCCCGGCGAGCAGGTCGTGGCCGGGCACGTAGCCGGGGGCCGGCTGCTCGGCGCGGGGCGGGGTGGGCCCGGTGGTCTCGGTGGTCGTCACGTGGTGCTGCCCTTCGGCTCTCGGGGAAGGCCGAGCACGCGCTCGGCCAGGATGTTGCGCTGCACCTCGTCGCTGCCGCCGTAGATCGAGTCGGCGCGCGCGAAGAGGAAGAGTCGTTGCCACTCGTCGAGGTCGTACGGCGCGCCGCGGGCGGTCAGCCCCGCGGTCCCGAGGACCTCCATGGCGACCTCGCCGAGCCGCTTGTGCCACGCGGCCCAGACGAGCTTGAAGATCGAGGCCGCTCCCCCGCCCGCGGCGGAGTCGTCCCCGCCGGTGACGGCCGAGAGGCCGCGCATCGCGTTGAACCGCATGACCTCCAGCTCGACGGTGAGGTCGGCGAGGCGGTCGCGCAGGAGCGGGTCGTCGATCGCGCCGTTGGCCTTGGCGAGGTCGACCACGGCCTCGAGCTCGCGGGCGAAGCCGACGACCTGGCCGAGCACCGAGACGCCGCGCTCGAAGCCGAGCAGGCCCATCGCGACACGCCAGCCCTGGCCGGGCTCGCCGACGACGAGGTCGGCAGCGGTGCGGGCGCCGGTGAAGAAGACCTCGTTGAACTCCGACCCGCCGGTCAGCTGCTCGATCGGGCGGACCTCGACGCCTTCCTGGTCCAGCGGCACGAGCAGGAACGAGAGCCCGTGGTGCCGCTGCGAGCCCGGCTCGGTGCGGGCCACGACGAAGACCCACTGGGAGAAGTGCGCGTTGGAGGTCCACACCTTCTGCCCGTCGACCACCCACTCCTGCCGGCCCGACCCGTCCGCGGCGTCCTCGAGCCGGGCGCGGGTCTGCACGTTCGCGAGGTCCGATCCGGCGCCGGGCTCGGAGTAGCCCTGCGCCCACAGCTCCTCGACCGCGGCGATCGGCGGGAGGAAGCGCGCCTGCTGCTCGGGGGTGCCGAAGGCGATCAGGGTCGGCCCGAGCAGCTCCTCACCGAGGTGGTTCAGCCGCGCCGGGGCGTTCGAGCGGGCGTACTCCTCGTGGAAGATCACTTGCTGGGACAGCGTCAGCCCGCGGCCGCCGTGCTCGGTCGGCCAGCCCACGCAGGTCCAGCCGTGGGCGGCCAGGTGCCGGTTCCACGCCAGGCGCTCCTCGACCGCCTCGTGGTCGCGCCCGGGCCCGCCGAGGCCCTTGAGCGCGGCGAACTCACCACGCAGGTGCTCCTCGAGGAAGTCACGCACCTCGGTACGGAAGGCCTCGTCCTCGGCCGTGTAGGTCAGGTCCACGAGTGCTACAGTACCAAGCAATTGCTTGGTTGGGCAGTCGGGAGACCGGCTGCCGACCGGCCCGGTCCTGGTGGAGGTGACGTGGAGCAGACGATCCCGGCCGCGCTCGGCGCGGCGGCCGACCGCTTCGGCGAGCACCCGGCGTACGTCGAGGACGGCGAGGTGGTCTCGTTCCTCGAGCTGCTGCGTCGCGTGCGCCGCGCGGCCCGCGGGTACGTCGCCGCGGGACTGCGTCCCGGTGAGCGGGTGTGCCTGTGGGCGCCCAACAGCATCGACTGGGTCGTGGCCGGGCTGGCGGTGACGTACGCCGGCGGCGTGCTCGTCCCGCTCAACTCCCGCTACACCGCGCACGAGGTCGCCGACGTGGTCGAGCGGACCCGGGCGCGGCTGGTCGTCGTGGCCGACGGCTTCCTCGGGCGCACCCAGGTCGCGGACCTGCGGGCGACCGGCGACCTGCCCTCGGTCCTGCGGGTCATCGACCTGGCCGACCTCGGGGACCTCGACACCGGGTCGGTCACGACCGCGGACGTCGACGCCGTCGCGGAGTCGGTCTCCCCCGACGACGTGAGCGACATCCTCTTCACCTCCGGCACGACCGGCCGCAGCAAGGGCGCGATGTCGGCGCACCGGCAGACCGTCGGGGTGGCGCGCGCGTGGGGCGAGCTCGGCGGGGTGACCGGCCAGGACCGCTACCTGGTGGTCAACCCGTTCTTCCACTCCTTCGGCTACAAGGTCGGGATCGTCACCGGCCTGGTCACCGGCGCCACGCTCTACCCGGTCGCGACCTTCGACCTCGACCGGACGATGCGCCTGGTCGAGGAGGAGCGGATCACCGTCCTCCCCGGTGCACCGACCATCTACCAGTCGCTCCTGGGCGCGCCCGGCCGCGAGGAGCGCGACCTGACCTCGCTGCGCCTGGCCGTCACCGGCGCGGCCGTCGTCCCGGTCGTCCTGATCGAGCGGATGCGCCGGCCGGCACCCGAGGGCCTCGGCTTCGACCAGGTCGTGACCGCGTTCGGGATGACCGAGGCGGTCGTCGCGACCATGGCCCGCGCCGGCGACCCCGCCGAGCTCGTCGCCCGCACCTGCGGGCGGGCGATCCCCGGCATGGAGGCGCGGATCGACGCGGCCCCCGGCGAGGCCGGCGAGCTGCTGCTGCGCGGTGACTACGTGATGCTCGGCTACCTCGACGACGAGGCCGCCACCGCCGCCGCGATCGACGCCGACGGCTGGCTGCACACCGGCGACGTCGGGACGCTCGACGAGGCCGGGAACCTCACGATCACCGACCGGCTCAAGGACATGTACATCTCGGGCGGCTTCAACGTCTACCCCGCGGAGGTCGAGCAGCTGCTCGCCCGGCTCGAGGGGGTCGCCGACGCCGCGGTCGTCGGGGTCCCGGACGAGCGGATGGGCGAGCTCGGCGCGGCGTACGTCGTCCGCGCGGCCGGCCCCGCGGGCGAGGCGCTCACCGCCGAGGACGTCACGGCGTACTGCAAGGAGCGGCTGGCCAACTTCAAGGTCCCGCGACGCGTCGAGTTCATCGACTCGCTGCCGCGGAACCTGTCCGGCAAGGTGCTCAAGACCCAGCTCAGGAGCGAGTGAGAACCATGGACCTGTCCCTGTCCGAGTCCGAGCTGGCCTTCCAGGCCGAGGCGCGGGCGTGGCTGGCCGCCAACGTGCCGGCCGAGCCGCTGCCCTCGATGGACACCGAGGCCGGCTGGAAGGCCCACCAGGAGTGGGAGGCGCGGCTGGCCGAGGCCCGCTGGGCCGTGGTGTCGTGGCCGCGGGAGTACCACGGCCGCGAGGCGTCGCTGGTGGAGTGGGTGGTCTTCGAGGAGGAGTACTACCGCGCCGGCGCACCCGGCCGGGTCTCCCAGAACGGCATCTTCCTGCTCGCGCCGATCATCTTCGACCACGGCACCCGCGAGCAGCAGGACCGCTTCCTGCCCTCGATGGCGACCGGTGAGCAGGTCTGGGCGCAGTGCTGGTCCGAGCCCGAGGCCGGGTCCGACCTGGCCTCACTGCGCTCGACCGCCCGCCGCGACGAGGCCCGGGGCGGGTGGGTACTCAACGGCCAGAAGACCTGGTCCTCGCGTGCCTCCTTCGCCCACTGGGGCTTCGGGCTGTTCCGCTCCGACCCGGAGGCCCAGCGGCACGCCGGGCTGACCTACTTCCTCTTCCCCCTCGACGCCGACGGCATCACGGTGCGCCCGATCGCCCAGCTCGACGGCGAGGCCGGCTTCGCGGAGGTGTTCTTCGAGGACGTGTTCGTCCCCGACTCCGACGTGCTCGGCGCCCCGGGTGACGGCTGGCGGGTCGCGATGTCGACCGCCGGCAACGAGCGCGGCCTCTCGCTGCGCTCCCCCGGCCGGTTCTGCGCCGCCGCCGACCGGCTGGTCGACCTCTACCGGTCGACCGTCGCGGACGGTGCGACCCCGGCCGCCACCGAGACGGCGCCGGCCCACGTGGTCGACGCCTGGCTGCGAGCCCAGTCCTACCGGCTCTACACCTGGGGGACGGTGACCCGGCTCGCCGCGGGCGGTGACATGGGCACCGCCGGGTCGGTGAACAAGGTCTTCTGGTCCGAGCTCGACATCGCCCTCCACGAGACCGCCCTGGACCTGCTCGGCGCCGACGCCGAGGTCGAGTCGCGGTGGCTGGACGGCTACACCTTCTCCCTGTCCGGCCCGATCTACGCGGGCACCAACGAGATCCAGCGCAACATCGTGGCCGAGCGGATCCTCGGCCTGCCGCGCGAGCCGAAGGGGGCCGGTCGATGAGGTTCGTCCTGACCGAGGACCAGCGGGACTTCGGAGGCTCGCTCGACGCGCTGCTCTCCGGCGCGGACACCGTCGGCGCCGCGCGGGCGTGGGCCGAGGGCGACACCGCACCCGGGCTGGAGCTGTGGAGGCGGCTGGCCGAGCAGGGCGTCAACGCGCTGGTCGTCCCCGAGGAGCACGGCGGGATGGGCGCGACCGCGGTCGAGCTCGTCGTCGCCTTCGAGGCCCTGGGCCGGCACGGCGTCCCCGGCCCCTGGGTCGAGTCCGCGGCGTACCTCCCGCTCGCCCTGGCCGACGCCGACCTGCTCGCCGCCCTCGCGGAGGGCGCGGTCGGCACCGTGGCGGAGGCGGCGCACGCGCCGTACGCCCTCGACGCCGAGGTCGCCGACCACGTCTTCTCCTGCACCGGCACGACGCTGCGGACCGCGACGCGGGGCGAGCGGCTCCGCTCCGTCGACCGGACCCGGCACCTGACCACCCTGGTCGCGGGCGACCCCGTGCCCGGCGCCGACCTCGGCGCTGCGCTGGAGTCGGCCGTCCTGGCCACCTCGGCCCAGCTGCTCGGGTGCGGTGAGCGGCTGCTCGACGACGCAGTCGCCTACGTCAAGCAGCGGCGCCAGTTCGGCCGCGAGATCGGCTCCTATCAGGCGATCAAGCACGCGCTGGCGGACGTGCGGATCGCCCTGGACTTCGCCCGGCCGCTCGTCCTCGGCGCGGCACTCGGCGAGGTCCCGGCCGCGGCGGCCAAGGTCGCCTGCGCGGACGCGGCGTACCTCGCCTCCCGCACGGCGCTGCAGGTGCACGGCGCGGTGGGCTACACCCAGGAGCTCGACCTGAGCATCTGGATCACCAAGGTCCGCGCACTGGTGACCGCGTGGGGGACGCCGGCGCAGCACCGCGCCGCGCTGCTCGAGACCCTCGTCGCCGCCGCCGGCACCCCGGTGGAGGCCTGAGATGGACTTCGCGCTGTCCGAGGAGCAGCAGGAGCTCGCCGCGACCGTCCGCGCACTGCTCGCCAAGCGCGCCGACCCCCGGGTCGGGACCTACGACGAGTCGCTGTGGCAGCTGCTGTGCGAGCAGATCGGGGTGGCCGCGCTCGGCATCCCCGAGGAGCACGGCGGCGCCGGCTTCAGCCTGTTCGAGTCCATGGTGGCGCTCGAGGAGGTGGGCCGCTCGCTCGTCCCGTCGCCGCTGCTGTCCTCGTTGGTGACCTCCGAGGCGCTGCTCGCGGGCGCCACGGCGGAGGCGAGGGACGAGCTGCTCCCCCGGCTCGCCGGCGGGGAGGTCGGCGCGTTCGTCGACGCCACCGGCGCGAGCACCTCGGTGCCCGACGTCGTCGACGGCGACCTGGCCACGGTCCTGGTCGCCGCTACCGACGAGGGGCTGTGGTCCCTCGACCCCGCGGCCACCACGCGGACCTGGACCCCCACGATGGACCAGACGCTGCGCCTCGCGCGCGTCGAGGTCGACACCTCCGCCGCGACCCGGATCGGCGAGGCGGCACCTGCCGTCGAGCGGGCGGCGCTCGTGGGCGCCGCGGGCGTCGCGGCGCTGCAGGCCGGCACCGCCGCCCGAGCGCTCGAGATGACCGTCGCCTACTCCCGCGAGCGGGTGCAGTTCGGGCGCCCGATCGGCTCCTTCCAGGCGCTCAAGCACCGGATGGCCGACATGCTGGTGCTGCTGGAGATGTCGCGCTCGGCGTCCTGGGCGGCGTCGTACGCCGTCTCCGGCCGCGCGGCGAACGCCGAACGGCTCGCCCACGTGGCGAAGGCCTACTGCTCCGAGGCGCTGGCCAGCATCGCCGGAGAGACCGTGCAGCTGCACGGCGGGATCGCGATCACCTGGGAGCACGACGCCCACCTGGTGCTCAAGCGCGCCCACTCGCTGGGGCAGCTGTTCGGCAGCGCCCGCGCGCACCGCGCTGCGGTGCCCCTGTGACCGCCGGGGCAGTCCTGTGAGGAACGCCACCGAGATGTTCCTCCGCCGTTCCTCTTCCGTGGCCGTGACCTGCGAAGACGCCTACTAAGTTGGGATCCATGAGCATCGACGCCGACCTCACCGAGATGGACCAGCCGACCGCGGTAGCCGAGGCGGCGCAGGCATCCGGGGCGGCGCAGGAGCAGGACGACTACCCCATCGGCATGATCGCCAACCCGATCCGCACGCGCATCTGAACCCACCCCGGTCGCCCCGACCGGGATTGTCGGCGGCGCGTGGTGGGTTGTACCCACGATGACGACACGCACCCACGCCGACCGCCTGCTCGACGTCAGGACGATCTTCCACGAGCGCGACGTCGCCGAGTTCGCCCGCGGCGCCGAGATCCTCGCCCGCTTCCCCGACGCCGAACGCGTCGAGGTGCTCTCCCACCAGGCGATCCCCGGCCTCTACGGCAACGAGGGCAACGTCGAGGACTGGGTGCGCAACAAGCGCGAGGTGCTCGTCCTGGGCGTGAAGAAGTCACTGACCGCCCGGCCCAACGGCCGCAGCTCGGACTTCATCGCCCCCTCGACCTCCAACGGCTGCGCGATGGCCTGCTCCTACTGCTACGTCCCGCGCCGCAAGGGGTACGCCAACCCGATCACCGCGTTCGTCAACATCGAGCGGATCCTCGGCTACCTCGAGCGGCACGCGGGGCGCCAGGGACCGAAGACGGTCCCGAACCAGTGCGACCCGGTCGACTGGGTCTACGACCTGGGCGAGAACGGCGACTGCTCGGTCGACGCGCTCTTCAGCGACAACGTGCGCGACCTGGTGGACCTCTACGCCCGCCTGGACGGGGCCAAGGCGAGCTTCGCCACCAAGTTCGTCAACCGCGACCTGCTCGACTGGGACCCGCGCGGCGGCACCCGGGTCCGCTTCTCGCTGATGCCGGCGGAGATGTCGAAGAAGCTCGACCTGCGGACCTCCCGGATCGCGGAGCGGATCGCTGCGATCGACGACTTCGTCGAGGCCGGCTACGAGGTGCACCTGAACTTCAGCCCGGTCGTCGTCCACGAGGGGTGGAAGGCCGAGTGGGCCGAGCTGCTCGAGCAGGTCGCCGACGGCATCGGCGAGAAGGCCAGGGCGCAGCTGGCCTGCGAGGTCATCTTCCTGACCCACAACGAGGACCTGCACGAGGTCAACCTCGGCTGGCACCCACGCGGCGAGGACCAGCTGTGGCGCCCGGACCTCCAGCAGCGCAAGCGGTCCGAGAGCGGCCAGGAGAACGTCCGCTACAAGGTCGCCTGGAAGCGCCGCTGGGTCGACGAGCTGACCGCGATGATCGGTGAGACGCTCCCGACCTGCCGGGTGCGGTACGCGTTCTGAGCAGCCGGCACCGGCGCGGGCGGGCGCCCCGCTCGACCGGACCCGGTTGTCCCGGTGCCCCGGACGGCCCCAGACTCCCCCGGTGACCAGCTCCCACGACATCGCCCGCTGGCGGTTCGCGACCCAGCACCTCACGGCGCCGCACGCCGGGTCCGCGACCGACGTGGTCGCCGGCCTGCTGGCGGTCCAGGCGGAGAACCCGACCCAGGCGGCGTGGGCGGTCGCGGCCCGGACCTCGCGCCCTGATGGCGACGACCTCGCCGGGCTGCTGAGCAGCGGCGCCGTCCTCCGCACCCACGTGCTGCGACCGACCTGGCACTTCGTGGCCGCGGCGGACGTCGCGTGGCTGCTCGAGCTGACCGCGCCACGCGTGCGACCGACGCTGCTGCGGCAGCTCACCGACACCGGCTGGACCACCGCCGACCTGGGCCGCGCGACCGGTGCGGTGCTGGACGCCCTCGGCGGGGCCGGCCTCACGCGGGACGGCGTCAGGACCGCGCTGGCCGAGCGCGACGTCACCGTCACCGGCCACGAGCTGATGCTGCTGCTCGGGCTGACCGAGCTGGACCGGCTGGTGTGCAGCGGGCCCCCCACCGACGACGGGACCCACACCTACGCGCTGATGGCCGACCGGGTGCCGCCCGCGCCGGCCCGGGAGCGCGACGAGGCACTGGCCGAGCTGGCCCGCCGGTACGTCGCCGGGCACGGCCCCGCCACCGACCGCGACCTCGCCTACTGGGCGACCCTGCCGCTCGGCGACGTGCGCCGCGGCCTGGCCGGCGCGGCCGACCACCTGGAGCGGTTCGAGCACGAGGGGCGCACCTACTGGCACGCCGCCGGCACGGCGCCGCCCGCGGCGGGCCGGCAGCCGGGCGGCCACCTGCTGCAGATCCTCGACGAGACCTACCGCGGGTTCCAGGACAGCCGGATGCTCATCGACGTCGCCGGCGTCGTGCCGGGCGGCCGGGAGACCGCGATCGGGATGGCGGTCGTCGACGCGCAGCTGGTCGGGCGGATGAGGCGCACCCTCGGGGCCCGGGCGCGGTTCGACGTCGTGCCGTACCGCCCCCTGGGCACCGCTGCGGTCCGGGCGCTGCAGGACGCCGCCGACCGGTACGCCGCGTTCCTCGGGCTCGAGCCCGACCTCCGGCTGGCCGACGGCTGACCCGGTGGCCGAGCGGCGCCCGGGCGCCACGACCGGGTGGCGGTCAGCAGGGTCAGCGGGTGGTGCCGTACTTCCCGCGGTAGAACAGCAGCGGGTCCTCGGTGGCGCCCTCGGGCGCGGTGGCCAGGTGGAGCACCCGGCCGATGACGACCCAGTGGTCGCCGGCCTCGTGGACGGCGTGGACGCTGCAGTCGACGTGGGCCAACGAGCCCTCGAGCACCGGTGAGCCGGTCGCCTCGGCGGGGTGCCACGCGACGCCGGCGAACTTGTCGGTCCCGCGGCTGGCCATCTGGTTCGACAGCTCGGCCTGGCCGTCGGCCAGGAAGTTCACGCAGAACCGCCCGGAGCGCTGGATGAGCGGCCAGGCGCGCGAGGTCTTGGCCGGCACGAAGAGCACGAGCGGCGGGTCGAGCGAGACGCTCGAGAACGACTGGCAGGTCATCCCGACCGGCTCGCCGCCGCTCATCGCGGTCACGACCGTCACCCCGGAGCCGAACCGGCCCAGGACGTCGCGGAAGTGGCGCGCCTCCGCCTGCTTCGCCGGGTCGTCGGTCGGGACCGCGGATCCCTCGCCGGGGCCGAGCGGCTCGAGCTCGTAGGCCTCGCTGCCGAGCCAGGAGGAGATCAGCTCGGAGCTGGGCCAGGTCTCGGCGGCGTTGGGGTTCATGCCCTCCGGGATGTCCGGAGAGGCCCCCGAGTGGGCTGACATGGCTCCCACGCTAGCCACTAGTGACCGCCCGCGAAGTTGTGGCCCCAGTACGACACCGCCGTCGACTCCCGCGCGACCCACTTCTGGTCGTCCACCTCGAGCCCGTCGGTCCCGAACTCCACGTCGAAGCCGCCGGGCGACTTGACGTAGAAGGAGACCATCTCGTCGTTCATGTGCCGGCCGAGGGTCGCCGAGAGCGGCGCCTGGTGCTTGCGGACCCGCTCGAGCGCACGACCGACGTGGTCGAGCTCGTCGACCTCGAGCATGATGTGGACGCACTTGGCGGGGTTCGGCATCGGCAGGAACGCCAGCGAGTGGTGCCGCGGGTTGACCCCGAGGAAGCGCAGCCAGACCTTCTCGCCGGGCTGCTTGCCGACGAACTCGCCGGGCATGCTCATCGAGTCGCGCAGGCGGAAGCCGAGGACGTCGGTGTAGAACCGCAGCGCCTCGACGTCGTCGAGCACCGGGATGACGATGTGGCCCATGCCCTGGTCGCCGGTCACGAACCTCGCGGCGTACGGCGTGACGATCGGGCGCGACTCGTAGGTGATGCCGTGGAAGAGCTCGAAGACGTTCTCCCACGGGTCGGTGAACCGGATCATCTCCTGCACCCGGCGCTCGTCGAGCTCCTCCTTGGTGGCCTCCTCGAAGGCGACGCCGGCCTTCTGCAGGTGCTCGCGCGCGTCCTGCAGGGCACGGTGGTCCGCGACCTCCCAACCGGTCGACTCGAGCAGGTCGCGGTCGGAGGGGACCACGACGAGGCGCGCGGAGACCTCGTCGATGCGCCAGTACTGGTGCTCGGGGTTGGGCCCACGGCCCTCGGCGAGGCCCAGCACCTTGCCGGCGAAGACCTTCCACTGCTCGAGGTCGGTGGAGGCCACGCGGACGTAGCCCATGGACTTGATGTCGATCGTCACGGGGTGCTTCCTGCTCTAGGTCGTTCGGTGTGGCGGGACAGGAACGCGGTGGTGATCTCGGCGAACTCCTCGGCCGCCTCGATCTGCGCCCAGTGCCCGCAGTTGGGGAACACGTGCAGCTGTGCCTTCGGGATGAGCTTGAGCGCCGCCATGGCGCCGTCGAGGGGGTTCACCCGGTCCTCGCGGCCCCAGGTCAGCAGGGTGTGCTTGCGCAGGCGGTGCGCCTCGCGCCAGAGCATGCCGTCCTCGGCCGTCTCGGGGTTCCAGAACGACATGCCCATCGAGCGCATCGCCTCCTGGGCGCCCGGGGCGGTCGCGTCGGCGAACCGGGCCTCGACCAGCTCGTCAGTGACCAGCGACTGGTCCACGACCATGGTCGAGATGAACGCGCGCAGCTTCTCGCGGGTCGGGTCGGCGCCGAAGTCCATGAGCCGCTGGACACCCTCGGTGGGGTCGGCGTGGAACAGGTTGAGCGAGAGCCCGCCGGGGCCCATGAGCACCAGCCGCCCGACGCGGTCGGGGTGGGTGAGCGCCAGGCGCATCGCCGTGCCGCCACCCAGGCTGTTGCCGAGCAGGTGCACCCGCTCGATGCCCAGCTCGTCGAGCAGCCGGACGACGTGGTCGGCCGCGAAGCGGTAGTAGTTGCCGACGACCGGCGGCTTGTCGGAGCCACCGAAGCCGGGCTGGTCGACGAGCAGCGTGCGGAACACCGAGGCGAAGTGCGGCAGCGCCGGGCCGAAGTTGGACCACGCGGACGCGCCTGGTCCGCCGCCGTGCAGCATCACCAGCGGCAGCCCGCCGCCGACCTGGCTGGGCTGGGTGTCGGGAGCGGCCTCGTAGTAGTTGAGCGTGAGGTCGCCGGCCTTGGCCGAGCGGCGGACGCTCTCCTGCGCGAACCGGGACGGGACGGCCGTCACGTCAGTACATCCCCGGGTCGACCTTGTGGCCGAACTCGTGCGCGCCGTACATCTGCAGCGCCCGCTCGGGGTCGTTGGCCGCGTGGACGCGACCGGCGTGGGCGTCGCGCCAGGCGCGCTGGAGGTAGGTGCCCTCGGCGAGCGCCCGCCCGCCGGAGGCCTCGAACAGCGCGTCGATGGCGTCGATCGCCCGCTGGGTGGCGAGGACCTGGTCGCGGCGGACCCGCAGCCGCAGGCCGAGCGGGATCCGCTCGCCCTTGGCGACGTGGTCCATCTCCTCGCGGACGTTGTTGACCAGCAGCGCCCAGGCCGCGTCGATCTCGCTGCTCGCCCGGGCGATGCGGACCGCCGAGAACGGGTCGAGCGACGCCTTCTCGCCGAGGTACGCCGCGCGGGTGCGCTTCTGCTGCATCTCGACGTGCTCGGCGTAGGCACCCCGCGCCATGCCGATGATCGGCGTGGTGATGGTGCCGGTGAAGATCGAGTGGAAGGGCAGCTTGTAGAGGTCGGAGGTGTTCTGCTCCTGGCCGGGGCCCTTGCAGGCGCCGGTCTGGCTCATCGAGAGGGTGAACGCCTCGGGGATGAACACGTCCTCGACGAGGATGTCGTTGGAGCCGGTGCCGCGCAGGCCGACCATGTGCCAGACGTCGATGATCTGGTACTTCTCGCGCGGGACCATGAAGGTCTTGAAGTCGACGACCTGGCCCTCCTCGTTGAAGACGAGACCGCCGAGCAGGACCCAGCTGCAGTGGTCGCAGCCGGAGGAGAAGCTCCACTTGCCGGAGAGCAGGTAGCCGCCCTCGGTGACGGTCGCCTTGCCGGTCGGGGCGTACGACGAGCTCAGCCGGGTGCTGGTGTCCTCGCCCCACACCGCCTGCTGCGCCTCGTCGGCGAACAGCGCGACCTGCCAGGGGTGGACGCCCACGACGCTGGAGACCCAGCCGGTGGAGCCGCACGCCGAGGCGATCTCGCGGACCGCGGTGTAGAAGGTGACCGGGTCGGCCTCGTACCCGCCGAAGCGCCGGGGCTGGAGCAACCGGAAGAAGCCGACCTCCTCCAGCTCCTTGATGCTCGCCTCGGGCACCACACGCAGGCGCTCGGCCTCGTCGGCGCGCTCGCGGAACGCGGGCAGCAGGTCACGGACGCCGTCGAGAACAGCCTGGGACATCGCCAACTCCTGTCGTGGTGGGACGACGTCGATACTAGAACACGTTCTTGTTTTGGACCAGACGACTCCCGCCCAGCGGGTGCGGGCTACGCCGGGGTCGGCCGGTAGGGCGTGAGCACGCAGAACTCGTTGCCCTCGGGGTCCGCCAGGACGGCCCAGCCCTTCTCGCCGTCGCGCCGGTCGTCCACCAGCGTCGCGCCCAGCCCGACGACGCGGTCGACCTCCTCGTCACGGCTGCGGTCGGTCGGGCGCAGGCAGAGGTGCATGCGGTTCTTCACCGTCTTGGGCTCGGGCACCTTGAGGAACAGCAGGAACCGGTCGTCGGGCCCGACCAGCCCGCACTCCTCCTCCCCCGGCTTGTTCTCCCACTCGCCGGTGGGCAGGGTGAAGTCCTCGAGGACCTGCGCCCACCACATGGTCTGGGCGTACGGGTCGTGGGCGTCGATGCAGAAGTTGGATGCGCGGGATGCCATGGGCCCTCTGTACCCCACGCCGCTCCGCCGGGTCGAGCGCGTTCCCGCGGGCCAGGACCGGTGGTCGGCCCGCGAGGGGACGACCACCGGCCCCGCCCGGTCGCGCCGGGCCGGGGGTCAGGCGTTGGCGGCGGCCTTGTCCTGCTCGGCCTTGAGCATCAGCGCGATGTCGATGAGTTGGTCCTCCTGGCCGCCGATCAGCTTGCGGCGGCCGGCCTCGAGCAGGATCTTCGCGCCGGAGACGCCGTAGCGGTCGGCGGCGTTGCCGGCGTGCTTGAGGAAGGAGGAGTAGACCCCGGCGTACCCCATCATCAGGGTCATCCGGTCGAGCTGGCACTCCTCGGGCATCGCGGGCTTGATGACGTCCTCGGAGGCGTCGACGATCTGGAGGAAGTCCACGCCGGTGCGCCAGCCGAGCTTGTCGCAGACGCCGATGAACGCCTCGAGCGGGGTGTTGCCGGCCCCGGCGCCGAAGCGGCGGACCGAGCCGTCGATCTGGGTCGCGCCCGCGCGGGCGGCGATGACGGTGTTGGAGACACCGAGGCCGAGGTTCTCGTGGCCGTGGAAGCCCACGTCGGCCTGCGAGCCGATCTCGGCCACGACGGCCGAGACCCGGTCGGCGGTCTGCTCCATCACGAGCGCGCCGGCGGAGTCCACGACGTACACGCACTGGCAGCCGGCGTCGACCATGGTCCGCGCCTGCTTGGCCAGGACCTCCGGCGGCTGGGTGTGGCTCATCATCAGGAAGCCGACCGTCTCCAGGCCGAGCTCGCGGGCGAGCCCGAAGTGCTGGATGGAGGTGTCGGCCTCGGTGCAGTGCGTGGCGATCCGGCAGATCTGGCCGCCGTTGTCCTGCGCGGCGCGGATGTCGTCCTTGGTGCCGACGCCGGGCAGCATCAGGAAGGCGATCTTCGCCGTCCGGGCCGTCTCCGCCGCGATCCGGATGAGCTCCTGCTCGGGCGTGCGGGAGAAGCCGTAGTTGAACGAGGAGCCACCGAGGCCGTCGCCGTGGGTGACCTCGATGACCGGGATGCCGGAGGTGTCGAGGGCCTCGACGATGTCGTGGACCTCCTGCGCGGTGAACTGGTGCCGCTTGTGGTGCGACCCGTCGCGCAGGCAGGTGTCGGTCAGCCGCAGGTCGAGGTCGCCGCCGTGGGCGTCCTTCCAGGTGCGGGTCAGCGTGTTCAGGTCCGTCATCTCAGGACTCCTTCGAGCGGCCCGCGAGCAGCGAGCGGGCGATGTTGTCGCCGACCTGCGTCGCGGCGGCGGTCATGATGTCGAGGTTGCCGGAGTACGGCGGCAGGTAGTCGCCGGCGCCCTCGACCTCGACGAAGATCGAGACCTTGACCTGGCCCTGCGTGGCGGCCGACGGCTCGTCGATCTGCGGCTCCTGCAGCAGCCGGTAGCCCGGGACGTACTCCTGGACCGACTTCTCCATCGCGAAGACCGACTGCACGATGGCGTCCCGGTCGGCGTCCGGGGGGACCGCGCAGAAGATCGTGTCGCGCATGATCATCGGCGGCTCGGCCGGGTTGAGGATGATGATCGCCTTGCCGCGCTCGGCGCCGCCGATGGTCTGCACGCCGGCGGCGGTGGTGCGGGTGAACTCGTCGATGTTGGCCCGGGTGCCCGGCCCCGCGGAGACGCTGGAGACCGAGGCGACGATCTCGGCGTACGGCACCGGGGCGACGCGGGAGACGGCGGCGACCATCGGGATCGTCGCCTGGCCACCGCAGGTGATCATGTTGACGTTCATCGCGCCCACGTGCTCCTCGCCGTTGACCGGCGGGATGACCGCGGGGCCGACGGAGGCGGGGGTGAGGTCGACGGCACGGATGCCGGCCTCCTCGTAGCGGGGGGCGTACTCCCGGTGCACGTAGGCGGAGGTGGCCTCGAAGATCAGGTCGGGCAGCTCGTCCTGCTTCAGCAGCCAGTCGACGCCCTCGTGGGAGGCCTCGAGACCCTGCTGGGAGGCGAGCCTGAGCCCCTCCGAGGCAGGGTCGACGCCGATCATCCAGCGGGGCTCGACGACGTCCGAGCGCAGCAGCTTGTACATCAGGTCGGTGCCGATGTTGCCCGGCCCGACGATGGCCGCGGTCAGCTTGGTCATTTCTGGGTGGACCTCTCAGTCGGTGGGCTCGAGCGTGGCACGCTGAGGGCCTCGCGGGCGCCCGCGGACCACTCACCGGGAGCGGCCTCGCCCGGGCGCCGCGGGACTCCCGGCGAGCGGGACGAGCCACGGTCCGACCATGGTAGAACCTGTTACAGTTCCGCGCCATGACGGGCTCTTCCCACGCTGCTCCGCGCCCTGCCGAGCGCACGTCCAACGGTTCGCCGACCGACCTCCCGAGCGAGGTCGACGTCGTCGTCGTCGGGGCCGGCGCGGCGGGCATGTCCGCGGCCCTCGCCGCCGCCGACCGCGGCCTCGACACCATCCTCGTGGAGAAGAGCCGCTACTTCGGCGGCTCCACCGCCCGCAGCGGCGGCGGGGTCTGGATCCCGGGCAACTACGCGCTCAAGGCGGCCCGGCAGGACGACCCGCTGGAGAACTCCAAGCTCTACCTGGACTCCATCGTCGGCGACGTCGTCCCGAAGGTCCGCCGCGACACCTACGTCGACCGCGGCGCCGAGGTCATGGACTTCCTCAAGGCCCGCACCCCGGTGCGCTTCACCTGGGTGCCGGACTACGCCGACTACCACCCCGAGCAGCCGGGCGGGCGACCCCGCGGCCGCACGGTCGAGCCGGTCCCGCTGGACGCCCGCTTCCTGGGCGCCGAGCTCGAGCGGCTCCACCCGCCGTACACCAAGGCGCCGGCCAACATGATCGTCACCCAGGCCGACTTCCGGAAGATCAGCCTCGGCATGCGCACGCTCAAGGGCCCGCTGACGATGGTCAAGGTGACGATCAAGCGGATCGTCTCCGGCCTGCTGCGCCGCCGGATGTACGCCATGGGCAACGCGATCGCGATCGGCCTGCGCCAGGGCCTGGTCCAGGCGCGCGTGCCGGTGCACTACGAGACCGACCTGCGCGACCTGGTGGTCGAGGACGGCCGCGTCGTCGGCGTGCGGGTGCTCCGCGACGGCGTCGAGCAGGTCGTCCGCGCCCGGCGCGGCGTCGTGCTGGGCAGCGGCGGCTTCGAGCGCAACCTCGAGCTGCGCGAGCGCTACCTGCCGCACCCGACCTCGGTCGAGTGGACCACCGGCTCGAAGAACAACACCGGCGCCGGGCTGGTCGCCGGCCAGGCCGTCGGTGCCCGCACCGACCTGCTCGACGACGGCTGGTGGGGCCCGACCATCCCGCTGCCGGGGCGGCCGTGGTTCTGCCTGGCCGAGCGCAACCTGCCCGGCTCGATCATCGTCAACCAGGCCGGCGAGCGGTACATGAACGAGGCGCTGCCCTACGTCGAGGCGGTGCACGAGATGTACCGGGGCGAGGAGACCGGCGTCGCCCACGTGCCGTCGTGGATGGTCATCGACCAGCGCTACCGCAACCGGTACGTCTTCGCCGGGCTCATGCCGCGCCAGCCGTTCCCCGGCCGGTGGTTCAAGGAGGGCGTGGTCAGGAAGTCCGACTCGCTCGCCGGGCTGGCCGCCGAGATCGGCGTGCCCGCCGAGACGCTGGAGCGGACCGTCGAGCGGTTCAACGGCTTCGCCCGGACCGGTGTCGACGCCGACTTCCACCGCGGCGAGTCGGCCTACGACAAGTACTACTCCGACCCCACCGTCAAGCCGAACCCGTCGCTGCACACCATCGACGAGGGGCCGTTCTACGCGGTCAAGATCGTGCCCGGCGACCTCGGCACCAAGGGCGGGCTCGTCACCGACGAGCGCGCGCGGGTGCTGCGCGAGGACGGCTCGGTGCTCGAGGGCCTCTACGCCGCCGGCAACGTGTCCGCGGCCGTGATGGGCCACACCTACCCCGGGCCCGGTGGCACGATCGGCCCCGCGCTGGTCTTCGGCTACCTGGCCGCGGAGGACATCGCGAGCGGGCCCGCGCCCACCCGCACGGCCGTCGAGAAGGAGACCGCCTGATGCCCATCGACCCCTCCGTGGCGATCGGGGCCGACCTGGGCTCCCGCGAGTTCAGCTGGGCCGAGAGCGACGTGCTGCTCTACCACCTCGGCATCGGCGCCGGCTCCCGCGCGGGCGACAACCTCTCCCCCGGCGCGCTGCGCTACACCCTGGAGGGCCCCGGGCTGCAGGTGCTGCCGTCGTTCGGCGTCGTGGCGCCCACCTTCCACGAGACCGACCCGCCGCCGCTGGACCTGCCGGGCTGTGACATCAACCTCGCCCAGGTCGTCCACGGCTCGCAGTCGATCACCGTCACCGGTGGTCCGCTGCCCACCAGCGGCACGGCCACGGTCTCCACGACGCTGACCGACGTGTGGGACAAGGGCAAGGCCGCGGTGATCTGGCAGGAGGGGGTCGCCACCTCCCCGGCCGGCGAGGAGCTGTGGCGGGTGCGCTCGTCGATCTTCGTGCGGGGCGAGGGCGGCTGGGGCGGCGACCGGGGCACCTCGACACCCGTGGTCCTGCCCGACCGCCCGGCCGACGCGGACGCAACGTACGACGTCACCCCGCAGCAGGCGCTGCTCTACCGCCTCTGCGGCGACCGCAACCCGCTGCACGCCGACCCGGCCTTCGCGGAGGCGGCGGGCTTCCCGGCACCGATCCTGCACGGGCTCTGCTCCTACGGGATCGTCCTGCGCACGCTGACCGACGAGCTCCTCGAGGGCGACGCCACGAAGGTCGGTGGCTTCGCCGCGAAGTTCGCCGGCGTGGTCTTCCCCGGCGAGACCATCCGCACCCGCGGCTGGCGCGAGGACGGCCGGGTCCTGGCCTCGGCCGAGATCGCCGGCGGCGACCGGGACGGCTCGCCGGTCCTCGGCGACGTGGTGCTCGACCTGGCCTGACCGGCCTCTCTCAGGTGCGGGCCGCCAGCAGGTAGAGCCGCTCGGTCGTCTCGCCCCGCGCGGCGACCGGTCCGCGCCGGTACCACTCCACGTCGCCGAGCCCCGCCGCCTCCACCGCGGCGCGGACCTCGGCGACGTCGTGGTGCACGAAGTCCAGCGACACCTGGTGGCCGTGCCACTCCTCGATGCGGTGCACACGGCGCGGCCCACCGGTCTGCAGGGCCAGCACGAGGCGCCCGCCCGGCGCCAGCGGCCGGGCCAGCGCCGCCACGGCGTCCGGCAGCTCGGCGGGGGCGAGGTGGATGAGGGAGTACCACGCGAGCACCGCGGCCCACCCGTCGGCCGCCGGCGGTCGGACGAGACGGCGCAGGTCGCCGACCTGGTACGTCGCGTCGGGGAAGCGCGTCCGCGCCTGCTCGACCATCTCCGGGGCCAGGTCCAGGCCGGTCGCGTCCGCCCCGGCCGCCGCGAGGTACGCCGTCACGTGGCCCGGCCCGCTGCCCACCTCGACCACGGGGCGGCCGGCGGCGACCGCGTCCGCGGCCACGCGGTCCAGCAGCCACCGCTCGAAGGGCATCGCCGCGAGCTCGTCGGCGAAGGTGTCGGCGTAGTCCGCAGCGACCGCCCCGTAGGCGGCCCGCACCCGGTCGTCGCGGTCCTCCGGCAGCACGACCGGCCCCTCGGCCGCGGTCGCCGCGGGCGCAGGCGTCTCCTCGGAGGCGCCGAGCAGGTGGCGCCAGCGGGCGTCCCGCTCGCCGCGCCCACGCGGCAGCTGCACGACCAGCCCGCGCCCGGCCAGGCCGCCCAGGCAGGCCTCGACCGCCTGGCGGTCCGCGAAGGGGTGCAGCCGCTCGGTGCGGGTCCGGAGCTCCCCCGGCGCCTGCGGACCGCGGAGCAGCAGGACGGTCACCAGCGCCCGCTCGTCCGCGGCCAGGCCGAGCACCTCGTCGAGCACCTGGTGGTACTTCAGCGTCCGGCGACCGGTGTCGGACCAGACGATCCGCAGCAGCCCGCGGTCCTTGAGCCGCCGGCCGACCTGCTCGACCAGCTGCTCGTCGTACTCCACGACCGGCTCGCGGCTGCTGGTCTGGTTGCAGGCACCGCGGAGGGCGCTGAGCGTGAGCGGGTAGGAGGCCGGGACCGTCACCTGCTTCTCCAGCAGCGCTCCGAGGACCCGCTGCTCCTCCTCGCTGAGCGGGGGGTCGAGCGGGGGGTCGAGCGGGAGGTCGGACGTGGGCTGCGTCTCGGTCACGCCGCGACGATAGGTGCCGCCGAGGGGAACGGCCCGGGCGGGCCGGTTGTTGCACCGGTGATGCCACGTCAATGGATCCCCCGGCACGTCCTGGTCACCGCTGCCGCCGCCGAGCAGCCGCACACCGCCGAGATGCTGCGCCGCATCGAGGCGGCCGGCGTGACCGACATCCGCATGCTCGCGGGCAACCGGCTCACCGGCCTGGCCGAGGGCTCCGAGCGCGAGGTCTACGCCCGCGCCAAGGCCACCCTCGCCCTCGTCGTCGCCCCGCCGAGCGCGATCCGGCCGCAGCCGATCCCGCCCAGCGCCGACTGGCGCATCGACCTGGCGAAGGGGTGCCCGGCGCACTGCCAGTACTGCTACCTCGCCGGCTCGCTGACCGGCCCGCCGATCACCCGGGCCTACGCCAACCTCGACGACGTCCTCGCCGGCATCGGCACGCACGCCGGTCGGGGTGCGGTCACCAGCGGCACCGAGGAGCGCGGCCACGAGGGCACGACGTACGAGCTGTCCTGCTACACCGACCCGCTGGGCATCGAGCACCTCACCGGCTCGCTGGCCGAGGCCGTGCGGCGGGTCGGGACCGGCGCGTACGGCGACGACGTCTCCCTGCGGTTCACCACGAAGTTCGAGGCGGTCGACGACCTGCTCGCCCTCCCCCACGCCCGCCGCACCCGGATGCGCGTCTCGGTGAACGCCGAGGAGGTCGCCGGCCGCTTCGAGGGCGGGACGTCCCCGGTCCCGGCGCGCATCGGGGCGCTCCGCCGAGCAGCGCTGGCCGGCTACCGGGTCGGGCTGACCATCGCCCCGGTCATGCCGGTCGAGGGGTGGCAGGAGCAGTACGCCGCACTGCTGGACTCCGTCGCAGGCGCGCTGGCCGACGTCCCGGACCTCGACCTGACGACCGAGGTGATCACCCACCGGTTCACGCCGGGGTCCAAGGAGGTGCTGCTCGGCTGGTACCCGCGCACGAGGCTGGAGATGGACGAGTCCGTCCGCGCCGCCAAGCGCACGAAGTTCGGCGGGGTCAAGCACGTCTACCCGCGGGAGACGATGACCGCGATGCGGGCGTGGTTCACCGAGGCCCTCGAGGCACGCCTGCCCGGCGCGCCGCTGCTCTACTGGACGTGAGGCCCAGGTCCGCCCCGGCGAGGACGGGCTTTCCGGGCCCGACCCTGCTACGGTCGAGGGAGTTGAAGGGGGTTCTCCCCACCTGGTGGCCGATCCGGCCGCCGAGCTCATCGCTTGTCCTTGGTTCGCACGTTGGTATCAGGCGCCTCGCTTTGTCTTCAGCCCCGCAGCGGGCAACAAGTCGCCCGCCGCTACCAACACGAAGGATCAGCAGCATGACTAACGGCACCGTCAAGTGGTTCAGCGACGACAAGGGCTTCGGCTTCATCGCCCAGGAGGGCGGCGGCGCGGACGTCTTCGTCCACCACAGCAACATCCAGGGCAACGGCTACAAGTCCCTCAAGGACGACCAGAAGGTCGAGTTCGACGTCGTCGCCGGCCCCAAGGGTCCGCAGGCCGAGAACGTCCGGGCTCTCTGAGTCCCACCCCGCACTCCGTCCGACGGCGGCTCACCGATCACGCATCGGTGGCCGCCGTCCGGCGATTTCGGGGGTCTGGTGCCGGCCGCGGGGCCCGAAGTGTCCGGCTTCCCGGTCGCTCACCACCCGGCGACGGTGGTGACGCGCCCGGTGTCGGGGTCCCAGCGACGCAGCCGGGTGAAGGTCAGCACGACGTCCTCGTGACCGAGCACGTCGACCGCCCGCTGGGCGTCCTCGCGGGCCAGCCGGCGGGCCAGCGTCACGTGCGGCAACCAGCCCAGGTGGGCCCGGTCGGGCACCTGGACGCGCACGGCCAGCACGCGGCGCACGACGTCGTCGTCGATGTCGAACGCGCGGGCGACGGTCAGCCGGTCCCCGCCGAGCAGCAGCAGCCCGGCCGAGCGGGCCCGGAACGGCAGCAGCGAGCCCAGGCGCGCGGAGGCGACGTCGATCGCCGCGTCGGGGAGCTCCGGCGCCGACACGACCGTCAGGTGCGGGGCGTTGGTCGGGCCCCGGTGGTCCAGCTGCGAGGGCAGGCCGGCGTCGCGGAGCCGTTCCCAGTCGTGGCGGACCGCCTCCTGGCCGGCCTCGTCGGGGACCAGCTCGAGCGCGTGCAGCGGCATCAGCGGCGCCCCGTCACGCGAGCCACGCCGTCGCCCGCCGGGTGTGCCCGGCCTTGGTGGCCGGTTCCATCCCGTCGTAGAGCCGGGCGACCATCTGGGAGCGCGGGTTGCGCGCGAACACGTCCTGGTGGTCCCTCACGAAGGTCCAGTAGAGCGCGTCCCAGTCGGCCCGCCACTCACCGGGGCCGAAGTCGGTGAGCTTGCGCAGGTAGTTCGACCCCGACACGTAGGGCTTGGTCACGATCGCCTCGCCCGCGGCGAACTGGCTCATGCCGTACACGTTGGGCACCATCACCCAGTCGTAGGCGTCGATGAACATCTCCATGAACCACTCGTACGCCGCGTCCGGCTCGGTCCGCAGCAGGCACATCGCGTTGCCCAGCACCATGAGCCGCTCGATGTGGTGGGCGTAGCCGGTGCGCAGCACCTTGGCCAGCACGTGGTCCACCGGCTCGAGCCCGGTCGTGGCGTCCCACCAGCCCTCGGCGAGCGGCCGGGTGTGGCCCAGGTGGTTGCGGCTGCGCAGCGCGCGACCCCACAGGACGTAGGAGGCCCGCATGTACTCCCGCCACCCGATCACCTGGCGCACGAAGCCCTCCAGCGAGGCCAGCGGCACGTCGGCCGACTCCCCGGCCTCGAGGGCCCGGTCGAGCACCCGCGCGGGGGTGACCAGGCCGGTGTTGAGCGCCGGGGTCAGCAGGGAGTGGAAGAGGAAGTCGTGCTCGGTCGACACCGCGTCCTCGTAGGGACCGAACTGCGGGAACCGGTCGGCCAGGAACGCGTCGTACGCCGCCTCGGCCTCCTCGTGCGAGGTCGCCCAGGCGAACGCCGACGCGTCACCGGGGTTGTCGGGGAACTCCCGGCCGACCCAGGCAATCGCCTCCTCCACCGCCGGGTGGCGCTCGGGGGCCGCGACGTCGGGGACCGGGTGGTGCCGCGGCAGCTTCTTGCGGTTCTCCTCGTCGAAGGACCACCGTCCGCCCACCGGCTCGCCGTCGCCCTCGACGAGCACGTCGAGCCGTTTGCGCTGCCAGGAGTAGAAGTGCTGCATCCGCGCCGCCCGCCCGCGAGGACCGGCCACCCCGTCGAAGTGCGCGGCGAGGTCGGCGCGGGAGGTCAGGAACATCGGCGTCTCGAGCACCTCCTCGGGCCGCAGCTCGTGCCCGGCCTCGGCGAGCGCCGCCGTCAGGTCCCGGGAGAGCCAGTCGTCGACGACGTCGTACACCCGCACCTCGGTCGGCCGCAGCCGCCGCAGCACCTCCACCAGGCCCACGCGGCTGGACCGCTCCGCGGAGGTCTCGACCACCTCGACGTCGCGACCGGCCTCGCGCAGGCGGTCGGCGAAGCGGCGCATCGACGCGCGGTGCAGGACGAGCTTCTGGGCGTGGAAGCGGTACTGGCGGAACAGCAGGTCGTGCTCGACGAGGACGTACGTCGTGCCGTGGGGCGCCTCGAGGTGGTCGAGGAAGAGCTGGTGGGGCATCACCAGCTGGACACGCCGTTCCGTCACGGGCGGGCCGGTACCCATACTCCGGGCATGGCGCTCCTCGACACCTGGACCCGCGGCGAGCACGTCGACGCCGACGGCACCGCGCACCCGACGTACCGCAAGGGCGAGGGACCCGGCATCGTGCTGGTCCACGAGATCCCGGGCATCTCCCCGGAGGTCGTCGGGTACGCCGAGGAGCTGGTCGCGGCCGGCTACACCGTGGTGCTGCCCCAGCTCTTCGGCCGGCCCGAGGCGCCGGTCGGCGTCGCGTCCGTCGCCCGGGCGATGGCGCAGATCTGCGTGAGCCGCGAGATGAGCATGCTCGCCGCCGGTCGCACGACGCCGGTCGCCGGCTGGCTCCGGTCGCTGGCCCGGTCGCTGCACGCGGAGCTCGGCGGACCGGGTGTCGGTGCCCTGGGGATGTGCTTCACCGGCGGCTTCGCGCTGGCGATGATGGTCGACCCCGCGGTGGCCGCGCCGGTGCTGGCCCAGCCTTCGACGCCGTTCCCCCTCGGGCGCCGGCGCGCCGCCGACCTCGGGCTCTCCCCCGACGACCTCGCCACCGTCCGCGACCGCGCGGCGGGCGGCTGCCAGGTGCTGGGCCTGCGCTACCGCGGCGACCGGATGGTCGGCACCCGGTTCGAGACGCTCACCCGCGAGATCGGCGACGCGTTCCTCCGCGTCGACCTGCCCGGCTCCAAGCACTCCACCCTCACCCTGCACCGCCACGAGGAGGCGGTCGAGGCGGTGCTGGAGTTCTTCGAGGCGCAGCTGCGGCGGTAGCCGCAAGGTTCAGCGGCCAGCCGCTGGAACTGTCGGTTGGCCGATGAAGCTTCAGCGGCCGACCGACAGGTTCAGCGGCCAGCCGATGAAGCCTGCGGCCAGCGCGAACAGCCCCGCCGACGCAGCGAACAGCGCGGCGAAGCCGGCGGTGACGACCACCAGGTCGGTGGCGGAGGCGCCGGCGTGGAGGTCGGCCAGGAGGACCGTCGAGGTCACGACCACCTGGGTCAGGGCGGTGGCGCCGAGCGCGAGGACCATGCCGCGGGGGCGCAGCCGCGCGGCCACCGAACCGACCACGAGGACGGCGGGCACGGCGACGTACACCCGGTCCACGCGGCCCCCGTCCCCCACGATGCCGACGGCACCCGCGGCGAGGACCAGCACGACGGCGGCTCCGGCGGCGACGAGCAGGCCGAGCCGGTGGGCGGTGCGAGGAGTCATGCCACGACGGTACGAGCCCGGCCGGCCGGGAGGTGTCGAGGAGATGTGGAGATCCGGTGCAGGTCGGGCGGTGCAGCACCGGGCGCGGCGGGGCCGGGGCGGGGTCATTCCTCCCGCGGCGCCCCGGGGTGCGGGTCGAGCTTGGTGTCCAGGTGCTCCCCGGCGATGCCGTTCTCTATCCGCTGGCGCTGGCGCCGGGTCGAGCGGGCACTCGCGAGCACGTAGCCGAGGGCGAGTGCCACCAGCACCACGACGAGGACGATCCAGGCGGTCATGCCGTCCGGTTCCGCGCCCACCCATCGGCATACCTGCTGACCCGGGCGCCGCCGCGCCGCTACGTTGCCGGACGTGGACAGCGCCCGCGCGATCGAGAACCTCCTCTACGTCTACGCCGAGCGGGTCGACGCCGGCGACCTCGACGGCGTCGGCGCCCTGTTCGAGCACGGCAGCGTCGTGGGGCACCACGGCGCCGAGTCCGTCCGTGAGATGTACGCCGCCACCATGCGCGTCCACGAGGAGACCGGCACCCCGCGGACCCACCACGTGGTCTCCAACCCGGTCATCGAGGTCGACGAGGCCGCCGGCACCGCGACGTGCCGCTCGCGGTTCACCGTCCTCCAGGCGACCGACACCCTCCCGCTGCAGCCGGTGGCGGCCGGTCGCTATGTCGACACCTTCACCCGGCTCGACGGCACCTGGTGGTTCGCCACCCGGACCATGCGGCTCGACCTGACCGGCGACCTGGGCCAGCACCTGCTCGGCTGAGGGGCCGCGAGCCGGTCAGGAATCGAGAAGCGCCCGCGCGTCCCCCGCCCCTAGCGTCGGTCCCGTCGACGACCACGCGAGAGGAACGAGGGACACCATGACCGGAGCGAGCGGGACCGACGGCTTCACCCCCGAGGAGCGCGCGGCGATGAAGGAGCGCGCGGCCGAGCTGCGCGCCGAGGGCCGCGGTGGCGCGAAGAAGGCCGACGGGCTCAAGGCGGTCCTGGACCGGATCGCGCAGATGACCCCCGAGGACCGCCTGCTCGCGGAGCGGGTGCACGTCGCGGTGACGGCCACGGCGCCCCAGCTGCTGCCGAAGACCTGGTACGGCATGCCGGCGTACGCCGACGCCTCGGGCAAGGCCGTGGTCTTCTTCCAGGACGCCGGGAAGTTCGGCGCGCGCTATTCCACGATCGGCTTCCAGGACAACGCCGCGCTCGACGACGGCGACATGTGGCCGGTGTCGTACGCCGTCGTCGCCTGGAACGACCGGGTCGAGGAGCGGGTCGTGGCGCTGGTGCGGGCCGCCACCGGCTCCTGAGCAGCCCGGAGGCCCCGGTCAGGCGCCGACCATCAGGCAGAACGGGTGCCCGGTGGGGTCGGCCAGCACGTACAGGGGCTCCTCGGCGACGTACGTGCGGTCGAGCAGCAGCGTCGCCCCGAGCTCCTCGGCCCGCCGCCGGTGCCGCTCGAGCGCCTCGACGTCCGGGACGGCGAAGTCGAGGTGCAGCTGGGCCGGGACGGTGTGGTCGGGCCAGTCGGGCCGCTCGATCGAGGGGACGTCCTGGAAGGCCAGCACGCGCCGGCCCGCGTCGTCGACGAGCACGAGCCAGTCGGCGTCGTCGGGCGAGCCGTCGGTCGGCGGCTCGTCCCCGGGCCGGTAGCGCAGCCCGAGGAGCTCCCGGTAGAACTCCGCGAGCGGCCGGCACTCGAGCGCGTCGAGCACCGTGTGCATCAGGACGGGGTGGCCCCCGTCGACCGCGCCGGTCACCGGCCGCGCCCACCGTTGGACCGCGCCGCCCGCGCCACGTCCCGGCTGAGCAGCACCACCTGCGGTGGGCGGAACGCCGTCATCGCTCGAGCGGACGCCCCGGGTCCGCGGTCCAGGCGTTCATCGAGCCGTCGTAGACCGCGACGTCGTCGCGCCCGAGGTCCATCAACGTGAGCGCGACCGCCGTGGCCGCGATGCCGCCACCGCAGTAGGTCACGGGCCGCTTGCCCGCGTCGAGCGCGCCGACCGAGGCGAGCAGCTCGCGCAGCTCCTCGATCGGGCGCATCCGGCCGTCGGGCCCGACGAGCTCGTCGAAGGGCACGTTGACGCTGCCGGGGATGTGGCCCTGCGCGAAGAGCCCACGGTCCAGCGCATTGACCAGCAGCACGTCCGGGTCGTCGACGGCGGCCTCGACGTCCTGCGTCGACCGGATCCGATCGGGGCGGCGCCGGGCGGTGAAGGTGGTCGGCGGGTACGTCTCGGTGCCGGAGGTCGTCTCGAACCCGGCGGCCCGCCACGCGTCGAGGCCGCCGTCGAGGACCGAGACCCGGTCGAAGCCCTCGAGCCCGAACTGCCACCACAGGCGCGTCGCCCAGATCCCGTTGACCGAGTCGTAGACGACGACGCGGTGCTCGTCGCCGACCCCCAGCTCGCCGACCACCGCGGCGAACCGGTCGGGGCCCACCGCGGCGAACGGCGCCTCGCCCTCGGGGTCGCTCAGCGCCGAGACCTGGTCGACGAAGACCGCTCCCGGCACGTGCTCCTGCTCGTAGGACGCCCGGCCCGGCTCGATCCGCGGGCCGTCGTCACCGGGGCTGAGGTGGACCGTGCCGTCGAGGACCCGCACCGTGGGATCGGCCAGGTGCTCGTGCAGCCACTCGACGGACACGTGGCGGGGTACGTCGCTCATGCCCGGGAGGTACCCAGGAGGACCCGCGGGAGCCCACCGGCCCGCGCCGGCCCGCGCCGGCCTGCGCCGGCCTGCGGGTCAGTGCCGGGCCGACGCGTCGTCGCGGGCGCGCGCCTCCCGGCGGCGGGAGCGGGCGTGGTCGACCGCCGCGACGAACAGCGCGAGCGCCAGCACCCCGAAGAGGTAGACCTTCGCCACGCCCTCGGGCACCTCGCCGACGTACCGGTGCACCAGCCCGAGGACGACCATCCCGAGCGCCACCACGAACCCCGGCAGGAGCACCAGCGCGCCCACCTGGAGCGCCTGCTCGTCGCGTGCGGCCCGGTCGCGCATGCCACCAGCATGCGTCCCCGACCGCCCGGCCGCCACCCTCACCGCGCCGGGCGGCGCGCGGGTCGCAGACGTGCCCGGACCGCGTTGCCGGCGCAGAGCACCACGACCAGCCCGCCGACGACGGTGGCGGTGCCGACCTGCTCGCCGAGCAGCAGGGCGGCCCAGCCGATGGAGAGGACCGGCTGGGCGAGCTGGACCTGGCTGACCTGGGCCATCGGGCCGATCGCGAGGCCGCGGTACCAGGCGAAGAAGCCGAGGAACATGCTGACGACACCCAGGTACGCGAAGGCCGCCCACTCCGCCGACGTCGCGCGGGGCGCCTCGGCACGCACGGCGACCACGGTGAGCGCACCCATCAGCGGGGAGCAGACGACCAGGGCCCACGACACCGTCTGCCAGGCGCCGAGCTCGCGGGCGAGCAGCCCGCCCTCGGCGTACCCCACCGCCGCGGCGACGACGGCACCGAGCAGCAGGAGGTCCGCCCACTGGAGGTGACCGAGGCCGGCCCCGCCCGACCCGAGGCCGGCGAACAGGACGGTCGCCACGGCGCCGAGCGCGGAGGCGACCCAGAACGCCGCCGGCGGCCGCTCCCGCCCGCGCACCACCGCGAGCGCCGCGGTGGCGGCGGGGAGCAGGGCGATGACGACCGCGCCGTGGCTCGCGGGCGCCGACGTGAGCGCGAAGGAGGTGAGCAGCGGGAAGCCGACGACGACGCCGAGACCCACGACCGCGAGCCGGGCCCACTGCCGCCCCCGGGGCAGCCGCTGCCGGGTGAGGGCCAGGGCCAGCGCGGCGAGGACGGCGGCGACGACGGCGCGACCCGCGCCGATGAAGACCGGGGACAGGCCGCCCACCGCGAACCGGGTGAGGGGGACGGTGAAGGAGAAGGCCAGCACGCCGAGCGAACCCCAGGCGAGCCCGGCCCGGGCCGGCGCCGCTGCCGGCGTCGAGGCCCGCGGCGACGTCGGCGTTGGTAACGGCTTGCCAGGCGGGTGAGTAGCGCTATCGTCGATCTTCATGTCCGACAGTAGCAGCGGGCGGATCGCCGCCGACCTGCGCGCCTGGGTCGGCGCGTCCGCCCCCGGCGCGCGCCTCCCCTCGACCCGGGAGCTGGTGGCGCGCCACCAGGCCAGCCCGGTGACGGTGCAGCGTGCGCTGCGGGCGCTGCTGGCCGAGGGCCTCGTCGAGAGCCGGCCCGGGGTGGGCACGTTCGTCCTCGGGCCACGACGCGCACGGGCCGCCGACCACGGCTGGCAGACCGCCGCCCTGGGCGCGCCGCCGGCGCGGATCGGCTCGGTGTCCACGACGCTGCGCAGCGCCCCGAACGACGTCATCGCCCTGCACTCGGGCTACCCCGACCGCGAGCTGCTCCCCGAGCGGCTGGTCCGGGCCGCGCTCACGCGTGCCGCGCGGGGCGCGGGTGCGTCGGCGCGCGCTCCGGTCGCCGGGCTGCCCGAGCTGCAGGCGTGGTTCGCGCAGGAGCTGGCCGGGACGACGCCGGCCGACGTGTCGGCCGTGGCGCCCGGCGACGTCACCGTCCTGCCGGGCAGCCAGAGCGGCCTGACCTCGATCTTCCGGTCGGTCGTGGGGGCCGGTCAGCCGTTGCTGGTGGAGTCCCCGACCTACTGGGGAGCACTCCTCGCCGCCCGCCAGGCCGGGGTCCGGCTCGTGCCCGTCCCGAGCGGGCCCGCCGGTCCGGACCCCACCGAGCTGGACCGCGCCTTCGCGGAGACCGGGGCGCGCGTCCTGTACGCCCAGCCGAGCTACGCCAACCCGACCGGCGCGCAGTGGCCGACCGAGGTGAGCCGCACGGTGCTCGAGGTGGTGCGGTCCCGCCACGCCTTCCTCGTCGAGGACGACTGGGCGCACGACTTCGGCATCAGCACGACCGTCACGCCGCTCGCCGGCCTCGACGACGCCGGCCACGTCATCCACCTGCGGTCGCTGACCAAGAGCGTCTCCCCCGCCGTCCGGGTGGCGGCGGTGGTCGCCCGCGGTCCCGTGCGGGACCGGATCCGGGCCGACCGCACCGTGGAGTCGATGTACGTCAGCCCCGTCCTGCAGGCCGCCGCGCTCGACGTCGTCACCGACCCCGGGTGGACCACCCACCGGCGCCGGCTCCGCGACCAGCTCCGCGACCGCCGCGACCTGCTCGCCCGGGCGCTGCGGGACCACGCGCCGCAGGCCGTCGTCGAGCACCTGCCGCCGGGCGGGCTCAACCTGTGGGCCCGGCTGCCCGACGGCACGGACCTCGAGCGCCTGGGCGCGGACTGCGAGCGGGCGGGCCTGCTGGTCGGCGCCGGGACCGAGTGGTTCCCGGCCGAGCCGGCGGCGCCGTACCTGCGGCTGAACTACGCGGGGCCGGACCCCTCGGCCTTCCCCGAGGCGGCGCGGATCCTCGGCGCGGCCCTGTCCGGCGTCACGGGCTGACGTCGTCAGCGCTGCACGACGGCGGGTGCGGCGCCGTGGGTCCCTCCGGCGTCGAGCTGGTCGGCCGCGGAGACGACCAGCCCGCCGAGCAGGAACGCCGCGATCGCGGCGACCAGGGTCGAGGTCGCGAACGACGGGATGAACCGCCGTGCGCCGGTCGGGTCGGCCGGGGCGTCGTGGTACCTGTGGGTGAGCGCGTGGCCCTTCCCGCGCTGCAGGAGGTACCGGTTGACCGGGTACGCCGCGAGGAACGCCACGGCGAGCGCGATCGGCATGCCGACCCAGAAGGTGACGTCGACCAGGCCGGCGCCCATCGCCCCCGGTATCAGCGCCATGACCAGGTTGTCGACGACCTCCATGGTCGCGATGGACAGCGTGTCGGCGGCCAGCACGACGCCCAGCGCGGCGCCGACGCCCAGGCCGGCCTTGACCAGCGGCAGCGTCGAGAGCGTGTACCCGAAGAGGAACGCGAGCCCCACCGCCAGCGCGATCGTCCAGCCGCTCGAGAGGCCGACCGCCGTGCCGATCATCAGGCCGGCGATCTCGCCGATCGCGCAGCCGGTGAGGCAGTGCAGGGTCGCGCTGAGCGCCATCGACCGGCTGCTCCCGTGATCGTGCCCGCTCTCCCGCGCGTGGTGGTGCTCGTGGTCGTGCCCGCCGTGGTGCGCCGTCGCGTGGTCCATGTCGGTGGAACAGATACCCCCGGGGGGTGTATTCCATCTGCCGTCGACCGGCGCTCAGGTCGAGAGCACCAGGCCGCTCGTCGGCACGCCGGTGCCCGCGGTGACCAGCACGTGCTCGGCGCCCTCGACCTGGTTGACCGAGGTGCCCCGCAGCTGGCGCACGCCCTCCGCGATGCCGTTCATCCCGTGGATGTAGGCCTCGCCGAGCTGGCCGCCGTGGGTGTTGACCGGCAGTCGTCCGCCGATCTCGATCGCCCCGTCGGCGACGAAGCCCGGCGCCTCGCCGCGCCCGCAGAAGCCGAGCTCCTCCAGCTGCATCAGGACGTACGGCGTGAAGTGGTCGTAGAGGACGGCGACCGGCACGTCCTCGGGCCGGAGGCCGGACTGGCGCCACAGCTCGCGCCCGACCACGCCCATCTCCGGGATGCCGATGTCGTCGCGGTAGTACGACGTCATCACGAACTGGTCCCGGCCGCTCCCTTGCGCCGCGGCCGCGACGTACGCCGGCCTCTGCGGCAGGTCCTTGGCCCGCTCGGCGGAGACCACGACCAGCGCGACCGCGCCGTCGGACTCCTGGCAGCAGTCGAGCAGGTGCAGCGGGTCGGCGATCATCCGTGAGGCCTGGTGGTCCTCGAGGGTGATCGGCCTGCCGTGGAAGAAGGCGTTCGGGTTGGTCGCGGCGTGCCGGCGGTCGGCCACGGCGACGCGGCCGAAGTCCTCGGAGGTGGCGCCGTACTCGTGCATGTAGCGCCGGGCCTGCATCGCCACGGTGGCGGCGGGCGTGCCGAGGCCCATGGGGTAGGTCCAGGCGTTGTCGAGGCCGTTGGTGTTGACCTGGGTGGCCGCGGCGACCGAGACCTGCCCGAAGCGGCTGCCCGAGCGCTCGTTGAAGCCGCGGTAGCAGACCACGACGTCCGCGACACCGGTCGCGACGGCCATCGCCGCCTGCTGCACGGTCGCGCAGGCCGCGCCGCCGCCGTAGTTGATCCGGGAGAAGAACCGCAGCTCCGGCACCCCGAGCTCGCGGGCCACCGCGATCTCCGAGGAGGTGTCCATGGTGAACGTCGTGAGGCCGTCGACGTCGGCCGGCGTCAGGCCGCAGTCGGCGAGCGCGGCGAGGACCGCCTCGACGGAGAGCTGCAGCTCCGAGCGCCCGGACGCCTTGGAGAACTCCGTGGCGCCGATCCCGACGATCGCGGCCTCGCGCGAGAGGCCGGCCATCAGACGGCCACCTTCACGGTGCCGATGACGTGGTCGCCGAGGGAGACCGAGCCGGTCACCCTGAGGGTGGCGACGCCGTCCTCGACCGACTCGACGGAGCCGGTGAAGGTCAGGGTGTCGTAGGGGTAGGCCGGCGCACCGAGGCGGATCGCGATGCCACGCACGTCGGCGTCGTGGCCGGCCCACTCGGTGACGTAGCGCTCCACCAGCGCGGTCGAGGTCAGGATGTTGACGAAGATGTCCTTCGACCCGGCCGCCTGGGCGATGTCGCGGTCGTGGTGGACGTCCTGGAAGTCGCGGGTGGAGATGGCCGTGCTCACCACGAGGGTGGGCGTGATCGGCAGCTCCCAGGTCGGGATCGTGTCGCCGACGGTGAGGGTGGTCATGTCAGGCCTTCCGCCAGGTCGGGAGGGTCAGGTCGTCGTCGATGCGGTGGAAGTCGACGCGCAGCCGCATGCCGATCGCGATCTCCTCGGCGCTCACGTCGGCGACCTCGCCGACCATGCGGACGCCCTCGTCGAGGTCGATCAGCACGAGCACGATCGGCAGCTCCTTGCCGGGCACGGGCGGGTGCCGGTGCACGACGTAGGAGAACACCGTGCCGGTGCCGGCCGCGACGACGTAGGACTGGTCGAAGGAGTGGCACTGCGGGCAGGAGGGGCCCGGCGGGAAGCGCAGGGCGCCGCAGCCGTTGCACCGCTGGACGCGCAGCTCGCCCGCCGCGGTCCCCTCCCAGAAGAACTCGCTGTCGCGGTTGCGCATCGGGCGGATCACGCCCGGGGTCGTGGAGCCGGTGCCGGTCACGAGGCGGCCGCCTCGGCGCTCGCGCCCTTCGGGACGAACTTCAGGACGCGGAACAGCATCGTCGCGACCACCTCGTCGCCGACGTACCAGGTGTTGCGCGAGGTCACGAAGTAGCCCTCACCCATGCCGGTCCGCTTGGGCCCCACGACCGAGTCGAGGGCGGTGGTGACGCGGACCTGCTCGCCGACCCGGAGGGTACGGCGGTACTCCTGCTCGCAGTTCGTGCCGAGCACGGCGGTGAACCCCTCGTCGGTGAGCACCTTCATCATCCCGTGCAGCGGGTCGTCGGCGGGCGGCTTGCCGCCCAGGCCGTACATCGTCCAGACCTGCGCCATCGACGGCGGCGCCTCGCCCGCCCTCCAGCGCGGGTTGGTGTTCCCCATCGCCTCGAGCCAGTTGTTGATCGTGGGCTGGTTGACCGGGTCGCGGCCGTCGCGCTCGGCGGCCTCGCCGAGCGCCCGGATCCGCTCGGCCTCCGCCATGATCCGCTCGTGCACGGTCTCGCCGGCCGCCTCGCCCGTGCTCATCGGGGCACCCGCGGCAGCCCGAGGCCGAACATCGCGACCAGCTCGCGCTGGACCTCCTGCACGCCGCCGCCGAAGGTGAGGACGAGGTTCCGCTTGGCCTGCGCGTCGAGGTACTCCGCGAGGTGGCGGGTCTCGGCCTCCCCCGGGTCGCCGTACCGGTGCACGATCCGGGTCAGGTCGTCGAGCAGGTGCTGGACCTGGTCGGCGGCGAAGATCTTGGAGGACGACGCGTCGCCCACCGAGACCTCGCCGACCGCGGCCGCGCGGGCGACCTCCCAGTTGAGCAGCTCGTTGACCCGGAACACCGCGGTCGTGCGGCCCATCACCTCCAGCACGTCGGGCCGGTCGGCGACGCCCGCCTTGGTCGCCCAGTCCAGGACGCGGTCGCGCAGGCCCTCGATCCGGCCGGCCGGGCCGAGCATGACCCGCTCGTGGTTGAGCTGGGTGGTGATCAGCTTCCAGCCCTGGTTCTCCTCCCCGACCAGCATGTCGACCGGCACGCGCACGTCGTTGTAGTACGTCGCGTTGACGTGGTGGCTGCCGTCGGCGGTGATGATCGGCGTGAAGGAGTAACCGGGGTCGGTGGTGTCGACGATGAGGATCGAGATGCCCTTGTGCTTGGGCGCGTCGGGGTCGGTGCGCACGGCGAGCCACACGTAGTCGGCCTGGTGGCCGCCGGTGGTCCACATCTTCTGCCCGTTGACGACGAAGTGGTCGCCGTCGCGCCGGGCGGTCGTGCGCAGCGAGGCCAGGTCGGTGCCGGCGTCGGGCTCGGAGTAGCCGATCGCGAAGTGGACGTCGCCCTCGAGGATCCGCTTGAGGAACAGGTCCTTCTGCTTCTGGGTGCCGTAGCGGATCAGCGTCGGCCCGACGGTCTGCAGCGTCACGGCCGGCAGGTGCACGTCGGCGTGCTGCGCCTCGTTGGCGAAGATCGTCTGCTCGATCTCGCCGAGCCCGTGGCCGCCGTACTCCTTCGGCCAGCCGACGCCCATCCAGCCGTCGGTGCCCATCTGCCGCACGACGCGCTGGTAGGTCGGACCGTGCCGGTCCTTGCCCATGTCGAGGTGCTGGTCGTGGTCGGCGAGGTTGGTGAAGTAGGTCCGCAGCTCGGCCTTGAGCGCGCGCTGGTCGGCGCTGAGCTCGAGGTTTTTGGTGGTCGGGTCCTCCACGCGGACCTGCTCGGGCCGGGTGTCGAGGGCGTGCACGACGTCCATGACCCAGGAGTAGTAGTGGTGCATCGGGTAGGTCTCGTCGACGCCCATGCCGCCGTGGAGGTGGTGGCAGGTGCGCATGGCGCGGGGCGCCTCGGCCGAGATCCAGTACGCCGCGACGGCGAGGTCGTCGGTGGCGTCGAGGCCTTGCTCGATGCGCCAGGCGGCGTTCGCGCCGGCGAGGTCGGCGAGGCGCGAGGTGATGTAGACGTCCGCGACCTGCATCGCGACCGCCTGGAACTCCGCCAGCGACCGCCCGAACTGGGTGCGCCCCTTGACGTAGGCCGCGGTCAGGTCGCGTGCGCCGGCGACGACGCCCGCGGCGGTCAGCACCAGGCCGGCGACGGCGTGCTCGCGCAGCGCGCGGGCGGCGTCCGGTCCGCCGACCAGCTCGGCCGGCGCGCCGTCGAGGACGACGGTGTGCTCGGGGACCCGGGCGGAGGACGGCGACTCGAGCAGCTCCACACCCGGACCCTGCGGGTCGACGAGCACGAGGACGGGCTCGCCGCCCTCCCCGCCGCGGGTCGCGGTGACCAGCAGGCGGCCGGCAGCGTCGGCGTACGTCACCCCGACCTTGCGGCCGGAGACGGTCCCGTCGGCGTACGTCGTGGAGGGGGCGGCGACCGCGGCGGAGCCGAGCCCGGCACCGACCTCGCGCAGCGCCGGCGTCAGCAGCAGGTCACCGGCCGCGACGGCGGGCAGCAACGCCCGCTGCTGCTCCTCGGAGCCGTGGGCCGCGAGGACGAGCGCGCCGCAGCACAGCGTCTCCCAGACCGGGAGGTGTCGGGCACGCGTGCCGGTCTCGCGCAGCAGGACCGCGACCTCGGCGAGGCCGAGCCCCTCTCCCCCGTGCTCGGTCGGCACCGGGAGGGCGGTGAGGCCGTTGGCGGCCAGGGCCGCCCAGTCCTCGCGCCAGCTGTCGGTGCTGCGGTCGAGCGCCTCGGTGATGACCGACCGGACGGCGTCGAGCGACTCCGCCCGCTCGGTGTCCAGCTCGGTGTAGCCGTCCGTACCCACGTCCGTCTCCTCACGACTCGGGCTTCTGCCCACCCGAAACTGTAACGTGTTCTAGCACAGCACGACCTCGTCGCGAGGAGGCGATCCCACTGGCTCTCCCGAGCCCCCGCAGCGTGCTCCGACGGGTCTACCTGCCGTGGGCGCGGATCCCCGCCGGCACGACGGTCGAGCTGCCCGGTCGCGGCACGACGTACGTCACCGACACCGCCGGGCCCTCGGCCCGGTCCACGCCGATCGTGCTGCTCCACGCGCTGGGGTGCACGGGACTGCTGACGTGGTACCCGGCGATCGAAGCACTCTCGCGCCGCTTCCGCGTGGTCACTCTCGACCAGCGGTGGCACGGCCAGGGGATCCGCAGCGTCGACTTCTCCCTGCGCGACTGCGCGGACGACGTGGCCGCGCTCTGCGACGTGCTGGGGCTGGACCGCGTGGTCGTCGGCGGCTACTCGATGGGCGGCGTCGTCGCCCAGCGCGTGTGGCGCCAGCACCCCGGGCTGGTGGCCGGCCTGGTGCTGGCCGCCACGAGCGACCGGTTCCGCAACAACCCGGTCGAGCAGGGGTTCTTCGCCGGGATGGGGGTGACCATGCTCGCCGCCCGAGGCGTCTCCCGCTCGCGCACGGCGGTCCGCGCGGCGCGCGGGGCCACCGGCCTGCGGCCCACCGACGTCCATGACTGGGCGCTGCGAGAGCTGCGCAGCACCAGCCCATGGGCGGTCGGCCAGGCGCTCAGCGCGCTCGGTGGCCACCACTCCCAGCCCTGGATCGGCCGCATCGACGCGCCGACCGCCGTCGTCGCGACCCTGGGCGACCGCGTCATCCCCGTCCAGCGCCAGCTCGCGCTGGCCCGCCGCATCCCCGGCGCCACCGTGCACGAGGTGGACGCCGGGCACGCCGGGTGCGTGCTGCAGGCCGAGCTCTTCGTCCCGCGCTTCGTCGAGGCGGCGACGACCGTCGACGCCCGGCGCCGCGACGTCAGCCGCTGACGCCGCGGGACCATGGGACCCGTGACCGCCTACCTCGCCTGGACCGCAGCACCACCCGAGGACCTCGTCGGGCCGTGGTCCGAGGTCCGGCAGATCGCCCCGGGACTGCTCGCCGTCGAGAGCACCGAGCACCTCTCGGCGGTCTACCACGCGCTGAAGTGGTCGCTGCCGGACGACACCGCGCTGATCGTCGTCCCGCTGCACCACACGCCCAAGTCCCGCGGCATGGCGCCCGGCACCACGTCGTGGCTGCGCGCGCGGACCTCCGGCCCCGCCGACTGACCCCCGCGGCGCGGCCTACCGGGGCGAGCTGCCGCGTGCCACCATCGGAGCATGGGCCGCACCGAGGACCGGGACCGCGCGGCGGACGAGCGCGACCTCGCGCTGGACCAGCGCGAGATCGACCTGGAGCAGCGCTCGAGCACCGCGGACGCGCGCGACGTCGCCGCCGACGAGCGGGACCGGGCCGCCGAGGACCGCACGCGGGTCCAGCGCGGCGGCGGCGCGGCGCAGGATGCCCGGCAGCGCGCCACGGACCGCCTCGCGGAGGAGCGGCGCCGGGCGGAGGACGAGCGCGACGCGACGGCCGACGCACGCGAGCACGCCGCCGAGGACCGCGACGCCGCCGCCGACGAGCGCGACCACGGGGCGGACCTGCGGGACCGGGACGCCGACCAGCGGGAGATCGCCGAGGCGATGCGGTCGTCGGCCGAGGGCCGATGAGTCCGACCGGCGGTCGCGGTCCGACGGGCATGGACCAGCTGTTGCGAGTGCAGAACTTCACCGTCTCCCGGGACGGGTACGGCGCCGGCGAGGACCAGAGCCTCGAACGGCCGATGGGTGACCTGGACCCGGGTGTCTACTTCGCCTGGGCAGGCGCCACGGCGAGCTGGCCGAACCGCACCGACCCCGGGGGCAGCCGCGGCCTGGACGACTACCTGACCCGGGACTTCGCCCACGGCATCGGCGCCGAGATCATGGGGCGCGGGAAGTTCGGTCCCCAGCGCGGCCCCTGGACCGACCTGGAGTGGCAGGGCTGGTGGGGTGACGAGCCGCCGTTCCACACGCCGGTCTTCGTGATGACCCACCACGTCCGGCCGTCGTTCTCCCTGTCCGACACGACGTTCCACTTCACCGACGCCGAGCCGGCAGACGTCCTCGACCGGGCCCGCGAGGCCGCCGGAGGGCAGGACGTGCGGCTGGGCGGGGGCGCCCGGACGATCCGCGCTTTCCTGGACGCCGACCTGGTGGACACGATGCACGTGGCCGTCGTGCCGACCGAGCTCGGCGCCGGGTCCCGGTTGTGGGAGTCGCCGGACGAGCTCCGCGACCGCTTCCACCTCGACGTCGTGCCGAGCAGCAGCGGCGTCACGCACCACCTGTTCTGGCGCCGCTGAGCGACGCCGGGACCGGCTCAGCCGCGGGCGATACAGCGCGTGGCGCTCCGGCCCTCGGGCGGGCGGACGGAGTCGGAGCCGTTCTCGGTGAGCACCGCCACGCGGACCGCGCCGTGGTCACCGTCGTGGAGGCAGGTCGAGGGCATGACGAGGCGGACCGCCTTGCCGTTCCACCGCAGCCGGTGGTCCTCGCAGGTGACCGGGCTGGGCCCGGACGTCGTGTCGGTGAAGGCGCCGGGGAGCACGCCCGCACCCTGCCACGTGCGCGGCCGGAGCGGAACGCCCGTCGCCAGCGGTGGCCGGGACGCGCCCGGATCGCTAGCGTCACGCGCATGCCGATCAAGCTCGAGAACGTCGGGATCGCGGTCCGCGACCTCGAGGCGACCATCGCCTTCTTCACCGACCTCGGGCTCACCGTCCTCGGTCGGGACACGGTCAGCGGCGAGTGGTCCGACACAGCCGTCGGTCTCACCGGCAACCACGCGAGGATCGCGATGCTGCAGACGCCGGACGGGCACGGGCGGCTCGAGCTGTTCGAGCACATCCACCCCGAGCCGATCGCGACCGGGCCCACGCAGCCGCACGAGATCGGCATGCACCGCGTGGCCTTCTCGGTCGATGACCTGGACGCGGCCCTCGAGGTCGCGGCGCGGCACGGCTGCTACCCGCTGGGAGGCGTGGCGAGGTACCAGGACGTGTACGCGCTCACCTACGTCCGCGGCCCCAGCGGCATCATCGTCATGCTCGCCGAGGAGCTGCAGGAGGGCGCACCGGACCCGGTCTGAGGCGCCGACTCAACCGGTGGTGCGACCACCCGGGACGACGAGCCCGCTCTCGTAGGCCACGACCACCCCCTGGGCGCGGCTCGCGAGCCCCAGCTTGGACATCACGCGCTTCACGTGGGTCTTCACCGTCGACTCGCTCAGGACGAGCCGCGTCGCGATCTCCTCGTTGCTCAGGCCGTTGCCGACCAGCTGGAGCACCTCGGTCTCCCGGACGGTCAGCGCGTCCAGCGACTGCGGAGCACCGCGCTGCCCGGCGTGGCGGTCGGCGTAGGACTCCACGAGCCGCCGCGTGACCGTCGGGGCGATGAGCACCTGGTCGGCGGCCGCCAGCTGCAGCGCGGTGAGGATCTGGGCGGGCGGGGTGTCCTTGAGCAGGAAGCCCGCGGCGCCGGCGCCGAGCGCGGCCACCACGTAGTCGTCGAGGTCGAAGGTCGTCAGCACCACCACCTTGACGGAGTCGGGCGGCTGCGGGCCCGCCAGGATGCGGCGCGTGGCCTCCACCCCGTCGGTGCCGGGCATGCGGATGTCCATCAGCACGACGTCCGGGCGGAGCTCGGCGGCCAGCCGCACGGCGTCCTCGCCGTCCGCGGCCTCGCCGACCGCCTCGAAGCCCGGCGCGGCCGCGAGCAGCGCGAGCAGCCCGCCGCGGATCAACGGCTGGTCGTCGACGACCAGCACCCGGATGGTCACGAGGCACGCCCCGTCGACACCGGCGCGGCACGGCGGGCGGGCTCACCGGTCACCGGCGGGGCAGCCAGCGGGAGTCGCAGGCACACGGCGAACCCGCCGCCGGGTCGGGGACCGGCGTCGAGCACCCCGCCGAAGAGCTCGGCGCGCTCGCGCATGCCGGTGAGGCCGAAGCCGTCCCGGGCGCCGGCGGACGCCCCCCGGCCGTCGTCGGCGACGGTGAGGCTGAGCACCCGTGGGCCGAGGTCGAGGGTCACCTCGGCACGGTGGGTGCCGGCGTGCCTGAGGACGTTGGTGAGCGCCTCCTGGGCGGTGCGGTAGACGCACAGCTCCCGCCCGGCGCCGATCGGTCGCGGCTCCCCGGTGCGGGTCACGGTCACCGTCAGGCCGGCCGGCCCGAGCCGGTCGGCCAGCTGGTCGAGGTCGGCCAGGCCCGGCTGGGGCGCGAAGTCGGCGCCGTCCTCGTCCGTGCGCAACGCCTCCAGCATCCGCCGCATGTCGGCCAGCGCCTCGCGCGTGGCGTCGTTGGCGTCGTCCAGCGCGGCTCGGGCCGCCGGCACGTCCGTGTCGACGACGAAGCGGGCGACACCGGTCTGCAGCGCCACGACCGACATGTGGTGGGCGACGACGTCGTGCAGCTCCCGGGCGATGCGGGTGCGCTCGTCGGAGACCGAGCGCTCGGCCCGGGCTGCGGCGTCCTGCGCGAGCACCGCCCACCGCCGGGTGCTGTCGCCCAGCGCCCACGCGCAGAGCAGCAGCACGACGGCCTGGCCGACCAGGGCCCAGGTCACCCCGTCGACGCGCAGGTAGGTGACCGCCAGCACCGCGAGCGGCATCAGGAAGAGGACGGCGACCGTCGCTCGGGGCCTGACCGTCGCGACCGTGAAGAGTGCGATCACCAGGCCGATCGCGGCGCTCGGCGTGTCCTCGTGGCCCAGCAGCGCGTAGCCGCCGAGGGCCAGCGTGATGACGGTCAGCGTCGCGGTGGGGGCGACCTGGCGGGCGGCGAGCGGCGCCACGGAGAGCACCGCCAGGACGGCACCCGCCGGGCCCACCTCGGACGAGCCGAGCGCCGCGACGAGCGAGAGGCACGAGAGCATGAACGCCACCGACACGTCCACCAGCACCGGGGTCCGCAACAGCCGCATGACGCTCAGCGTAGGGACGGACCGAGCACGCGTCGTCGCCCGTGCGGGGTGCTTGGTCGTACCTCCGTGGGGGTAGGCGGGTCGACCACGCCAGGGGGACGACGCGAGGGGCCGGACACGGCAGCGTCGAGGCCATGACCCCGAACCGATGCAAGAGATGGATGACCACGACGGGCATGGGCGCCGCGGCGGCGGCAGTCGTCGCGGCGACGCTGGTCGCACCGGCCACGGCCTCGGCACCGTCCCCCCAGTCCGGTGCGCCGGACCGGCCCCTCCGCAGCACGCTGCAGCGGGACGCCGAGCGGCTCGTCGACCTCGGCGCCCCGGGCGTGCTGGTCGACCTCCGCACCCCCGCGCGGCGGGTGAAGGTGCGGTCCGGCGTCGCGGACACCGCGACCGGGGAGCCGGTCCCCTGGCGCGCGCACTTCCGCGTGGGCAGCCTCACCAAGCCGTTCGTCAGCACCGCCCTCCTGCAGCTGGTCGGCCGCGGCCGGTTGTCGTTGGACGACAGGGTCGCGGACTGGTTGCCCGCGCTGGTCCGGGACCACGAGGACGCCGGCCGGGTCACCGTTCGACAGCTCCTGCAGCACACCAGCGGCCTGCCCGACTACCTGGGCGGCCTTCCCTGGCTGTTCTCCCAGCAGGGGTTCGAGAAGCACCGGTTCGACACGGTGACGTCCCGACGGGCGGTGCGGATCGCGCTCGCCATGGAGCCGCTGTTCGCCCCGGGCACCTCGTGGAGCTACTCCAACACCAACTACCGGCTCGCCGCGATGATCGTCACGAAGGTCACCGGCCGGTCGTGGCGGGCGGCCGTCCGCCACGGCATCGTCGAGCCGCTCGGCCTCGACGGGACGGTGCTGCCGGGCACCCGCACCGGCCTGCCGGAGCCGCACGCCGTCGGCTACGAGCGCTTCCCCGGCCCCGACCCCACCCCGGAGGACCCGGGGTACGGCGAGCCGATCGACGCGACGCGGCAGGACCCGTCGTGGGGTGGAGCCGCCGGCGAGATCATCAGCACCACCCGCGACACCAACCGGTTCCTGCGGGCGCTGGTCCGCGGGAGGCTCCTCGAGCCCGCCGAGCAGGCAGAGCTGATGAGCACCGTGCCGAACGACGAGGCGTTCCAGCAGAGCTGGCCCGGGTCGCGCTACGGCCTCGGCCTGGAGCTGACCCCGGTCTCGTGCGGGACGGCCTGGTCCCACGGCGGGGACATCCTCGGCTTCGCGACCCGCAACGCGGTGCTCGCCGACGGCAGCCGCAGCGTGACGATCACGATGAACACCGACTCGTTCGTCCCGCGCCCCGGGGTCCGGGTCCCCCGCCGCGAGATGACCCGGACCCTCATCGACCACGCGCTCTGCGGCACCGGCCGCGAGTGAGCGGCGCGGGTGAGCGGCCCGGGCAGCATCCGGCGTCCCGGGTGAGCACCCCCGTCCCGGGCGACTAGGCTCCCGCCGTGCACCCCACGACGCGACGGGACGCCCGGGCCGCCGGCCCCCAGGCCGGCCCTGCCCGATGACGGGGCTCGCCGAGACCGTGACCCCCGTCGAGCGGAGCGCTGCGCACCCCGACAGCGCCGAGACCTACCCCGGGCTCGGCGACCTGCTGGGGCGGGCGCGCGCGACCATGCACGCCGACACCGCGACCGTGCTCGTGCTCGACCGCACCCGGACGCTGCTGGAGCCGGCGGCCACGGTCGGCCTCGACCGCACCCTGCGGCGCGCCCGCCGCGTGCCGGTCGGCGAGGGGTTCGCCGGACGGGTCGCCCAGACCCGCCAGCCGGTGACGCTCACCGAGGTCGACAGCTCCACCGTCATCAACCCCGTCCTCATCGACCACGGCGTGAAGTCGCTCCTCGGCGTCCCCGTCATGGACGGCTCCGAGCTCATCGGTGTCTTGCACGTCGGCTACCTCCACCGGCACCCCGCCACGGACACCGAGCTGCGCTCGCTCACGGACCTCGCGGCGGAGCTCGGGGCGGCGCTGCACGACCGGTTCGTCGACAGCGAGCACACCGCCGCCCTGGTCCTCCAGCGGAGCCTCCTGCCCACCGCCGTCGAGACCCCGCCCGGGATATCCATCGCGGCCCGCTACGTGCCCACCGACGGCGACCTCGGCGGCGACTGGTACGACGTCTTCGAGCTGCCCGACGGACGCCTCGCGCTCGTGATGGGCGACGTCCTGGGCCACGGCCTCGACGCGGCGGTCGTCATGGGCCGCCTGCGCAGCGCCCTGCGTGCCTACGCCCTGGACTACGACGACCCGGCGGAGGTGCTCGCCCGGCTGGACCGCAAGATCTGCCACTTCGAGCCCGACGCCCTCGCCACGGTCACCCTCGGCATCGGCCGAGCACCGTTCACGGAGTGGTCGTTCAGCTCGGCCGGTCACTTCCCGCCCCTCGTCGCCACGCCCGGCGAGCCCGCCCAGGTGGCCGACCTGGTCACCGACCGGCTCCTGGGGATGGATCCCGACACCGTCCGGCACAGCAAGGTCGTCACCGTCCCGGCCGGCGGGTCGATCTGCCTCTACACCGACGGCCTGGTCGAGCGGCGCCCGGCCCACGGCCGCTCGTCCACCGACATCCTCGACGACAACACCGCGCGTCTCGCAGCCGTCCTGGCGGGCGCGGACGACCCCGAGATGGCGTGCATCCGCGGGCTCGCGGAGGTGGTCGGCGACCACGCGGCCGAGGACGACATCGCCATCCTGGTGGCCCGGGTCGACGCGCCCTAGGGCGCCCTGCACGCTTTGGGACCCGGGACCCGGGCGCCGGGCTCAGCGACGGACGTCGGCGACGACCTTGGTGATGCCGTTGCCGTAGGCCTCGGACTCCCGGACGTCGAGCATGGTCTTGTCCTTGTCGGCACCGCTGAACAGCCGCTTGCCCGCGCCGAGGAGCACCGGGAAGACCAGCAGGTGGTACCGGTCGACGAGGTCCGCGTCGGCCAGGGCGTGCCCGAGGGTGGCGCTGCCGTGGACGATGATCGGCCCACCCTCGGTCTGCTTGAGGGCGGCGACGTCGTCGAGCGAGCGGAGGACCGTCGCGGGCCACCGCGGGTCGTCGGACTCGAGCGTCGTGGAGACGACGTACCGCGGCATCGCGTTGTAGCCGGCGAAGTCCTCGGTCATCGTCGGCCACACCGGCGCGAACGCCTCGTAGCTGCGACGGCCCAGGAGCATGGCCCCGGCCTCCTCCTGCTCCCTGCCCTTGAGCTCGTAGACCGCGGGGTCCATCTCGATGTCGTTGAAGGTCCAGCCCGAGCTGCGGTGACCGGGCTCTCCCCCGGGGGCCTCCATGACGCCGTCGAGGGACATGAAGGCGGTGACGATGAGCGTGCGCACGATGGCTCCTGGGTGCTGGTCGGGGTCCGGCAGCCTCCTGCCGGAGGGTGCCGTCCGGTACGACAGGGGGCAGCGGTCATTCTCATCGGTCGGGCCGTCGGGACCGAGCAGGCGCGACTACCGGTCGGGGCCCTCCGGCACCTCGAAGGTCCTCGCCACCGGCCTGCCGGACGCGACGTCCCAGGCGCGCACGCCGTCGTCGGCGGCCACCGAGTAGAGCCTCGTGCCGTCGGGGGCGAAGGCCACGGCGCCAGGGTCGGCGACGTGCCCGACCAGTGACCGGACGCCGCCCGCGCCGGCCAGCGCCCGCGGCCGCCACAGGCGGACGGCCGTGGTGTCGAACGCCGTGACCGCGACGGTCCGGCCGTCCGGCGAGACCGCCAGCTCGTGCAGACGCACCCCGGGCAGCTCCTCGACCGGCTCGAACGCAGGTGCCTCCCAGACCGTCGGCACGTCGCCCGCACCCGGGCCCAGCAGCGCACGGCCGTCCGGGAACCAGGCCAGGGCGCCCGCCTCGCCGGAGCCCTGGACCGTGGCGACCGCCTGTCCGTCCGCGGTGTCGCGCACCTCGACCGGGCCGCCGCCCGCGAGCGCGAGCCGGCTGCCGTCCGGGCTGAAGACCAGCGTCTGCGGGGCGTACGCCGCCGTGAACGCCGCCTGCTCGGCGCCGTCGTCCACCGACCACACCACGACGCGTCCGTCGAGCCCCGCGGCCGCGAGCAGCTGGCCGTCGGGGCTGAACGCGACGGCGGTGACGGGCGAGCCGTCGGTGACCTCCGCGTCGTCGAGGCCGCGGAACGTCCGCACCGGCGCGCCGTCCGGCAGGCCCTCGAGGACGACGTCGCCACCGTCGACGGTGGCGACGGTGGACCAGTCGGGCGCGACCGCGACCTGGTTCCGGTCGGGCACCAGCGTGAGCGTCCCGGTCGCCACGTCCCAGGTGCAGATGCCCTCCCAGCAGTCCGCGAGCACCCGCCTGCCGTCGGGGCTCACCGCCACGTCGTCGGTGAGGACCAGCTCGAAGGGCACGCTGGCACCGGCCGTGCCGCCACCGGTGCCGCCACCGGGGTCCGGCTCGGGACGGTCGGCCTCGCCGCAGCCACCCAGGCCCGTGACGAGGACGGCGGCCGCCAGCGCCGCCGCCGACCGTGCCCTAGCCACGCGTGGGGGCACCGAGGCCGGCCACCGCGAACCACGCCTCGCCGCCGTCCTCGGTGACCAGGCGGTCGAGCGCGCGGCCCTCCCGGCCGACGAGGCTCTGGTTCACCGGGCGCCGGCCGAGGGCGCGCAGCAGGTCGTACTCGTCGGCGACGCGGAGCACCGACCACGGTCGCTCGGCGGTCCCGTCCCCGGAGGCCCGGATCGCCGCCAGGCTGGCGCGGGCGATCCGCTCCTGCCGGGCGGCCTCGTGCTCGCGGCCCAGGTGGCGCAGGGCGGCGGCCTGCCGGGCGTGCACCGACGGGCTGAGCAGGGCGCCGGGCAGGAGGGTCTCCAGGACGGCCAGCGCGCCGGCGTGGTCCCCGCGCCGCGACCGGTCGGCGGCGTCCCGGCGCCGGTCCTGGTCGTCCGCCGTGCCGGCGTCGCGGACCGCTGCGTGCAGCGGCTCCGCGGTCCGCGGCGACGGATCGGCCAACCAGTCGTCCAGCCAGTCGTCCAGCCGGTCGTCCAGCCGGGCGTCCAGCGCTCCCTCCGGCCGGCTCCCCCGTCGCGCGTCGGGCGTGGTCATCGCCGGCCCTCCTCGGTGAGCCGCTCGACCTCGTCGGCGGTCATGTCCTCGAGCGCGTCCTTGCCCTCGGCGCGGGCGTCGACCTCGACCGGCTGGTCGAAGTACTCCTCGTAGGTGTCGCCGTTGTCGGTCGACTGGTAGTCGTCGAAGTTCTCCTCCCAGGTGTCGGCGTCGTCCTCGCTGATCCCCTGGTCCTCGTGCATGTCGAAGGGGTCCTCCTGCCAGGGGAAGCGGAAGTCGTCCTGGTCGTCGATCGCCTCGTACTGGTGGGCGTGGCGCATCTCGTGGGCGACGGTGTTGATGATGAACGGGTCGTCGAGGATGCCCTCGTTCAGCGCGATGGTGCCGCCGTTGTCGCGCGCCTGGCCCCAGGGACCCCAGCTCTCGGGCTCGTAGACGATCTCCGGGGTGTCGATGCCGATCCGGTCGGCGTACTCCTCGACGTACTGCTCGATGAAGGCGCGTCGCTCGGCGTCGGTCATGGTCGCCCAGGCCTCGGCGACCTCGGGCGAGGCGACGCCGTAGTCGTCGACGTGGTCGACGTGCCCGCGCGGGATGCTGCCGGCGAGGAGGGCGTCCACCGCGGCGGCCTTGCCGAGGACGACGGTGATCTCGTCGGCCAGCGCCCGGGCCTGGCTGCTGCGCCGCGTCGTCCACTCGAGCGCGTCGAGGACGGACTCGAACGTCGGCGGGTCGCTCACGTCGGTCACCGAGCCGTCGTCACCCAGTGTGAACTGCTGCGCGGTGGCCGCGGACTCGATGTCGGCGACCATCCGCTCGATCTCGGTGACGTCGGTCTCGGCCTCGTAGAGCGCGCGCTGGACGGTGCGCTTGCCCTCGACGTGCGACTCGACGCGCGCGACCAGCGCACGGCGGCGGACCTCGGCGGCGAGCCGGGCGAGGCCGGTCCAGGAGCTCGGCACCGACTGCGTCGCCAGCGCGTCGCGGCTGCGCTCGAGCTCGTCGGCGTCACGCTTGAGCCCGTCACCGGCGGTGCCGAGCGGGCCGGGTCGCCAGCTCCGCACGTCGCCGAAGGTCACCGGGGGCATCAGCCGCCCGTCCCGCCCAGGACGCCGCCGAGGGCACCGAGCAGGCCGCCGGCCGCGCCGTCGGTCGCCTCGGTGTCGTCGGTGTGCGCCTCGACGTCCTCGGCGAAGGCGAGCACGTCGGCGGCCCAGGACTCGACCTGGTCGTCCCAGCTGGACCCCAGCTCCCCGAGGTGCGCGACCGAGTCGGCTCCGGGGACCGCACCGGCCGCGGTGCCGAGGTAGCCGGAGGACCCCCGGCCCTGCGCTCCCTCGGCCGCGGTCCGCGCGGCACTCGCCGCCCGCCGCATCTGCGCGGGCACCACCTGCACCTGGCTCATCGTCGCGTCTCCCGTCGTCCGCCTGCGGGCACCCTTCCCGGGGGCGGTCCTCCGGAAACCGGCGGACCGCCCGCGGCGGAGGACGGGCCGGACGTCCTCAGTCGCAGGTGCCGGCGGGCTTCCCGCCCTTGAGGACGGTCCGCGCGAACGCGGCGGCGTCGGCGTACGACGTCTCGACGGCGGCCCGGTGGTCGGCACCCTCGTAGACGCGGTAGGTCACGTCGGCGCCGGCCCCGCACAGGCTCGACACGAGCTGGTCGACCCCGGGCTTGCCGACGGCGGTGTCGGCGGTGCCCTGGGCGATCATCGTGGGGACGCGCAGCCGCGGGCCGGGCAGCTCCTGGCGGCGCAGGTAGCGGCCCAGCGCGGACAGGTCGACGTCGGGACGGAACACGTCGACGGCCTTGATGCCGGCGGCTACCTCCCGGATGTCGCCGAGGCAGCCGGTCCGACCGGCGGCGAGCAGCCGCTCGCCCTCCGCGGTGACCCAGGCGGAGGCGTCGATCGTCGGGTCTCCGGCCTCGGCGCCCAGCAGCAGCGGCGGCAGGAACCCGAGGGCCTGGTCCGCGCCCGGCTGGTTGCTCTGGATGTACGGCGCGGTCTGGCTCAGCCCGACACCGCCCGGGGCGATCGCCACGACGCCCCGCAGGCGGATGTCCGTGCGCTTGCCCGGCGAGCCGCCGGTGAAGAGCGCCGCGTGGCCGCCCTGGCTGTGGCCGGCGGCGACGTAGTCGCGCCCGACGCGACGGTCGAGCCGGCGCGCGGCGCGGACGATGTCCTCGACGGAGCGCCGGGCGCTCGCGCCGTTGATGTAGGGGTGGTCCCCCGGGGTGCCGAGGCCCTCGTAGTCGGTCTGCACCACGACGTAGCCGCGGTCGACCCAGCGGTCGAGCGTCTCGTCGACGCGGCCGAGGTAGTCGTGGGCGGGGCCGCCGACCCGGTCCGCCGACGGCGCGCACTCGTCCGCGGTGCCGGTCGTGCCGTGCGCCCAGGACAGCACCGGCCACCCGCCGGCCGGCGGCCTGGTCGTCGGCAGCGCCACCGTCCCGGAGACGACGACGCTCTGGCCGCCGACCCCCTTCGACATGTACGTCACGAGCTCGGTCCGGCGCGCGCTGGGCAGCGCCGCGGCCGTCCGCAGCGGCCGGTGGGTCAGCAGCGAGCCGCGCGGCAGCTCGGTGCTCGAGGGCTGCGGAGCCGTGCGGGCCGCCTCCGGCGCGGGGGCGGCGTACGACGCACCGGTGGCGGCGAGCGTGCCGACGGCGACCGGCGCGACGCCGAGGACGAGGGCGGCCGCGCGGACCGCGGGACGACGGAGAAGGCGCATGGGGGCTCCTGGGATCGGGTGCCGCACGGGAGGGCGCGGCGTGACGCAACGCACAGTAGGGACGCGTGGGCGCCTCCTGGCGGCCGCCGACCGGTCACCGGGAGCGCGCCGGACCACCGCCCTGCGGGCCCACCCGCACACTGGGGCCATGTGGCGCTCGCTGGCTCCGGCACGACGGCGGTTCTTCACCGCCCTGCTGGTCCTGGCCCTGGTCGTGGTCGCGACGGCGGTCGTCGTCGCGGTGGTGGGCGGCGAGGACGAGGCCGGGCCCGCCCCGCAGGACCGTCCGGGACCAGTGCTGCTGGTGCCGGGGTACGGCGGGTCGACGTCCGCGCTGGAGGTCCTCGCCGAGGACCTCGTCGCGGGCGGCCGGGACGCCCGGGTGGTCGCACCGGTCGGGTCCGGCACCGACGACCTCCGCGACCAGGCCGCCCACCTGGCCGAGGTCGTCGAGGAGACGATCGAGCGCACCGGCGCCCCCTCGGTGGACCTGGTCGGCTACTCCGCCGGCGGGGTCGTCGTCCGCTACTACGTCGCCGAGCTCGGGGGCCGGTCCACGGTCCGCCGCGCGGTGACGCTGGCCTCCCCGCACCACGGCACCGACCTGGCGGCGCTGGCCTCGACGCTCGGGGACCGGGCCTGCCCCGCCGCCTGCCGCCAGCTCGATCCGGGCTCCGAGCTCCTGCGCCGGCTGGGGACGGGCGACGAGACGCCGGACGGGCCGTCGTGGGTCGCGCTGTGGACCGAGGACGACGCGACGGTGGTGCCGCCGACCTCGGGCACTCTCGAGGGCGCGCTCACCTTCTCCGTCCAGGCGGTCTGCCCCGACCTCACCGTCTCCCACGCCGACGTGCCCCGCACCCCGGAGGTGGTCGCGATGGTCGAGCAGCAGCTCGGCGTCGCTGCGCCCCGCCTGCCCGACGCGTCGCTGTGCCGCCGGGTCAGTCCGTGACGTCCTTGGTCATGAAGTTCGCCCACCCGGCCCCCAGGAAGACGACCACGTAGGCGAGCTGCAGCAGGACACCACGGACCACGTCGCGCCACAGGATGGGGTCGCGGAAGAGGTCGACGAACGCCAGCCAGTAGCGGGTCGGCAGGTAGGAGGCGAACGCGTCCGCCGCGTCCAGGCTCAGCAGCAGGGTCGAGGCGATCAGCACCGCCAGGGTGCCGAGCGCGGCACCGAGCGGGGACTCGGTCACCGTCGAGAGGAACAGCGCGATCGCCGCGACGCCGAGCATGCACAGCACGGCGTAGCCCAGGGCCATGAGCGTGCGGCCCACCAGCTCGGGGGTCGACAGCCCCGAGCCGGAGACGCTGGTGGCCGGGCCGGCGGCGGCGACGGAGCCGTCCCCGAGCAGCAGCACGCCGAGCAGGTACGCCGTGACCGTCACGACCAGCATGGTCAGCACCACGAAGGCCATCACCGCCACGAGCTTGGCGACGAGCAGGCGGGTCCGCCCCACCGGCCGGACGAGCATGTAGCGCAGCGTCCCCTGCTGCGCCTCGCCGGCGATGGCCTCCCCCGCCGTGATCGCCACGGCGATCGGCAGGAACAGCGGCAGGACGATCGCGAGCGCGGCGAGCGGGAACAGCGTGCCGTCGGTGAGCACGGCCGAGAGGAACGCGGGGCCGCTGCCGGGGCGCGGCCCGAGGTCGGTGACCGCCAGCAGCACGGCCACCAGGCTGGGGAGCGCGTCGATCAGCGCGATGGTCACCCAGGTGCGGCGGTTGCGCAGCAGCTTGGCCAGCTCGACGCGGATCACTGCCGGCCGCCAGCGGTGGTCGCGGCGAGGACCACGTCCTCGAGGCGGCGCCGCTCGGGGACGAGCGCGCTCACCGGCACCCCGGCACTGACCAGGCGCCGGTTCAGCTCGGCGGCGTCGGTGGTGCGGACGAGCAGCCGGGCGGCGTCGTGCTCGTCGACGTGGCCGTCCAGGACGCGGCGCGCCGCCTCGACGTCCGCGGTGTGCACCTCGACCCGCCCCGTGGGGCCGCGGAGCGTCGCGAGCCGGTCCTGGAGCACGAGCCGGCCGCGGTCCAGGACGCCCACCCGGGTGCACATCGCCTCGATCTCGGCGAGCAGGTGGGAGGAGAGGAAGATCGTCGTGCCCTGGGCGTTCAGCCCCAGCAGCAGCTCGCGGATCTCGTGGATGCCCTGCGGGTCCAGACCGTTGGTGGGCTCGTCGAGCACCAGCAGGCGCGGCCTGCGCAGCAGCGCGCCGGCGAGCCCGAGGCGCTGGCGCATGCCGAGCGAGTAGGCCCGCACCGGACGGTCCACGCCGGCGAGGCCGACCAGCTCGAGGGTCTCGTCCACGCGGGCGCGACGGCTGGAGCGCCGGCCGTCGCGCCACATCGCGTCGAACAGCGCGAGGTTGCGGCGCCCGGACAGGTGGGGGTACGCCGCCGGGCCCTCGACCATGGCGCCCACCTGCGGCAGCACCTGCCGCCACCCCGCCGGCATCGCGGAGCCGAGCACCTCCATCCGCCCCGACGTGGCCAGCACCAGCCCGAGCAGCATCCGGACGGTCGTCGTCTTGCCCGACCCGTTGGCGCCGAGGAAGCCGTAGACCTCGCCCTCCCCGACCTCGAGGTCGATCCCGTCGACCGCCCGGAGCGCGCCGTACTGCTTGGTCAGCCCCTCGGTCCTGATCACGGCCACCCCGCTCACCGGTCCTCCCCCACGTAGACGGTGCCGGCCACCAGGTCGTCGGCCGCCTGCTGCAGCCCGGCCGGCGTCACCGTGCCCGCCAGCAGCCACCCGCCGTCCCCCTCGCCACCGGTGAGGTGCACCGAGAGCGGCCCGAGCGCCGCGGCGGTGTGGGTCGGCGTGCGGACCGCACCCGGGGTGACGACGAGCTGCTCTCGCAGCGCGTCGGCCTCGGAGTCGCGCAGCGGGATGGCGATCAGGCGGGTCAGCCCCTCGCCGTACACCCCGACAGCGCCGTCGCTCGCCCCGCTCCGCGCCAGGCCGGCGACCTCGGAGGGCGGCCGCAGAGGGGCGTACTGGTTCGCGGCGTCGGCGATGTCGAGCACGTCCTCGGTGCGCACCTCGACGCCCGGGGTCGGCCGGAAGGACACCTCGGCCTCGTCGGGCGGCCCGCCGGAGAAGTCCGCGAAGCCGGTGGTGAACGCCGGGCCCCCGCGTGCGGTGTCGTGCACCTCGACCCGCAGCGCCACGCCGGTCCGCGGCTCGGCCCACAGGTCGACGTGGTCGACGCTGGAGAGCTCCGAGGCCGGCTCGACGCGCAGCCCGGCCGCGCTGGTGCCGGCCACCCGGCGCGCCCCGATCCGGGTGACGTCGGCTGCGTCGACCCCGGCGAGCAGGCGGCGGGCCAGCTCGGGCGGGACCAGGTCGGCGCTGCGCGGGAGCCGGATGTCGGGGTCGGTGCCGACGGTCGCCCGGGCCCGCTCGTAGTCGAAGGTGGTCGTCCGCCCGTCGGCGTGCACCAGGTCCACCTCGCCGGCGACCAGGAGCCGGTCGACCCGCCAGCGGTCGCGGTCGGCCCACCATGCCCGCATCCGGGCCGGCTCCCCGACGAGGGCGCCGACGTCGTCGAACCGGTCGGCCTCGGGGAGCTGCAGCGTCCCGGCCGTCTCGACGTACCCCGACCAACCCTCGTCGGCCGAGTCCTGCACCCGCCCCAGCAGGGTGCCGGCGTCGACCCCGCTCTCGGACGCGGGGAGCGCACGCGGTGCCAGGGGCGCCACGGCGAGCAGCACCGCCGACGCGGCGACGATGCTCCAGCGCCGTCGTGGGGTCACACCGCCGACCGTACGTCGCGCCCCCCGAGGGCGGCCCGGGGAACCACCCGACGGCCGCGGACGACCGTGGACGACCGTGGACAACGGGGGGCGGCGCGGCGGAGGGTGCTCCCATGGACGACCACCCCGAGGGGAAGCAGGTCCGGCCGGAGTCGGGCCTGGCCGAGGAGGACCTCGCCCCGAGGTGGGCCGACGACGACCGCCCCCGCATCCCGCGGGTCGCGGCGGAGCGCGAGGCGCTCACGGCGTACCTCGAGCACTACCGGGCGACGATCGAGATGAAGTGCCGGGGCGTCACGCCGGAGCAGGCGCGGTCGCGGTCAGCGCCGCCGTCCTCGATGTCGCTCCACGGCCTGGTCCGGCACCTCGCCGGTGTGGAGCGGTGGTGGTTCCAGCAGAACTTCGAGCGCCGCGACGTGCCGCTGCTCCACGTCGGGTCCGAGGACTTCGAGCCGCCTCCCGGCGCCGACCTCCGGGCCGACCTGGAGGTCTGGCGGGCCGAGTGCGCCGTCTCGCGCGAGGTCGTCGACGCCCACGACCTCGACGACACCGCGCGTCCCCTGGACTGGGACGAGGTGGTCGACCTGCGCTGGCTGGTGCTCCGGATGATCGCCGAGTACGCCCAGCACTGCGGCCACGCCGACCTCCTGCGCGAGGGGATCGACGGCAGGACCGGCGCGTAGGGCGCGTAGGGCGCGCGCCGGCCGGTGCCGGCCATGACCGGCCACGACCGGCCGCCGCCTCAGCGGCGCATGACGACCCGGGCCAGCCGGTTGCCGGCGAACTGGCAGAGCTGGACCAGCGCGATGATGATCAGGACCGCGGCCCAGGTGACGACCGGGTCGAACTGCCGGTAGCCGTAGGTCAGCGCGAAGGCACCGAGCCCTCCCCCGCCCACCACGCCGGCGACCGCCGACATGTCGACGATCGCCACCAGGACGAAGGTGTAGCCCAGGACGAGCGGCCCGAGCGCCTCGGGCAGCAGCACGGTCAGCGTGGTGCGCAGCCGCCCCGCGCCCATCGCCCGGGACGCCTCCAGGACGCCGGGGTCCACCGAGACGAGGTTCTGCTCGACGATCCGGCTGATGCCGAACGACGCCGCGACCGACAGCGCGAAGATGATCGCCGGGTTGCCGATGCCGGTCCCCACCACGAGCCGCGCGGCCGGCTGCGCCGCGGCGATGAAGATGACGAACGGGATCGGCCGGAAGAAGTTCACGACCAGGTTGAGCGCCACGTTGAGCACCCGGTTGGGGGCGATGCCCCCGGGGCGCGTCGTGTAGAGGAGCACCCCGAGCAGGAGGCCGCCGAGGCCGCCGATACCGAGGGTGATCGCGACGATGTAGAGCGTCTCGCGGGTCGCCTCCCACAGCAGGGAGTCGAGCTCGATCAGGCGGTCCATCAGGAGGTCTCCGTCCGGGGCTCGGGGGTGGTGAGCTCGACCAGCGTGGCGACGTGGGCCACGGCGTCCGCGACGGCGGCCTCGTCACCGGTGAGGGCGAAGGTCAGGTGGCCGAAGGTCCGGCCGCGGACGTCCTCGACGCCGCCGTGGACGAGCTCGAAGGTCACCCCGCGCTCGATGAACGCCGCGAAGACGTCGGCCGGCGAGGCGTCGCCGTCGCGGAAGGACAGGGTGACCATCCGGCCCGGGTGGCGGTCGCGGAGCCGGTCGAGCGCGCGCGGCTCCGGCCCCTTCTCGACCAGCGTGCTGACGAAGCGCTGCGTCGCCGGGTGCTGCGGGGCGGAGAAGACGTCGTAGGTGTCGCCGAGCTCGACGACGCGGCCCGCCTCCATGACCGCCACCCGGTGCGCCAGGGAGCGGACGACCTCCATCTCGTGGGTGATCAGCACGACGGTGACGCCGAGCTCCTCGTTGACCCGGCGCAGCAGGGCGAGGACCTCGCTGGTCGTCTGCGGGTCCAGCGCGCTGGTCGGCTCGTCGGCGAGCAGGATGCGGGGGTCGGTGGCGAGCGCGCGGGCGATGCCGACCCGCTGCTTCTGCCCGCCCGAGAGCTGCTCGACGTGGGCGTGCGCCTTGTCGGCGAGGCCCACGAAGTGCAGCAGCTCGGAGATGCGGGCGCGGTGCTGGTCCTTGGGGACGCCCGCCACCGTCAGCGGGTAGGCGATGTTGCCCCAGACCGTCCGGGAGCCGAACAGGTTGAACTGCTGGAAGATCATCCCGATGTCGCGGCGCACGTCGCGCAGCGCCCGCTCCGAGAGGCCGCTGACCTCCCGGCCGGCGACCGTCACCGTGCCGCTCGTAGGCCGGTCGAGGGCGTTGACCAGCCGCAGCAGCGTGGACTTCCCGGCACCGGAGTAGCCCACCACCCCGAGCACCTCGCCGCTGTGCACGTCGAGGTCGACGTGGTCCAGCGCGGTCACCGCCGTGCCGCCGCGCGAGCGCGCCGGGAAGACCCGGCTCACGTCGGCGAGGCGGATGAGCGGGTCCCCGGCGCGCGGGCCGGTCACCGCGCCCGTGCCGGTGCCGGTGCCGGTGCTCGGGATGGTGGGCACGGGGGTCAGTCCTGCTCGGCGCGGGTGTCGGCCTCGACCTCGTCCAGGGAGGCCTGCAGCTCCTCCACCGGGGTGTCGAGCATGACCGCCGTACCGCCGGAGACGTCGACGACGCCGTCCTGCACGGCCTTGGTGTCCTGGTAGATCTCGACGAGCTCGCGGTACGTCGGGTCGTCGAGGTCGTCGGCGCGGACCGCGAAGATGTTGGCGTAGGGCAGCGCCTTCGGGTCGTTCGGGTCGTCCTGGGCGAGCGCGTCGTCGAAGTCGAGACCGGCGCGCTCGACGAAGTCGTTGTTGACGACCGCACCGGCGAGGTCGTCCAGGGAGGTCGCGGTCAGCGCGGCGTCGAGCGCCTTGACCTCCACGCGCGAGGCGTCCTCGTCCACGTCGGCGAGGTCGGAGAAGATCGTGCCGCCCGAGGTCAGCTCGATGAGCCCGGCCGACTGCAGCAGCACGAGCGCGCGGGCCTGGTTGCTCGCGTCGTTGGGGACCGCGACGGTGGCGCCGTCGGGGATCTCCTCGACGGAGTCGTACTGCTTGGAGTGCAGGCCCAGCGGGTAGATCGCGGTGGCGCCGATCGGCTGCAGGTCGTCGTCGGCGGCGACGTTGTAGTCGGCGAGGAAGACGATGTGCTGGAACTGGTTCATGTCCAGCTCGCCCTCGGAGACGGCCGGGTTGGGCTGGTTGTAGTCGGAGAAGTCGACGATCTCGACGTCGATGCCCTCGTCGGCTGCCGCGTCCTGGAAGTCGGCCCAGTAGGGGTCGCTCGCGCCGACGACGCCGAGGCGCACGCTGCGCTGCTCGGTGGCGGAGTCCTCGTCCCCGCCGGTGAGCGCGACGACGAGGCCGACGACGACGGCGATCGCGACGAGCGCGGCCAGCAGGAGGGGCCAGCGGGAGCGACGCGGCGCGTCGACGAGGGGGGTGGATCCGGGCGGGGGTGTGTTCGACACGTGCAGGTTCTTCCTCGACGAGGGGGACGCCGCCGGGTGGCGGCTCTCAGGGACGGACCGGTCGCCGACGTGGTCCGGGACCGGTCACCGGTTCAGGTCGTTTCCCGCCGTGAACATTCCGGCCCCGGCGCCCTCGAGCACGTCACTTGCGTCACACCCGCACCCGGTCCTGCTCCGCGAGCGGTCAGCGGCGCTCGTGCGCCCCCAGGTCGACCCGGCCGACGACCGGGCGACGCTTCCGGCCGGCGGGGTGGACGTACTGCCAGCGCGCGCGCCACGCCCGCGGCACCCGCACGCCGCGGTCCACGGCGGGCGAGGAGGCGCGCAGCCGGAAGTCGTCCTTCGCCGGGGCGACGAAGCCGCCGAGGCCGACCCGGCGGTTCGCGCGTGCCCGGGCCGGGGCGCCGCTGGTGAGGTCGCCGGGACCGACCATGAGGTTGTTGCGGAGGCGCGCCTCGCTGCCCGCGGCCAGGGCGACGAACGTGCCGGAGTCGCGGCGGTTGACGAAGGTGTTGTTGACGACCCACAGCTCGCGCGACCCGGTCAGCCCCTCCGCGCCGTACGACACCAGCGCGGGGTTCTCCGAGCGGGGACCCTGGACGACCACGTTGCCGGCGACCAGCGAGCGGCCGCCGTTGGGCAGGTCGATGGAGTAGCTCGCGGTGCCGTCCCGGTCGGAGATCCGGTTGCCGGTGATCGTGTTGCGCGCGGCTCGCGACTTCAGCTCGTGCCCCACGTCGGCGCCCCAGAGGTGGCTGCCGGTGACGGTGAGCGAGCGGACCGCCCCGACGTACAGGTTGTGGGTGTAGCCGTCGCCCTTCCCGTTGCGGAAGAAGCGCGAGCGCTCGATGAGGATGTCGCTGCCCGCGGCGGCACCGGTCAGGATGCCGTTCTCGTTGTGGTGGAACCAGCTGCGGGTCACCCGGAGGTCCTCGCCCTCCTGGCGGATGCCCGCGCCGTTCCCGTCGGGCACGGTGGCGCCGCTGAGCTCGATGCGGTCGATCGTCGTGCGGTCCCCCGCGACCACCCAGATGGCCTTGCCCTGGGCGTTGCGTCCGTCGGCGCGCAGGTGGGCGCGGCCACCGACGGCGCGCAGGACCAGGTCGTCCTGGGTCCAGACGGCCACGTCGCCGACGTACGTGCCGGCGTCGATCAGGACGGTGTCGCCGTCCCGGGCCACGGCCGCGGCGGCGCTGGGCGTCGCGAGCGCGCGGTCCGGGCCGACCCGCAGCGTGCGCGGTCCCTCGGCCGGGCGCTCGCGGGAGGCGGCCGGCGAGGCCGACGTGAGGGGCAGAGCCACCGCCAGGGCGACGGCTCCGGCGGCGAGTCGAGCAGGTCGGTGCACGGGTCCTCCTGGACGGGCGGGGACGGGCCGGGGTCCTGTACCCACGCCCGGAGCGCTCAGGTCTGCGACCGCCGGGCGCGGTCCTTGATCGCGGCGACGACCTCGGTCTTCGCGTCGGCGTAGGCGTTCATGTCCGGCCAGTCCCGAGCGACCAGGGCGCGCTTGGTGCGCTCGTAGAGCTCGCGGTCCGCCGGGTCCGTGCGCAGGCGGTCGCGGAGGAGCAGGTAGTCCTCGGCGGCCTCGCAGCCGACCTCCCACACGTGGACGTGGACGTCGCGGTCCGGGGTCCGGACCAGGCGGTGGCCCGGCTCGCGGACGCGGAGCACGTAGCCCGCGCCCAGGAGCTGGTCGAGGTAGTCCTCCTCGGCGGTGACGTCCTCGACGGTGACCAGGACGTCGATGATCGGCTTCGCGGCGAGCCCCGGCACCGCCGTCGAGCCGATGTGCTCGACCTGCACCGCGGCCGGACCGAGCGCCGCACGGATGCGTCGCTCGTGGTCGGCGTACGCCTCTCGCCACCGCGGGTCGTGGTCGACCAGCACGAGCGCGCGCTTCTCGACGCCGCCCACCAGCTCCACCGTCGTCACGTCGGGGCGTCGGGAGCCGCGCTGTCCAGTCACGGCGAGCACTGTCCCAGACGGGCGCGCGACGCGCGTCGCCGCAGCGGCGCTCAGGCGCGCCAGGAGCCGTCCGGGCGCGCGAGGGCCTCGACCACCGGCAGCGCGTCGGCGGTCAGCACGGCGTGGAGGAGCCGTACGTCGCCACGTGCCACGCCGCGCTCCATCACCTCCCGGACGTCGTCGAGTGCGGCCCGGCGGGAGAGCACCAGCAGCGCCGAGGTGTCGGGGACGAGCGCGTCGCGCACCTGGCGCAGGAACTGCTCGTCGACCCCGGTGGGCCCCAGGACCTGGGCCAGCGCGGCGGGGCCGTCCGCGTCGTCGGCCTGCGGGAAGAGCAGGCGCCCGAGCAGCACGCCGAGCGGCCGCCGGTCCAGGCCGGTGAGGCCGCCGAGCGGCCCGGCGTGCGGGAACCCGATGCGCGGGCGGTGGGCCCCGCCGACCCACGTCACGGTCACCGCGTCGACGACCGCGACCGCACCCCGCTGGCTGAGCCTGGTGAGCCGCGTCTGGCCGGCGGCCGCGCCCCTCGGCGAGTCGTAGACCCACACCGAGAGCGTCGGCCGGTCCTTCCAGGCAGTGTCCGAGATCATCCGAGTGCACCTCCGGCCCCACCTCGGGAGGTGGGACGGACCGGTACCCACGTCGGGGACGCGCCTACCCCCGCAGGACCTTGGCCATCGGGCGGCCCCTGGCCAGCTCGTCGACGAGCTTGTCCAGGTAGCGGATGCGCTGCATCAGCGGGTCGGGGACGTCCTCGACGCGCACCCCGCAGACCGTGCCCGTGATCGAGGAGGCCGCCGGGTGGAGCCGGGCCGCGGCGAAGAAGTCCTCGAACGTCGTCCCCTCGTCCAGGTGCGCCTGGAGCTCAGCGTCGTCGAAGCCGGTCAGCCACCGGACCACCTCGCGCAGCTCGGCCTCGCTGCGGCCCTTCCGCTCCACCTTCGCCACGTAGTGCGGGTACACGGAGGCGACACTCGTGGTGAAGATCCGGTGCATGCCCCGACGGTAGTCGCAGCCGGCGCCGGCGAGCCGGTGACGGCGCCGCTCAGGGCGCCGTCCACCGACTGGGTCAGGCGCAGTCCCGGCACTCGTCGGTGCCGGCGACCCGCATCGAGACGTGCTGGACGAGGAAGCAGCGCTGGCAGGTGAACTCGTTGTCCTGCTTGGGGGTGACCTCGATGCTCAGCTCCTCGTGCGAGAGGTCCGCGCCGGGAAGCTCGAAGGACTCGGCCGCCTCGGCCTCGTCCTCGTCGACCTTGCCGGAGCTGCCCTTCGCGTCGATCGCGGCGAGGCGTCGCGCCTCGAGGCTCTCCTCCTTCTGCTCCTCCTCGGTCTTGCGGGAAGCGTCGTAGTCGGTCGCCATGGGGTCCTTCCGGTAGGGGGCGCGGAATGGTAGCGGTCGATCAAGGTCAATGCCTACCGGGGCTCCGCACCAGGGTCGACCGGCCGAGTCCTAGGTCACGTCCGCTCATCGGCCGATCCGCCACGCCCGCCCCGGCGGACTGCTGCAATGGGAGCGCTCCCAGCATCCCCTCCCCCGTAGACAGTGACCTGCCATGCCCCGCTCCCACCGGCTGTTCTCCTTCGACGCCTCGGCCGACCACCTCGCCAGCGCGTCCCGGGCCAGGGCGATCGAGGAGTCCGGCCTGTCGGTCGCGCACGGCGACGCCCGCCTCGACCGGCTCACCCGCCTCGCCGTGCGGAGCACCAGCGCGCCGGCGGCCCTGGTGACGGTCGTCGAACCGACCAGGCAGGTCTTCGCCAGCGCGCACGGGCTCCCGGCCCGGCTCGCGGGGAGGACGGAGACGCCGCTGGCGCAGTCGTTCTGCCAGTACGTCGTCACCAACGAGGTCCCGCTGGTCGTGGACGACGCCCGGCAGCACCCGGTCCTGGCGACGCACCCGGCGGTCGTCGAGAACGGCGTGGTCGCGTACGCCGGGCACCCCGTCCGGCACCCGGACGGGACGGTCATCGGCACCCTGTGCCTGGCCGCCTCCGAGCCGCGGGAGTGGAGCGAGGCCGACGTCACGACCCTGGCCGACCTCGCCGGCATCCTGGAGACCGACGTGGCGCAGCGGGTCAAGCGGGCCGTGGCCGAGCGGCTGCAGCAGCGCCTGATGGGCGCGATGGACTCCGCCGCGAGCACGGCCATCATCCAGGCCGACGTCGACGGGGTCATCACCTTCGTGAGCCACGGCGCGGCCCGCCTGCTGGGGCTGGACCCCGAGCAGGTCATGGCCCTCGAGCACCTCGAGGACCTGACCCGCTCGTGGCACCCGGTCAGCGGCCGGGGCACCCCGGACGGCGCGGAGGACTGGCTGCTCACCGACGCCGCCGGCGAGCAGCGGGTGGTGACGGTGCGCCGCACGACGCTCCGCGACGAGAGCGGAGCGGCGTACGGCTCGACGTTGGTCTGCGACGACGTGAGCGCGCGGCACCGCGCCGAGAAGCTGCTGCTGGAGTCCGTGCGCAAGCAGGAGGCGGTCGTGGAGCAGATGAAGACCCTCGACCGCGCGCGCACCGAGTTCATCGCGACCGCCAGCCACGAGCTGCGGACGCCCGTGACCAGCATCCTGGGGTACGCCGAGATGCTCGCCGAGGGAGCCGCGGGCCCGCTCGACCCGCACCAGGCGCGGCTCCTCGAGCGGGTCACCCGGAACGGGGAGCGCCTGCTCCGGCTGATCGAGGACCTGCTGACCCTGTCCCAGGCCGAGGCCGACGAGCAGGCGCCCGTGTGGTCCACCGTCGACGTCGGCGAGGTGGCCCGCCAGGCGTGGGACACGATGGGTCCGCACTTCGTCGGCCGGACGCTGGACGTCCGGCTGGAGGTGCCGAGCACCCCGGCGCTGGTCCGCGGTGACTCCGTGGAGATCGGGCGCGTGGTCGTCAACCTGCTCACGAACGCCGTGAAGTACACCCCCGACGGCGGCTCGGTGACGCTGCTCGTCCGGCGTGCCGGCGAGGCGGTCGAGGTCGCCGTCGCCGACACCGGCATCGGGATCGACGGTGCCGACCAGGGGCGGGTCTTCGAGCCCTTCTTCCGTGCGCACGAGGTGCAGCAGCGGGCGATCCAGGGCTCGGGGCTCGGCCTCGCCCTCGTCCGCCAGCTGACCCGGGCGCACGGCGGCTCGGTCCGGCTGGACTCTGAGCCCGGCCGCGGCACCACGGTGACCGTCAGCCTCCCGGGGCGGTCCTGACCCGCGACGCCCCACGCGACGACCCGGCCCGTGGCTACCCCCGCTCGGCCGGCTCGCTGCCCCCGGTGACGCGGGAGGTGTCGGCCGCCTCCTCGGGCGCGTCCTTGAGGAAGAGGTACCAGTAGGAGGTCGACACGAAGACCACCGCGCCGACCAGGTTGCCGACGCCGGCCAGCACCCAGTTCAGCAGGACGTCGCCCCAGCCGAGGTCCGGGACCCCGGCGAACACCGCGGCGGGCAGGAAGAACATGTTGGCGACGACGTGGTCGAAGCCCATCGCGACGAACGCCATGATCGGGAAGAAGATCGCGAGGATCTTGCCCGAGATCGTGGTGGCGGCCAGCGACATCCACACCGCGAGGCAGACCAGCCAGTTGCACCCGACCGCCCGGAGGAAGGTCTCCCACGCCGTGTGGTCGGTGGCCTTGCCGTGCGCGATGTCCGCGAGGCGGTCGAAGGTCATCGCTGCCGCGCTCCCGGCCTCGGCCGACGAGCTGCCGATGACGCCGCTCTGCACGGCGAGGAAGAACGCCACGAACAGCGCACCGAGCAGGTTGCCGAGCAGCACCAGGGTGAGGTTGCGGGCCACGTCGCCGACGCCGAGCTTGCCGCGCAGGGCCCCGAGCGGGACCAGCATCATGTTGCCGGTCGCGAGGTCCGACCCGGCGATCACGACGAGGATCAGCCCGAGGGTGAACGCCGCACCGGTGAAGAGCGTGGGCAGCGTCCCCCAGGTGGCGGGGTCCAGGCCCGAGGACACCGCGATGGCGACCATGCCGCCGAAGGCGATGTAGGCGCCGGCGAGGAAGGAGCTCACGAGCACCCGGTCCCAGGACCGGCGCACCTTCTTCACGCCAGCGGCTGCGGCGACCGCCGCGGTCTCCTGCGGTTCGCGATCCGGCATGGGTGCACCTTCCGACGACGCTGGTCCGAGGGCGGGCCCCTCGCGGAGGCGGTACCCGTCGGCGCCGCCGGGATGCCCCGCCCGCGGCTCACCTGCGTGCGAGGACCACGAGCTCCTGGGTCGCGCGCGTCATCGCGACGTAGGTGTCGACGGCGCCGGTGACGCCCGCGCCGTACGACTCGGGCTCGAGGAGGACGACCAGGTCGAACTCCAGGCCCTTCGCCAGCTGCGGGGTCAGCCACCGGACGCGGTCCCGGTCGCGGCCCTCCCCCGCGGCCGAGACGACGCAGGCCGTGCCGGTGGTGTCCTCCGCCAGCCACGCGTCCAGCACGGCGTCGACGTCGTCCGGGGATCCGTGCCGCACCGGCCGGCCGGTGCTGCGCACCGAGGTCGGCACGTTGGCGTCCGGCAGGGCCGCTCGGATCACCGGCTCCGCCGCGGACATCACCTCCACCGGCGTCCGGTAGTTCGTGCCGAGGGACGCGACGCGCACGTGCTCGAGGCCGACCCCGGCCAGCCGCTCGGCCCAGGAGCCGGGGAACCCGTGCCTCGCCTGGGCCCGGTCCCCGACGACGGTCATGCTGCGGGACGGGCAGCGCCGCAGCAGCATGTGCCACTCCGCGTCGGTGAGCTCCTGGGCCTCGTCGACGACGACGTGCGCGAAGGGACCGGCGAGCCGCTCGGCGTCCGCGCGGCCCGGCTGCTCCGGAGCCAGCGAGGCCCGGAGGTCGTCCCCCCGGAGCATCGACATCACCGACATCTCGGAGTCGTCGACGGAGACCAGGTGGTCCACGACCTCGTCCATCCGCGCCCGCTCTGCTGCCGCCGCCGCGCCCGCCCGACGCCGTCGGCGGGACGCCTCGGGATCGCCGAGCCGGTGCCGGGCGGCGTCGATGAGCGGCAGGTCCGCGGCGGTCCAGGCCTGCGGGTCGTCGCGGCGGAGGGCGCGCACCTGCTCGGCGGTCAACCACGGTGCGCACCGGCGGAGGTAGGCCGGCACCGTCCACAGGTCGCCGACGAGGTCCTCGGCGTCGACCAGCGGCCAGGCCCGGTCGAAGGCCGTGCGCAGGTCCCGGTCGCGCTCGAGGGCGCGGCGCACGTCGTCGGGGTCCACCTCCGGGTCGTCCTCGTCGAGGCCGTGCCTCTCGACCAGCAGGTCGAGCAGCCCGTCCCACACCTGGTCGCGGGCCTCGTTGTGGGGTGTGCCCGGGTCGGGCGAGGCGAAGGCCTCCGCCCACTCCTCCGCGCTGAGCCAGAGGTCGGACCACGGCGTCGCGACCTCGAGGCCCTCGGTCGGCGGCTCCTCGTACAGCGCCACCGCAGGCTCGATCGCGTGCACCATCGCGGCGCACCCCTTGAGCCGTGCCACCTCCGGGTCGGGCTCCTCGGGAGCCGTCGCCGCCTCGGGGACGAGGTCGCGCAGCGTGCAGGTCAGCACGCCCTCCTCGCCGAGGCTCGGCAGCACGTCGGCGACGTAGGAGAGGTACGGCGCGTGCGGACCCACGAAGAGCACGCCGCCGCGCCGGTGCCCGAGCCGCGGGTCGGCGTGGAGCAGGTACGCCGTGCGGTGCAGCGCCACGACCGTCTTGCCGGTCCCGGGCCCGCCGTCCACGACCAGCACGCCGCGGGAGCCGGCTCGGACGATCGCGTCCTGGTCGGCCTGGATGGTGCTGAGCACGTCGCGCATCCGGCCGTCCCGGCTGCCGCCGAGGCTGGCGAGGAACGCCGACTGGTCGTCCAGCGCGGCGTGGCCCTCGAGCCCCTCGGGGGTGAACACCTCGTCCCAGTAGTCGGTGACCCGCCCCTGGCTCCAGCGGTAGCGCCGCCGGCTGACCAGCCCCATCGGATCGGCGTGGGTCGCGCCGAAGAACGGCTCCGCGGCCGGTGAGCGCCAGTCGACGAGCAGCCGCCGGCCCGTGCGGTCGGTCAGGCCCAGCCGGCCCACGTGGACCGGCTCCCCCACCGCGGGCACCATCCGCCCGAGGCACACGTCGAGGCCGAAGCGGCGCAGGGTCCTGGCCCGCGCGGCCAGCCGGTGCACCTCCTGGTCGCGGTCGAGCGCCGCCTGCCCGTGCCGGTCGGTCCCGCGGCGTGCCGCGTCGAGCCGGTCGGCGAGGTCGGCCAGCGTCTCCTCCAGCGTGCGCGCAATCGCGGCGAAGTGCGCCTCGTCGGCCGCGACGAGCCGCGGGTCGGCCTTCGCCGCGAGCCGCTCGTCGAGCGCGAAGACCGACCTCCCGCCGACCGGTCCCGTCGTCTGCTGAGCTGTCTCGTCCCTGGTCACGGCGGGCGATTCTGGGGCCGGTCGGGGGCCTTGCCGCAAGCCCCCTGCTGCGCTATACCTTGGACATGGCGAGGGGTTCCCCCTCGCCGTTCGTGCGTCCGGAGCCGCTGCGCAGGACCCGACCGGGCCCGGACCGGCCCGGACCAGGCCCGGATCAGTCGTCGGTGAGGTGCTTGACCACCCGGGCGGGGTTGCCGACCGCGACGACGTCCGCCGGCAGGTCCTTGGTGACGACCGACCCGGCACCGACCACGGTGTTCGCGCCGATCGTCACGCCCGGCAGCACGATCGCGCCGCCGCCGAGCCAGACGTTGTCGCCGATGGTGATCGGCTCGGCGGCCTCCCACTTGTCGCGGCGCGGCCCCGGCTCGACCGGATGGGTCGGGGTGAGCAGCTGGACGTTCGGGCCGATCTGCACGTCGTCGCCGATGGTGATCGGCGCGACGTCGAGCGCCACCAGGCCGAAGTTCGCGAAGCAGCGGGCGCCGATCGAGATGTTGGTGCCGAAGTCGACGTACACCGGCTGGCGCAGCTCGGTCCCCTCACCGACCGAGCCGAGCAGCTGCTCGAGGATGGCCCGGCGCAGCGGCTTCTGCCGCGCCGTCGTCGCGTTGTAGGCCGCCATCAGGTCCCGCGCGGCGGCGCTCTCCTCCTCGATGTCGGGGTCGTCGGCGATGTAGAGGTCGCCGGCGAGCATGCGCTCGCGCATCGTGCGGGTGTCGTCCGGGCGCTCGTCGCTCATGGCGGCGAGCGTACGCAGCACCGGCCCGGTGAGCCCTTCCCGCGGGCGGGACGCCGTGGGAAGGTCGGTCCCGTGTCCGCAAGCACCGGAGCCGACCAGACCGGGACCCCGTCGTTCGTCGACGCCGACCTCCGGGGCGCACGCTTCGTGCGCGCCGACCTCTCCGGTGCGGTCATGCGCTCGGTCGACCTCCAGGGTGCCGACCTGGACGCCCCCTGGCTCGCCGACGACGACGCCGTGCTGCTCGTCAACGGGGTCGACGTCGTCCCGCTGGTCGAGGCCGAGCTGGACCGCCGCTTCCCGGGCCGCGCCGACCGCCGGGCCGCCGACCCGGCCGGCCTGCGCGCCGCCTGGGCGGCGGTCGAGGCCGCGTGGGCGGTCGCGGTCGACCGGGCCGCCGCGATGCCTGCGGGGACCGTCGACGTCTCGGTCGACGGCGAGTGGTCCTTCTCCCAGACCCTGCGACACCTGGTGATGGCCACCGACACCTGGCTCGGCCGCGGCATCCGCGAGCTCGAGCAGCCCTACCACCCGCTGGGTCAGCCGCACGCGGAGTACGCCCTGGACGGCTACGACACGTCGGTCTTCGCCTCCGGCACGCCGACCTGGGAGGAGGTCCTGGCGGCGCGGGCCGGACGGGTGGCGATGGTCCGCGACTTCCTCGCCGCCGTCACCGAGCCGGAGCTCGAGGAGACCCACCCGAGCCCGTGGGACCCCGGCCGCCTGGCCACGACCCGCTCGTGCCTCCACGTCATCCTCGGCGAGGAGTGGTCGCACCTGCGGTTCGCCCTCCGCGACCTCGACGCCGTCGAGGCGGGCCGCTCAGCCCGCTGAGGGCCGGTGCGCCCGGGCGAGCAGCCGGCGGGCGCGGACGGCGACCGGGGTGTCGACCATCCGGCCGTCGAGCTGCGCCGCGGCGTGACCCTCCCGCTCGGCCTGCTCCATCGCGGCGACGACGGCCTCGGCGTGGGCGACCTCCTCGGCGGTGGGCCCGAACGCCTCGGCCAGCACCTCGACCTGCGCCGGGTGGATGCACAGCGCCCCGAGGTAGCCGAAGCCGCGGGAGCGCCGGGCGTCCTCGGCCAGGGCAGGCAGGTCCCGGAAGTTCGTGAGGCTGCCCAGCAGGCCGTACGGCGCCAGCCCGTGCGCCCGCGCGGCGCACAGGACCGTCGCATGGGCCCAGCGCAGGTCGGCGTACGGCGACGTGGGGTCGACGTCGAGCTCGGCGGCGAGGTCCTCGACGCCGAGGACCATCGCGACCGTCCGCGCGCCGGCCGCGGCGATGTCGGCGGCCGCGAGCAGCCCCCGCGGGGTCTCGACCAGCAGCTGCACCTCGAGCGACCCGGCCCGCAGCCCGTGCCGGCGCTCGGCGTCGTCGAGGAGGTCCTCGACCTCGTGGACGGTGGCGGCCGACTCGACCTTGGGGACCAGCACGCCGTCGGCGGCCGCCAGCACGGCGGCCTCCACGTCGACGGCGAGGTCGTCGGAGTTGACCCGGACCAGCACCGGCACCGGCCGGGCGGCCCGCACCGCGGCGACCAGCCCCGCGAGTCCCGCGCGGGCGGCCGGGCGGCCGTCGGGCGGCAGGCTGTCCTCGAGGTCCACCAGCACGGCGTCCGCGCCCGAGGTGGCGGCCTTCGCCGCCCGCGCCGGTCGGTCGGCCGGCAGGAACAGCTGCGTGCGCCGCGCGAAGGCCGCCTCGCGGCTCCGGGCGTTCCCGGCGCTCACGGGGCACCCGGCATGTCCGCCGCGGCACCGGCGGGTCCGTCGGTGACGCCCGCCTCGCGCAGCCGGGTCAGCTCCTCGCGGTCCAGCCCGAGGTCCTGGGCGAGCACCTCGTCGGTGTCCTGGCCGACCTCCGCGGGACCCGGGCGCCCGATCCGCGGCGCCGCCTCCTGGAAGCGGGGGTAGACCCCGGTCATCGCCAGCGGACCCAGGTCGGGGTCCTCGACGGTCGCGATCGAGGTCCGGTGCACGACCTGGGGGTTGTCCATCATCGTGGCGACCGACTCCAGCGGGCCGACCGCGCAGCCCCCGGCGGTGAGCTCGGCCAGCGCAGTGGGCCGGTCCCGCTCGCCGCACCAGGCCGAGATCAGCGCGTCGAGCGCCTCGACGTGCTCGCGGCGCTCGGCGTTCGTGGTGAACCGCGGGTCGGCGACCAGCTCCTCGCCGCCGATGGTGCGCAGCACGTTGACCGCCATCGCCTGGGTGCTTCCCGAGAGGGCCACCCACAGGCCGTCGCGGCACTGGTAGCTGCCGCGGGGCGCGGCCGGGCCGTAGCGGTTGCCGGTGCGGCCGTGCTCGCTGCCGAGCTGCTGGTACTCGAGGATGTTGATCTCGACCAGCTTCAGCGCCGCCTCGTAGATCGCGAGGTCGATGACGTCGCCGGTGCCGGTGGTGGCGCGCCGCTGCAGGGCGGCGAGCACCGAGGTGGCCCCGAGGTTGCCCGCCATGATGTCGGCGAGCGGGTAGGCCGGCAGCAGCGGCGGACGGTCCGGGAAGCCCGAGACCGAGGCCAGCCCCGCCAGCGCCTCGGCGAGCGTCCCGAAGCCGGGCTGGGTGGAGTACGGCCCGTCCTGCCCGTAGGCGGTGACCCGCAGGACGACGAGCCGGGGGTTGATCGCCCGCAGGTCGTCGGGCGCGAGGTCCCAGCGCTCGAGGGTGCCCGGGCGGAAGTTCTCGACCAGCACGTCGAACTGGCCGATCCAGCGCCGGAGCAGCTCCTTGCCCTCGGGCCGGCGCAGGTCGAGGGAGACGCTGCGCTTCCCCCGGCTCAGGGCCTTCCAGTACAGCCCCTGCCCGTCCTTCTGGGCGCCGAAGCGGCGGACGTGGTCGCCGGGACCGGGCATCTCGACCTTGACCACGTCCGCGCCGTAGTCGGCGAGCAGGGTGGCCGTCAGGGGGGCCGCGATCATCGTGGACAGGTCGAGGACCCGCAGCCCGTGCAGCGGGGCCTGGTCGGGCGTGGTCATGCAGCGTTCCTTTCGAGAGGGGCGTGGGAGGTCATCGGCGGACCGGGGCGATCCCCGGCCAGGCGGAGCGGTCGGCCAGGTGGTGGACGGCGTCGACGACCGCGTCGCGCACCGCCAGCACCGCCACCCGGGGCTCGTAGAACTCCGCGGCCGTGCAGACCGCGACGGTGCGGCGCACCGCGGGACGCAGCGGCCGCAGGGTGAGGTCGGGACCCGTGAACGCCGTCGCCACCGAGCGGGGCAGCACCGCCGAGGCGGCGCCGGTCTGGGCGATCCGCACCATGGCGGCCAGCGACTCGACGTCGGCGACGACCCGCGGCCGGACGCCGGCGGTGGTGAAGAACCGCTCGACGAGGTGGCGCAGGTTGCTGCGCTCGCCGGGCGCGACCAGCGGCCGGTCGACCAGCTCGGCGGCGCTCGCGGGCTCCGTGGCTGGGTCGACCTCGGTGCCGGTGACGAGGAAGAGCTCCTCCTCGTACAACGCGACCTCGCCGGGCCGGTCGGTGGCGTCGGGGCGGAAGAGGACGGCCAGGTCGAGCCGTCCCCGGCCGAGCAGCTCCTCGACGTACCCGCTCATCGACTCGAAGAGCTCCAGCCGGATGCCGGGGTGCCGGGCCGCCACCAGCGGGACCAGCGCGGGCACCAGGCTGGGCGCGACGGTCGAGGGCAGGCCGACCGACACCGCGCCGCGGATGTCGCGGATGCCCGAGCCCAGGGACTCCGCGAGCCGGTCGACCTGCCGCACGACCTGCTGCGCGCCCCGGTAGAGCTCCAGGCCCGCGGCGGTCGCCTCGACCCCGCGGGGGCCGCGCTCCAGCAGCCGGTGGCCGACCTGGGCCTCCAGCTGGGCGATGCGCTGGCTCATCGCCGGCTGCGAGACCCCGGCCAGGGCGGCCGCCCGGGTGAGGCTGCCCGCGTCGACGACCAGGATGAAGTCCCTCAGCGCCGCGATGTCCACGACCACCCCGGGGACGACGGGAGCAGCGACCGGCTCACGCCGGCACCAGGAAGCCCAGGACGATGATGATCGGCAGCGCGATCACCGACGCCATCGCCGTGACGAGCGTCAGCGCCTTGAGCGCACCCGACGTCGTGATCCCGAGCAGGCTCTGGAACATCCAGAAGAAGTTGCTGTTCACCTGCAGCGCGAACAGCGCACCGGCGCCGATCGCGAGGCCGACGACGACCGGCGCGACGTCCAGCGTGCCGAGGATCGGCGTGATGATGCCGGCGGCGGCGATGGCCGCGACCGAGATCGAGCCGATGGCGAAGTGCAGCAGCGCGGCGATCAGCCAGGCCAGGAGGATGGTGACGACCACGGGCGCGCCGCTCTCCGCGGAGAACAGGTCGCCCAGCACGTCGGCGAGGTCGGTCGCGCCGATCACCGCGCCGAGCGAGCCGCCCACACCGGTGATCAGCAGGATCTGCCCGGTCGTGCTCAGGCCGCGCCCGACGGCCTCGTCGGTGCGCTCGCGGCCCAGGCTGCGCCGGGCGAGGAGGTACGCGCCGAGCAGGCCGACGAACAGCGCGAAGACGGCGTTGCCGACGAAGCGGGTGGCGGGGCTGTCGAAGCCGGCGGCGTCCGCGATCGCCCCGAAGGCGATCATCGCCAGCGGGACGAGGATCGGGAGCAGCGAGACCCCCAGCGGCGGCGTCCGGAGGTCGGCGTCCTCCTCCTCGGCGGCCGCCCGCTCGGCCTCGAGGAGCGCGGGCGAGGCGTCCTCGTCGCGCTCGGGGTTCCAGATCCCGGTGGCGAGCAGCAGCTTGAACGCGTAGGTGGTGAGGACGGCGGTGAGCGGGCCGACGACGAGCCCGAACAGCAGCATCGTGCCGAGCGGGATGTCGAGCAGGCCGGCGATGGAGAGCGTGCCCAGGCCCGGGATGACGAAGACGTAGCCGACGAGGATGCCGCTGGTCAGCGACCCCGCCAGGAGCGGCAGCCCGTTGCGCCCCAGCTCGGGCGCCGCGGAGCGGGCCAGCGGCGAGGCCAGGACGAGCTGCACGTCGACGTAGATGGAGGGGAAGAGGGTGGTGAGCGCGGCGCTCATCGCGTACGGCAGCCGCCGCGTGCCGAGCACCCGCAGCAGGAGCGCCACGAGCTTCTGCAGCGCGCCCATCGCGTAGAGCAGCGACCCGACGAGCACGCCGAACCCGATCAGCAGGCCGACCTCGGCCATGATGTCGCCGAAGCCGACGGCGATGGCGTCCAGCGTCCCGGTGAGCCCGACGCCGCCGGCGAGACCGAGGAAGAGCGAGCCCACCACGAGGGCGATCACGGGCTCGACCTTCAGCCAGATGATGAGGCTCAGCACCGCCGCGATGGCGATGACGGCGTACAGGACGATCATGGGTTTCCTTCCCTCGGACCGGCGCAGGTGATGCCGGTCACGAGGGCCGAGGAAACCACGCTCCCGTCATTCGCGGTAGACCGCTCGGGGCGGGGGTGCCATCAGCGTGGCTTATGCCTCATCGGCGCTCCGCGCCCCGCCGGTGCGCAGGCCCTCGCCGAGCTCCGCGAGCGCCCCGGCCAGGTCCACCCGCGGGGTCCAGCCCCAGCCGCGGGCGCGGTCGGCGACGATCCGGCCCGTCCACGCGGGCCCCTCAGCCCACTCCGGCTCGACGCCGACCGCCGAGGTGACCGTCTCGTGGTAGTCCCGGGTCGAGGCAGGCTCGGCGGCCAGGTTGACCGGCGTGCACTCCCCCGCCACCGGGCCCCGCTCGGGATCGGTGGCGTCCGCGACCCGGCCGGTCGCCACGTCGGCCAGGAACGCGGCCAGGTCCTCGACGTGCACCCACGCGAACGTCGCGCCCGGCGTCGTGCGCCGCGCCTCCGGCTGGTCCCGGACGGCGGCGGGCCGCAGCGTGTTCCACACCGAGGTCTCGCCCGGGCCCAGGATCGCCGGGGGCCGGACGAGCACGCGGGTGATGCCGTCGACCCTGCCGAGCGCGGCGTCGGTGTCGCGCTTGGTGACCCCGTAGTCCCCGCCGTCCTCGCCGACCAGCGCCGAGGCCTCGTCGACGTCGCCCACGGACGGGGAGCGGTCGTAGACCGCTGCCGTTGAGACGTGCACGAGACGGCCGACGCCGGCGTCGCGGGCCGCCCGCGCGAGGGTGCTCGTGCCCTCGACGCCGATCCGCTCCTGCGTCCCGCGGTCCGAGCCCATCGGGTGGACGGTGGTGACCACGACGGTCGCGCCGTCGACGACGTCCGCGGCGAACGCCGGGTCGGTGAACTCCCCGACGCGCTCCTCGACACCGGGCAGGGCGGGGGCGGTGCCGTGCCGGCGCACGACCGCGCGGACGCTCGCGCCGCGCTCGACGAGGGCGGCGCAGGTGCGGGCCCCGACGAAGCCGTTGGCCCCGGTCACGACGACGACGTGCGTGCTGGTGCTGGTGCTGGTGGACGACTCGCTCATGGCGCCACCCTGGCACGCGCGCCCACACCGGCGGCCCCGCCGTGCGTGGGTACCGGCCGGCCATGAGCACGAGCACGCCCGAGCCTGCGGACCTGCTCGCGGCGTACCGCGCCAAGCGCGACTTCGCACGCACGCCGGAGCCCGCTGGCGCGGTGGCGACGGGGTCCGCCGCGCCACGGTTCGTCGTGCAGCGGCACCGGGCCAGCCACCTTCACTACGACCTGCGCTTCGAGATCGGCGGCGTGCTGGTCAGCTGGGCGGTGCCGAAGGGGCCGACCCTCGACCCGAGAGCACGGCGGCTGGCGGTGCACGTCGAGGACCACCCGGTCGACTACCTGCTCTTCGAGGGCACCATCCCGGGCAGGGAGTACGGCGGCGGCGACGTGGTCGTCTGGGACACCGGCACGTTCGAGCCGGTCCACACCGACGACCCGGCCGCGGCCGTCGCGGCGGGCGAGCTGCACGTCGAGGTCCACGGCCGCAAGCTGCGCGGGCGGCTGGTGCTCGTCCGGCGCGAGGCCGGCGAGAAGGAGGAGTGGATGCTCCTGCACAAGCGCGACGAGCACGCGGTCGACGGGTGGGACCCCGAGGACCACCCCCGCTCGGTGCTGAGCGGCCGCTCGAACGACGACGTCGCCGCCGGCGTCCCGCCGACCCCGGCGGCCGGCGTACCGGACGAGGTGGTCGACGCGCTCGCCGCGCTCCCGGGCAGCGGCGGCACGTGGGAGGTCCACGACCGGCGGGTCAAGGTGACCAACCTGGACAAGGTCCTCTTCCCCGGGCGGGAGGACGAGCCGCCCGTGACCAAGCGCGAGCTGCTCGCCTACGCCGCGCAGGTGGCGCCGGTCGCGCTGCCCTACCTCGAGGGCCGGGCGGTCAACCTGCACCGCTACCCCGAGGGCGCCGAGCACGGCGGCTTCTGGCACAAGCAGCGGCCCGACCACGCTCCCGCGTGGGTGGGGTGCTGGGAGAACCCGGACGCCGACGAGGGCGAGACCACGGCGTACGTCGTGGCCGACGAGCCGGCGACCCTGGTCTGGATGGCCAACTTCGGGGCGCTCGAGTGGCACCCGTGGACCTCGCGCACCGCGGCGATGCACGAGCCGACGTACGCCCTGGTCGACCTCGACCCCGGCGAGCGCACCACGTGGGAGGAGCTGCTGGTGCTCGCCCGGCTGCACCGCACGGCGCTGGACCACCTCGGGGTCACCGCGCTGCCGAAGGTGACCGGTCGGCGTGGCATCCAGGTGTGGGTGCCGGTGGTGCCCGGCTACACCTTCGCCGACACCCGCGCGTGGGTCGAGCGGCTCTCGCGCACGGTCGGCAAGGTCGTCCCGGAGCTGGTCAGCTGGAAGTGGGAGGTCAGGGCGCGGGGCGGGCTCGCGCGGCTCGACTACACGCAGAACGCCGTCAACAAGACGCTCGTCGGGCCGTGGTCACCTCGTCCCGCAGCGGGCGCCCCGGTGTCGGTCCCGATCCGCTGGGAGGAGCTCGACGACCCCGACCTGCGCCCCGACCGCTGGACCGTCCGCACGGTGCTGGACCGCGTCGCCACCCACGGCGACCCGTTCCGCGCACTCCTGGGTGCGGCCCAGGAGCTGCCCGAGATCAGCTGAGGATCACTCGACCGCGGTGAAGGAGCGCTGCGCGGCGACCGCGGCCCGCAGGGTGGCCAGCTCGGCCGGGAAGCGCTGCACCAGGTCCTCGGGCTGCGGCACGGACTCCCGGCAGGCGATGACGCCGACGTGCAGGTGGCCGTGGTTGGACATCACCGTCACGTTGAGCCCCGCGCCGTGGAAGACCGGGCCGAGCGGGTAGAGGCCGAGCACCTCGGCGCCGCAGAAGTACAGCGGGACCGGCGGCCCCGGGACGTTGGAGATGACCAGGTTGTGCACGACCGGGTGCCGCTCGGCGAGCCGGAGCCCGGCGTAGGTGCGCATCGCCAGCCCGAAGGTCCGTGGTGCCGCGAACTCAGCCCAGTCCTGGAGCGCGTCCGCGCTGATCGCGTTGTGGTGCTCCTTGGCGTGCCGGTTGCGGGTCGCCATCTCCTCGAGGCGGACCAGCGGGTCCTCCTCGTCGGTCCCGAGCTTGGCGAACAGCGCCGAGACCTTGTTGACGCCGGCCGACCGCCTGGAGCTGCCGTGGACCGAGACTGGGACGGTGGCCAGCAGCGAGTCCGACGGCAGCTCGCCGCGCTCCTCGAGGTAGGAGCGGAGCGCGCCGCCGGCCACGGTGAGCACCACGTCGTTGACGGTGGTGCCGGTCGCGGACTTCACCTCGCGGACGTGCTCGAGCTCCATGTCGACCAGCGCGATCGCGCGGTGGCCGGTGATCGTGCCGTTGAACGACGTGCGCGGCGCGGTCAGCGGGGCCGCCATCGCGGTGCCGGCCCGGGCCCGGCCGATGGTGCGGGTGACCAGCTGGGCCGAGGGGCTCAGCAGCCGGGCTGCCTGCACCGGCTTGGTGACGTTCGACAGCAGGGCCCGGCCGAGCAGCTCGAGCTGGTCGGGGTCACGGCCGTAGCGCTGGTCGTCCGCCGTCCCGAGCGGCTCCGCGCCGGGCTCGAGGCTGCACAGGTGGGAGACCAGGTTGGCGCCGGAGACCCCGTCGACGGTCGCGTGGTGCATCTTCATGAAGACCGCGACGAGGTCGCGCCCCAGCCCCGCGTCGTACCCCTCGACCACCCACATCTCCCACAGCGGCCGCGACCGGTCCAGCGGCTGGCCGGCGAGGTGCCCGGCCAGCTCGGTCAGCTCGGCGAGGCCGCCCGGCTCCGGCAGCGCGAGACGGTGCACGTGGCGCTCGATGTCGAACTGCCGGTCCCGCACCCAGATCGGGTGGTCCAGCCCCAGCGGCACGCGCCGCAGCTTGCGGGTGAACGCCGGCGTGTCGCGGACCCGCTCGTCGATGGTCGCCTGCAGCCGGGCGAAGGAGTACGGCTCGGGCATCGTCGCGGGGTCGAGCACGATCACCCCGCACACGTGCATCAGCTGCGCCGGCGTCTCGAGGTACAAGAAGCTCGCGTCGAGCCCCGACAGTCGGTCCACCACGAGTGGGATCCTCTCCTAGAACGTGTTCCACCCACCAACGGGTGAGGCGGCGGGACGTCACGCCGGTCCTCCCCGTTCCGGACTAGGGTCGTCCCCATGTCGTTCCTGCGCCGACAGGTCGTGACCGCCGCGCTCACCGCGAACGCGCTCCGCCCGCTCCCCGGCTTCCGCCCCGGCATCCCCTCCTTCTTCGCCGGCTGGCTGGTCGGCGAGATGGCGCCGCACGTCCTGGCCCTGACCGTGGCGGACGCCGCCGCGCACGCGACGGGACGCCGCCGCGACCCCCGGGGCCTCGCCCTCGCCGCGGCCAGCGTGGCCGGCCTCTCCTACCTCGTGCTGCAGGCGCGGCAGGTGCGGGAGCGCGCCGAGGACAGCCTGGTCGAGGCCCTCGGCGCCGACTACGCCGAGCAGCTGGACGCCGAGCCGACGCCGGCCGACCTGGCCGTGCCGTGGCGGCGGCTGGTCGTCCCGTTCCGGATGCGGAACGCCGCCGTGCGCGTGGAGCGCGACATCGCCTACGACCCCGCCATCGGCAGGCGCGGGCTGCTCGACGTCTACTCCCCCGCCGACGGCGTCCCCGACGGCGGCGCGCCCGTGCTCCTCCAGGTGCACGGCGGCGGCTGGACCATCGGCAACAAGGACCAGCAGGGCATCCCGCTCATGCAGCACCTCGCCTCGAAGGGGTGGGTGTGCGTCGCGATCAACTACCGGCTCTCGCCGCGGTCGGAGTGGCCCGCGCACGTCGTGGACGTCAAGAAGGCGATCGCCTGGATCCGCGCCAACATCGCCGACCACGGCGGCGACCCGGACTACGTCGCGATCACCGGCGGTTCGGCGGGTGGCCACCTGGTCGCCCTCGCCGCCCTGACGCCCGGCGACGCGACGTACCAGCCGGGGTTCGAGGACGCCGACACCTCGGTCCAGGTGGCGGTCCCCCACTACGGCGTCTACGACCTCGCCGGCTCCACCGGCTCCCGGGCCGCGGTCCTGCTGCGCGACCGGTTCCTCGCGCCGTACGTCCTGCGGCGCAGGTACGCCGACGACCCGGAGGTCTTCGAGCAGGCCTCGCCGATCCTGCGGATCACCCCGGAGGCGGCGGACTTCTTCGTCGTCCACGGCACCTACGACACCCTCGTGCCCGTCGCCCAGGCGCGGGCCTTCGTCGAGCGGCTGCGGAGCGTCTCCAAGCGCTCGGTGGTGTACGCCGAGCTGCCCGGCGCCCAGCACGCCTTCGACGTCTTCCCGTCGATCCGCAGCTCGCACGTCGTCCGCGCGATCGACCGCTACCTCCACTGGCACTGGAACCAGTACCGCCGCGAGCGCGGCCGCGTCGCCGGCTGAGCCCGGCCGCTGGTCGGCTGGTGGTCGAGCAGCGAGCGCCAGCGAGCGTCGTCGAGACCCCCGCACCCACACACCCACCGCACGCACCTCGCCGGATCTCGACGACGCTCGGCGCTGGCGCGCCTCCCTGCTCGACCAGCAGCACACCCACCGCACGCACCTCGCCGGGTCTCGACGACGCTCGGCGCTGGCGCGCCTACCTGCTCGACCAGCAGCACGGGGCGGCCGGCGGTCCAGCGGGTCAGGCGGTGATGGCGGCGTCCTCGGCCGGCTCGCCGAGCAGCGAGTCGCGCAGGGCGACGAGCTCGGCGACGGCGTCGAGGAAGCGGACGGTGCTGTCGCCGACCTGCAGGTCGTCGAAGTAGTGGTGGCGCATCGCCACCCGGGCCAGGTGGTGCTCGTCGTGGTCCAGGCGGGCCGCGAGCAGCTCGGTCAGCGAGGCGACGTCGACGTCGTCGAGGACGTCGGCGCACCGGCTGACCGGGACCTCCTGGCGCAGCCGCTCCGCGTCGTGGTGACGGTCGGTGATGAAGACCGGCCGCTCGGTGCGCAGGTAGAGCCAGTCCAGGCCGACGGAGGAGACGTCGGTGACCATGGCGTCGCAGTCGGGCATGAGCGCGAGGATGTCGCCGGCGACGATCGCGGTGTGCCCGGCCTCGGGGTCCCGCCGGGCCGCCTCGTCGACGAGCGCGAGGATCGCTCGGTGCCCGTCGCGGACGGCGGGCGTCAGGCTGGTGGCGACCTTCGGGTGCGGCTTGTAGACCAGCCGCACGTCGGGCACGGCGAGCACCGCGCGGACGACGTCCGGGCCGATCGTGTCGACGGAGGTGTAGTCGTTGTACTCCGCGTCGCCCTCCCAGGTCGGCGCGTAGAGCACGGTGCGGCGGTCGGTCGGGGCCAGCAGCGGGTCGCGACGCAGGTCCAGCTGCGGGCGGCCGGTCCGCACCAGACGCCCGGTGTCGAACTCCAGGAGACCGGAGCGGTGCCGCTGCACGGCCGCCTCACCCGCCACGAAGACCCGGTCGTAGGCCTTGGCGTTGTTGCTGGCCATGCTCTGCTTGTCGCTCTCGCCGTGGTTGACGTGGACGTGCAGCGCCCGGCCGTGGAGCAGCGACTGGAAGTTCAGCATCGAGTTGTTGCAGTAGAGCACCACCTTGGGGTCCACCGCGGCGTACAGCTCGGTCAGCTCGGGGAACGACGCCGCGACCTCGACCGGCAGCAGCGTCCTCGAGCGGAGCACCTCGGCCGCCGCCTCGTCGCGCGCGACGACGCCCACCGGATGCTGCTCGGCCAGCAGCTCGAGCACCGGCAGCCACTGGACGAGCTGGTAGGTGCGGGTGGTGTCGTCGGCGAAGTAGGCGAGGATGGAGGCGTCGAGCACCGGAGGATCGTAGAGGTCGCGAAGACCTTCTCAGAATCGGCTGAAAACCGTTCTGACCTGCGCTATCGGGGCAGTCCGAGGATGCGTTCGCCGGCGACGTTGCGCAGCACCTGGGTGGTCCCGCCGGCGATGGAGAGGCACCGCGTGTTGAGCATCTCCCAGACGTCGGCGCGGACGTCCTCGGCATCGGTCAGCGCCCGGTCGCCGTGCAGGGCGACGACCAGCTCGGAGCCGTCCTGGCGGTTGCGCACACCGAGCAGCTTGGCGACGCTCGACTCCGGGCCGGGGCCCTGGCCGGCCAGCGAGCGCAGCGTCGAGCGCACGCCGAGCAGCGAGCAGACCGTCGACAGCGCGACCGCCTGGCCGACCCGCACCTCCTGGGCGGCGCCCACCCCGGCCGCGGCGAGCTCGACGGCCCGCTCGGTGCTCTTGGCCAGGCGGCTGCCCGCCATCGCCACCCGCTCGTTGGCGAGGGTGGTGCGGGCGAGCCTCCACCCGTCCCCCGGGCCGGCGACCATCATCTCGTCGGGCACGAAGACGTCGTCGAGGAAGACCTCGTTGAACAGCGCCTCGCCGGTGATCTCGCGCAGCGGCCGCACGTCGATGCCCGCCGAGCGCATGTCGACGAGGAAGTAGGAGATCCCCTTGTGCTGCGGCGCGTCGGGGTCGGTGCGGGCCAGGCAGATGCCCCAGTCGGCGCGGTCGGCCACCGACGTCCACACCTTCTGTCCGTTGAGCCGCCAGCCGCCGTCCACCTTCTCCGCACGGGTGCGCAGGGAGGCCAGGTCCGAGCCGGAGCCGGGCTCGGAGAAGAGCTGGCACCAGACCAGGTCGCCGCGCAGCGAGGGCTCGACGAACCGCTCGCGCTGGGCGTCGGTGCCGTGCTCCAGGATCGTCGGGAGGGCCCAGCCGGCGATGACGATGTCGGGGCGGGTCACGCCCGCGCGGGCGAGCTCCTGGTCGATGACGATCTGGGTCACCGCGTCCGCGCCCCTGCCGTACGGCGCCGGCCAGTGCGGCATCAGCAGGCCGGTGTCGACGAGGCCGGCCCGCTGCTCCGCGGCCGGCCGGGCGGCGACCTGCTCGACGGCCGCGCGGACCTCGTCCCGCACCTCGGCGTCGCGGCCCTCGAGGTCGACCTCGAGGGCGCGCCGCGTGCCGGCGACCGCCCGGGCCGCGAGCCGGCGCGCGGCCTCGTCGCTGCTGCCCAGCAGCGCCCGCAGGGCGACCGCCCGGCGGAGGTAGAGGTGGGCGTCGTGCTCGAAGGTGAAGCCGATGCCGCCGAGCACCTGGATGCAGGTCTTGGCGACCTCGACCGCGCCGTCGAAGCAGGTCACCGCCGCGACGTCGGCGGCGAAGGCCCACTGCTCCTCGGGTCCGGTAGCGGCCGACGCGACGTCCCACGCCGCGCCGGTGACCGCCTCGGAGGTCTCCAGCATCTCCGCGCACAGGTGCTTGACGGCCTGGAACGCCCCGATCTTCTGGCCGAACTGCTCGCGGACCTTGGCGTACTCCACGGCCGTGTCCAGGCACCAGCGGGCCAGCCCGGCCGCCTCGGCGGCGGCGTACGTGACGGCCGTGCGGTGCAGGAGCTCGCGGGTCAGGTGCGGCACCGCGACCCCGGCACCGGCGTCCTGGACCGCGACCGTCCCGTACCGCCGGCTGAGGTCGAGGCCCGTGCTCGCGGCGGTCGTGACCGCCTCGACGGGCAGGACGCGCCACCCGCCGGACCCGACCTCGAGCAGCACGTGCGTGGCGGAGGGGACGTCCCACACCAGGTCGGAGAGGCCGACGGCGACGACCGCACCCTCGCCCAGCGCGGCGGCGACCTCGGACCCGCCCAGCAGCGAGTGCGCGACCACCGGCCCGAGCAGGGGCCCGGGCACGAGCCCGTGGGCGCACGCCTCGAGGGCGACCGCCTGGTCGAGGACCGATCCCCCGCCGCCGCCGGCGGCCTCGGGCAGGCCGATGGTGGCGACGCCCATCTCCTGGACCGCCTGCCAGGTCGGCGCGAACGCCTCGGCGGCCTCGCCCTCCGCGGACCGCACCACGGCCGGACCGTCGAGGGTCGTCGCCCACTTGCGCAGGCTCGCGGCCAGCTCGACGTGCTCCTCGGAGATCCCGATCGACATGAGTGTCCTCTCGCGCGACGCGGCGGGGCCGGAACTAGAACGTGTTACAACCTACTAGTCTGGCGCCGTGACGAACATGGTCGATCCCACGTCCGACTGGCTGGGACACGCCCTGGCCGCGAAGGGCTTCATGCCTGAGGACGAGGGCATGCTGCTGCACCGCGTCGCGCTCGAGCGGCTCGCCCACGGGCCGGCGCTCGAGGTCGGCACCTACTGCGGCAAGTCCGCGATCTACCTCGGCGCGGCCGCCCGTGAGGTCGGCGGCCCGCAGGCGGTGGTCTTCACCGTCGACCACCACCGCGGGTCCGAGGAGAACCAGGCCGGGTGGGAGCACCACGACGCGACCCTGGTCGACGAGGAGTTCGGTGTCATGGACACCCTCCCGACGTTCCGCCGGACCCTGCGCCTGGCCGGCCTGGAGGACCAGGTCGTCGCGGTCATCGGCCGCAGCACGACGGTCAGCGCCCACTGGCGCACCCCGCTGTCGATGCTCTTCATCGACGGAGGCCACGCCGAGGAGCACGCCCAGAACGACTACACCGGCTGGGCGCGCTGGCTCGACGTCGGCGGGCTGCTCGTCATCCACGACGTCTTCCCGGACCCGGCGGACGGCGGCCAGCCGCCGTACCACGTCTTCCTGCGCGCGCTGGAGTCCGGCGCCTTCGAGGAGGTCGAGGCGCTGGGCTCCATGCGCGTCCTACGACGGACGACCGGCGCTGCGGGCGAGCTCGTCGGCTGACTCGCAGCCACACTCGAGGGCCAGCTCGGCGAAGTGGGGGGCCAGCGAGGTCCCGCGCATGATCCCCGAGCCGGCGGTGCCGTGCCCGGCGACCTCGCCGAGCGCGTCGACGGCCAGGACGACCGCGGCCGCGGTGTACGTCGTCCACTCGTGCGGCCAGTTGACGTCGTCGCCGAAGACCCAGCCGGTCCAGTACCGCCCGTCGTCCGCACGCAGGTGCTGCATGTCGGCGAGCAGCCGCAGCGCCCGGCGGTGGTCGCCGATCGCGTCGAGCGCCATCACCAGCTCGCAGGTCTCCGCGCCGGTCACCCACGGGTTGGTGTCGACGCAGCGGATGCCGAGGTCGGGCACGACGAAGTCGTCCCACCGGGTCGCCAGCAGGTCGAGGGCGGCCTGGCCGCGGACCGCGCCGCCGAGGACCGGGTAGTACCAGTCCATCGAGTAGGTCGCCTTGTCCAGGAACAGGTCGCGGTGCTCGCGCACCGCGTGGCCGAGCCGTCCGCCGGCGAGCTCCCACTCCGGCTGCGGGTCGTCGAGCAGGTCGGCCAGCGCCACCCCCGCGCGCAGCGACTGGTAGATGCTGGAGGAGCCCGCGAGCAGGGCGCCCTCCTCGGTCGGCGTCCACCGGATGCCCCCGAAGGGCAGCTGCTGGCCGACGACCCAGTCCAGGCCCGCGCGCACGCTGGGCCAGTACCGCCGCACGAAGGCGAGGTCGCGGCGCACCAGCCAGTGGTGCCAGAGGCCGACGGCGAAGTACGCCGACATGTTGACCTCGCCGCGCTCGTCGTCGACCTCGCCGGCGACGATCTTCATCGGCCAGGACCCGTCGGGGCGCTGCATCGTGGGGACCCAGGCGTAGGCGCGCTCGGCGGCCTCGACCTGCCCGCCGACGAGCATCGCCATGGCGGCCTCGACGTGGTTCCAGATGTCGACGTGCTCACCCGTCGTCCACGGCACGGCGCCCGAGGGCTCCTGCATGGCCGCGATCGACGCAGCGGTGTCGGCGACCTGGGAGGCGGTCAGCACCCCGTCGACGTACGGGAGCTGCTCAGTCATCGGCACCCGCGGTCCCGGGCTTGCGGAAGTACAGCACCATGCTCTTCCCGATCAGCGGGTCGAGCACCTTGCCCGCGAGCCTGAGCGCGGTCGGCTGCTTCATGATCTCCCACACCAGGAGCCGGTGGTAGGCCTTGGCGAGCGGGTGGTCGTCGTTCTCGACGCCCACGGCGCACTTGATCCACCAGTACGGCGCGTGCAGGCCGTGGGCGTAGTCCTTGCCCTCGAAGACCATCGCGTCGCCGGGTTCGCCGTCGTTGGGCCGGCCGGCCTTGGTGACCTTGTCGACCAGCTCGTGGTCGGTGTAGATACGGATGTGGCCGCCGGGCGCGTTGTGGTACTCCTCCGACAGCTTCCAGTTGATGACCTCGGGCAGCCAGCGCGGCACCGAGATCGCCAGGGTGCCGCCGGGGCGCAGCACGCGGACGAGCTCCTTGATCGCGTCCACGTCGGCCCAGATGTGCTCGAGCACCTCGGCGGCGACGATCCGGTCGAACTCACCGTCGGCGAAGGGCAGCTGCAGGGCGTCGCCCTCCTTGACGTCGGCCTGCGCGCCCTCGGGGACCTCTCCGGCGTCCTTCATGGCCACGAAGAGGTCGCGGACCTTCGCCAGCTCGTCGGCGTCCATGTCGAAGGCGATGACGTCGCCCCCACGGCGGTACATCTCGAACGCGTGCCGGCCGGCGCCGCAGCCCATGTCCAACACACGGTCGCCCGGGCGCAGCCCCAGGCGGTCGAAGTCAACGGTGAGCACGGTTGTTCCTCTCGTCCGACGGACCCGCGGCGCGTTCGCGGCGGTAGTCCTCGATCACTTCCTCGTACGCCTCGGCGACCTTGACCGCCACGGCACGCCAGCTGAACATCTCCTCGACCCGGCGACGGCCGGCGGCACCCATCCGCTCGCGGCGCTCGGGGTCGTCGAGGAGGGCACCCAGCGCGGCGGTGAGCTCGCCGACGTCACCGGGCGTGACCAGGTCGGCGGCCTCGCCGTCGGGGCCGGTGACCTCGGGGATCGCGCCGGCGCGGGAGACGACCAGCGGGGTCGCGCACGCCATCAGCTCGGCGGTCGGCAGCGAGAAGCCCTCGTAGAGCGACGGCACGCAGGCGACCTCGGCGGAGCCCATCAGCTCGACCAGCTCGGCGTCGGTGACCCCGCTGACGAACCGCACGCAGTGGCCGATCGAGAGCCGCTCGATGAGCTTCTCGGTCGTCCCGCCGGGCCGGGGCTTGGTGATCAGGACCAGCTCGACGTCCCGCTCGGTCCGCAGCTTGGCGAAGGCCTCGAGCAGCGTCGCGATGCCCTTCATCGGGGCGTCGGCGCTGGCCATGGCCAGGATCCGGCCGGGGACGCGCGGCTTCGTCGGCGGCTTGAAGGTGTCCTCGACGCCGAGCAGGATCACCTGCATCCGGGCCGGGTCGACGCCGAAGTCCTGGGCGATGTCGCGCTTGGAGGCCTCCGAGGGCGTGAGGATCTTCCGGGCGGCGCGGGCGACCTTCGCCTGCATCCGCAGGAAGCCGTACCAGCGCCAGAGCGTGAGCTTGCGCCACGGGTTGCGGGTCTGGCTGATGTCGATGCGCCGGTCGAAGGTGATCGGGTGGTGCAGCGTGGTGATGAGCGGCAACCCCAGCTGCTCGATCTCGAGCATGCCGTAGCCGAGCACCTGGTTGTCGTGGACGACGTCGAAGTCGTCGACCCGGTCGCGCAGCACGCGCACCACCCGGGAGCTGAACGTCTTGGGCTCGGGGAAGCCGGCGACGCACATCGTCGCGAACTCCTCGACGTCGATGCGGTCGCGGAACTCGCGCAGCTTCGGCACGCGGAAGGGGTCGGGCTGGCGGTAGAGGTCCAGGCTCGGGACCTTGGTCAGCCGGACGTCGGGGTGGTCGAGCTCGGGGTAGGGCTGCCCCGAGAACACCTCGACCTCGTGACCGAGGTTGGCCAGCTCACGGCTGAGGTGCCGCAGGTACACGCCCTGACCGCCGGTGTGGGGTGCGCTCCGGTAGGACAGCATCGCGATCCGCACGCGCGTCACGACCTTTCTCGACTGTGCCGTTGCCGACATCCGGACATGAACCGGATGTCTGACACGCCGGACCGGACGAACTGGAACGTGTTCCTATCACGGAACACCTGCCGGTAGCCTAGTGCCACATACCGGCGGTCTCGTCCGGGATCTGCATCGGATCCCGCTGTGCAGGACACCGGCTCGACATGACCGGAACGAGCACCCAGGGGCAGCAGCGATGAGCACGACCAACTCCCTCAGCGTGGAGGACCTCGGCTCCGCAGCCCAGCGCGACCGGCGCAAGCGGATCCTCGACGCGACCATCGACCTGGCCTCGACGGGCGGCTTCGACGCCGTGCAGATGCGGGCCGTCGCCGACCAGGCGGACGTCGCCCTCGGCACGCTCTACCGCTACTTCCCCTCCAAGATCCACCTGCTCGTCAGCGCCCTGGGCCGCGAGCTCGAGCGCACCGAGGTGCTGCGCCGCGACGAGGTCGTCCCCGGCGACACCGCCTCCGAGCGCGTCATCAACGTCCTCAAGGGCACCACCCGCGGCCTGCAGAGCAGCCCGCACCTCACCGAGGCCCTCACCCGGGCGTTCATGTTCGCCGACGCCTCGGTGCAGGCCGAGATCCACACCGTCGGCATGCTCCTGACCCGGATGCTCACCCGCGCCATGCACCCCGGCCAGACCGAGCCCAACGAGGACGACGTCACCATCGCCCGCGTCATCGGCGACGTCTGGCTCGCCGCCCTCGTCGCCTGGGTCACCGGCCGCCAGACCGCCGCCGACACCGGCAAGCAGATCGAGCGCGCCGTCCACCTGATCCTGCGCGACTGACCCTGCGGGCCGGGTCGCCCGACTGGTGCTCGACCACCGGTTGGCCGGGAGGTTCAGCGTCCCACCGACAGGTTCAGCGGCCAGCCGATGAAGCTTCCAGCGGCCGGCTGGCACACGAGCCCCCGCGCAGGTCAGTCCAGGAACTCCGCGGTGGAGCCGCCGAGGTCCATGGGGTCCATGCCGAGCTTGCGGTGGTCCCAGCTGCGGGTGCGGTCGACGTCGAGGCGGACGACGACGCGGTTGCGGGCCATCACCTCGACGAACGGCCGCAGCTCCTCGGTGTACGGCGCGTTGTAGCGCTCGAAGACGTTGACGCAGACGTCCCAGACGGTCTGCTCGTCCTCGATGACGACGCCGGAGCCCTCGAGCGAGACGCCGCGGAGCTGGTCGTAGGTGTGGCCGGCCTCGACGAGGAAGCTCATCCGCGGGTCGCGGCGCAGGTTGACGACCTTCTGCGACTTGGCCTTGGTCTCGATCCAGATGTGGCCGTCGAGCCAGGCGTACCACATCGCGACCAGGTGCACCTGGCCGTTCGGGCCGATCGTCGCGACGGTGGAGCTGCGCTGCTGGGCGAGGAAGGTGTCCACCTCGGCGTCGGACATGACGACCTGGGAACGTTGGTTGGCCATGGCGTGAACCTAGCGGTCAGCCACCGAAGGCGTGCGTGGACGTCACGCCGCCGTCGATGGCGATCTCGGCACCGTTGACGTACGCCGACTCCTCCGAGGCGAGGTAGACGTACAGCGGTGCGATGTCCTGGGGCTGGCCGACGCGCCGCAGCGGCACCTTGGAGGCGCCGTACTCCATCGCCGCGTCGCCGCCGTGCACCCGCGTCATCGGGGTGTCGATCATCCCGGGGTGCACGGAGTTGACCCGGATGCCGTGCGGGCCGAGCTCCATGGCCGCGCACTTGGTCATCCCGCGGATGGCCCACTTCGTCGCGGCGTACGCCGCACAGCCGGCCATCCCGGCCAGGCCCTCGACCGAGGAGGCGTTGACGATCGAGCCGCCGCCGTGCTCGCGCATCGTCGCGGTGACGGCCTGCATGCCGAGGAAGCAGCCGAGCTGGTTGACGCGGAACAGCAGCTCGACCTCCTCCTGGGGCATCGTGCCGATCTCCCCGAAGCGCAGCAGCCCGGCGTTGTTGGCCAGGACGCCCACGGGCCCGAAGCGCTGGTGGGTGTCCTCGACCAGCGTCGCCCACGAGGCGGCGTCTCCGACGTCGTGGCGCGCGAAGTGCGCGCGGCCCTCGGAGCCCGCCGCCAGCTCGTCGGCCAGCGCCCGACCGGCGTCCTCGGCGATGTCGGCGAGCACGACCGAGGCCCCCTCGGCGACGAACGCGCGGCTGATCGCCGCGCCCTGCCCCATCGCGCCACCGGTGACGATGGCGACCTTCCCCGCGAGACGTCCCACGACCAGACCTCCCTCAGACCGTCAGCTGCATGATCGAGTCGGCCGCGAAGCCGACCGAGGGGTCGCGCCCCTCGAAGAACCCGCCGACCTGCTTGGCGAGGTCCTCGAGCTCCCAGACCGAGCCGGAGGCGTCGAAGCGCTGCTCGACGACGGGCGCGGCGACGAGCGCCACCATCCCGCCGTACACGACGAAGACCTGGCCGGTGATCGCGTCCGCCGCCGGTGAGGCGAGGTAGGCGACGAGCGGCGCGACGTGGTCGGGCGAGTACGGGTCGATCTCCGAGCCGGAGGTGTCCTCACCGAAGACCTGTGCGGTCATCGCGGTCCGGGCGCGCGGGCAGATGGCGTTGGCGCGCACGCCGATGCGTCCGAGACCGCGGGCGGTCGACAGCGTCAGCGCGGCGATGCCGGCCTTGGCGGCGGCGTAGTTCGGCTGCCCCGGCGACCCGCCCAGGAACGCCTCGCTCGCGGTGTTCACGACGCGGCCGTACACCGGGGCGTCGGCCTCCTTCGACTTCCCGCGCCAGTACGCCGCGGCGTTGCGCGAGAGCAGGAAGTGGCCGCGCAGGTGCACCTTGATGACCGCGTCCCACTCCTCGTCGGACATGTTGAAGAGCATCCGGTCGCGGGTCATCCCGGCGTTGTTCACGACGATGTCGAGCGAGCCGAAGCCGTCCACGGCGGCCGCGACCATCGCGTCGGCGGTCGACCGCTCGGAGACGTCGCCCTCGACCACGGTGGCCTCGCCGCCGCGGGAGCGGATCTCCTCGACCGCCTCGTCGGCGGCGCCGGGGAGGTCGTTGAGGACGACCCTCGCGCCGGCCGCGGCCAGGGCGAGGGCCTCGGCCCGGCCCAGGCCGGCGCCGGCGCCGGTGACGACGGCGACGCGGCCGTCGAGGGAGAGGTCGTCGGTGGTGGTGCTCATCAGGTGCTCAGTCCTCCAGGGAGATGGCCGCGCGCGGGCAGGCCGCGACGGCTCGCTTGACGTCGCCCTCGTTCTCGGGCGTGGTTTCCTCGGCCTTCACCTGCAGGTAGTCGTCGTCGTCGAGCTCGAAGACCTCCGGCGCCATCGCCTCGCACAGCGCGTTGGACTCGCAGAGGTCGAAGTCGACCTTGATCCTGCTCATGACTGGCTCCCTTCACTGGAGTGGCCGGGGAAGACGTGGGCGGTCGGGTCGATCGCCACGGTCGCGTTGTTGACGGCGGTCGCCGCCTCGCCGAAGCCGACGGCGATCAGCCGGACCTTGCCGGGGTACTCGGTGATGTCGCCCGCGGCGAAGACGCGGGGCAGGCTGGTCCGCATCGCGGAGTCGACCACGACGTGCCGCTTGCGCACCTCGATGCCCCAGTCCTGGAGCGGCCCGAGGTCGGCGAGGAACCCGAGCGCGGCGACCACCGCCTGGGCGGGGTACGTCGCGGTCTCGCCGTCGACGAGGAGCTCGACGGACTCGAGGACCTCCTCGCCGCGCAGCGCGGTCACCTCGGCGCGGGTCACGATCTCGACCGAGGAGTCGCGCACCTGCTGGACGGTCCGCTCGTGGGCGCGGAACGCGTCACGGCGGTGCACCAGCCGGACCGACCGGGCGATCGGCTCGAGGTGGAGCGCCCAGTCGAAGGCGCTGTCGCCACCGCCGACGACGACCACGTCCTTGCCGGCGTACGGCGCGAAGCTCGGCACGAAGAACTCCAGGCCGCGGCCGAGCCACCCCTCGCCGGCCGGCAGGGGGCGCGGGCTGAACTTGCCGATGCCGGCGGTGACCAGCACCGCCCCGGCGGCGACCTCGGTGCCGTCGTCGAGCGTGACCACCACACCGTCCGTGCCGTGCTCGAGCGTCGTGGCGGTGCGGTCCAGCAGGTACGTCGGGTCGGCGGTCGCGGCCTGCTCGACGAGGCCCGCGACCAGGTCCCGGCCCTTGACCGAGGGGAACCCGGCGACGTCGAGGATCTGCTTCTCGGGGTACATCGCGGTGACCTGGCCGCCGAGCTCGGGCAGGGAGTCGACGACGGCGACGCGGTGCCCACGGAAGCCGGCGTAGTACGTCGCGAAGAGGCCGGTCGGGCCGGCGCCCACGACGAGCACGTCGGTCTCGACGCGGCGGGGCGCGGTCGGGGCCTGGGTGGCGGTCACGGCGGCGTACCTGCTCCTCACGCCCGGGGTGGTGGCACTAGAACGTGTTCCAGTCCGGTCGGGACAGTTCTATCAGAGCGCGTCGAGATCCGTCACGACCCAGTCCCCCTCACCGCGATGGAGGGTCACCACCACCCGGTTGAGGTCCGCCCGCGGCTGCTCGGACTCCTTGCCGGTCGTCGACTGGTTCACGAACAGCAGCGCCTTCACGTGGTGCTCGCTCACCGAGATCGCCGAGGCGGCGACGACGCTGGCCTCGACGACCGCCTGGTTGCGCTCGGTGTCCTCCCGGATCGCCTCGAGCGTCTCGGCGTACTCCGTGCGCATCCGCGGCGCGAGCAGGGGCAGCGCGGCCTCCATGTCTTCGTCGAGCGTCTTCGCGGAGTACGACAGCACCTTCTCGGCCGCCTCGCTGGCCGCGCTCAGGCCGGCGGACTTGGCGCCCTCGGACTCGAAGACCACGCCCTCGGCCAGTGGCGTGGTGCCGTCCGGCACGCCGGCCTCGTCGACGTCGACCACCAGCATCCGGACGCCGACGACGGCCAGGACCGCCACCACGACCGCCAGGACGAGCGCCGGCCAGCGACGGGGCGCGCGGTCGGCCGGCACCGGGTCCAGCACCGGGTCCGGCACCGGGTCCGGCACCGGGTCCGGCACCGGGTCCGGCGCCGGGTCCGGGCCCGGCACCCGGTCCGGGACCGGCGCGGCGGCAGGTGCAGCGGCCGGCTCGAGGTCGGAGCCGCAGTAGCGGCAGCGGATGGCGGCGGCCTTGATGGTCTCCGCGCAGAACGGACAGGTCTTCTCGTCGGTGGTCGACACGTCCACGTCCCTCCTCATCCCACGAACTGCACGGAGGAGGCGAGCCACTCGCCGTCCTCGCGGACCATGTCGAGCTGCAGCCGGTAGTAGCGCGGCTGCTTGCTGCCCTCGGTGGTGACGTTCTCGACCTCGCTGTCGGCGGCGACGTACACGAGCGCGGAGTCGGCGTCGAGGTCGCCGACGCCGAGCGCGACGACCTTCCCGGTGCTGACGGACTTGTTGCGCTTCGCCGCCTCGACGAGCTGCTCGACGTTGGCGGAGTACTGCTCCTCGAACTCCCCCGTGGCGTGCGCCAGCACCTCCTCGGTCAGCGGCTCCATGTCGCGGTAGTCCACCTCCAGGAAGGCCAGCGTCAGCTCGCGCGCCGCCTCGGAGACCTCCCGGTGGGTCTCGGTCAGCTCCTGGTCGGCGCTGCTGCCTCCGCTGCCGCCCGGCACCGCCCGGTCGAGGGCCGCCCGGCCCTCGTCGGAGCGGAGCGCGGTGATCGCGATGGCGGCCGCGATCCCCAGCGCCAGCACGGCGAGCACGGCGGTCAGCAGTCCCCATGACGGTCGGACCTTCGGTCGCAGTCGACTCACATCCCCTCCTGCGGGCCGATGAGCATCCAGCGCCACGAGTCCTCGCCGAACACGTCCCTCAGCCCGCCCTGGCTGCCGACCGTCACGGCCGGCTCGTCGGTGAGGGCGGCGCCCGGCGCCGCCCGGTTGGTGCTGCCGCCGAAGCGCGGCGCGTACTTGGGTCCCCGCTGGTTGAACGGCGCGCCGGAGCGGCACGTCGCGGGGAAGATCGGTGTGTCGGTCAGGTCCGAGGACGGCCGCCACTGGTCGCTGGGCACGAACCCCTCGCGGCACGGACCGGGGTTCTGCGCCAGCTGCAGGTTGATGTGGCCGTACCCGTCGCCGGGGGTGCCGGTGAAGCCGTTGGCCACGATCTTCGGGAACGTCACGAGCAGCTGCTCGAGGGCCGGGAGCCGGGTGGTCACGACCTGGTTGAGCGTCACCAGGTTGCCGATGAAGACCGGCATGGTCGGCTCGAGGCCGGCCATCAGCCTGTCCACCTCTCGCACGGCGCTCGCGCCGCCCTCGAGGACGGTGCGCAGCTCGGGGTCCCGGCCGCGGAGCTCCTGGGTCAGGTCGGCCAGCGAACGGGCGAAGGTGCGGATGTCGCCGCGGTGCCGCTGCTGGGTCCTCAGCACCGTGCTGCCGTTGTCGAGGAGCCGGAACGTCGACTCCTCGTTGTCGAGCGCGGCCTCGACGAAGCGCGAGCCGCTCTCCACCATCCGCTCCAGCGGCCCGGAGGTGTCGGCGAAGGTCAGGCCGAGCTCATCGACGACGGTCGCCAGGTTGCCCTGGTCCACGGAGGACACGAGCTGGTCGAGGTCGACGAGCAGCTCGTCCTCGCCGACGGGGAGGCTGTCGGCGTCGCCGGCGAGGACGTCGCCGTCCTCGGCGTACGGGCCCCGGCCGTCCTCGGGGACGATGTCGAGGTACTGCTCGCCCACCGCCGAGAGGTTGTGGACCTCCACCCGCGCGTCGCCCGGGATCTTCGTGCCGTCCTCGAGCGCGAGCTCGACCTCGAGCCCGGTGCGGGTGACCTCCATGTCGCTGACCTTGCCGACCTTGACGCCGCGGTAGGTCACCTCGCTGCCCTCGAAGAGGCCGCCGGAGTCCGGCAGCGTCGCGGAGATCGTGAGCCCGCGGCCGAGCAGGCGGTCGACCAGGCCGAGGTAGGTGCCGGTCACGTACACGATGCCGACGGCCGCGAGCGCCACGAACAGCGCCAGGCGGACCTTCACGCCGCGGGTCATCCCATGCCTCCAGCGAGGAGGCCGCCACCGGTGCCGACCTCGGCGTCCTGGGTGTAGCCCGCGGTGCCGGCGCGCCCGAGTCCCGGGAGCGTCGGCAGGCCGGGGATGTCGGGCAGCGGGATGTCGGGGAGGTCGGGGAGCCCGGGGATGTCGGGCAGCGGGATCGTGCCGCCGCCACCACCGCCGCCGCCGGGCTGCTCGATCAGCTGGGTGAGCCCCTCGAGGGAGACGTCGAGGGCGAACTTCGCGTTGGCGTAGTCGCCCTTGACGATCTCACTGGCCTGCTCGGGGAACGGGAAGCTGATCAGCAGCGAGAGGCCCCGGGGCAGCGACTCCCCGGTCTCGTTGAGCTTGCGCAGGATCGGGCGCAGGTGGTCGAGGTCGGCGAGGAGGTCCTCCTTGGTCCCGTTGATGACGCGGGTACCGACCTCGCCGAGCCGGTCGAGCTGAGCCAGCATCGCGACGAGCTGGTCGTGCTGCTCGTTGAGGACGTCGAGCGCCGGCCCGGTCGCCTCGATCGCGTCGGTGATCGTGCGGGACTCCTTGTTCAGGGTGCTCGCGAGCCGGTTGAGCGACTCCATCGCCGAGACGATGTCGTCCTTCTGGTCGTCGAGGCCGCCGACGAGCTCCTCGAGCTGCCCGAAGAGCGACCGCACGTCGTCGGTGCGGCCCGAGAGCATGTCGTTGACCTCGTCGCTGATCTGCTTGATCTGGCCCACGCCTCCCCCGCTGAGCAGGAACGACAGGGCGGCGAGGACCTCCTCGACCTCCGGGTTGCGGCCGGTGTCGGACAGGTCGAGGCGGTCGCCGTCCTCGAGCCGGCCCCGCGCCCGCCCGGGCGGGTCGCCGAGGTCGACGTACTTCTCCCCCAGCAGGCTGGTCTGGCGGATCTCGGCCACGGCGTTGTCGGGCAGCTCGATGTCGCTGCGGATCTTGAGCCGTACGACGGCGTTCCAGCCGTCGCGCTCGACCTCGTCGACCTCGCCGACCACGACGTCGCTGACCATCACCGGCGAGCGGGGCACGACGTTGAGCACGTCGTCGAACTCCGCGGTCACGGTGTAGGTCTCCTCCCCGCTGACCGGGCTGCCCGGCAGCGGGAGGTCGTAGGCGCCGTCGAAGTCGCAGGCGCCCAGCAGCGGCACCGCCACGGCGAGGGAGACGAGGCCGGTCAGGCCCTTGCGGGTCCACGTCATCGGGGGCCACCTCCGAGCAGCTGGCGCAGGTCCGTGGCGGGGACGGCCTCACCGGGGACCCGGGTGTCAGGTGCCTGGCCGCGGGCGGGGCCGGTCGGCAGCGCGAGCCCGAGCGGCTCGAGCAGGGACTTCAGCAGCTTGCAGACCGTCCCGGCGGCGGGGACGCCGGCGTTCGTGACGACGGCGCACAGGAAGCCGTCGAGGTCCTCGACGTTCGGCCCGACCTGGATCCGGGCGTTCTGTGAGCCGGTCTTGGTGTCGAACCCGAGCGCGAGGTTGCCGGCCCCGAGCGGCCCCTTCTCGATCGCCTGGGCCAGGGAGTCCTTCTCCGAGACGAGCACGTCGAGCACGTCGGTGAGGTCCTCGACCTCGCCGACCAGCGCCTCGCGGTTGTCGCGGACGAACGCCTTGACCGTGCCCACCGCGCCGGCGAGCGCCGCCAGGGCCTGGCCCAGCTCCTGCCGCTCGCCGGAGAGCTGGTCGGTGGCGCGGGCCAGGTCGCTCATGAACTCGTCGACCAGCCCGTCGTTGCGCGCCAGGGTCTGGGTGAAGGCGTCGAGCTGCCGCACGGTGCCGAAGAGGTCCCCGCTGTTGTCGCCGAACGTCGTGGCCGCCGCCGAGAGGTCGCGGATCAGCTGGTTGGCCGTGCGGCCCTGCCCGTCGAGCGCGTCGGCACCGGAGGCGAGCAGCGTGTCGAGCGACCCGTTGCGGTTGGCGCCGTTGGGCCCGAGGGCGTTGGCGAGGGTCGAGAGGCTCTCGTAGATCCGGTCCAGCTCGACCGGCGAGGCGGTCTCCGCGAGCGGGATGTCCGCGCCGTCGGCCATCACCGGCCCCTCGGTGTGCACGGGGCTGAGCTGGATGAAGCGGTCGGCGACCAGCGTCGGCGTCACGATCACGGCGCGCGCGTCGGCCGGCACGTCGTAGGAGTCGTCGTACACCATGTCGACGCGCACCGACTCGCCCTGCGGCACGACGGCGGTCACCTCGCCGACGGGCACGCCGAGGATCCGGACCTCGGTGCCGACGAAGATGCTGACCGCGCGGGAGAAGTGGGCCGTCACCTTCTTCTCCCCGCTGCCGCCGTCGACGAGGACGAGCACGGCCGCGAGCACCAGCGCGAGCGCCACGACGGCCGCGGCGAGACGGGAGGAGAGCTTCGGCACGGTCAGTTCCTCTGTCCGGGGACGAACTCGCCGGCGAGGCCGAGCAGGTTGACCAGGTAGGCGTCGAACCAGGGCCCGGTGCCGACGATGTGGCCGAGGATGTCGGCGTAGGGCCCGACCGCGGCCGCGGTCTTGCGCAGGTCCTCGCGCCGGTCCTGCAGCATCCGGGTCACGGTGCGCAGGTCGGCGAGCGCCGGTCCGATGTCGTCCTCGTTGTCCTCCGCGAGCCCCTCGAGCTGGACCGCCAGCGCGCGGGAGTTGACCAGCAGGCGGTGGATGGCCACCTCGCGACGGTCCAGCTCGTCGAAGACCTGGCTGCTGCTGCCCATCAGCTCCAGCAGGTCGCCGCGGCGGTCGGCGAGGAGGCCGGTGACCGACTCCGCGCGGTCCAGCAGCCCGGCCAGGTCCTCGTCGCGGGTGGCGATGGTCCGCGAGAGCCGGGAGAGACCGGTGAAGCTCTCCTGGACCTCCGGAGCGGCACCGTCGAGGGTCTCGGAGATGACGTCGAAGGCCTTGCTCAGCTGCTGGTCGTCGATGGACTCCGTGGTCGTGGTCAGGTCGCCGAGCACGTTGACGATGTCGTACGCCGAGCGGGTGTTGGCGACCGGGATCGTGCCGCCCTCCTCCAGTTCGCCCTTCTCGTCCGGCTCGATCTCGAGGTACTTCTCCCCCAGCAGGTTCAGCACCTCGACCGACGCCCGGCTGTCCGGGCCGAGCTCGGTGCCGGCGTCGAGCTCGAAGTCCACGACCACCACGCCGCCCTCGACCGTCATGCCGTTGACGCGGCCGACCCGCTTGCCGGCGACCTGGACCATGTGGCCGGGTCGCAGGCCGCTCGCGTCGCTGAGCTCGGCGTGGTAGCCCGTGCCCCGGAAGCCGGGGAACTTCTGCAGGTTGAACGCCGCGGCCATCACCACGAGCAGGACCACCAGGGCCACCACGCCGAAGCGCAGGACCTGGGCGTCGCTCCGACCCCGGGCGCCCACTACTGGCACCTCGGGGCGGTGCTGTGGAAGGAGAGGTCGTTGAGCGCGTCCTCGAGCCAGCCGAGGTCGATGCCGAGGATCTTCGGCAGCGTGATGCTGCCCTCGAAGTCGCAGAGGTAGTAGTTGTACCAGGACCCGTAGGTGCCGATCCGGGTCTGGTCGGTCATCGCCTCCGGGAGGCGCTCGAGCAGCCCGCTGAGGATCTCCAGGTTCTCCTTCTTCGACAGCGTCCTCATCAGGGTCCGCAGCCCGCGGACGTCCTCGGCGAGCAGCGGCCGCGCGCGGGTGAGCAGGTCGGCGACGGTGTCGGTGAGGTCGGCCAGGTTCGTCACCGAGTCGCCGATCACCCGGCGGTCCTCGGCGAGGTTGCCCATCCAGTCCTTGAGGCCGACGACGAGCTCGGAGAGCTGGGTCCGGCGCCGGTCGACCGTGCCGAGCAGCCGGTCGAGGTTGGTGATGACCTCCCCGATCAGCTCGTCCCGGTCGGCGAGGGTGTTGCTGAGGGAGGCGGTCCGCGCGAGGAGGCCCTGGACGGTGCCGGACTCCCCCTGCAGCACCTCGATGATGTTCTGGGACAGCTCGTTGACCGACGTCGCGTCCAGCGCGGAGAACAGCGGCTGGAAGCCGTTGTAGAGGGCGGTCAGGTCCAGCGCCGGCGCGGTCCGGGTGACCGGCATCGTCGCGTCGTCGCTGAGCCGCTCGCCACCGTCGGGCCCCTCCTCGAGGGCCAGGTACCGGTCGCCGACGACGTTGAGGTAGCGGATCTCGGCGCGGCTTTTGGTCGTGAGCGGCACGTCTGCGGCGACGTCGAAGGTCACCATCGCCCGGGTGCGCTCGTGCAGCTCGATGGACTTGACCTCGCCGACGGGGATGCCGGCGATCCGGACGTCGTCGCCCTCCTGCAGCATGCTCGCGCTGGTGAACTCGGCCCGCACGGTGCGCTTGTCGCCGAAGCCGATGTTGCCCATGATCACCGCCAGGAGGCCGGTCACCAGGATGGAGACGACGGTGAAGACGCCCAGTTTCAGGGCAGCGGCGATCGTCGTGGTGTTCCGCGCGCTCATCGCCCGACCACCGTCCCGCGCAGCTGGGGGCCGTAGAGCAGCGCGGAGAGCGAGCCGAGGTCGCGGTAGGACAGCCCCGCCTCGGAGGCGAGCAGGACGTTGACCAGCCGCTGCTCGGGGACCGTGCCGGCGTACCCCTTGGTCGGGTTGCGGTACGACGCGGGGTCGACGGTCCGGAAGGGCAGCGTGGAGCCGACGATCTCGTCCTGGTCGCTGCCGTCGGCCAGCGGGGTGCTGACCGGGCCGGGCGGGTTCGGCAGCCCGGCGCACCACGGCCCGTGGCCGACCTCGGCGTACTCCGGCCGGTCGTCGACGTCGTACGCCGGCTTCTGCACCGAGCCGAGCTCGAGGACCTGGTTGACGCGGTCGTTCTTGAAGATCTCGGCCAGCTTGCCGGTGTACCGGTCCAGGCCCCGGAGCAGGCAGGGGTACTGCGGGGCGTAGGTGTCGAGCAACCGCAGCAGCGGGCGGGAGAGCTCACCGAGGCGGATGATCCCGTCCTCGTTCTCGGCGAGCACCCGGGTGGTCGTCTCGGCCATCCCGGTGACGTCGCCGATGAAGGAGGACAGCTGGGCCTCCTGGTCGACCAGGGTGCGCGCCGAGACCGTGGCGTTGCGCAGCAGCCGCAGCACGTCGGGGGTCGCGCGCTCGTAGGTCTCGGAGACGTCGGCGACCAGCTCGAGGTCGCGCTGGAGGTCCGGCAGGCGGTCCGCCAGCCGGCCGGTGTAGCCGTCGAGCCGCTCCAGCAGGGCGCCGACGTCCTCGCCGCGTCCCGAGAGGGCCGAGGCCAGGGCGTAGAGCGTGTTGTTGAGCTCGGCCGGCTTGACCGAGCGGAGCAGCGGGAAGAGGTTCGCGAGGACCCGGCTGAGCTCGACGTTGGTCTCGACCCGGTCGGCGGGCAGGACGTCGCCGTCGCGGACCGCCTCGGCGTCGGGGTCCTCGGGCTCGATGAGCGAGACGAACTTCTGCCCGAACAGCGTGGTCGGCAGGATCTCGGCGCGCACGTTGCGCGGGATGTCCGTCGCCGCCTCGGGCTGCAGCGCGAGCTCGATGACCGCCTGCTCGCCGTCCTGGCCGATCGAGTCGATCCGGCCGACCAGCACGCCGTGGTAGCGCACGTCACCGTTGACGGCGAGCTGCAGGCCGGCGCGGTCCGCCTCGAGCGTCATCCGCGTCGAGCGCTCGAACCGCTTGTCGTAGATCGCGATGGAGAGCCACAGCAGCAGCGCGATGACGGTGAGGAAGACGACGCCGGCGACCAGGAGCCGTCGGTGCTCCCCCGGGCTGTCGTGGTGGACGTTGACGAGCACGCGCGCTACCCCGTGATCCGCACGGTCGTGGTCGATCCCCAGATCGCGAAGCTGAGGAAGAAGTCGGCGACGACGGTCGTCACGATGCTGGTGCGGATCGCCTTGCCGACCGCCATGCCGACCCCGGCCGGGCCGCCGGAGGCGGTGTAGCCGTAGTAGCAGTGGATCAGGATGATCGCGACCGCCAGGAAGATCAGCTTGAAGAAGGACCAGAGCATGTCGATCGGCGGCAGAAACTGCAGGAAGTAGTGGTCGTAGGTGCCGGCCGACTGTCCGTAGATCATCGTGGTGATCAGCCGCGGCGAGAGGTACGACGCGCTCAGCGCCACCACGTAGAGCGGGATGACGGCGATGAACGCCGCGATCATCCGGGTGGTGACCAGGAACGGCAGCGACGGGATCCCCATCACCTCGAGGGCGTCGATCTCCTCGCTGATCCGCATCGCGCCCAGCCGTGCGGTGTAGCCGCAGCCCACCGTCGCGGCGAGCGCGATCGCCGAGATCAGCGGGGCGACCTCGCGGGTGTTGAAGTAGGCCGAGATGAAGGCGGTGAACTTCGCGACGCCCAGCTGGCTCAGCGAGGCGTAGCCCTGGATGCCGACCTCGGTGCCGGCGAAGAACGCCAGGAACGCGATGACGCCCACGGTGCCGGCGATGACCGAGAGGCCACCGACGCCGAAGGAGACCTCGGCCAGGGTGTTGGCGATCTCGCGCGGGTAGCGGCGGATCGCGCGTGGCGTCCAGGCGAGCGCCTTGACGTAGAACAGCAGCTGGTCGCCGTACTCCTCCAGGCGCGCGCGGCGCTCCTTGAGCAGGGTCGCCCCGACCTCGGTGATCGCGGCCACCTCAGAGCCCCTGCTGCGGGACGACCTGGAAGTAGATCGCCGTGATGATGGCGTTGAGGAAGAACAGCAGCATGAAGGCGACGATCACCGACTCGTTGACGGCGCGGCCGACGCCGCTGGGGCCGCCACCGGCGTTCAGTCCCTTGTAGGCGCCGACGATCGCGGCGAGGTAGCCGAAGATCGCTGCCTTGACCATCGAGATGTAGAGGTCGGGCAGGCTCGCCAGCGCGGTGAAGGAGGAGAGGAACGCTCCGGCGGAGCCGTCCTGGATGATGACGGTGAAGAAGTAGCCGCCGCCGATGCCGGCGGAGATCACCAGCCCGTTGATCATCAGCGCGACGAACACGGTGGCCATCACGCGGGGCACCACGAGCCGGGCGAGGGGGTCGACGCCCAGCACCTCCATCGCGTCGATCTCCTCGCGGATCTTGCGGGCGCCCATGTCCGAGCAGATCGCCGAGCCGGCGGCGCCGGCGATGATCAGCGCCGCGGCGATCGGCGCGGCCTCACGGACGACCGCGAGGACGGCGGAGGCGCCGGCGAAGGACTGCGCGCCGAGCTGGCCGGTCAGGTTGCCCACCTGCAGCGAGATGACCGCGCCGAACGGCACGGAGACCAGGATGGTCGGCATCAGCGTGACGCTGGTGATGAACCACGCCTGCTCGATGAACTCGCGCAGCTGGAACGGTGTGGTGAAGACCCGCTTGGTGACGTCGACGACCATCGCGGTCAGCTCACCGGGTCCCCGGATGACGGACACAGCAGAGAACGCCATCCCCCCACCTCCCCAGATCAGTGACGGCGCCCACACAGTAGAACGTGTTCTCGTTTGCCACAATGGACGTCCACGGGCCGGGCGCGTCGCGCCTAGGATGCTGACGTGACGACCCCGCCCGACCCCGCCTCGACCTGGGCGGCGTTCACCCACGACCCCCGGGCGAAGGCCAACAGCGGCCTCCGCGCCGGCGACGCGGACCGCGAGGTGGTCTTCCGCGTGCTCGGCGACGCGTACGCCGACGGGCGGCTGACCCGCGAGGAGCACGACGAGCGGGCGTCCCGGCTCCCGGCCGCCCGCACCTTCGGCGAGCTGCGGCCCCTGCTCGAGGACCTGGTGCCGACCACGCCGGCCCCGGCCGACCGCCACGGCGCGCTGGTCACCGCCGGGCCCGACGAGCTGCGCCGGCTGGCCGTGCGCGAGTGGGAGTCCGACCGCCGCTCGGCGATCCTGGCCTTCATCGGCCCGACCCTGATCACCTGGGCGGTCTGGCTGGCGACCTGCTTCGGGGACGGCGGCTTCGAGCCGTACTTCCCCTGGCCGCTGATCGTGATGACCGCGACCGGCTTCCACCTGGTCCGGACCCTGGTCGCCCGCGAGGAGCTGGTCCGCGAGGAGGTCCAGCGCCTCGAGCGCCGGCAGGCCAAGGCGCTGCGCAACCGGGGACGGCGCCGGTGACCCGGTCGGCCGACCAGCAGCGCGTGCACGGCGTGCTGGGGCGGCACCCCTCCGCCGTGCTGCTCGGGGTCCAGCTCCTCGCGGTGCTGGCCTACCCGTTCCTGCAGGGGTCCACGGTCGGCCGCGCCGTCATCGGCATCGTGCAGATCGCGGTCGTGACGATCGCGGTCTGGGCGGTGCGGCGCACCCCGGCGCTCAGCTGGTCGGCGGCGTTCCTGGGGATCCCGGCGATGGTGTTCACCATCCTCGAGGCGTTCTCCCCCGACACCGACTGGATCGTGCTGACCTCGGCCCTGCTGCACGCGCCCTTCTACTTCTACGTCTCCTACGCGCTGATCCGCTACCTCTTCCACGACGACCGGGTCACGACCGACGAGCTGTACGCCACCGGCGCGGCGTTCACCGTCGTCGCCTGGGGCTTCGCCTACCTCTACGCCGCGGTGCAGGTGATCTTCGACGGGGCGTTCATCGGGACCGACTCCGCCGACACGCGCAGCTGGTTCGAGCTGCTCTACCTGTCGTTCTCGGTCCTCACCAGCGTCGGGCTGTCCGACGTGGTCCCCGTCGAGCCGCACGCGCGGTCGCTGGTCATGGTCGAGATGGTCGCGGGCGTGCTCTACGTCGCGCTGGTCGTCGCCCGCCTCGTCGGGCTCATCGTCACCCGCCAGGCGACCGCGGGCATCCGGTCCGGCGACGCCGCGGCCGCAGACGAGGACTGAGCCGGAGGCCGCGGGCCGACGTCAGGCGGGCGTCTGGAAGGTGTAGCCGACGCCGCCCACGGTGCGGATCCACTCGTGGTCCGAACCGCCCGCCTTGCGCAGCTTGCGGCGCAGCGAGGCGACGTGGACGTCCACCAGGAAGTCGGACTCGATGAACTCCCCCTCCCACACCTCGCGCACCAGGTCGCCGCGCTCCCAGGTGCGTCCCGGGTGGGCGGCGAAGGCGGTCAGGAGGGACACCTCGGCGGGCGTCAGCGGGAGCGGCAGGCCGTCGAGGAGCGCGACGTGGTCGACCGGCACGAGCACCAGCCCGCCACCGGCGTCGACGGGCGGGGCGGCGGCCTCGACCGGCGCGGCGGCGGGCGCCTCCGCGCCCGACATCGGCGCGCGCGGCCGGCGGAGCAGAGCGGCCGCGCGGGCGTGCAGCTCGCGCGGCGAGAACGGCTTGGAGAGGTAGTCGTCGGCGCCGACCTCGAGGCCGACGAGGCGGTCGGACTCCTCCACCCGGCCGGTCACCATCACGACGTAGGCGTTGCTGAACTCGCGCAACCTGCGGCAGACCTCGACCCCGTCCACGTCGGGCAGCGACAGGTCGAGCGTGACCAGGTCGGGGTCGGTGCGGCGGACCGCCTCGATGCCCTCCTCGCCGGTCGCGGCGGTGACCACCTCCAGCCCGATCTGCTCGAGGACGTGCTGCACGAGCAGCCGGATGTCCTCGTCGTCGTCCACGACCACGGCCCGCTGACCCCGATGACTGCGTTCCACACCGCGACCCTAGCCTTCCCGGTCCGGCGGCCATGGCCCTCGGGTGGCCCGGACAGGCCTTAGGGTTTGCGCGGCGGCCCGCCCGGGGTACGGGCGTCGCCACAGGACGCTGGGGGGCCTTGTCCGACGAGCACGAAGGGCGAAGCACAACATGGGGACCTCCACGGAGGAGCGGCGTCAGCGTGCCGTCGAGAGCCTGGCCCTCGACGAGACCGGCTCCCACGACCGCCTCGACCGGATCACGCGCCTGGCGCGGACCGCGCTCGGCGTGCCGATCTCGACGGTGACCGTCATCGACGGAGACCGGGCCTGGTTCCCGAGCGTGGCCGGCATCGAGCTCACCGAGCTGCCGCGCGACCAGACCTTCTGCGACCGGACGCACAGCGACGGCGACACCCTCGTGGTCCCCGACGCGCGCGCCGACGAGCGCTTCCGCCACCTGCCCGTCGTGGTCGACGGCGGCATCCGGTTCTACGCCGGGCACCCGCTGCGCGACCACACCGGGAACGTCATCGGCACGTTCTGCGTCTACGACACCGAGGCCCGCACCTTCGACGCCGACGAGCAGACGACCTTCGAGGACCTCGCCGCCTGGGCCGAGCTCGAGCTGGTCGCGTCCACCGAGATGACCCAGGCCGGGCGCGTCCAGGCCTCCCTGCTCCCCTCCCGGCCGATCCGCGTGGAGGGCTGGACCGTCGACGGGCTGTGCGTCCCCGCGCTCGCGGTCGGCGGCGACTTCTACGACTACGGCGTCGCCCAGGAGGTCCTGCACCTCGGCCTGGGCGACGTGATGGGCAAGGGCACCGGGGCCGCGCTCGTCGGGGCCGGCGTGCGCGCCGCGATCCGGGGCACCCACGCCGCTGTCACCGCCGGCGTCGACCTCGGGATCACCGCCACCCAGGTGGCGCGCAGCCTGCTCCCCGACCTCGAGCGCTCCGAGACGTTCGTGACGCTCCTCGAGGCGGCGGTGGACCTCGACGACGGCTTCCTGCGGTACGTCGACGCCGGCGCCGGCCTCGCGCTCCTCGTGCGCGCGGACGGGACGCCGGTGGCACTCGGCAGCGATGACCGGCCCTTCGGCGTGCTCGCCGACGACCACTGGACCGAGCACACCGAGCGGCTCCAGCCCGGCGACCGGCTGGTGTTCTTCAGCGACGGCCTGCTGGACCTGCTCGACGACCCCGTCGACTGGGTGCCGCCCGTCGCGGACCTCGTGTCCGCGGCGCCGGACGGTGTCGCGCTGCTGCGCTCGATCCGCCGCCTGGCCCTCCACCGCACCGCGATCGACGACGTCACCGTCGTGGCGGTGTTCAGGGAGCCGGCATGACGCGCCGCCTGCTGGTGATCCGCACGATCGTCGTGCTCACGACGATCCTGGGGCTCAACTACATCGTCTGGCGCTGGCTGTTCTCGGTGAACTGGCCGGCGTGGTGGATCGCGGTGCCGCTGGTGGTCGCGGAGACCTACAGCCTCATCGACTCGCTGCTCTTCGGCCTGGGCATGTGGCGGCTCAAGGAGCGGGGTGACCCGCCCGAGGCCCCCGACGGCCGGACCGTCGACGTGTTCATCACGACGTACAACGAGCCGATCGAGCTGGTGATGACCACCGCGCGGGCCGCGAAGGCGATCCGCTACCCCCACCAGACGTGGATCCTCGACGACGGCAACCGGCCCGAGATGCGCGCGGCCGCAGAGGCGGAGGGCATCGGGATCATCACCCGCTCCGCGGACTGGGTCGGCATGCCCCGCCACGCCAAGGCCGGCAACCTCAACAACGCGCTGCTGGCGACCGAGGGCGAGTTCCTGCTCATCCTCGACGCCGACCAGATCCCGAAGCCCGAGATCCTCGACCGCACGCTGGGCTACTTCACCGACGAGCAGATGGCGCTGGTGCAGACGCCCCAGTGGTTCGTCAACGTCCCCGAGAGCGACCCGCTGGGCAGCCAGGCGCCGCTCTTCTACGGCCCGATCCAGCAGGGCAAGGACGGATGGAACGCCGCGTTCTTCTGCGGGTCCAACGCCGTCATCCGCCGCGAGGCGCTCATGCAGCTGGGCGTCTCGCGCTACGCCTCCGAGGTCGAGGTCGGCGTGCACAAGGCGCTGCGGACCGCCAAGAAGGTCGTCCGCGAGGCCCGCAGGCAGCTCTCCCCCGACGAGACCCTGGTGGCGAGCGCGCTCGACGCGATCCTCGTCGACATCGGCCGTGCCCGGAAGGAGCTCGCGGAGGGCGAGGCGCTCTTCGACGTCACCTACCGCTTCCAGCAGCGGCTCGCGGGCATCCGGCGCGAGCTGGTGCGCGCGGACCTCGAGGCCGTCCAGGCCGACCTCGCCGTGGTCGCCGAGCTCGGCGTCCTCGGGAGCGAGGGCGGCGACTCGCTCGCGACCATCAGCGACGAGGCGCTGGACCAGATGGCGCACCGGGACTGGTCGCCGCTCGGCGCGGTCGAGACCGTCCAGGCGCTGGTCGACGCGGTCGACGTCGACCGCGGCGGCGAGGCCCAGCCGATCATGCCGCTGGCGACCATCTCGGTCACCGAGGACATGGCCACCTGCATGCGGCTGCACGGGCTGGGCTGGCGCACGGCGTACCACGACGAGGTGCTGGCGGTCGGCCTCGCGCCCGAGGACCTGCAGACGATGCTGACCCAGCGGCTGCGGTGGGCGCAGGGCACGGTGCAGGTGCTCTTCCGGGAGAACCCGCTCACCCAGAAGCGGCTGTCGTGGCCCCAGCGGCTCATGTACTTCGCGACGATGTGGAGCTACCTCTCCGGCTTCGCCGCGATCGTCTACATCGCCGCGCCGGTCGTCTACCTGACCATCGGCGTGCTGCCGGTCCAGGCGATCAGCACCGAGTTCTTCATCCGCCTGGTCCCGTTCCTCGTCGTCAACCAGCTGCTCTTCTTCGTGGTGGCGGCGGGCCGGCCGACCTGGCGCGGCCAGCAGTACTCGCTCGCGCTGTTCCCGGTGTGGATCAAGTCCTTCACGTCCGCCTTCGGCAACGTCTTCCTCGGCCGCAGCCTCGACTTCGCGGTCACCCCGAAGACCAAGCGCGCGGACGAGAGCCTGCGCTGGGACCTGGTCAAGCCGCAGCTGTGGGCGATGGGGCTGCTCGCCGCCGGTGCGGTCATCGGCGTCGTGCGCCTCGCGGTCGGCCAGGCGACCTGGCTCGGCACCGTGTTCAACATCGTCTGGGTCGTCTTCGACCTGGTCATCTTCTCCGTGATCATCCAGGCCGTCCGCTACCGCGGGTTCGGAGATGCGGCCGACGTCCCCGAAGTCGCTCGAGGAGGAGCATCGTCATGATCGAGATCGAGGTCGACCGCCGTGAGGGCGGGATCGGCGTGGTCGTGCCCAAGGGCCGGCTCAACATGGTGTCCGCCCGGCAGCTCAAGGAGCTGCTCGCCGAGCTGGTCTCCTCCGGGTCCACCCGGGTCGTGGTCGACCTGGCCGAGACGACCTTCCTGGACTCCTCCGGCCTCGGCGCGATCATCGCGGGCCTGAAGTCGGCGCGGCAGGCCGGCGGCGACCTCCGGATCGCCCGCCCGACGGCCACGGTGCTCACCGTCTTCCAGCTCACCAACATGGACAAGGTGCTGCGCCCCCGCGACGACGTGGAGACCGCGTTCGATGACTGACGACCGTCCTCCCGGCACCGCGCACCGCCACCTGACGGCACCCGCGGTCCCGGACACCGTCGACCGCGCCCACCAGGAGCTGGAGCTGCTGTGGGCAGAGGCGCCGCTCGTCGGCGACCTGGACCGGATGCGGTTCGAGCTCGCCGTGATCGAGGTGCTGGCGAACGTCGTGGAGCACGCGTACGGCGACGACCGCGAGGACCCGGCCGACGGGGCGCACGGGGCGCGCGGGGTCGACCTCGACCTGGCCGTCGAGGCCGACCGGCTCGTGGCCGTGCTGCACGACGACGGCATCCGCGCGGAGCTGGACCTCAGCCGGGTGAGCATGCCCGGCGAGGACGCCGAGTCCGGACGGGGCCTGGCGCTGACGCTGGCGACCGTCGACGAGCTGGAGTACCGACGAGAGGACGGGCGCAACCTGTGGAGACTGGTGTGCCTGCGGCAGGACTGATCCCGGCCGGCCGTCCCACGGCCACCCCGACCAGGCTGCTCCACCTCCTCCTGCTCCTCCTCACGGTCCTCGCACCGGTGCTCGCGGCCCCCGTGGCCGCCGCCGCGGACGGCGACCCCTCCCCCGACCCCGTGCCGCAGCCGCGCGTCGGCAGCCCCTGGTTCGGCCCCGGCCTGGACTGGACCGAGGACCTCGCCGTCGACTACGCCGACCGGCTCGGCACGACGCCCTCGCTGTACTCCCAGCGGGTCAACTACCCGCTGTCGGAGGACGACCGCACCTTCCTGCGCCAGTTCGTCGAGCAGGCCGCCGCCCAGGGCGCCGTCGCCGCGGTGACGCTCGAGCCGCTGCCGGCCCTCGGGGACCTCACCGACGCGGACGCCGCCGACCTCGCCGAGGAGCTCGCGACGCTGCACCGCGAGCTCGACACCTTCTTCCTCGTCCGGTTCGCGCCGGAGATGAACGGCACCTGGTACCAGTGGGGCCAGCAGCCGGAGGCCTACGTCGACGCGTTCCGCTCCGTCGCGGACGCCGTCCACGACGCCACCGACCACGCGGCGATGGTGTGGTCGCCGGTCTACGGCGCGGGCTACCCCTTCGGCGCGGCGTACGGCGACGTCGACCCGGACCGGGTGGCCGACGTCCGCTCCCTCGACACCGACGGCGACCAGCAGCTCGACGGCCGCGACGACCCCTACGCGCCGTACTGGCCCGGCGCGGACGCCGTGGACTGGGTCGGGCTCACGCTCTACCACTTCGGCGTCGACCGCGGCCGCGTGGACAACGACCTGGACCCGGCCGAGGGCGGGGAGACCGGCGACCTGGAGTCCAGCGAGGGCTTCGAGGTCGACGTCGCACCGGCACCGGGCGCCTTCACCGAGCGGCTCGAGGAGCGCTTCGGGTACGCCGCCGGCACGGGCGGCCGTCCGTTCTACGACCGGTTCGCCGAGCGCCACGACAAGCCGTTCCTCGTCGAGACCGCGGCCCTGTGGGAGCCCGACGGCGACGGCGACCCCGAGCTGGAGATCAAGCAGGCGTGGTGGCGGCAGGTCTTCGGCGCCGTCGAGGACCACCCGCTGATCGCCGGCATCTCCTGGCTGGAGCAGCGCCGCCCCGAGGCGGAGGTCGACCAGCGCGTCGTCGACTGGCGCGCGACGCGGACCGACCGGCTCTCGGCCGCCCTCCGGCGCGACCTGGACGACGCCGGCGTCGACACGGGCCCGGTCACCCGCGTGCTCGACCAGGACGCCGGCAACGCCGCGACCGCGCAGGGCCGCCAGGTCGACGCCGACGACGTCGGCGCCGAGATGGGCTGGATCGTCCTCTGCGCCGCGCTGCTCGCCATCGCCTTCCTGGTCGCGGGGCTGGTCGGCCGCTACGTGCCGTCGTGGCGCTACCCCGACGAGCACGACCCGCGCGACCGGCGGCTGGACCTGTTCCGCGGCTGGATCATCCTGACCGTCGTCTTCACCCACATCGAGGTGGCGAGCCCCTACTCCTACGTCAGCCTCAACGCGATCGGCGCGATCACCGGCGCGGAGATGTTCGTGCTGCTCTCCGGCATCGTGCTGGGGATGATCTACGCGCCGACGGTCCGCCGGTTCGGCGAGTGGGCCACCGCGGTCACGATGCTCAAGCGCGCCCGGAAGCAGTACCTCGTCGCGCTGGCCGTCGTGCTCATCGTCTACCTCGTCGGCCTGGTGCCGTTCGTGGACGCCACCGACATCACGACGTTCACCGACCGCGGCACCGGCGAGGACGGCGAGGCCGTGCAGGGCCAGGTCTACGACCTCTACGCCAACGCCGCGCGGCTCTTCGACTACCCGCCGCCGTGGTACGCCGTGAAGCAGCTGCTGCTGCTCCAGATGGGCCCGTGGGTCTTCAACATCATGGGGCTCTTCGTCGTCCTGAGCCTGCTGCTGCCGGCGATGATGTGGCTGGTCCGGCGCGGCCTGTGGTGGGTGCTGCTGGCCGTCTCCTGGGCGGCGTTCGTGTACGGCGCGGTCGCCGAGCCGCACTGGTTCCCCTCGCAGTTCGAGGACGTCTTCCCGCTGCTGACCTGGCAGCTGCCGTTCACCCACGGCCTCGTGCTCGGTCACTACCGGCGCCAGGTCACCCGCGCGCTGACCACCCGCCCGGGCAAGGTCGCCTGCGGCGTGCTGGTCGTCGGGTACGCCGCCGCGCTGGTCTGGCTGTGGGCGGGGCACCGCTTCGGCCTCCCCGCGACGCCGTTCCCCGACGGCTCCTACGGGTGGCTCTACGACCACGCCTACACCCGGATCTTCCTGCAGCCCGGCCGGCTGCTCGACCTGGCGCTGATGATCGTCGTCGCGCACGCGGTGCTCACGACCTGCTGGAGGCCGATCGACAAGGCCGTCGGCTGGCTGTGGATCCCGCTTGGTGCCGCCAGCCTCTACGTCTTCATCGTGCACGTCTTCTTCGCCCTCGCCGTCGGGAACATCCCCGGCCTGGACCGCGGCAACGTCTGGCAGGGCACGGTCGTGCACACCGTCGTCATGCTCGCGATCTGGCTGATGGTCAAGAAGAAGTTCCTGTTCTCGGTGATCCCCCGGTGACCGCCCGGTGATCCCCCGTCCGGCTCGCGGGGAACGCGAGCCGGTCGGGGGACGTCCCAGCGGCATGCCCGCACCGCGCCTGCCCGTCCTCGCCGCCTCGCTCGTGCTCGCCGGCACGCCGCTGGCCGTGGGGGCGGTCGGGTCGTCTGCGGAGGCGCTGTCCTGCGTGGGCCGCGAGCGCGTGCTGGCCGACGCGACGTTGCTGCTCACCGGTCGGGTCGTCGACACCACCGACGGCGCGCTCGAGGTCGAGGTGGACGAGGTGCGTCGTGGCGAGCTGCCCGGCGCCGAGGGCGAGCCCGTCCGCCTGTCGGTCGAGGCGGCGATGTACGGCACCTGGCCGCGCGAGGACGACGAGCTCGCCGACGGCTGGAGGTCGTCCCGGACGTGGGTGTTCGCGCCGTACGAGCAGGACGGCGAGTGGTGGGTGAACCCGTGCAACGCCTGGACGGCCGCCGCCGGCGGACCGAGGGACGGCGGCCCGCCGGGCGCGGGCTGGGAGCGGAGCGGCTCGGCGTCCGAGGGCGGCCCGTCCAGCGGCCCGGCCGTGCTCGCCGGGTCCGCGGGAGGGGCCCTCGCCCTCGGCGCCCTCGCGGTGTGGCTCGTCCGTCGGCGGCGCACGGCGTCGGGCTGACGCACCCGGTGGCCGCCGTCGACCGGCTCCGTAGGCTCCGGGCATGGTGGAGCTCCTCGTCACGGCCCTCACGCTCGGCTTGGCGGGGATCGACCCTGCCGGCCTGCTCCTGGCCCTAGGAGCGCTCGCCGCCGGTGCTCGCGAGCGCACGGTCCTCGCCTTCGCGGCCGTCGTCGTCCTGGGCACCGCCCTCCTCGGGACCGTGCTCACCGTGGCCGTCGGCCAGCACCTGCAGGACGTCGACTGGGCGTCGCTCCTCCCGCCGGACTGGCTGGGGGCGACCATCGAGGCGTTGCTGGCGGGCGCGTTGCTCGCCTGGGCGGCGGTACGGCTCCGCCGGCCGGAGGCGCGACCGCCGCGACCGGCCGGTCGCGGTCGGACCGGGTCGGCGCTCCTCGGGGGCGGTGTCCTCTTCGCCGCGTCCGCGCCGCTGGACCCTACCTTCGTCGGCCTCGTCGTCCTCGCCGGACGTGAGGAGTCGGTGTTCGCCGCAGGGCTGGCCAACCTGACGTGGATCGTCGTCAGCCAGCTGCCGCTCGTCGCCCTGGCCGTCGCCGTCGTCCTGCGCCGCCACCACGGAGCCGTCGCACGCCTGCGGGAGATCGTGCCGCGGGCCCGGCCGTTCCTGGCGCGGCTCGGCACCGCGGCGCTCGCCGCGGTGGGGCTGGTCATGGCCGCGGACGCGTGCTGGTGGTTCCTGACGGAGGAGTTCTTCCTCCCGGACCCCACCTAGCCCGCCCGTATCCGTGGGCGCGTCGTCGCGTCCCCGCGGACGCCACCGGTCCGCCGGCCGCCCTCGGGTCAGCGCGGCTGCAGCACCAGGGTGACGAGCGCAGCCCTGCTCGGCGCGTCGGTCGTCGCGACCGGGCCGCCGGCGGAGCCGGACGGGACGGCGCCGGCGCTGTCGGCGAGCAGGGCCCGATCCGGCCGCCCCACTGCCGATGGTCTCGTCCCGGGACGCCCCCGACGCGGGCGGCCGCCAGTCCGTCGTCGTGGAGGACGTGTCCGCCCAGTACGACACCACCCAGCGCCCGGCGCCCGCCACGGCCACCGCCTGCGTCGTGTGGGCGAGGCCCGCGGTGGTCTCCGCCCGGCTCGCCAGCAGCTCGACCGGGGCGGTCGGCGATGTACCGCTGTAGGCGACGAGCTGCAGGGCAACCTTGGTGAGGGCGCGGTGTGCCGCCTCGTCGGTGCTCGCACGATCTCCCCTCCGGACCGCGGCCCGAGCGGCCGCGCGACCACCCTGGGGGCGGCGAGAGGCGGTGCTCATGCCCCAGCTCGGGCGAAGGCCCGCCCCGACGGCCGGTGCCGAGAAGATTGTGCTACCCCAAATTGGTGAGCGCGGGGCCTCGAGTGGCCTCGGCCGTCGTCCGCGGTCCTAGCGTCGGTGGCACGCAGCAGGGGGTTGCGGAATGGGGGATCGATCATGGACGTCACGCGTGCACACCGCTCGGGCACACCGAGATGAGCACCCTCTCCACGCGGTTCCGCGTCCTCGTCCTGAGCGACCACGTCATGTTCAGCGAGGGCATGGAGATGGCGCTCACCCGCCAGGGCCACGACGTCCGCGCGGGCACGCTGTCCCGGGGGGCGGGGCGGGCACTCCCCTCCCCCCGGGCGGCCCGGTTCGACGCCGCCCTCGTCGACGTCGACGCCGACGACGAGTCGGAGACGCTGCCGGTGATCGCTGCCCTGTCCCGCGCGGGCACCAAGGTGGTCGTGGTGACCGGTTCGCGGGAGCACAGCCGGTACGGCCGGTACCTGCACGCCGGCGCGCGGACGGTGCTCGGCAAGCACGTGGGCCTCACCGAGCTGACGGGGACGTTCCGGCGCCTCAGCGCCGGGCTCGCCGTGCAGGACGCCGACACCCGGACCCACCTCCTGCGGGCCTGGACGGCACTCGAGGGTGAGCAGACCGAGGCGCGCCGCCGCCTCTCGACGCTGACCCCGCGCGAGCGCGAGGTGCTCGGCGAGCTCATGCGTGGCCGCACGGTCTGCGAGATCGCGCACTCCTGCGTGGTGTCCGAGGCGACCGTGCGCACCCAGGTCAAGAGCGTCCTGGCCAAGCTCGAGGTCAGCTCCCAGCTGGCGGCCGTCGGCATGGCCTACCACCTCGGCTGGCAGCCGCCCGTGGTCTCGCCACCGACCGTGCTGAAGCCGACCGCCTGAGCGGGACGGCCAGGCGGGCCCGTCGGCGCTCAGGCCTCCCAGCCCTCTGGGCGGTGCTTGCGGGGCAGGCCCTCGACGACCAGCCGGTAGGACTCGTCGACGGCCTCGAGCAGCTCGTCGTCGGGGATCTCGAAGGACAGGTCGTTCCACCCCGACCGGCCGATGTAGGCCATCACCGTCGCACGACCCGGGTGCCGGTCGAGCCACTCGTCGGCGACCTCCCGGCTGCCCGCCTTGACCCCCACGCCGTCGGACCGCAGGAACGCGAAGATCTTCGCCCGGTCCGGCGCACCCACCTTGATCACCGGGTGCTCGTGGCCCCAGGGGTCGTCGGGCCACGCGCCCGCCTTGGCCAGGCAGTGCGCCCGCATCCGCTCGACGTCCACCTGCCGAGCGTACGGCGAGGACGGGCTGCTCGGCTCGCTCAGGTCGTCGCCTGCACCCGGGCCAGGAACGCGCCGAGGTTGCGCCGCAGGCGCGCCGCCCGCTCCTCCACCGAGAGCGTCTCCGGCACCCGCATCAGCGACGGGAGCGGTCGCAGGCCGCGGACGTACGCCGAGCAGCCGAGGTCGGCGCAGACGTCGACGCCCACGGAGTTCCCGTCGCGACCGGAGCGTCCGGCCCGCGGGGCCACCATCAAGGTGGCGCCCTGGCCGGGGTGGGTGGTCAGGCACAGCGAGCACATCCGAGCGCGGCGAGGGCCGGCGCCGCCGACGTTGCGACGCAGCTGGACGCCGACCGCGCGGTCGTCGTCGCCGACCGCGACCACGTAGCACTGCAGCGGGGCGCGGTCGTCGACCCAGCCCAGGAAGTCCAGGTCCGCCCAGCTGCGCTCGGCCAGGTCGGTGGGCACCCGCAGGCGCGTCGCCTCGCCGCGGCTGGCATTGACGAAGGAGGCGCGGACCTCGCGCTCGTCGAGGGGTCTCATCGGTCTGCTCCTGTCGGGGAGGTCGGGTCGGACCACGCCGCCAGCGTGGTGTCGAGGCTGTCGAGGATCCGGTCCCACGTGGCCTGGCTGTCGGGGGCGCTGTGCTCGAACCCGCCGGCCCGCTCCAGGCTGACGAAGCCGTGGAACACGCTGCCGAGCAGGCGGACGGCGTGGGTCTCGTCGGGCTCGTCGAGGCGGTAGCCCCGGAGGACCGCCCGCGTCATCGACGCGAGCCGTGGGCCGGCGCTGCCCGCGGCGGTCTCCGCGTCCAGGCGCAGCCGGGCGGCGTCGTACCGGCCCGGGTGCTGTGCGGCGTACGCCCGGAACACCCCGCCGAGCGCCCGCAGTGCGTCCGGGCCGGACCGGCCGGCGAGCGCGTCGGCCGCCCGCCCGGCGAGCTCCTCCAGCGCCAGGAGCGCGACGCGCGTCCGGAGGTCCTCCGAGCCGCGCACGTGGGAGTACAGGCTGGCGGGCTTGACGCCGAACCGCCGGGCCAGGGACGACAGCGTCACCTGCTCCAGGCCGACCTCGTCGGCCAGCTCGGCACCCGCGACCACGACCCGGTCGACGGTGAGTCCAGCACGGGGCACGACGCCTCCCTTCCTCGCTTCCTACACATCGTAGGCAGACGGCGATGGGATGCAGGAATCGCGGCGAGGCAGTCGATCAGGTGACGAGCGACGCGGTGAGCTCATCCCGTGTCGTCCCGCTGCGCGCTCGGCGACGGAAGCGCCAGATCTGGGAGGCGCCGAGCACCCACAGGACGTACTGCGTGCTCATCGCCCACCGGAACGCGTCGGCCGTGTACCCCGACCCGGCCGGCGTGCGCCAGTCCAGCACGAAGCCGATCGACACCACGAGCACCAGGCTGGCGATGAAGCCGCCCTGGTTGATCAGGCCGCTCGAGCTGGCCAGGCGCGAGGGCGGGTTGGACGTGCGGCCCACGTCGAAGCCGACCATCGACGCCGGTCCTCCGACCCCGACGACCAGCGCCAGGACCACGAGCAACGGCAGCGGCGCCTCGCCGGGCCAGGCCAGCACGACCGTCCAGGCCGTCGCGATCGCCCCGACGATCGCGAGGACCACCGTCGACCGGTGCCAGGGATGGACGCCGACCAGCCAGCCCAGCACCGGTCCCGACGCCATCACGGCGACGATGATCACCGTCAGCAGCGTGCCCGCCACGGCCGGGCTGAGCCCCTCGCCGCGCACGAGGAACGGGTAGCCCCACAACAGTCCGAGGACGTTGCTGCTGAACGGCGTCGTGAAGTGGATCCAGAAGCCCAGCCGGGTGCCCGGCTCCGCCCAGGACGCGGCGAGGCTGCGTCGGACGGCGCCGACCGACATCGACTCCCCGCGCAGGTTCCGCTCCGTCGGGGTGTCGCGGAGGACCAGCAGCAGCGCGACCAGCAGCACCGGTCCGATCGCGGCGGCGCCGAGGTAGGCCGTGGTCCACCCGAGGTCCCGCAACGCCCACGTCATGGGCACCGCCGAGATGACCGCGCCCAGCTGCCCGAGGGTGCCGGTCAGCTGGCTCAGCAAGGGGATCCGCCGCCGGGGGAACCAGCTGGTGACCAGGCGCAGGACGCAGATGAACGTCAGTGCGTCGCCCACGCCGACGAAGGCCCTGGCCACCAGGGCCAGCGGGTACGTCGTCGCGAGGGCGAAGCCGACCTGGGCCGCCGTCATCACCACCAGCCCGGTGAGCAGCACGCTCCGTGAGCCCCACCGGTCGACCAGGAGGCCGACCGGCACCTGCATCGCGGCGTACACGAGCAGCTGCAACATCGTGAACGTCGCCAGCTGCGACGCCGAGATGTCGAACCGCTCCGAGGCGGCCAACCCGGCCACGGCGAGCGAGGTCCGGTGGAAGACCGCGAGGAGGTAGACGAGCAGCCCGATGCCCCACATCAGCAGGCCGGTCCGGAAGGCGGGCGCCTGCTGCTCCCCCGTCACCGCCACGTGGTCACACGCTACGCCGCCTGCTGCGATCTCCGCTCGTCGGCGGCCCCTCGGTCGGCGGCCCTCCTCACTTGGTCGCCGCCGCTCGCTCCGCTCCCGCTGCTCCCGCGTTCGCGGCAAGCGCTCGAGCTCGTTCCTCGCTCGACGCTGCCCCTCACTTGGTCGCTTCCATCATCTGGCGCAGCTCCTTCTTGAGCTCGGAGATCTCGTCGCGCAGACGGGCGGCGACCTCGAACTGCAGCTCAGCCGCGGCGGTGCGCATCTGGTCGGTCAGGTCCTGGATCAGCTGGGCGAGGTCGGAGCTCGGCATGCCGGCGAGGTCCTTGGCGTGCTTGCCCGCCGACTCCTTGCCGAGCGCCGGCACCGGCTGCTTGGTCTTCGCCCCACCCGCGCGGCCCTTGGCCTCGGTGCCGGCCCAGGTCTCCAGCAGCGCCTGGGTGCTCTCGTCCTCGCGGGCGAGCATCTCGGTGATGTCGGCGATCTTCTTGCGCAGCGGGGTCGGGTTGATCCCGTGCGCCTCGTTGTAGGCGATCTGCTTCGCGCGGCGCCGGTTGGTCTCGTCGATGGCGCTCTCCATCGACGGGGTGATCTTGTCGGCGTACATGTGCACCTGGCCGGACACGTTGCGAGCCGCACGGCCGATCGTCTGGATCAGCGACTTGTCCGACCGGAGGAAGCCCTCCTTGTCGGCGTCGAGGATCGAGACCAGCGAGACCTCGGGCAGGTCGAGACCCTCGCGCAGCAGGTTGATGCCGACGAGCACGTCGTACTCCCCCAGCCGGAGGTCGCGGAGCAGCTCGATCCGCTTGAGCGTGTCGACCTCGGAGTGGAGGTACCGGGTGCGGATGCCGGCGTCGAGGAGGTAGTCGGTGAGGTCCTCGGACATCTTCTTGGTGAGCGTGGTGACCAGCACGCGCTCGTTCTTGTCCACCCGCAGCCGGATCTCGTGGATGAGGTCGTCGATCTGGCCCTTGGTCGGCTTGACCACGACCTCCGGGTCCACCAGCCCGGTCGGGCGGATGATCTGCTCGACGACGTCGCCGCCGACCTTGTCCAGCTCGTAGTCGCCCGGCGTCGCGGACAGGTAGATGCTCTGCCCGATGCGGTCGAGGAACTCCTCCCACCGCAGCGGCCGGTTGTCCATCGCGCTGGGCAGCCGGAAGCCGTGGTCGACCAGGTTCCGCTTGCGCGACATGTCGCCCTCGTACATGCCGCCGATCTGCGGGACCGCGACGTGCGACTCGTCCACGACGAGCAGGAAGTCCTCGGGGAAGTAGTCGATCAGGCAGTTCGGCGCCGAGCCGCGCTGCCGGCCGTCGATGTGCATCGAGTAGTTCTCGATGCCCGAGCAGGAACCGACCTGCCGCATCATCTCGATGTCGTACGTCGTGCGCATCCGCAGGCGCTGGGCCTCGAGGAGCTTGCCCTCCCGCTCGAACTTCGCCAGCTGGTCCTCCAGCTCCAGCTCGATGCCCTTGATCGCCCGCTCCATCCGCTCCGGGCCGGCGACGTAGTGGGTGGCGGGGAAGACGTAGAGCTCCTCGTCCTCGGTAATCACCTCGCCGGTCACCGCGTGCAGCGTCATCAGCCGCTCGATCTCGTCGCCGAAGAACTCGATGCGCACGGCGTGCTCCTCGTAGACCGGGAAGATCTCGAGGGTGTCGCCGCGGACCCGGAAGGTGCCGCGGGTGAAGGACATGTCGTTGCGGGTGTACTGGATCTCCACCAGCCGCCGCAGGATCGAGTCGCGGTCGTGCTCCTCCCCGACCCGCAGCCGCAGCATCCGGTCGACGTACTCCTGCGGCGTGCCCAGGCCGTAGATGCAGGACACCGTGCTGACCACGATCACGTCGCGCCGGGTGAGCAGGCTGTTGGTCGCCGAGTGCCGCAGCCGCTCGACCTCCTCGTTGATCGAGGAGTCCTTCTCGATGTAGGTGTCGGTCTGCGGGACGTACGCCTCGGGCTGGTAGTAGTCGTAGTACGACACGAAGTACTCGACCGCGTTGTCGGGGAAGAGCATCCGCAGCTCGTTGGCGAACTGCGCGGCGAGGGTCTTGTTGGGCTGCATGACCAGCATCGGCCGCTGCACCTGCTCGGCCACCCAGGCGACGGTCGCGGTCTTGCCGGTTCCGGTGGCACCGAGGAGCACGACGTCCTCCTGGCCGGCCTTGACCCGCTTCGTGATCTCCTTGATCGCAGCCGGCTGGTCGCCCGAGGGCTGGTAGTCGGAGACCACCTTGAACGGGGCGACGCGGCGCTCGAGATCGGTCACTGGACGCATGGCTTCGAGCGTACGCGGGACCGCCGACAGTGCCCGGTGAGCGCTCCTCCCGTCGACGGGGGCCCGGCGCCGTGCCCTAGATTGGCCCCGTGACCGTCCGCCGCCAGCTCCTCGTCGAGCGGCTGCTCCGGTACCTGCGCGTGACCCTGATGACCGTCGTCGGCGTCCAGCTGGCGCTCGCGGTCGGGATGTCGCTCGTCGACTCCTACCGACGCCGCGGCAAGCGGCCCAAGCCGTTCCCGGTCACCCCTCCGTCGCCGGTGCCGGTCGGTGAGGGCGAGGTCACCGTCTACACCTACGGCAAGGACCTCTACGAGGCCATGCTGGCCGCGATCGAGGGCGCCGAGCGCCAGGTCCTCTTCGAGACCTACATCTGGAAGGGCGACGCCGTCGGAGAGCGGTTCAAGCAGGCGCTCGTCGACGCGGCGGCCCGCGGGGTCGACGTCTACTGCATCTACGACGGTTTCGCGAACCTCGTGGTCTCGCCGCGGTTCAAGCGGTTCCCGCCGTCGCTGAAGGTGCTGCGCTACCCCGTGTACGGCGCCGGGTGGCGCTTCTTCGACCTGCGCCGCTACGGGCGCGACCACCGCAAGGTGCTCGTCGTCGACGACGCGGTCGGCTTCGTGGGGGGCTACAACGTCGGCGCGGCGTACGAGACCGAGTGGCGCGACACCCACGTGCGGGTCACGGGCCCGGGCGTGTGGGACCTCAAGCGCGCCTTCGCCGACTTCTGGAACCTGCACCGACGCCGCCGCCTGGGCCACAGCGAGCGGCCGCTGCTGCTGGAGGCCGCCTCGAGCTGGGAGCCGATGATCCGGTTCCAGCGCAACGTGCCGCGGCTGTGGATGTTCCCGATCCGCGGCATGTACCTCGAGGCGATCAACCGGGCCAGCCGCAACATCTGGATCACCCAGGCCTACTTCCTGCCCGACCAGCCGTTCGTCGACGCGCTGCGCGCGGCCGCCGGGCGCGGCGTCGACGTGCGCCTGCTGGTGCCGCTGAAGTCCAACCACATCGTCGCCGACTGGATCTCGCGCGGATACTTCTCCCAGCTGCTCGACGCGGGCGTGCGGATCTTCCGGTTCCGCGACGCGATGGTCCACGCCAAGACCGCCACCGTCGACGGCACCTGGTCGACCGTCGGCACCGCCAACATCGACCGGCTCAGCCTGACGGGCAACTACGAGATCAACGTCGAGGTCATCGACGAGGCGCTCGCCCGCACGCTGGAGGGCATCTACCGCACCGACGAGACCAACTCCATCGAGCTGACCAGCGGCGAGTGGGAGGCGCGCGACCTGCACCGCCGCTTCACCGAGTCGCTGCTCCGGCCGCTGCGCCCCCTGCTCTGACCCGTCCACTTCCCGCGCCGGAACGAGTGCCGGGACGCCGGGCGGGGTAGCGGAAGGCATGCCCGCCCCGCGCGTCTCCCCCGGTTCCCTGCGTGACGTCGGCCCCTTCACCTGGGCGTTGGCACGGGTCTTCGGCCGCCGCAGCGGGACCCGGCCGCCGGCGGTGTTCCTCACCCTCGGCCGGCACCGGAAGCTGTTCCGCGGGTGGCTCCACTTCGCCGGGCGCCTGATGCCCGGCGGGCGGCTCCCCCGCGCCGAGACCGAGCTGGTGATCCTGCGGGTGGCGCACCTGACCGGCAGCGAGTACGAAGCCACCCAGCACCGGGGGCTGGCCTGGCGGGCCGGCCTGTCCGACGCCGCGATCGCCCGCGTCGAGGAGGGCCCGTACGCCGCCGGCTGGTCCGCCCGCGAGCAGCTGCTGCTGCGGGCCACCGACGAGCTGCACGCCGGCGACCTCTCCGACGGGACCTGGGCCGAGCTGTGCGCCGAGCTCGACGAGGAGACCCGGATCGAGCTGGTGCTGCTCGCCGGGCACTACGAGATGCTCGCGACCGCCCTGCACGTGCTCCGCGTGCAGCCTGACGCCCCGCGCTGACCGCGGCGTCCCGCGGTCACGGGCGGTCACGGGCGACCACGGGCGGGGCTCACCAGGTGTCGACCGACCGTCCGCTGCCCCGCAGCCGCCCGTCCCGGGCCGCGGCGTCGACGACCCTGGCGACGACGTGCCTGGTCTCGGCCGGGTCGATGACGTCGTCGATCTCGAAGTGCCGGGCCACGTTCAGCGCCGAGGAGCGCTCCCGGGCGAAGGCGGTCAGCTCACGGACGGTGCGCTCGCGCTCCTCGTCGTCCTCGATCGCCTCGAGCTCGCGCCGCATCGCCAGCCGCACCGCGCCCTCCAGGCCCATCGCGCCGAGGTGCGCCCCGGGCCAGGCGACGGTCAGCAGCGGCTCGTGGGTGCCGCCGCCGAGCATCGCCTGGGCGCCCAGCCCGTAGGCGCGGCGCAGCACGACGCCGACCAGCGGGACGGCCAGCTGCGCCCCCGCGACCAGCAGCCGCGAGGTGTGGCGCACCAGGCCGGTCCGCTCCGCGTCGGGCCCGACCATCATCCCCGGGGTGTCGACCAGCGAGACGACCGGGAAGCCGTGCGCGTCGCACAGCTGCAGGAACCGCGCGGCCTTGTCCCCGGCGTCGGCGGTGATCGCGCCGGCCATGTGCCGGGTGTCGTTGGCGAGCACCCCGACGGTCCGTCCCTCGACCCGGCCCAGGGCGGTCAGCAGCTCGGGGGCGAACGCCGGGCGCAGCACCGTCACGCTGCCGACGTCGCAGATCCCCTCGACGACCGGCTCCACGTCGTACGCCGTCTGCTCGCCCTCGGGGACCGCGTCCCGCAACGGCGTCGGGTCGGGCGCCGTCCAGTCCGCGACCGGGCCGAGGAAGTAGCCGAGCAGCCGGCCGGCGACCTCGGCCACCTCGTCGTCCTCCGCCACGACGTCGACCACCCCGTTGGCGGTCATCACCTCGAGCGGCCCGACGTCGGCGGCGGCCACGTCGCCCAGCCCGCCGCCGGCGATCATCGCCGGACCGCCCATGCCGAGCGAGGCCCGTGCGGTGGCGACGACGAGGTCGGCGCAGCCGGCGACCACGGCGTTCCCGGCGAAGCAGTTGTCGTCGACGACCGCGATCCGCGGCACCCGTCCCGACATCCGCGCCCACGCCGCGAAGGTGGTGACGTCGAGGGCCGAGACGAGCGGGATGTCGGTGTCGCCCGGGCGACCGCCCCCACCGGACGCGTAGAAGACGGTCGGCAGCGCGAGCCGGTCGACCACGTCGAGCAGCCGGTCGGTCTTGCGGTGGCCGCGCATGCCCTGGGTGCCGGCCATGACCAGGTAGTCGTAGGACAGCACCGCGCACTGCCGTCCCCCGATCGTCGCCAGCCCGCCGACGATGCCGTCGGCGACGGTGCGGTCCAGCAGGTCGTCGAGCTCGCGCCTGCCCTCCTGCGCGGCGGTCACGTAGCGGCCGTACTCCACGAAGCTGCCGGGGTCGACCAGGTCCGCGACGTGCTCGCGGGCGGTGCGACCGCCGCGGGCGTGGAGCCGCGCGACGGCGTCGGGGCGGGCGGCGTCCTCGGTGAGGGCACGCCGCGCGAGCAGGTCGAGGAGCTCCTGGCGGATCGGCACGCGCGGAGTCTAGGGAGCGTCGCGCAGGATGGCCCGGTGGCTGCACCTCGTCCCGACCGGCGCGCGCTCCTGCTCGGGCTCGCCGCGGCACCGCTGGCCGCCTGCGGCTCCGACGGCCCGGCCCGGGTCGGTCGACCCCCGACCCGCTCCCCGGTCCCGACCGCCACCCCTGCTCCGCGACCGGCGGTCGCCGCGCTCGGCCGGATCGAGGAGAGGTACGACGCCGTGGTCGGCGTCGCCGCGGCGGGCACCGGCGGCCTGCTGCTCGGCCACCGCGCCGGATCCCGGTTCGCCCTGTGCTCGACGTTCAAGCCCCTGCTCGCCGCGGCGCTGCTCGACCGGGACGGCCCTCCCGACGCCCGCACCCGCCGGCTGATGGCCGACGCCGTCCGCGACAGCGACAACGACGCGGCCAACGCGCTGCTGGCGTACCTCGGCGGGCCGGCCGCGCTGACGGCGTACCTGCGCGGGACCGGGGACGGGGTCACCCGCCTCGACCGCACCGAGCCGGCGCTCAACGAGCACGCGCCGGGCGACCCGCGGGACACCTCGACCCCGGCCGCGCTGGCCACCACGTACTCCGCGCTCCTGCTCGGCGACGCGTTGCCGACGGGCCGGCGGCTGCTGACCGACCTGCTGGTCGCGAGCACCACGGGCGAGGCCCGGATCCGGGCCGCCGTCCCGGACGGGTGGCGGGTCGGCGACAAGACCGGGACGGGCGGGCACGGCTCGGTCAACGACGTGGCGGTGCTGTGGCCGCCGGGCCGTGACCCGTGGGTGCTCGCGGTGCTGGTGCGCTCCCGGCGGGCCGACGGCGAGGTGCCGGAGGCCGCGGTCGCCGACGCGGCCGCAGTGGCGATCCGCGCGGTCGGGCGGCTCAGCGACGCGTGACGCGCGCGGGCAGGTGCGTGCGCGGCGCCATCCGGGCGCCGTGGCGCGGGCGGCGGTGCCCGGCCAGGTAGAGCAGGGTGACCACCCGCTGGCGGTGCGGCCGCCACGGCTCGAGGTAGGCCTCCATGGCGGCGTCGTCGAACGGCGTGCCGGTCAGCGCCCACCCGACGTCCTTGGCCACGTGGTAGTCGCCGAACGAGACCGCGTCGGGGTCGCCCAGCGCGCGCTGCCGCACCTCCGCCGCGGTCCAGCGGCCGATGCCCGGGATCGTGCCGAGGCGCCGCTCGACCTCGTCGCCGGGGAGGCCCGCCAGCCGCTCCATCGCGTCGGCGACGCGGGCGACGGTGACGATCGCCCGGGAGCGGGCGTGGTCGACGTGCATCCGCAGCCACTCCCACGACGGCACCTGCCGGATCGCCTCCGGCGTCGGCTGCACCCACAGGTCGCGCTCGGGGCCGGGGCCGGGCGCCGGCTCCCCGTAGCGCCGCACGAGCATCCGGTAGCCGGCGAAGGCCTCCTGGCCGGTCACCTTCTGCTCCAGGATCGCCGGCACGAGCGCCTCCATGACCAGGCCGGTGCGGCCCAGCCGGGCGTGGGGGTGGCGACGGCGCGCCTCGGCCAGCACCGGGTGCCGCGGGTCGAACCCCGACCAGTCGTCGGACGCCCCGAGCAGGTCCGGCACCGAGGCGAGCGCCCACCCGGCACCCGGGCCCCACGCCTCGGCCTGCACCTCCCCGTCCCGGGGCTGGAGGTGCAGCGCCAGGGTGGCCGCCCCCTCGGGGGTGCGGATGCCGCGCCAGTGCCGGCCGTGCCCGTCGACGCGGTACGTCGGGTCGCCGCCACCGCGCTTGTGCGGCCACATCGGCCTGAGGCTGCAGGGCCACTCGGGGCGCCACACACGGGTCGACGAGGTCATGGGCACGACGCTAGCCCGACGGACCGACACCACTCGAACGAGAACACGTTCTAGCACGCATCGCTAGGGTGCGGCCCATGCTCCAGGTCTCCGACGAGCGCCGCGTGCGCACCCTGACCCTCGACCGGCCCGAGGCGCTCAACGCCTTCAACGAGGCGTTGTACGACGCGCTCGCCGACGCCCTCCTCGAGGCGGCCGACGCGCCGGACGTCGCCGTGGTGCTGCTGACCGGGAACGGACGTGGCTTCAGCGCCGGCACCGACCTCCTGGAGATGCACCGGATCGCCACCGACCCGACCTTCGAGCGCGGCCGGCACGGCTTCCCCGGCCTGGTCGACGCGCTCGTCGCCTTCCCCAAGCCGCTCGTCGTGGCGGTCAACGGCGTCGGGCTGGGCATCGGCGCGACCATCCTCGGCTTCGCCGACCTGGCATTCATGTCGACGACCGCGCGCCTCAAGTGCCCCTTCACGTCGCTCGGCGTCGCGCCGGAGGCCGCCTCCTCCTACCTGCTCCCCCGGCTGGTCGGCCGCCAGGACGCCGCCTGGCTGCTGCTCTCCGCGGAGTGGGTCTCGGCGGAGGAGGCGCACGAGATGGGCCTGGTCTGGCGGGTGTGCGAGCCGGAACGGCTCCTCCCCGAGGCCCGCCGGCACGCCGAGGTCCTCGCCTCACGACCCATCGCCTCGCTCGTCGCGGTCAAGGAGGCGATGACCGCTCCCCTGCGCGCCGGCATCGACGCGGCCCGCGAGCGGGAGAACGCCGCCTTCGCCGCCCTGATGGGCGGCCCGGCCAACCTCGAGGCCCTCAGCGCGTTCGCCGAGGGCCGCGAGGCCGACTTCACCGGGATGTAGCGACCGGCCGGGGCCCTCGGCCCGGCTCGCGCACCGTCGCGTCGAGCGGCTCTCCGGCGCGAGCTGGTCCGCCTCGGTGACCAGGCACCGGGAGGGAACCCTGTTGCACCGCTCGGCAAGATTGGGCCCGTGCTCCTCGCCGACGTCGTCGCCACCTCCCGGGCCGTCGCCGCCACGCGCTCGCGCAAGGCCAAGGTCGCGGCCGTCGCCGAGCTGCTCGGACGCGTCGACCCGGCCGAGCCGGAGGAGGTCGCGACCGTCGTGTCGTACGTCGCCGGCTCGCTGCGCCAGCGGCGCACCGGTCTCGGCTGGCGGTCGCTGACCACCCTGCCCGAGCCCGCCGACAAGCCGTCGCTGACGGTGACCGGCGTGCACGAGGCGTTCGGGGCGATCGCCGACCTCGCCGGGCCCGGGTCGCAGTCCGCACGGGCGGCCGCCGTGGCCGAGCTCTTCGGGCGCGCGACCGCCGACGAGCAGGCGTGGCTGCGCGGCCTGGCCACCGGGGAGGTCCGGCAGGGCGCGCTCGACGCGCTGGTCCAGGAGGCCGTCGCCGTCGCCGGGGACGTGCCCACCGCCGCCGTCCGCCGGGCGGCCATGCTGGCCGGGTCGACCGTCGCCGTGGCGGTCGCCGCGCTGGCCGGGGGCGAGGAGGCGCTGGCGGGCTTCGGGCTCCAGGTCGGCCGCCCCGTCCTCCCGATGCTGGCCTCCTCGGCCACCTCCACCGAGGCGGCCATGGCCAAGGCCGGCGGCGCGGGCGGTGAGGTCGCCATCGACACCAAGCTCGACGGCATCCGGATCCAGGTGCACCGCGACGGCGACGAGGTCCTCGTCGCGACCCGCTCGCTCGACGACATCACCGCCCGGCTGCCGGAGGTGGTCGAGGTGGCCCGGTCGCTGCCCGCCACCTCCTTCGTGCTCGACGGCGAGGCGATCGCCCTCGACGCCGAGGGCCGGCCGCGGCCGTTCCAGGAGACCGCGTCGCGCACCGCGCAGGCCTCGGACGGTCGCGTGGCGGTCACGCCGTACTTCTTCGACCTGCTCCACCTCGACGGCCGCGACCTCCTCGACGAACCGGGCAGCGAGCGGCTCGCCGCGCTCGAGCGCCTCGTCCCCGAGCCGCACCGCGTCGCCCGGCTCGTCACCTCCGACGTCCCCACCGCCGACGCCTTCGTCGCCCGGGTCCTCGCCGCCGGCCACGAGGGCGTGGTCTTCAAGGACCTCGCCGCGCCGTACGACGCCGGCCGCCGCGGCTCGGCCTGGGTCAAGGTCAAGCCGGTGCTGACCCTGGACCTCGTCGTCCTCGCCGTCGAGTGGGGCTCGGGCCGCCGCCAGGGGTGGCTGTCCAACATCCACCTCGGCGCCCGGGACCCCGCGACCGGCGACTTCGTGATGCTCGGCAAGACGTTCAAGGGGATGACCGACGAGATGCTGGCCTGGCAGACCGAGCGCTTCCTCGGGCTCGCCACCGCCCGCGACCCCTACGCCGTCCGCGTCCGGCCCGAGCAGGTGGTCGAGGTCGCGATCGACGGCGTCCAGCGCTCGACGCGCTACCCCGGCGGCGTCGCGCTGCGCTTCGCCCGCGTCCTGCGCTACCGCGACGACAAGCTGCCCGAGGACGTCGACACCGTCGACAGCGTGCGCGCACTGCTGACCGGCACCACCGCACCCACCGAGGAGGACGCATGAGGAACGTGCAGTTCTGGCAGGTCTCCGGCTACGAGGCCAACGCCGACATCGAGGACGAGCCGCTGCCGCCGGGCCTGCTGCACCGCGGCACCAACACCGGGGACGGCGCCACCGTCCTCGTCTTCTGGGACGAGGCGATGGGCCGCTGGCAGGAGGTCGACCCCTCGCTCGTCGATGCCTGAGGCCGGCTACGGGCGCCGGCTGGCCACGGCGGCGCTGTCGTACGCCGTGCTCCACCACCTCGGCGTGCTGCCCGACGGGCTCGGCAGCGCCCCCGAGGGCACCCGCTGGGCCGACTGGCTCGACCTGGCGGTACCGTGGCTGGTGCTCGCGCCGGCCGCGGCGACCCTCGCCAGCGCGTCGGCCACGCCCCGCCAGTGGGCGGTGCTCGCCTGCGGCGCCGTCGCGTGCGCCTCCGGCCACGACATCCACCTCGCGGCCAACTCCGTCGGCAACACCGCACCCGGACCGACCGCGCACCTGTGGGACGAGGCCGTCGGGCACCTCGTCTGGTGCGCCGGAGTGGCGCTCGTGCTCGCCGCGCTTGCCGGCACCATGCGCGACCGGCCGCGGCCGACGGGGGCCGCAGCCGTGGTCGGCGCAGGCCTCGCCGTCCGTCGGCGCCACCTGGGCGACCAACGCGGTGGGCGGTGAGGGCACGGCACTCCCCGCGCTCGCGCTCGCCGCGGCGGGAGCCGGGTGGAGCTGGCGGCACCGCCGCGGCCTGGGTGTGCTCGCGCTCGTCGCCTCCTCGACCGCCGTCGTCGTGCTGGTCGCGCTGCTCGTCGGCTGACCGCCCTCGGGGGCCGCGCCGCAATCGTTCAATTGAACGGTTGCGACGCGGTGGAACCGCTCCCACCCCACCGGAACCCAGCAATTGAACGATTGCGGCGGCTGGGGACGCCGCCCGTCGAACGCGTCACACGCGTGCAACTGCGAGTTGCAGCATCGCTACGATCGAGGGCATGACCAGCCAGCGGACCGAGCACGGAGCGGCACCGCGCACCGATGGCCGGCGCTCCGCGGCGGCCGCCCGCCGGCGGGCGCGGGAGCAGGAGATCATCGCGGCGACGCGCCGGCTCTTCGACGAGCGGGGCGTGCGGGACGCGCAGATCGACGACATCGCCTCGGCGGTCGGCATCAACCGCGCGATCGTCTACCGGCACTTCTCGGGCAAGGAGGAGATCTTCGCGCTCACGCTGGTCTCCTACCTCGAGGAGCTGCGCGGCGAGCTGGAGCAGGCGGCCGAGGGTGTCGAGCCAGCGTCCGAGCGGCTGGCGGCGATCGTGACGGCGTTCGTCGACTACGGCTTGGCCCACCCGGCGTTCGTCGACTGCGCGCAGGCGCTGATGCGCCGCACCGGCGCCGAGCTGCTCGACGAGATCAGCGAGAGCGCGCTCTTCCGGCTCGGCCGGGGCATCTCCTCGTGCCTCTCCCAGCTCGGCCGCGCGCTCGAGCACGGCGTCGCGACCGGTGACTTCCACGTCGACGAGCCGGCACTGCTGGCCAACACGCTGTACGCCAGCGGGCTGGGCGCCCTGCAGCTGGCCCGGCTCGGGATCCTCGTCGAGGAGGCCGCCCCCGGCGTGCCCACGGTCGGCGCGATCTCCCCCGACCAGGTCCGGCACTACCTGGTGACCTCGGCCCTCGCGCTCGCCACCCACCCGCCCGCCTGACCGACCCGCCTGACCGACCCGCCTGACAGACCCGCCTGACAGACCCGCCCGACAGACCCACCTGACCGACCCGGCTGAGCACTCGCACTCATGCGCACCGGCCGGGACCGGACGAGGCTGGTGGCATGACCGACGAGCCGCGTCCCCTCGACGTCCCGGCCTACCCGGCCCCGCAGCACCGGCCCGACGAGCAGCCGCCACGCTCTCGCCGCGCGCGGATCGTCCGCGGGGCGGTGATCGAAGTGGTGTCCTTCGCCCTCGGCCTGGCCGCCCTCGTGGGCCTCGGGCTCGGTGCGCTGTGGGCCTTCGACCCGATGGGCGACGAGTGGGTGTGCTCGGAGGGCGAGGCGCCGATCGAGTACCCCGCGGGCGGCGGCGAGTGCCTCCCGGAGGGGACGAAGGACCTGCCGGAGGGTGCGCGCTGGGAGCCGTTCGGCAACCGGCCGATGCCGTACAACTGCGACAAGGACGGCTGGGTCCCCGTCGAGCGCGACGTCGTCGTGCGGGGCGAGCCGGACGTCGAGGAGGACTGCGTCCGCGAGGGCACCGACCTCCCCGACGGGTGGCGGGTCCGCGACGACGACTGACCGGACCGGGCCCCAGGACGGCGAGAGGGGCCGGCCGCCGATGTGGCGGCCGGCCCCTCGTCGTACGTCGGGGGCGGTGCGGGTCAGCGCTCCAGGATCGCCACGACGCCCTGGCCACCGGCGGCGCAGATCGAGATGAGGCCGCGGCCCGAGCCCTTCTCCGCCAGCAGCTTGGCCAGGTTGGCGATGATCCGGCCGCCGGTCGCGGCGAACGGGTGGCCCGCGGCGAGCGAGGACCCGTTGACGTTCAGCTTCGAGCGGTCGATCGAGCCCAGCGGGGCGTCGAGGCCGAGGCGCTCCTTGCAGAACACCGGGTCCTCCCACGCCTTGAGGGTCGAGAGCACCTGCGAGGCGAAGGCCTCGTGGATCTCGTAGTAGTCGAAGTCCTGCAGGGTCAGCCCGTTGCGGGCCAGCATCCGCGGCACGGCGTACGCCGGCGCCATCAGCAGGCCCTCGCCGCCGTGAACGTAGTCGACGGCCGCGGTCTCGGAGTCGACGAAGTAGGCCAGCACGTCGAGCCCGTGCGCCGACGCCCACTCCTCGGAGCCGAGCAGCACCGCGGAGGCACCGTCGGTCAGCGGGGTGGAGTTGGCCGCGGTCATCGTGGCCGACTCGCCCTTGCCGAAGACCGGCTTGAGCTTGGCCAGTTTCTCGACGGTGGAGTCGGGGCGCAGGTTGTTGTCGCGGTCGAGGCCGCGGAACGGCGTGACCAGGTCGTCCTGCCACCCCTTGTCGTACGCCGCGGCGAGGTTCTGGTGCGAGGCTGCGGCGAGCTTGTCCTGGGCCTCGCGGGTGATCTGCCACTCCAGGGCGGTCAGCGCGGCGTGGTCGCCCATGGACAGGCCGGTGCGCGGCTCGCCGTTCTTGGGGATCTCCAGGCCGATGTCGCCCGGGCGGATCTGGCCGAGGGCGGCGAGGCGGCCCTTGGTGTCCTTGGCGGCGTTGACCTTCATCAGCTTCTTGCGCAGCTTGTCGCTGATCGCGACCGGCGCGTCGGAGGTGGTGTCGGTGCCGCCGGCGATGCCGGAGTCGATCTGGCCCAGCGCGATCTTGTTGGCCACCTGGACGGCTGCCTGGAGACCGGTGCCGCAGGCCTCCTGGATGTCGGTGGCCGGGGTGGTCGGGTCGAGCTTCGAGCCCAGCACCGACTCGCGGGCGAGGTTGAAGTCGCGGGCGTGCTTGAGCACGGCGCCGGCGACGACCTCGCCGACGCGCTCGCCCTCGAGGCCGTAGCGGCCGAGGAGACCGTCGATCGCGGCCGTGAGCATGTCCTGGTTCGAGGCGGTCGAGTAGGCACCGTTCGACCGGGCGAAGGGGATGCGGTTGCCGCCGAGGACGGCGACGCGGCGGGTGGTGTTCTCCATGCTCCTATCCTCGCCCCGCCCGCCCCGGTTCAACAGGACATGAGGGGCACGTCACGAAATGTGGACTCCGAGTTACACCTCTAGTTACATGGAGCAGCATGAGCGACCGTTACCGCGACTTCACCTCGTCCCCGATCGGCAAGATCCTCGTCAAGAACCTGGGACTGCCGAACCCCACCCGGCTGGAGCGGTACGAGGCCGGGGCGCCGCTCGTCACGGGCACCGTCGGCCTGGGCGGCCGCGGCCGGCTCGCCGAGTCGCTCGCCGGCATCCTCGACCTGGTCGGCATCGCCTCGACCGAGGTGGTCGGCGCCCCCGAGGAGGGCCAGCGGTTCAAGGGCCTCGTCTTCGACGCCACCGGCTTCCAGGACTCCGGTGACCTGGTCGCGCTGCGCGATTTCTTCACCCCGCTGCTGCGGAGCCTGGAGACCAACCCGCGCGTCGTGGTCCTCGGTACCCCGCCGGAGCAGGTCACCGGCGCCGAGCGGGTCGCGCAGCGCGCGCTCGAGGGCTTCACGCGCAGCCTGGGCAAGGAGGTCGGCCGCGGCGGCACCGTCCAGCTCGTGTACGTCGCCGAGGGGGCCGAGTCGGCCGTGACCAGCACGCTGGCGTTCCTCCTCTCCCCCAAGTCCGCCTACGTCTCCGGCCAGGTGGTCCGGATCGGTGCCCACGGCGCCACCGTCGCCGGCGAGGTCGCCGACTGGCAGCGGCCGCTCGCCGGCAAGGTCGCGCTCGTGACCGGCGCCAGCCGCGGCATCGGGGAGTCGATCGCCCGGGTGCTCCACCGCGACGGCGCGACCGTCGTCGGCGTGGACGTCCCGCAGGCCGCCGACCCGCTGCAGCAGCTGATGAAGGAGCTCGACGGCGACTGGCTCACCCTCGACATCACCGGCAAGGACGCGCCGCAGCGCATCGCGCACCACCTCAAGGAGAAGCACGGTGGTGTCGACGTCGTCGTGCACAACGCCGGCATCACCCGCGACAAGAAGCTCGCCAACATGGCCGAGGACCGCTGGGAGTCGGTGATCGGGGTCAACCTCACCGCCCCGGAGCGGATCACCCGCGAGCTGCTCGACCAGGGCGTCGTCAACGCCCACGGCTCGATCATCGGCGTCGCCTCGATCGCCGGGATCGCCGGCAACGTCGGCCAGACCAACTACGCCGCCTCCAAGGCCGGTGTGATCGGGCTGGTGGACTCGCTGGCCGACGAGCTGGACAACGGCATCACGATCAACGCGGTCGCTCCCGGCTTCATCATCACCCAGATGACCGCGGCCGTGCCGTTCGCGACCCGCGAGGTCGGGCAGCGCCTCAACGCGATGGCGCAGGGCGGCCTGCCGGTCGACGTCGCCGAGACCATCGCCTGGTACGCCAACCCGGCCTCGAGCGCGGTCAACGGCAACGTCGTCCGCGTCTGCGGCCAGATGATGCTGGGCGCCTGATGAGCACCCCCGAGACACGCGAGGTCTCCGGCGACGCCGGCGGGCTCACGACGCTGCTCCGGGCGGCGCTCCCGTCCCTGCCGGTGGTCGGCCGGCTGCCCGGCATCAGGAAGGCACCCGGCGGGGACTTCGCCGGCCTGTCCTTCAGCCGGCCGCCGGTCACCGTCGAGCGCGAGCACGTCGAGCGGTACGCCGCGGTCTGCGGCTTCCCGGTCAAGGACACCGTGCCGCTGCCGTACCCACACCTGCTCGCCTTCGGCCTGCACATGGCGGTCATGAGCGACCCGGCGTTCCCGGCCCCGGCGATCGGCACCGTGCACCTGGAGAACTCGATCACCCAGCACCGCCCCGTCCGGGTCGGCGAGTCCCTGGCGGTCTCGGTCGACGTCGGTCCGGCCCGCCCGCACGCCAAGGGCCGGGTCTTCGACTTCGTCACCACGGTCACCGCCGGGGGCGAGACCGTCTGGGAGGAGACCTCGGCGTACCTGCGGCGTGGGAAGGGCGAGAAGTCCGCCCCGGCCGGCGCGACCTTCCCCGACGCCCCCGCCGGCGGCACGATGTGGTCGCTGCCCGGCGACCTCGGCCGGACGTACGCCGCGGTGTCGGGCGACCACAACCCGATCCACCTCCACCCGCTGACCGCCAAGGCGCTGGGCTTCCCGCGCCAGATCGCGCACGGCATGTGGACGATGGCGCGCTGCACCGCCGCGCTGGAGAACCGGCTCGCCGACGCCGTCCGCGTCGACGTGGCGTTCAAGAAGCCGGTGCTGCTGCCCGGCAAGGTCGCCTTCGGCTCCCGGCCGCTCGACGACGGCTACGCCTTCTCGCTGAGCAGCCCGCGGTCCGGTGCCCCGCACCTGGCCGGTCGCACGACCAACCTCTGAGGCGGACTTCTCAGGGAAGTCCGGCGCTTCTCAGGGGACATTTCCCCTGAGAAGCGCCGGATTCCCCGGTGGACCGGGGAATCCGACAGACAGGCCCGCGCCACTCACCGCAGCGGCCGGATCAACCCCTCCTGCGCGACGGTGGCGACGAGCGCACCGTCCTGGGTGAACACCCGGCCGAAGGAGAGGCCCCGCCCGCCGGCGGCGGCGGGCGACCACTGGTCGTAGAGCCACCACTCGTCGGTCCGGAAGGGCCGGTGGAACCAGATGGTGTGGTCGAGGGAGGCCATCATCGTCCGCGACGGCGTCGTGTCGTGGGCGGCGAGCGACGCGCCGAGCAGGCTGATGTCGCTGGCGTAGGTGAACAGCCCGAGGTGGACGACGGGGTCGTCGGAGACCCGCTCCTTGACCCGCATCCACATCTGCGCCTGTGCCCGGTGCTCCGGGTGCGGCGGGAGCCCGGTACGGGTGTTGCCGAGGTAGCGCACGTCGATCGCGGCCCACTCCTTGCCGAGCGCCTCGGCCTCCTCGCTCCCCCGGCGACGCATCAGGTCGACCATGTCGGTGCCGTCCTCGGGACGACCGACCTGCGGCACGGCGTCCTGGTGCTCCCAGCCCTCCTCGGGCCGCTGGAAGCTCACCGTCTGGTAGTAGATGGCGCGCCCGTGCTGGCGCGCGACGACCCGGCGGGTGAGGAACGAGCGGCCGTCGCGGATCCGCTCGACGTCGTAGACGATCGGCACGGAGTAGTCGCCCGGCAGCAGGAAGTAGGAGTGCAGGGAGTGCACGGCGAAGTCCTCGCCGGCGGTCCGGATCGCGGCGACGAGCGCCTGGGCGGCGACCTGGCCGCCGTACACGCGCGAGCGCGCCGACTCAGGCTGGGCGCCGCGGAACAGGTCCGCGTCGATGTCCTCGAGGTCGAGCAGGCCCACCAGCTCCTGGACGGGACTCACCACGGTTCTCCTCCTGTGTCGGCCACGGCTCACTCCTGCCGGGGTGGGCGCGGCCTGCGCAGCAGCGCCTCCTGGGAGACCGACGCCACGAGCGTGCCGTCGGCGGTGTGCACCCGGCCGTGGACCAGGCCCCGACCTCCGCCGCCGAACGGCGAGTCCTGGTCGTAGAGCCACCACTCGTCGGCGCGGAAGGGCCGGTGGAACCAGATGGAGTGGTCCAGCGAGGCCACCATGGCCTCCGGGCTGCCGCTGCGGATGCCGTGGGGCGCGAGCGCCGCGCCCATGATCGTCATGTCGGAGAAGTAGGTGAACGCTGCGACGTGCACGAACGGGTCGTCGGGCAGGGTGCCCCGGACCCGCAGCCAGACCCGCTGCCGGCCCGGTCGGACGTCGTCGGGCTCGAGCCCGCCGTCGAGGCTGCTGCCGGCGTACCGCAGCTCCATCACGCCCCACTCAGGGTCGTCCTCGGCCTGCCCGAAGAGCTCCTTGGGGTTCAGGCACTCCTCCGGCGGCGGCACCGAGGGAGCGACCTGCTGGTGCTCCCACCCCTCCTCGGGCCGCTGGAAGTCCGCGGTCAGGGCGTAGATCGGGCGGCCGTGCTGCCGGGCGAGGACCCGCCGGGTCGCGAACGATCGGCCCTCGCGGATGGTCTCGACGTCGAAGATCGTGGGGGCCGAGGTGTCACCGGGCTGCAGGAAGTACGAGTGCAGGGAGTGCAGCTCGTACGCCGGGTCGACGGTGCGCCCCGCCGCCACGGTCGCCTGCGCCGCGGCCTGGCCGCCGAACACCCGCGGCAGGGAGGTCACCGCCTGACGGCCCCGGAACAGGTTGGTGTCGATGGCCTCCAGGTCGAGGAGCCGCGCCAGCTCGTCGGCGTCGCGCGGCACTCAGTCGTCCCTCTCGCCGTCGGCGCCCGGGTCGGTCTTCGGGTCCTCGTCGAGGGCCGCGAGGAACTGCTCGAACTGCTGGCCGAGCTCCTCCCCGCTGGGCAGGGGCTGGTCCTCCGCGAGCAGGTTGCTGCCGGAGTCCTCGGCCCGCTCGAACGCGTCGTACTGGCGCTCGAGGGCCGCGACGACGTCGGCGACCTCCTCGTTGGCCGAGAGGTACCGGGCGATCTCGACCTCCCGGTCCTCGGCCTCGGCCAACAGGCCGGACAGGTCGATCGTCAGCCGTCCGCCGAGCTCGACCTGCTCGAGCAGCACCGCGGACGCCTTCGGGTAGTCGAGCTGGGCGAGGTAGTGCGGGATGTGCGCGACGAAGCCCAGCGCGGCGTGGCCCCACTCCCCCAGCCGCACCTCGAGGAGCGCCTGGGCGCTGGAGGGCACGCGCAGCTCACCGCGCCACGGGCTCTGCCCGACCGGCTCGGCGTGGTCGTTGGCGTGGTGGGTGATCGCGATCGGACGCGTGTGCGGGACCGCCATCGGCACCGACCCCATCGCCACCACGCGAGTCACCCCGAGCCGCTCGACGACCTCGCGGACGGCGCGCGCGAAGGCCTCCCAGCGGTTGTCGGGCTCGGGACCGTGGAGCAGCAGGTACGGCGTGCCGCCGGTGTCGCGCAGCAGGCGCACGACCAGCCGCGGGGCGTCGTACTGCTCGTAGTGGTCGCGGACGAAGGAGATCGCCGGGCGGCGGGCGCGGTAGTCGTGGAACTGGTCCACGTCGAAGGTCGCCACCACCTTGCCGCCGGGGACCGGGGCGTCGGAGAGGTCGACGAGGTGCTGGGCGGCGCGCGCCGCGGCCCGCCCCGCGTCGAGGAACCCGTCGAGCACGAGCACCATGGTGAGGTCGGCGGCGTCGTCCAGCTCCGGCACCTCGTCGACGATGTGCACGAGACGGGGTTCCTGGGTCACCCGCCCAGCCTATGGGGTGGTGCTCTCCGACGACTCCGCGGCCGAGCGCTGGGCGAGACGGCTGTGACGCATGCCGTAGACGAAGTAGACGACGACGCCGATGGCCATCCAGGCCAGGAAGCGCAGCCAGGTCTCACCGGTGAGGTTGAGCATGAGGTAGCCGCACAGCAGCGTCGCCAGGACGGCCACCACGGGGGCGAGCGGCGTGCGGAAGGACCGGGGCAGGTCCGGGCGGGTCCGGCGGAGCACGACGACGCCGATGCTGACCAGGACGAAGGCGAAGAGGGTGCCGATGTTGACCAGGTTGGCCAGCGTGGCCAGGTCGACGAAGCCGGCGATGATCGCGATCACGGTGCCGGTGATCAGGGTGATCCGGTGCGGCGTGCCGTACGTCGGGTGCACCCGGGCCAGGGACCGCGGCAGGAGCCCGTCGCGCGCCATCGCGAAGGCGACCCGGCTCTGGCCGAGCATGAGGATCATCGCGACCACGATCAGGCCGATGCAGGCGCCGACCGAGATCAGGTCGCCCATCCAGCCGACACCGGCGGCGCTGAACGCGGTCGCCAGCGGGGCGGCGTCCTCGGGGTCGATCTCGTCGAAGGGCTGGATGCCGGTGACGATGAGGCTGACCGCGGCGTAGAGGACGGTCACGATCGCCAGCGAGCCGAGGATGCCGATCGGCACGTCGCGCTGCGGGTTCTCGGCCTCCTCCGCGGTGGTCGCCACGATGTCGAAGCCGATGAAGGCGAAGAACACGATCGCCGCGCCGCTGATCACGCCCGCGACGCCGAAGACGGCGGGCTCGATGCCCAGCAGGCTGGTGATGAGCGGCAGCTCGAGGAAGCCGCCGCCGGAGTCCGGCACCGGCTCGGACTCGGGGATGAACGGGACCCAGTTGGAGGGGTCGACGTAGGCGATGCCGACGACGATCACGGTGGCGACGACGAGCAGCTTGATCGCCACGACGACCTGGTTGACCCGGCTGGAGAACTTCGTCCCCCGCACGAGCAGCCCCATGACCAGCAGGGCCACGATGACGGCGGGGAGGTTGACCCAGCCGCCCTCGGCGCTGGCGAGCGAGGCCGGCACCTCCAGCGGCGTACCGGCGAGGAGCTCCTGGAGGTAGCCGGAGAAGCTGACCGAGAGCGCCGCGGAGCCGATCGTGAACTCCAGGACCAGGTCCCAGCCGATGATCCAGGCGACCAGCTCGCCCATGGTGGCGTAGCTGAAGGTGTAGGCGCTGCCCGCGACCGGCACGGTCGAGGCGAACTCCGCGTAGCAGAGGCCGGCGAGCCCGCAGGCCAGCGCGGCGATGAGGAAGCTCAGCGCGAGCGCCGGGCCGGAGTTCGTCGCCGCCACCGTGCCGGTCAGCACGAAGATGCCGGCGCCGATGATGACCCCGACGCCGAAGACCACCAGGTCGACGGCGCGCAGGTCCTTGCGCAGCCTCGAGTCGGGATCGTCGGTGTCGGCGATCGACTGCTCCACGGACTTCGTCCTGAACATGCTCACCGGCAGCAGGTTACCCACGACGCCGCTCCTCACCCACCGCTCGCCACGCCATCAGACGAAGTGGTTGTCGTGGCGCTCGCAGAAGTCGGCGTACTCCTCCTGCGAGACGTCGCGGCCGGAGGTGAACATCTCCACCAGCCCCTCGAAGTACGCCTCCCGCGGGGCACCCGGGACGAAGAGGATCAGCATGGACACCGCCGCCCCGGACTCGTTGCGGAACGCGTGCACCCCGCCCTCGGGGACGTGGCAGAAGTCCCGCGGAGCCGCGTCGGTCCACGTGTCGCCGTCGTAGAGGCGCACGCTGCCCGACAGCACGAAGAACGCCTCGGTCATGGTGCGGTGGTAGTGCGGCGCCGGACCGCCGGGCTGCGGGCCCATGTCCCACCGGTAGAGGCCGTAGCGGCCGCCCGTCCTGGACCCCGTGGCCAGGTAGTGGGCGAACCCGCCCAGGGTGTCGAGCTCGGCCGGCGCGTCGTGGCGGCGCAGCCACGCCGAGACATCGGGCCGGTCGCCGACGTGCGCCGCCGGCGGGTACGTCGCGAGGTCGGTCCACGGCTCGGGATGGGTCACCGCGGCGGCTCACCCGACCTGGACGACGACGTCGTCGAGGTCCGCGCGGAACTGGTCGTTGTCGGTCGCGCTGACGTTCTTGGCGCCGATGCGCAGCGGCGAGGCGTTGGCGACCGAGCCGACCACGCCGGTGGCGCGGGCGCGCACGACCCCGTCGACCAGCACGAGCACCTCCGTGGCGGTGCGGCTGCAGACGACCCGGTGCCACGCGCCGTCGGCGACGTCGGCCTCCGCGCCGGACGCCACCGCGACCAGCCGGGTGCGGGCCCCGCTGACGACGCAGCTCGGCCGGCCCTGGTCGACCTGGAGCTTGTACTGCCCGCCGGGCTCGCCGTAGTAGCCCTTCTGCGCGACGTTCATCGAGCGCCGCGACTCCTCGCGGGTCATCCGGACGTCGACGCCGATGCTGAACGCGGCGGTGCCCGGGTCGAGCGCCGCGGCGTCGGGCACCTCGATCAGTGCGCGCCCGCACGTCGGGCACGGGTACTGCACGGCCCGTCCCGGGGAGCCGCTGGTCGGGGTCAGCGCGCCGCGGTTGGACACCACCCGCCCGCGGGCGGCACCGGTGTCGTCGAGGACCGGGGTCCCCGAGGCGAAGGTGTCGGCCCCGTCGAACCCCAGCTGCAGCACGGTGGTGGTCGAGGTGGTGGCGGCGACCGCCGCCCCGGCACCCGCCCCGGCACCCGGGCCCGTGGCACCGGGCAGCACGAGGGCTCCTGCCGCGAGTGCACCCGCCACGGCCGTCCAGCGTCGACCTGCGCGTCGTCCAGCTCGAGGCATGGGCCTCTCCCTCCGCGGCGCGACGTGCGCCGGCGCTCGTCACCGTGCCACGCCGGGGGCGGTCGGCGCGTCCCCGCAATGCGGTATTCCGCCGCGCCGGGCGCTCCGCCCGCCCGCCGGGACAACGGGACGACGGGACGACGGGGAGGTCACAGGACGGACACGACGGCGACGAGGGCGACGCTGCTGGCCGAGACTGCTCGCGTGATCAGACTGCTGCCCGGGGTGATCGTGTTCATCCTGTGGGCCTACTGCCTCGTGGACGCGATCAGCACCGACCAGTCGCGGGTGCGGCACCTCCCCAAGTGGGCGTGGATCGTGCTGGTGCTGCTGTTCCCGCTCGTGGGCTCCCTCGCCTGGCTGGTGGCGGGCCGACCGGCGCCCACGCCCCGGCTCACCCGGCAGCAGGGCGCGGCGCCCGGCTTCCCGGAGTACGAGCGCCCCGGCCGGATGGCGGCGGCCGACCCGGCCAAGGACGAGGAGTTCCTGCGCCAGGTGCGCGAGCGGGCGGAGGAGCAGCGGCGGCGCTACGAGGCCGAGCACCGGCGCAAGGACCAGTTCGAGGGGCAGGAGGGTCCGGGCGACCCCGACGCCTCAGCGGGCGCCTGAGCCCGAGGGGCCCGAGGCGCCCGAGGGACCCGAGGAGGCGGCGACCTCCGGCACGAACGTCGCGACCATCAGCCGCGCGGCGCGGTCGGCCAGCTGCTCGGGGGTGAGCCCGAGCAGGCGGCGCAGGACGTCGGTCTCGTCCGCGCCCTCGGTCGCGAGCTCGTCGAGGAGCGACCACAGCGCGGGCTCGCCGAACGAGCCGGCGACGTACTCGCACACCCACCACGACAGGCCGTAGCTGACCACCGGCTCCTCGCCCGGGTCGGTGAACGACCCGCGGGTCGGCAGGCCGTCGACGCCGTCCACCGCCCGCTCCAGTGCCGCCTGCGCGACGACGCGGTCCGCGGGGGCGACCGGGCGGACGGAGACGTACTCCGCCACCCCCTCGCTCAGCCACACCGGCGCGTGGTCGTCGCGCTCCCCCAGCGCCACGTGGACCAGCTCGTGGCGCACCAGCCGGTCGCGCTCGGGTCCCGGCCGGTCCAGCATGCGGGGGTTCAGCGCGAACCGGGTCGCCGCGGTGCCGCCGTCCGGGCCGGCGGGGACGGGGAACGCCACGCCGTCGAGCCGTTCGGGGTCCCCGCCCGGGAGGTCCTCGATCCTGTCGAGGAAGGCGGTGGAGGACAGGGCGTAGACCACCACGGTGCGCCGCCAGGGCCACGGGACCGCGGCGGAGACGTCGGCGATGCCGTCCTCCACCGAGGCGATGACGCCCGCGGCCGCCGGCAGGCTGCCCCGGTCGAAGACGCCGAGCACGCCGTAGCCGCCCCGCACCTCGACCGGGCCGAGGTCCCACGGCTGCGGGCGGACGTCGTGCTCGGCCTCCCACGCGGGGTCGGTGGTCGACCGCAGCAGCATCCGCCGGTCGTCGCGGGGCGCGGGGCGGAAGAGGAACCGGTCGTGGCTGACCACCGGCGCCGTGTCGTACCCCGCCAGCTGCATGGTCAGCTCGACGACGACCCAGTAGGCGTCGCCGCGGCGCACGATGTTCCGGCGGTCGAAGGAGTAGCCGAGCTTCGCGATCGGCAGCTGGGCCAGGTTGTCGAAGTACGTCAGCTGCTCCGCACGGACCCGGGGCGCGCGCCGGGCCAGTCCGGACGCGAAGGCGTCCCGGTCACCCGTGCGGACCGCCTCGGCCCGCCGTCGCAGCGCCCGCTGCAGGCCGGCGACGACGTCGGCGGGCGCCATCGCCGCCGTCGCGGCCGCGGTGCCCTCGGCCGGGGCGTCGTCCTCGAGCAGCGAGCAGGCCGGCAGCAGCCAGCCCAGCAGGGCGTACGCCGCGAGCAGTGCCGCGGCGCGCGACGGGGAGCGGGTGGTGCGGCGTCGCTCAGATCGGGTGGTCGGCATCGACGGGTAAACGACCCTCGTCCAGAGAGGTCATGTACTCGACGATGTCGAGGGCGAGCGCCTGCGGCGTGAGGCCGATGCGCTCGAGGATCGCGGCCCGCTTGGCGTGCTGCAGGAACTCCTGCGGGATGCCCCGCAGCCGCACCGGCGTCGTGACGCCGGCCTCCACCAGGGTCTGCAGCAGCACCGAGCCGCAACCGCCTACCAGGCCGTTGTCCTCGACGGAGACGACGAGGCGGTGCTCGCGGGCCAGCTCGACGACGGCGGGGTCGACCGGCTTGACCCAGCGCGGGTCGACGACGGTCACGCCGATGCCCTGGGCGACGAGCCGGTCGGCGACGCCGAGGGCGACCTCGTTCATCGAGCCGACGGCCACCACCAGGACGTCCTTGGGGCCGTTGCGCACCAGCACGTCCGCGCCGCCGGCCTTGCCGACCGCCTCGACGTCCTCGGGCGGCGGGCCCTTCGGGAAGCGCACGACGGTCGGGGCGTCCTCGACCTCGACGGCCTCGTTGAGCAGCTCGCGCAGGCGCGCGGCGTCGCGCGGCGCGGCGATCCGCAGGCCGGGCACGACCTGGAGGATCGACATGTCCCACATGCCGTTGTGGGAGGCGCCGTCGTCGCCGGTGACGCCCGCGCGGTCCAGCACGAAGGTGACACCGGTGCGGTGCAGGGCGCAGTCCATGAGCACCTGGTCGAAGGCGCGGTTGAGGAACGTCGCGTAGACGGCGACCACGGGGTGCAGGCCGCCCAGCGCGAGCCCGGCGGCGGAGGTCGCGGCGTGCTGCTCGGCGATCCCGACGTCGAAGGTGCGCTCGGGGAACCGCGCCTGGAAGTGGTCGAGCCCGACCGGGTGCATCATCGCCGCCGTGATCGCAACGACGTCCTTGCGGCGCTGTCCGATGTGGACGATCTCGTCGGCGAAGACGTCGGTCCAGATCCGGCCGCGGGCCTTCTCCTCGCCGGTCTCGATGTCGAAGGGCTGCGGGGAGTGGAACTGGTCGGCCTCGTGCCGCTCGGCCGCGTCGTACCCGAAGCCCTTGCGGGTCAGCGCGTGCACGATCACCGGGCCGCCGAAGCGCTTGGCGCGGTCCAGCGCGGCCTCCATGGCGACGGTGTCGTGGCCGTCGACGGGGCCGACGTACTTGAGGCCGAGGTCCTCGAAGAGGCCCTGGGGCGCCAGCGCGTCCTTGAGGCCCTTCTTCATCGCGTGCAGGGCGTCGTACGCCGCGGGGCCGACGCCGGGGACGGCGTTGAGGCGCTTCTTGACCAGGTCGAGCACCTGCTCGTAGCGGGGGTTGGTGCGCAGCGTGGTGAGCGCGTTCGCGAGCCCGCCGATGGTCGGGGTGTAGGAGCGGCCGTTGTCGTTGACCACGATGACCAGGCGGCTGTCCTTGGCGATGGCGATGTTGTTCAGCGCCTCCCAGGCCATGCCGCCGGTGAGGGCACCGTCGCCGATGACCGCGACGGTGTGCCGGTCCTCGCCGCGGATCGCGTAGGCCTTGGCCAGGCCGTCGGCGTAGGACAGCGCGGTCGAGGCGTGGGAGTTCTCGACGATGTCGTGCTCGGACTCCGCCTGGCTCGGGTAGCCCGAGAGCCCGCCCTCCTTGCGCAGCACGTCGAACTGCCCGCCGCGGCCGGTGAGGATCTTGTGGACGTAGGACTGGTGGCCGGTGTCGAAGACGATCCGGTCGCGCGGGCTGTCGAAGACGCGGTGGATGGCGAGGGTGAGCTCGACGACGCCGAGGTTCGGCCCGAGGTGCCCGCCGATGCGCGAGCACGTCTGCACGAGCAGGTCGCGGATCTCGACCGCGAGCGCCTCGAGCTCGTCGGGCGTGAGCGCGCGGAGGTCCCGCGGACCGGCGATCGAGTCGAGGAGCGACATGCCTCGGAGTCTAGGACGTCACAGGTCGTGCGCCGCGATCGCCGGCTCGTGCAGGCTGCCCATCCAGACCCGGCCGTCGTGCTCCCGGACGCCGGTCACCATGTGGTACCGGTCCCCCGGCAGGTCGACGTCGTGCACGAGGCGCCCGGCGTCGTCGTACGCCTGGACGCGGACGGTCCGCGCCGGGGCCGGCTGCAGTCGCTGCGGGATCCTCGTGACCAGCTTGCGGACCCGAACGGGCGCCGCCTGGAGCCGCTCCACGACGGTGTCGCGGGGGCTGGCGATGGTCACCCAGATCAGGCCGTCGCTGCCCCGGGCGATGTTGTCGGGGTAGCCGGGGAGGTTCTGGCACAGCAGGTCGCGCATGCCTGCGCGGTCACCGGTCAGCCAGCGGCGCACGACGGTCCGGGCCCCGGTCTCCGCGACGCAGACGAAGTCCTCGCCCTTGCTCAGCGCGACGCCGTTGGCGAAGGCCAGCCCGTCCAGGACCACCTCGACGGTCCCGTCGGTCGCCATCCGCATCAGCCGCCCCGTGCGGGTGACCTGGATGAAGTCGTCCTTCCACCGGTCGATCCCGTAGCGCGTCGAGGAGTCGGAGAACCACACCGTGCCGTCGCTCGCGATGGCCGCGTTGTTGCAGAAGACCATCGGCGTGCCGCCGACCCGGTCGGTCACGGTCTCGACCCCGCCGGTGGCGGTGTCCACGCGCAGCACGCCACGCTTGGCGTCGCAGACCAGGAGCCGGCCGTCGCCGTCGAGCTCGATGCCGAGGGGGCGGCCGCCGGTGTGCGCGACGCGGTCGACCTTCGAGCCGTCGGGGCCGACCCGGAAGATGCTGCCGTCCTCGGTGCCGGTGAAGACGCAGCCCTCGTCCGGACCGGACGTGGCGACGACGACGTCCTCGGCGCCGCCGGCGGGGACGGGGACGACGGTCAGGTCCGTGGTGCTCGCGGTGGTCATGGGGTCATCGTGCTGTAGAGCTCGCTGGCGAGGAAGGCCGGGAGGGCGTCCTGCGCCGACCCGGTCAGCTCCAGGGTGCGCACCCGGGACGGGTCGACGAAGACCATCTGCCGGCCCTCGCCGCAGGTGATGTCGGCGTCGGTCAGGTCCACCGCGCCGACGTACACGTGCATCGACCCCACGCCGTACGACGCGTGCTCGGTGGCGAACTCGTGCCAGAACTGCAGGTCGCCGGGCTCGAGCACGACGCCGGTCTCCTCGGCCAGCTCCCGGTACGCCGCCTCCTCGAAGCCCTCGCCGTCCTCGACGTGGCCGCCGGGCAGCCCCCAGGTCTCGGGATCGATGACGGCGTGCTCGTCGCGCTCCTGGAGCAGCACCCAGCCGCGGCGGTCGACGAGCAGGACGCAGGCGAACCGTGTCATGCCGGCCAACCTACGGCGCAGGCCCGCCTGCGGTCCCCTGGGACACTGTCCCGGTGACCCGACGCCCCCGCCTGGCCGCCGCCCTCGCCGCCTCGATCCTGACCGCCACCACCGCCGCCGGCACCGCCGCCGGCACCGCCACCGCGGCGGGCACCGCCGCGGCGGAGCCGCCGCTCGCCGTCACCGGCTACGTGCTGGCGAGCACGCCGGCGGACGTGGTCGAGCGGGACGCGCCGGCCCTCGCGGCGCTCGGCGTCGCCTCGGTGCCGATCTCCGCCGACGGGCGCGACGTGCGTGCGCCGGGCGAGCTCACCCGGCAGCTGCGGCGGGCGCACCGCCACGGGCTCCGGGCCGAGCTGCTGGTGAGCAACTACAGCGACCGGCTCGGCGGCTTCGACAGCCGGGCTGCCCGGCGCCTGCTGCGCCACGAGGACCGGGTGCGGCGGGTCGCCCGGCAGCTGGCCGACGTCGTGCGCCGCCAGGGCTGGGACGGGATCACCGTCGACCTGGAGTCGCTGTCGCGGGCCGACGGCCGCGGCCTCGTGCGGCTGGTGCGCGAGCTGCAGGCGCGGATGCCCGCCGAGCGCACCGTCTCCGTCGACCTCCAGCCGTCGCCGACGGTCGAGGGCTACCGCGAGCGGGGTTTCCGCGTCGGGGCGATCGGCCGCGCCGCGGACGTGGTGGTCGTGATGGCCTACGACCGGCACGGCCCGACCTGGACGGGTCCGGGGCCGATCGGGCCGCTGCGCTGGCAGCGGTCCGTGGTCGAGGCGGTGCTGACGCAGGTGCCGGCGGCGAAGGTCGACCTCGGGGTGGCCGGGTACGGCTACACCTGGCCGCGCCGGGGCGAGGGTCGCAGCCTCACGGTCCAGCGCGCCCGGCGGCTCGTGCGCGAGGACGGCGCCCGGGCCGTGTGGAAGCCCGCCGCCGGGGAGTGGCGGTCCCGGCTGTCCGACGGCACCGTCCTGTGGTGGTCCGACACCCGGTCGTTCCGGCTGCGCGAGGAGCTCGCCGAGGAGCTGGGCGTGCACGGCATCGCGCTGTGGCGGCTCGGCTCGGCCGGCCCCCTGGCCTGACCGGCCCCTCAGCCGGCCAGGAAGCTGAACCGCACCTGCCGCTCGTGGTTGTCGACGTTCAGATCGACCAGGCAGACGCTCTGCCAGGTGCCGAGCGCCAGCTCGCCGTCGAGCACCGGCACCGTCGCGTACGGCGGCACGAGGGCCGGCATCACGTGCGAGCGCCCGTGGCCCGGCGTGCCGTGGCGGTGGCGCCAGCGGTCGTCGGCGGGCAGCAGGTCGCCCAGCGCGGCCAGCAGGTCGTCGTCGCTGCCCGATCCCGTCTCGAGGATCGCGAGGCCGGCGGTCGCGTGCGGGACGAAGAGGTGCAGCAGGCCGTCGCCGCGGGCGCGGACGTAGTCCGCGCACTCGCGGGTCAGGTCCAGGACGGTGTCCTGGCCACCGGTGCGGAAGGCCCTGGTCTCGGAGTCCATGGCGGCACCGTGCCCGTCCCGGGACCGTCTCAGACCCCCTCCCGGCTCCTGGGTGGCGGCTCAGACGGGGGTGCCGGGGCTCTCGGTGCCGCCCTGCGGGTCCCGCAGCCCGCCGGCGCAGGACGCGAACGGCTCCGGGGCGGTCTGCCCGCCGCCGAGGCGCTCGACGAAGAGCGGCAGGCGCGGGTCCTCGGCGCCGACCAGGCGCAGCTGGTGGCCCCAGACCGTGACGACCACCGGCGCGGGCAGGCCGGGGTAGGGCGAGAGGATGCCGTTGTCGGGCAGCAGCTCGACCAGGCGGTCGACGTCCTCCGCGGCGAGGTCCGGGTCGTAGGTGATCCACACGGTCCCGTGCTCGAGGTCGTGCACGGCGTTCTCCTCCCGGACCGGCTCGTCGTAGACGCCGCACTCGAGCCAGCGCGGGTCGTGCGGTCCTCCGGCAGGCGGGGTCTGCGGGTAGGTGACATCGCCGCTGGTGTGGTCGGTCCGCAGCCCCTCGACGACCGCCACCTCCTCGAGGTTCCGCTCGACCTGCGCGGCGTCGTCCGCGCGCAGCTGGCTCACCGCCAGCGGCACGCCGATCGCGACGACCAGCACGGCCACCGCCGCGACGGCGGCGAGCACCAGAACCGCCACCCGGTCCCGGCGCACGGGCTCGGACGCGGGCTCGGGCTCCGGTGCCGGCGGGGGCACCGACGGGGGCGCGGACGGGTACGGCGGCTCGGGAGGCGCCTCGCTCACGACTGCTCGAGCGCGCGCTCGACCCGCTCGACCTTGGCGGTCAGCTGGCCGGTGAAGCCGGGACGGATGTCTGCCTTGAGCACCAGGCCGACCCGCGGGGACACCTCGGCGACGACGTCGACGGCCCGCTTGACGACCGCCATCACCTCGTCCCACTCCCCCTCGATGTTGGTGAACATCGCGTTGGTCTCGTTCGGCAGGCCGGACTCGCGGACGACCCGCACGGCGGCCGCCACGGCCTCGGAGACTCCGCCGGTCTCGTCACCGGTCGTGGGGCTGATGCTGAACGCGACGATCATGCCTCCACGGTAGTCGGCACCTCGTCGGCGAGCCGCCACCAGCACCCACCGTGGGCGGGGCGTCCCGGCCGGCTCAGTGGGCGAGCTTCAGCCCGATGACGCAGCCGATCAGCCCGGCCAGCAGCAGCACCTTGACGGCGGTGACCGGCTCGGTGCCGGTCGCCATGCCGTACGCCACGGTCAGGCATGCGCCGATGCCGACCCACACGGCGTACGCCGTGCCGACCGGGAGGGTGCGCAGCGCGTAGGCCAGGCCGCCCATGCTCAGCGCGATCCCCGCGGCGAAGACGACCGTGGGGCCCAGCCGGGAGAAGCCCTCGGACCTGCCGAGCGCCGTCGCCCAGACGGCCTCCAGGACACCCGAGAGGACCAGCACCAACCACGCCACGACGACCTCCAGACGGCCGTCTTGTCGCTCTCCGGGTACGGCTCCCTCGTCCGGTGGGCCGTCTCGGCCCGGTCCCGACCCTATCCGGTGAGGCCGAGCCCGCGAACGCCGCACGGCCCGCCACCCACGAGGGGCGACGGGCCGTGCGGGTGGTGCAGGTGCCGATCAGGCCTTGCGGAGGTTCCGCAGGACGAACTGCATGATGCCGCCGTTGCGGTAGTAGTTCGCCTCACCGGGGGTGTCGATGCGGACGACCGCGTCGAACTCGACGTCGCCGGCCTTGACCTTGACGGTCTTCGGCGTGCGGCCCTCGTTGAGCTCGGTGATGCCGGTGATGGAGAACTCCTCCTCACCGGTCAGGCCGAGGCTCTCGGCGGTCTGACCCTCGGGGAACTGCAGCGGGATGACGCCCATGCCGATCAGGTTCGAGCGGTGGATGCGCTCGTAGGACTCGGCGATGACGGCCTTGACGCCCAGCAGCGAGGTGCCCTTGGCGGCCCAGTCGCGCGAGGAGCCGGAGCCGTACTCCTTGCCCGCGAGGACGACCAGCGGGGTGCCCGCGGCGATGTAGTTCTCCGAGGCCTCGAAGACGGTGGTCACGTCGCCACCGTTGGTGAAGTCGCGGGTGAAGCCGCCCTCGGTGCCCGGCGCCAGCTGGTTGCGCAGCCGGATGTTCGCGAACGTGCCGCGGATCATCACCTCGTGGTTGCCGCGGCGCGAGCCGTAGGAGTTGAAGTCCCGCTGGCCGACGCCGTGCTCGGCGAGGTACTTGCCCGCGGGCGAGTCCTTCTTGATCGCACCGGCCGGGCTGATGTGGTCGGTGGTGACCGAGTCGCCGAGCTTGAGGAGCACGCGGGCGCCCTCGATGTCGGTGACGGCCACGGGCTCGTCGGGCATGCCCTCGAAGTACGGGGGCTTGCGGACGTAGGTGGACTCCGCGTCCCACTCGAAGGTGTCGCCCTCGGGCGTGGGGAGCGACTGCCACCGCTCGTCGCCGGCGAACACGTCGGAGTACGACGAGCCGAACATGTCGGACGTGATCGACTCGCCGATCACCCGCTCGACTTCCTGCGGGGAGGGCCAGATGTCCTTCATGAACACGTCGTTGCCGTCGGTGTCCTGGCCCAGCGGGTCGTTGAACAGGTCGACGTCCATGGAGCCAGCGAGCGCGTAGGCGACGACCAGCGGCGGGGACGCGAGGTAGTTCATCTTCACGTCGGGGTTGATCCGACCCTCGAAGTTCCGGTTGCCCGAGAGCACCGAGACGACCGCGAGGTCCTTCTCGTTGATCGCGGCGGAGACCTCGGGGATGAGCGGGCCGGAGTTGCCGATGCAGGTGGTGCAGCCGTAGCCGACGAGGTTGAAGCCCAGCTTGTCGAGGTACGGCGTGAGGCCGGCGCGCTCGTAGTAGTCGGAGACCACCTGCGAGCCGGGAGCCAGCGTCGTCTTGACCCAGGGCTTGGTGGACAGGCCCTTCTCGACGGCCTTCTTCGCCAGCAGGGCGGCGCCGATCATGACCGACGGGTTCGAGGTGTTGGTGCACGAGGTGATCGCGGCGATCGTGACGGCGCCGTGGTCGAGCTCGAACTCGCGACCGTCCTCGAGGGTCACCCGGACCGGGTTGCTCGGGCGGCCGTCGGCGTTGGCCGCCGCGGAGTGCCAGTCGGCCGGGGCGTCGGCGGCGTCGTGGCCGTCGCCGTTCCCGTTGGTGGCCGGCGGGTCGGAGGACGGGAACGACTCGGCCGAGGCCTCGTCGGCACCGGTGGTGACGCCGTACGGCTGGTCGTTCTGCGGGACGCCGGGCTTGCGGTCCTCGCCACCGGTCTCGTCGGCGGTGACGTAGTCGGCCAGCGCGACGCGGAACGCCTCGCGGGCGTCGGACAGCGCGACACGGTCCTGCGGGCGCTTCGGGCCGGCGAGCGACGGGACGACCGTGGAGAGGTCGAGCTCGAGCTTCTCGGAGTAGCGCGGCTCGGCGTCCGGGTCGTGCCAGAGGCCCTGCTCCTTGGCGTAGGCCTCGACCAGCTTCAGCTGCTCCTCGGGGCGACCGGTGAGCTTGAGGTAGTCGATGGTCTGGTCGTCGATCGGGAAGACCGCGATGGTCGAGCCGAACTCCGGGCTCATGTTGCCGATCGTGGCGCGGTTGGCCAGCGGCAGCGCGGAGACGCCGGGGCCGTAGAACTCCACGAACTTGCCGACGACGCCGTGCTTGCGCAGCATCTCGGTGATCGTGAGGACCAGGTCGGTGGCGGTCGAGCCCTCGGGCAGGTCGCCGTTGAGCTTGAAGCCGACCACGCGCGGGATCAGCATGGAGACCGGCTGGCCGAGCATCGCGGCCTCGGCCTCGATGCCGCCGACGCCCCAGCCGACCACGCCGATGCCGTTGACCATCGTGGTGTGGGAGTCGGTGCCGACGCAGGTGTCGGGGTAGGCGACGCCGTCGCGCACCATGACGGTGCGGGCCAGGTGCTCGATGTTGACCTGGTGGACGATGCCGGTGCCCGGGGGGACGACCTTGAAGTCGTCGAAGGCGCCCTGGCCCCAGCGCAGGAACTGGTAGCGCTCGCGGTTGCGCTCGTACTCGATCTCGACGTTGCGCTCGAAGGACTCGGGCGTGCCGAAGACGTCCGCGATCACCGAGTGGTCGATGACCATCTCGGCGGGCGCGAGCGGGTTGATCCGCGACGGGTCGCCGCCGAGCTCGGCCATGGCCTCGCGCATCGTGGCGAGGTCGACCACGCACGGCACGCCGGTGAAGTCCTGCATGATCACGCGCGCCGGCGTGAACTGGATCTCCTTGTCCGGGTGCGCGTCGGCATCCCAGCCCGCGAGGGCCTTGATGTCGTCGGCGGTGATGTCGGCACCGTCCTCGGTGCGCAGCAGGTTCTCGAGCAGGACCTTGAGGCTGAACGGCAGCGTCTCGACGTCCAGTCCCTCCCCCGTCACCGCGTCGAGGCGGTAGATCTCGTAGGACTGTCCGTCCACGTCCAGGGTGCTCTTGGCACCGAAGCTGTCCTGACTGGCCACTGCTGACTCTCCTCGTGACGTCCGTGGTGCTCTACGTGCGACCGTGCGGGCCGCCGGCGGGCTCTCGCCATACTGCCGCTGCGCCGGGGGCCGGTGAAAGGAAGGTTCCCCTTATCCGGGTGGCTGACCCGCACGTCGGATCCGGTCGTGATCTCTTGACGTCAAGATACACGATGTCGAGGGGTCATTCACGTACGAGCAGCGCGACGCACTCCACGTGGTGGGTCATCGGGAACAGGTCGAACGCGCGGAGGGTCTCCAGGCGGTAGCCGTGCTCGGCGAAGACGGCGGTGTCGCGGGCCAGCGCGGCCGGGTCGCAGGCGACGTACGCCACGGCGCGCGGGGTGCGGGCGACCACCTGCTCGACGACGGGCCGCCGCGCACCCTCGCGGGGCGGGTCGAGGACCACCAGGTCCCAGTGGCCGTCGTACGCCGCCGCGAGCACCTCGTCGACGCCTCCGGCGGTGACGTCGGCACCCGGGCAGTTGGTCGCGGCGTGGCCCGCCGCGGTGGGGTCACCCTCGATCGCGGCCACCCGACCACCGTCCCCGACGGCCTCGCCGAGGAAGCGGGCGAAGAGGCCCACACCGGCGTACAGGTCGAGCACCGACTCCCCCGCCCGCGGCTGCAGCAGCCCCAGGACGGTGTCCACGAGCACCCGCGGCGCACCGGGGTGGACCTGCCAGAAGCCGTCGGCGGCGACCTGGAACGCCTGGGTCGAGCCGGCGGCGGCGACCTGCTCGGTCACCGTGCCCGGCCGCGGCTCACGGGCGTCGGGGTGGGCGATGCGGCAGTCATCGACGACGACGACCTCGCGCGAGCGGTGCTTGCGCAGGCCACGGGCGCCGTCGGGCAGCCGGACGTACTGCTGCCTGGTGCGCCAGCGCAGGCCGGCGAGCTGCTCGGGCAGGTCGCCCTCGACCGCCTCGACGGTGACCGCGAGGTCGAGCCCGGCGAGCCGGCGCAGCTGCTCGGCGACCACCTCGGCCTTCAGGTCGTGCTGGCGCCCGAGGTCGACGTGCTGGAAGTCGCAGCCGCCGCAGCGACCGGGGCGCGCGTAGGGACAGGGAGGGACGACCCGGTCCGGCGAGGCCTCGAGGACCTCGACGACGTCGCCGCGCCAGAAGCGGTCGCCCTCGGTGCCCTCGGTCAGCTCGAGCACGACCCGCTCCCCGGGGATCGCGTGCCGCGTGAAGACCACGCGGGTCTCGACGGGCTCGACCGACGGGTCGGTCGTCACCCGGACGATGCAGTGACCGCCGTGGGCGACCGGCCCGACGACCGCCTCGAAGCGGCGACCCACCACGGACGCGCCGCGGGCCTGCTTCCGCCGGGGCGCGGGCCGGCCCTGCCGCCGCTGCGGCGGCCGGGGGCTCATCGCTGCACCTGGTGGTCGTCGGAGCGGCGGGAGACCCGGCCGCGCCGGAGGTCACCGGGGCGGACCCGCTCGGCCTCGCGACGGTTGCGCTCGCGCGCGATCTCGGAGGAGCGCAGCTGGAAGGGCACGGAGATGACCATGACACCCGGGGTGAAGAGCAGGCGCCCCTTGAGCCGCAGCGCGGTCTGGTTGTGGAGCAGCTGCTCCCACCAGCGGCCGACGACGTACTCGGGGATGTAGACCGCGACGACGCCGCGCGGGTTGGCCTTGCGGATCTCGCCGGCGTACTCGACGACCGGGCGCACCAGCTCGCGGTACGGCGAGTGCAGCACCTTGAGCGGCACCTCGATGCCGCGGTCGTCCCAGTCGGTGAGCAGCCGGGAGGTGGCCTCGGCGTCCACGTCGACGTAGACGCCCTCGAGGACGTTGGGCCGGGTCGCCTTGGCGAAGGCGAGCGCGCGCAGCGTCGGCTTGTGCAGCTTGGAGACCAGCACGATCGCGTGGACGCGGGTCGGCAGCGCCTTGTCCTCGTCGTCGGCGGCGAGCTCCTCGGCCACCTGGTCGTAGTGGCCGCGGATGGCTCGCATGAGGAGGAAGAAGGCGCCCATCGCCAGGATCGTGATCCAGGCGCCCGCGAGGAACTTGGTCGCCAGGATGATGACCAGGACGACGGCGGTGAAGGACAGCCCGACGGTGTTGATGGCCCGCGAGCGGACCATCCGCCGACGCTCGGCGGGGTCGTGCTCGGTGCGCAGGTGGCGCGTCCAGTGCCGGATCATGCCGAGCTGGCTGAGGTTGAAGGACACGAAGACGCCGACGATGTAGAGCTGGATGAGCCGCGTGGTCTCGGCGTCGAAGGCGTAGATCAGGGCGATCGCCATGACGGCGAGGAACACGATGCCGTTGCTGTAGGCCAGCCGGTCGCCGCGCGAGCCGAACGCGCGGGGCGCGAAGCCGTCCTTGGCCAGGATCGAGCCGAGCACCGGGAAGCCGTTGAAGGCGGTGTTGGCGGCGAGCACCAGGATGATGCCGGTGACGGTGACGACGAGGTAGAACGCCGGCGAGAACTCCTGGAAGACCGCCCGGGCGATCTGCGCGATCACCGCGTGCTGCTCGTAGTCGGCGCCGACGGGCTGACCGTCCTGCATCAGCCGGTCGAGGTCGTGGGGGTCGACGTAGCGGATGCCCATCTGCCGGGCGAGCACGATGACGCTGACCATCATCGAGATCGCGATCAGGCCGAGCAGCAGCAGCGTCGTGGCGGCGTTCTTGCTCTTGGGCCGGCGGAAGGCGGGCACGCCGTTCGAGATCGCCTCGACGCCGGTCAGCGCCGCGCACCCCGACGAGAAGGCGCGCGCGAGCAGGATCAGCAGGCCGATCGTGGTGAGCGGCTCGTCGAGCCCCGGCTCGGGCTCGATGGTCAGGCCCGCCGACTCCACGTCGGGCAGGTCGCCCATCGCGAGGCGGACGAGCCCGAAGGCGCACATGCCGAGGATGGCCACCATGAAGAGGTAGGTGGGGACCGCGAAGAACGTGCCGGACTCCCGGATGCCGCGCAGGTTCATCGCCATCAGCGCGAGCACCGCGATGGCCGCCACCGTCGGCTCGTGGCCGATGAGCGGCGGGATCGCCGCGGCGGCGTACTGCGCGCCCGAGGAGATCGAGACCGCCACCGTGAGCACGTAGTCCACCAGCAGCGCGCTGCCGACGGTCATGCCCGCGGTGCGGCCGAGGTTGACCGTCGCCACCTCGTAGTCGCCACCGCCCGAGGGGTAGGCGTGGACGGTCTGCCGGTACGACGCCACGACGACCGCCATCACCAGCGCGACGGCGAGCGCGATCTTCCACGACCACACGTACGCCGACGCCCCCGCGAGGGAGAGCATGATGAAGACCTCGTCCGGGGCGTACGCGACCGACGACAGCGCGTCGCTGGCGAAGACCGGCAGCGCGATCCGCTTGGGCAGGAGCGTCTCGCCCAGCTGCGAGCTCCTCAGCTTGCGCCCCAGCAGGATCCGCTTGGAGACGTCCCCGACACTCACGGGCGGCAACGGTACCTCTCAACGGGCTTCCCCGATGCTTCGCGGCGGAGCGCGGGTACGGTTCCCCCGTGCACGTCGTGATCATGGGCTGCGGCCGAGTCGGCTCCACCCTCGCCCGCAGCCTCGAGGACCGCAACCACACGGTCTCCGTCATCGACAGCGAGCCCGACGCGTTCCGCCGTCTGGGGCCCGGCTTCAACGGTGACAAGGTCGCCGGCGTGGGCTTCGACCAGGAGGTCCTGGAGAAGGCCGGCATCCGCCGCGCCGACGCCTTCGCCGCGGTCTCCTCGGGCGACAACTCCAACATCATCGCCGCGCGTGTCGCGCGGGAGACGTTCGGCATCCAGCAGGTCGTGGCCCGCATCTACGACCCGGGCCGGGCGGAGGTCTACCAGCGGCTCGGCATCACCACGGTCGCGACGGTGAAGTGGACCGCCGACCAGGTGCTCCGCCGCCTGCTGCCGGCCGGCGCGGAGCCGGACTTCCGCGACCCCTCGGGGACGATCCGCGTGGACCACGTGCCGGTGCCGGAGGTGTGGGTCGGCCACCGCACGGTCCACTTCCAGGAGCAGACCGGCAGCCGCATCGCGTGGATCGACCGGCTCGGCGAGGGCATGCTGCCCAAGCGCGAGACCGTGATCCAGGAGGGCGACCTGATCCACCTCGTCGTCCGCGAGGAGAACGCCGAGACCGCCATGAGGGTCATCAAGCGCGGACCGCAGGAGGACTGAGCAGTGCGCGTCGCCATCGCCGGAGCCGGAGCCGTCGGCCGCTCCATCGCCCGAGAGCTGATCCACAACGGCCACGAGGTCCTGCTGATCGACAAGAACCCGGACTCGATCCGGCCCGAGCGCGTCCCCGACGCCGAGTGGCTGCTCGCCGACTCCTGCGAGCTCTCCTCGCTGGAGGAGGCGCGGATGGACCGCTGCGACGTCGTCATCGCCGCAACAGGGGACGACAAGGTCAACCTCGTGACCTCCCTGCTGGCCAAGACCGAGTTCGGCGTGCCGCGGACCGTCGGCCGCGTCAACCACCCGAACAACGAGTGGCTCTTCACCGAGGCGTGGGGGGTCGACGTGAACGTGTCGACCCCGCGGATCATGTCCGCGCTCGTCGAGGAGGCGGTCACGGTCGGCGACCTGGTGCGGCTGTTCACCTTCCGCCAGGGCAACGCCAACCTGGTCGAGATGACGCTCCCGTCCGACTCGCCGTACGTCGGCAAGCCGAGCGGGCTGATCCCGCTGCCGGAGAACTGCGCCCTGGTCACGATCCTGCGGGACGGCCAGGTCTACGTGCCGAACGCCGAGCAGCCGGTCGAGTCGGGCGACGAGCTCCTGTTCGTGGTGCCGGCCGAGGGCGAGGACGCCCTGGAGCGGCTGCTCGCCCCCTCCAACCACGGCGGCTGAGGGCCCGTCGTAGGTCGACCACCTCCGCGCTCGCCGCTCCCCCGGCTGGGGCGGCGCGAGCGGCCGGTCAGCAGCCGCCCCGCAGGGCGGCGGCCAGGTCGGGGCAGGTCCGGTACCGCCACCCGCGCACCCCGAAGTCGTCCTGGGTCGAGTCGACGTAGCGTTCGACGTCGCCCGCCGGCGTGACACGCAGGTAGCTGACGACGGGGTCTCCCTCGCGGGTCGTCGTCGTCACGACGGCCTCGGCGCCGGTGCCGCCCGCGAGGGCCTCGCGGAGGCAGGCGGCGTAGGGCTCGTCGGCCAGGTCGCCCTCCGGCTTCCTCTCGTCGGTGCCGCACCCCGGCAGCGGGCCCCGAGCCAGCCACCGGCGGTACGCCGGGTCGCCGGTGCCGCCGGGCTGTCTGGCGGGGCGGCCGCCGGGATGGGCACCGGAGGCCAGCCGGAGCGTCACGGTCGCGCCGCGCGGGAGCGGCGTGCCGAGCGGCGGGTCGGCGCCGAGGTAAGTGCCCTCGTGGACGTCGGTGCGGCCGTCCCTCACCGTCTCCACCCGGAGGCCTGCGTCCTCGATCGCCGAGGCGAGGGCGGGGACCGTGGCCGCCGGGGCGCCGGTCCCCGGCGTGTACGCCGACCCTCGTCCCGCCAGCGGCACTGTGATGTACCCCGGCGGCAGGACCGCGAGGGAGGACCGGATGCCCGCGACCGTCGCCTGCGCCTCCGCTCCCCAGGCGGTGGCGACGAACAGGGCCCCCGCCTCCGGCACCGCGACGGCCGACGAGCACGACTCCGCCCGGCCGTGCTCCGGTCCGGGCAGCAGCGGGACGTGCGGGAGGCAGCCGGGGCCGCTGTCCAGCACCCCGTCACCGTCGACCTCCCCCGCGGGCCGGAGCCGGGCCAGCAGCGCCTCCCCCAGCCCGCTCGTGGGGTCGACGACGGCGAGGGACGGCACGCGCCGCTCGCGGTCGGTCGGCTCGTCGGCGCAGTCGGTCATGGCTCCCGTCTCCAGGTAGACCGTCGGCGCGACCGGCTTCAGGCAGCGGGTCAGGCCTGTCCCCCAGGCCGCGGGGACGGCCACCGTCACGCCCCCGACCCCCACCCGGCGGGGGCCGGGGGCACTCCCTGGCCCGGCACGGCCGTGGGGGTCGGCGGGGTTCACGGGGTCAGCGCGCACCGTCCGGCGACCGGCCGCATCCGCCCCCTCCCCGTCGGAGCAGGACGCCAACGAAGGGGCGACGCAGACGGCGACCACCAGCGCGGCCGAGGTGGCCCGGGGTCGCCGGGGTCGCCGGGGTCGTCCGCGTCGTCCGGGCGCCCCACCAGTTTCCTGCCCGCTGCGTCGTCCCTCACCCATCGCGCCGCTCCTCGTCCGTGGTCGCTCCGGACCTCTGACGGGGACACCCACCGCGCGGGTTCCACCGAACGAGCCCGTGCAACCCGCGGCCCTGCCCGCGCGTCCTACGGACATGAGGACCCTGTTCCGCGCGCTGTGCTGCGCCTGCACCACCGGAGCGGTCCTCGCCGCACCGGCCGCCGTGGGCGCGCCGGACACCGAGCCCTGGCCGTCGTACGTCGGTGCCGGCGCGGAGCCACTGTCCGGCGCCGGTCCGTCCCTCGAGGTCCCGGTCCCCGTGCCGGTCCCCATCCCGACGGCGCGGCCGGGAGGGACCCCGCTGGTCCCCATGCCGCGCTGGCGGTCGGAGCGCCCGCCGGTCCCGATGCCGACGGTGGGTCCGCCCTCGGCAGCGGGTCGCCCGGTCTGCGTCGACCCCCCGTCCGGCGGCAGGGGCCTGCCGGGTCCATGCCGCCCGGCGCTCGACGCCGGACCCCGCTGAGCGGCGCGGGGCACGATCGGCACACCCGCTCTCCCGGAACTACAGGCCCGTAGTTCGCCGGATCCGCTTGTCGTGTAACGGGTGTGACTGGTGTGATCTACCGGCGACGGCGTCCCGGCCGTCCGACGAGGGGCGCCCCACCGCCCCAGCAGGAGGCAGTGATGACGGCTCAGGACCAGGCGCGACGGCTGCGGGACGTGTGGCGTCCCGCGCCGACCGGACCGCTGACGAGGTCCCTGACGAGGTCGCTAACGGCCGGAACGGCAGCCCTGCTCCTCGGGGTCGGGCTGGCCGCGCCGGCCACCGCCGCCGCTCCCACGACCCAGGCGACCCCGACGAGCCAGGCCACGGTCCCCGTCACGGTGCCGGCCGAGCCGGTCACGAGCGCGCCGTTCCGTGCCTTCACCTTCAACGTCTGCCACTGCCTGCGGCCGGCCGGGGCCATGGCCGACGTACGTCGCGCGCTGACCCTCGGCGACGCGGGCGGCCTCCAGGAGTTCTCCGACGCCGAGGACCGTCGCAACCTGATGAGCGTGCTGCAGGCGGCCGACTGGGGCTGGTACATGCCGACCACCGGCGGCGGGGCGATCCCGATCATCTGGGACCGGGCCCGCTTCCGGCTGCTCGACGGCCGGACGATCAAGGTTCACGGGTCGGAGCCGGGCGTCACCCCCGCGCGCTACATCAACTCGGTGCGGCTGCGCGAGATCGCCACGGGCGAGGTCTTCGGGCTGGTCAACACCCACACGATCGCCCAGGCGTCGAAGGACGCCCGGCTCTCGGACATGCGCCGCATCCCCCGCCTGCGCAAGCACCTGCAGCTGCTGCGGGCCGAGATCGAGCACGTGTTCACGACGACCGAGCACGTGTTCGCGGGCGGTGACCTGAACGTCAACTACCTCGCCGACCGTCGGCGTCGCAACGCGGGGCTGCCGACCAGCGCCCTCGGCGCGCTCGTCCGCTTCGACATGCCACTGACCGGCTCCCGCGGGCCGACGTCGCTGCTGGACTACACGATGACCGTGCGCGACGCCGGCGGCCTGGCGCCCACCAGCCGCCGCGTGGTGCGTGGCTTCGCCTCCGACCACGACCCGGTCGTCGTGACCTACCAGCCGGCGTCGCTGCTGACCGACGGGCCGGTCTTCAACGACCCGTCCGGCACGCCCGCCGAGCAGACGGCCGTGCGCGACCGCCAGCTCCGCGCGATCCGGAACGCCGAGCCTGGCGACCTCGTCCGGCTCGCCACCGCCCGGCTGACCGACCCGCTCCTCGAGGCGGCCCTCGCCGGTGCCGCGGCCGAGGGCGTCGCCGTGCGGGTCGTCGCCGGCGGCACGAGCGACAGCCTCGCGCGCCTCCAGACCGCCCTCGGCACCGGCACCGCGGACGACACCGACCCCACGTCGTACGCGCTGGTCTGCGGCACGGAGTGCCTGGGCGGCGGGCGCCACGAGCTCGAGGTGATCACGGTCGACCGGCTGGCGCGCACCACTCCCCTCACCGTCGTGGGCAGCGCCCCCGCGAGCTCCGCGAGCACCACCGGCTGGACGACGGCGTTCCTGTCGACCGACCCGGCGACCCACGCGGCGTACACCGCCGAGGTCGACCGCCTGGCGGCCGCCGCGGGCGTGGTCCTGCCTCCCACCACCCCGACCGACCCCACCACCCCGACCGACCCCACCACCCCGACCGCACCCACCACCCCGACCGCACCGGCGGCCGGGACCGGCGCCTCCCCCGCGGAGGGCGACCCCGTCGTCGACGCCCTCGCGGGCGTCGGGTGCGGCGGCACCCAGGCACCCACCGTGGTGCGCGCGGTCGTGCGGTCCTGGGCCGGAGAGCGGGGGCGGGTCATCGCCGACCGGCTCGCCGAGCTGCGCCGCGCCGGCTGCGACGTCTCGACCGTGACCGGCCCCGGTGTCCTCAGCGGCGTGCGCCAGCGCCTGACCGCTGCCGGAGTTCCCGTGGCCGTCGCCAAGGTGGCGCAGACCAGCCTGGTCGTCTCCGGACGGTACGGCGGCGCCGACGGCGCGAGCCGGGCCTGGGTCGGCGGCCCGGTGTGGACCGACAGCGCGGCGACCAGCAGCGCGCTCACGCTCGAGGTGAGCGACCCCGCGGCCGTGCAGGCCTACCTCGACGCCTTCACGGACCTGCGCGCGACCCGCTGAGCGGTCCGGCGGCCACCACCGGCCGGTTCGAGGGGTCCGCTCCTCCCCCGCTGCCGCCGACCGCGCTGGGTACCGCACGTCCGTGGACGTGAGCTGGGTGACCTTCGTCGGCGTGGTGCTGCTGGCCTACCTCGTGCCGGGGCCCGACTTCGTCGTGATCTCCGGGCGGCCACGCGGGGCCGGCGGCTCGGGGTGGCGGCGGCACTGGGGGCCCAGCTCGGGCTCTGCGTGCACGTCCTGCTGTCGGTGGTCGGCCTGTCGGTGCTCCTGTCGCGGCACCCGGACCTCCTCACGACGGTGCGGGTGCTCGGCGGCCTGTACCTGCTCTACCTCGCCGGCCGCCTGGTCGTCCCGACCTTCCGGGGAGCGGCGCCCGCGGGGAGCGCCGAGCAGCCGAGGACCGACGCACCGCACGCCGACCGGTCCAGCTTCCTCCAGGGCTTCCTGACCAACCTGCTGAACCCCAAGGCCGTGCTGTTCTTCGCCGCCGTGCTGCCGCAGTTCGTCTCCGGCCCGGCCCCGACCTGGGTGCAGGTCAGCGTGCTGGGCGCCCTGGACGTGCTCCTCGGCCTGGTGGCCTGGGCCGCCGTGGTGCTCGTCGGCGCGAGGCTCGGCGGGCTGCTCCGCCGCGACCGCGTCCGGCGGTGGTGGGACCGCACCACCGGCGCCGGGCTCGGCCTGCTCGGCGGCGGCCTCCTCGCGACAACAGACTGATCCAGGACCGACCCAGGACGACCCCGCGACGTACGCCGTCAGGCCGTCGGGCGCACCGGCGTGCGGTCGCGGCCCAGCACCCACGCCATCGCCGCGAGCGCGGCGAGCTGGAGCGGCCAGCCGAGGGCGATCTTCAGCACGCCCAGCGCGGCGACCACGGTGTCGACGTCCATCGCGTCCCCGTGGCCGGCCAGCCACAGCGGGGCCTGGACGACGACGCGCAGGAAGCAGGGCAGGACCAGGAGCCAGGTCAGCGTGCTGCAGAGGCGGACCACCTGCCGGTCCTCGTGCCAGGCGGTCGGGTCGCCGGTGACGCTGCCGACCATGAAGCCGACCAGTGGCCACCCCACCAGGCAGGTCAGGGCCAGCACGACGGTGTAGCCGCCGTTGTAGAGGATGCCGGGCAGGAAGTACGCGAGCGCCTGGTCGTCCTCGCTGCCGCCGCGGCTCGCGGCGATCCGGACGAAGAGCCAGCCGATGCCGATGCCGAACAGCGCGTTGGCCGCGAACTGCACCGTCGAGCGCTGCACCAGCCGCACCACCAGGGCCGCGACCGCCGCGGCCACGCTCACCGCGAGGGCGAGCACGAGCTCGCGGGTGGTCAGCCACAGCAGGGTGAACAGGATGGTCGGGACCGCTGCCTCGACCATGCCGCGGCGGCCGCCGAGCGCCTTGGCGAGCTGGGCGCGGACGACCGACTCGACGGTCTCGACCGTGGGCTGCGGCTCGGGTGCCCGCTCGGGCTGGTCCGTCGGGTGGCCCGTCGTCACGGCAGCAGCTCGTAGCGCGGGTTGTACATCATCCGCACCCCGTCGTGGGTGCCGATCCTGCCCTGCACGTCGATCGAGCGGCCCGGCGTGATGCCGGCGATCTGCCGACGGCCCAGCCACACGACGGTGATGACGCCGGAGCCGTCGAACAGGTCCGCCTCGAGGGCGGGGACCCCGCCCCGGGGACGCAGCGTGACCGTGCGCAGCGTGCCGCGCAGGTGCACCCGCTCGCGCTCGGGCGCGGCGGCGATCGTCGCGCAGTCCGGCGCGGCGTAGGTCTTGCGGAGGTCGCGCGCGTGCTGGTCGCTGGTGTCGGCCCAGCGCGACAGGCTGCGGCGCAGCCTGCTCATCCGAGCCGCCTCGCGCCCTCGGGCATGGTCACGGGGAGCGGCTCGCCGGGCGGGACCGCACCCTCGCCGCGGCGCACGGCGATCGTGGTGATGACGTCCTCCCACTCCTCGTACACCTCGGGGTCCACGGCGGGCCGGCCGATCAGCGTGGCGCGCAGCAGCCAGCGGGGGCCGTTGACGCCGATGATCCGCGAGGGCTGCACCACGCGCTGGCCGTCGGGGCGCGTCACGGGCAGCTGGCAGGCCAGCTCGGTGCCGAACCGGCCCTCGACCTCGGTCGCCGTGCCGCCGCGCTGGCCCATCTCGGCCACGATCCGCGGGCGCAGCTCGCTCCAGAGGTCCCCGTTGCGCTGGGCGGCGAAGGCGCGCAGCTCCAACGCACCGTCCTCGCCGGTCAGGAGCACCGCCTGCACCTCGCCGGTGCTCTCGTCGACCTGCAGCCGCAGCTCACGGCCCGACGAGGCGCCGATCAGGAGCGACCCGAGGTCGACCCGCTCGCCGTCCCCGGGCGGGAGCTCGGAGACGTCGTACGGCCCGGCGGGCGCGAGGGGCTCCCCGCCCCCCGCGGCGCTGTCGGCCGGACCGCCCTCGGGCGTGGACTCGGCGGACTTGCGGCGGAACTTCACGAGCTTCTCCCTCGACTGGCCATCACACGACGCGGCGCAGGCCGGTCACGGACGACCGAACCCTCCAGTAGAACCGTAACCTCCGGTCCCGCGCTCGGAGTTAGGCAGGACGTCGACCTCCACGAAGGCCGCGCTCTCGAAGCGCTGCACCACCAGCTGGGCGACGCGGTCGCCGCGGCGCAGCTCGACCGGCTCGGTGGGGTCGAGGTTGACCAGGAGCACCTTCACCTCGCCGCGGTAGCCCGCGTCGATGGTGCCGGGGGCGTTGACGATGGAGACGCCGTGCCTGGCGGCGAGCCCGGACCGCGGGTGCACCAGGCCGACGTACCCCTCGGGCAGGGCGAGCGCGATGCCCGTCGGGACCAGCGCCCGCTCCCCCGGCGCGAGGACCACGTCGACGGTGGTGAGCAGGTCGGCGCCGGCGTCGCCGGGGTGGGCGTACGCCGGCAGCGGCAGGCCGGGGTCGAGCCGGACGACCTGGATCTCCAGGCGGGGTTGCGAGGCGGTCACGCCCGGACCCTAGAACAGGCGCGCCACGCCGGGGATGGGAGGCTGTACCCCGTGCCAGCGCCCGTCCCCGCCACTCCCGCCGACCACCACGAGCGGCTCGGCGTGCCCCTGCGCTGGTGGGTCCAGTCGACGATGTTCGTGGCGACCCTCTGGCTCGCCCTCGTGGTCGCGGTCCCCGGCGTCGTCGCCTGGAGCATCACCGCCGTGGTCCTCCTGCTGATGGCCGCGCTGCTCGTCGGGTACGGCGCGCCGCGGGTCGTCGTGGCCGACGGCGAGCTGCGCGCCGGCCGCGCCCGCATCGGCGCGGAGCACCTGGGCGGGGCCCGGGCGCTCGACGCGGGCGAGACCAAGCGGGTCGCCGGCCCGGAGGCGGACGCCCGCGCCTACCTGCTGCTGCGGCCCTACCTCAAGCGCGCGGTCAAGGTCGAGGTGACCGACCCGGCCGACCCGGCGCCGTACTGGCTGATCAGCTCGCGCCGCCCCGACGAGCTGGCCGCCGCGGTCGAGTCGATGCGCACGGCCCGGCACGGCGACATGTCCGCGTGAGCGGCTGGGTACTGTCGCGCCATGGCATCTGACTCCTCCAAGGTGTGGTCGGTCTTCTCCCTCGTCTCGGCCCTCGGCGCGGCCGCGCTGGCCAAGAAGGGGCTGGACCGGACCTGGCGCGTGGCGACCGGCAAGAAGCCGCCCGAGAACCCGGCCGACCCCGATGTCGAGCTGCGCGAGGCGGTCGCGTGGGCGATCGCCAGCGGCATCGCCGTCGGCCTGGCGCGGATGCTGGCCCAGCGTCGGGCTGCGTCGTACTACGCCCGCTCCACCGGCCACCTGCCGCCGGAGCTGCGCAAGGACGACCAGTAGCAGGACGCCTGCCGGGCGGCGCGGAGCACCACCGCCGTCCCCCAGGATGCAGAGAGGCCCGCGACCAGGTGGTCGCGGGCCTTCGCATCGTGCGCTGCGTCAGACGCAGTCGCGGCAGATCATCTTCTTCTCGTCGGCCAGCTGGCTGCGGTGGTGCACCAGGAAGCAGCTCATGCAGGTGAACTCGTCGTCCTGCTTGGGCTTCACCTCGACGGCGAGCTCCTCGTGCGACAGGTCGGCGCCGGGGAGCTCGAAGGACTCGGCGGCCTCCGCCTCGTCCTCGTCGACCTTGCCGGAGTTCTTGTCGTGGCGACGCGCCTTGAGCTCCTCGATCGACTCCTCGGACTGCTCTTCCTCGTTCTTGCGCGGTGCGTCGTAGTCCGTCGCCATGCGTCGCTCACTCCCCTCGGGCTCGGTGTGCCGCCGACGGCGCCAGATTGTGCACGACCGGCCGGCGGTTGCCCACACCATTCGGCGGGGCGTGTCCGGAACGTCGGCTGTCGGTGCCCTATTCCCCCGCTCTCAACCGGCGGCGGGCCCCGCGGGCGGCTCCGCGGCGTAGCCCGCGTCGACCACCGCGGCGAGCAGCTCGTCGAACCCGTGGGCGGGCGCGCAGACCATCAGGTCACGGCCGCCGACGCCGGTGAGCAGAGCCGTCCGGGCACCCGCGGCGCGGGCGACGAGGGCACCCGCGGCGTGGTCCCACAGGTGCACGCCCTCCTCGACGTACCCGTCGAGCGAGCCCTCCGCCACGTGGCACAGGTCCAGGGCGCAGGACCCGAGCCGGCGTACGTCGCGCACGCGCGGCAGGAGGCGGACGAGCGCGCGCGCCTGGAGCTCGCGCAGGCCGCTGTCGTAGGAGAAGCCGGTCCCCACGAGCCGGCGCGCCAGCGGGGTGGGCCCGGCGACGGCGATCGGTGAGCCGTCCCGGGTCGCCACGGCGGTGCCGTCGTCGGCCACGTGCGCGGCGTACTCGGTGCCGGTCGCGGCGTTGACCACGACCCCCGCGACCACCTCGGTGCCGTCGGGCCCGGCCACCTCCGCGGCGATGGACACGGCGTACTGCGGGAGGCCGTAGAGGAAGTTGACGGTCCCGTCGATCGGGTCGACGACCCAGCGCACCCCGCTGGTGCCGGCCACGTCGTCGCCCTCCTCGCCCAGGACCGCGTCGTCGGGCCGCCGCTCGAGCAGGAGGGAGCGGACCAGCGCCTCGCTGGCCCGGTCGGCCTCGGTGACCACGTCGACCTCGCTGCTCTTGGTCGCCGCGACGCCGACACCGAGGGCGGCGTGCTCGCGCACCAGCACCACCGCCGCCCGGGCGGCCTCGAGGGCGAGGTCGCGCAGCTGTGCTGCCGGGGGCCGGCTCACTGGTCGATCGGCTCGCGCTCGCCGGTCAGCGTCGGCCTGGCGCCGCGCGGGTTGGCGCAGCAGCCCACCGGGCAGCGGTCCCACATCGGTCCGGTTGTGCCCACCGCGTTGCGGACCACCTCCTCGCCCCGCTCGACCGCGGCGCGCTCGACCAGCAGGTCGCGGACGGCCCGGACGAAGCGCGGGTCGGTGCCGGCGGTCCCGGCGCGGCGGGCCGGCAGGCCGAGCTCCTCCGCCGTCGCCATGGCCTCGGTGTCGAGGTCGTAGATGACCTCCATGTGGTCGGAGACGAACCCGACCGGGACCATCACCACCCCGGGGGCCCCCTGCTCCTTGAGCGCGGCGAGGTGGTCGTTGACGTCCGGCTCGAGCCACGGGACGTGCGGGGCGCCCGAGCGCGAGCAGTAGACGAGCTCGTGGGGGTGGTCGCGGCCGGTCTCCTCGCGGACCCGGTCGGTGACGACGGAGGCGACGTCGAGGTGCTGGCGGACGTAGGCGCCGCCACCCTGCTCCGGGGGCCCGCTGAGGTCGTTCATCTGGGTGGGGATCGAGTGGGTGACGAACGCCAGGTGTGCCCCGTCGCGCACGTCCTCGGGCAGCTCGGCCAGCGCGGCGAGGGTCGCGTCGACGACCGGCTCCACGAAGCCGGGGTGGTTGAAGTAGTGGCGCAGCTTGTCCAGCTTCGGCGCCGGGGACCCCTCGGGCAGGGCGGCCACGGCGTCGTGGAGGTTCTCCCGGTACTGCCGGCAGCTGGACCAGGATGAGTAGGCGCTGGTCATGAAGCACGCCGCGCGCTGCACCCCGTCGGCCGCCATCTGCGCGAGGGTGTCGGTCAGGTAGGGGTCCCAGTTGCGGTTGCCCCAGTAGACGGGGATGTCCAGGCCGGCCTCGGCGAGGTCGGCGCGCAGGCCCCGGAGGAAGGCCCGGTTCTGGTCGTTGATCGGGGACTTGCCGCCGAACAGGTAGTAGTGCTCGCCGACCTGCTCGAGGCGCTCGCGCGGGATGCCCCGGCCGCGGGTCACGTTCTCCAGGAAGGGGACCACGTCCTCGGGGGCCTCCGGGCCACCGAAGGACACGAGGAGGAGGGCGTCGTACGGCGTCGGGTCGGAGGCGGCAGCAGGGCTGGACATGGCCTCATCGTATGGATCGCGGCCTGACGCCCGGCGATTGGTGGGGGCTCCCCGGGCCGTCCTACGTTGTGCCCGCCATGACCGCTCTCGCCCGCTACCGCCGGATCCTCTCGCGGCCCGGTGCCGCCCTCTTCTCGGCCACCGGGCTGGTCGCGCGCCTGCCGATCTCGATGGTCGGCCTGGGCATCGTGCTGCTCGTGGAGTCCTCCACCGGGTCCTACGGCGTCGCGGGTGCGGTGTCGGCGGCGTACATGGTCGCCAACGCGGTCCTCGCGATCGTCCAGGGCCGGCTGCTCGACGCCGTCGGCCAGGCGCGCGTGCTCGCGACCGCCACCCTCGTCTTCGGTGCCGCCATGGTGCTGCTGATCACGTCGGTGGAGGCCGACTGGCCGATCGGCGCGACGTACCTCGCCGCCGCCCTCGCCGGCGGGTCGCTGCCCCAGATCGGCTCGTGCGTGCGCGCGCGCTGGTCGTGGGTGCTGGATCAGCCGAGCGACAAGCAGACGGCGTACGCGCTGGAGGCGGTCGCCGACGAGGCGGTCTTCATCCTCGGGCCGATCCTGGTCACCCTGCTCGCGACCACGGTCGACCCGGTCGCGGGCCTGGCGGTGGCCATCGTCGCCGGGGTCGGCGGCAGCCTCTTCTTCGCCTCCCAGCACGCCACCGAGCCACCGGCGCGCCGCCACGACCGCAGCACGGGCGCCCGGCCGCCCCTGCCGTGGCGGACGATCGCGCCCCTGGCGGTCGTGAGCGCGGCGATGGGGGTGCTGTTCGGTGCCGCCGAGGTCACCACGGTCGCCTTCTCCGAGGCGCAGGGCAACGAGGCGTACGCCGGCGGGCTGCTCGCCCTGTGGGCGCTGGGCAGCCTGGTGGCCGGCTTCGTCACCGGCGCCGTCACCTGGCGCAGCGGGCCGGTGGTGCGGGTGCGCTGGGGCGCGTTCGCGATGGCGTGCGCGATGGCGCCGCTCTTCCTCGTCGACTCGGTGTGGGTGATGGGCGCGGTGCTGCTCGCCGGTGGCGTGGCGATCGCACCCACCCTCGTCGCGACGATGTCCCTCACCGAGCAGTCGGTCCCCTCCGCGCGACTCACCGAGGGCATGGCGATCATGCAGACCGGCCTGGTCGCCGGTGTCGCGCCCGGCGCCACCGTCAGCGGCTTCGTGGTCGACCACTCCGGTGCGTCGGCGGCATACCTCGTCTGCCTCGTCGCCGGCCTGGTCGCCGCGCTCGCCGCACAGGCGATCCCGTCGGGGGCCGCTCGCGCCGACCGGCCCCGGGAGCCGTCCGACGCGGGATAGGTTGCGCCCGTGGAGTGGAGCAACTGGTCGGGGCTGGAGAGCGCACGGCCGAGCCGGGTCGTGCGCCCGGGGAGCGTCGCCGCCGTCGTGGCGGAGGTCGAGCGGGCGCGCGCCCGCCGCAGCACGGTGAAGATGGTCGGCACCGGCCACTCCTTCACCGCGGTTGCGGCGCCCGAGGAGACGATGCTGGTGCCCTCGGGCATGACCGGGATCGTGTCGGTCGACCGCGAGGCGATGACCGTCACCGCCCTGGCCGGCACCCGGCTGCAGGACCTCAACGAGGGCCTCGAGCTGCTCGGCCTCAGCCTGCACAACATGGGCGACATCGCCGAGCAGACCATCGCCGGCGCCGTCTCGACCGGCACCCACGGCACCGGCGGCATCGCGGGCGGGCTGGCCGCCCAGCTGGCGGGCCTCGAGCTGGTCACCGGCACCGGGGAGCTGCTGCGCGCGAGCGCCGAGGAGAACCCCGACGTGCTCGAGACCGCCCGGGTCGGGCTGGGGGCGCTCGGGATCCTCACCACGCTGACGTTCCGGGTCGAGCCGCTCTTCCTCCTCGAGGCGCGCGAGGAGCCGATGGCGTGGGACGCCGCGCTCGCGGCGTACGACGAGATGACGGCGTCCAGCCACCACGTCGACCTCTACTGGTTCCCGCACACCGACCGGACGCTGGTCAAGCGCAACGACCGGCTCGCCGCGCCGCCCGACGAGGCCGAGCCGCTGCCCCGCTGGCGCGCCTGGCTCGACGACGACTTCCTCTCCAACCAGCTCTTCGGCGTGCTCGCCGCGGGCGCCAACCGCGTCCCCGGGGTGATCCCCCGCATGAACCAGCTCAGCGCCCGCGCCCTCGGCGCCCGGACCTACAGCGACGTCGCGCACCGGGTGTTCGTCTCGCCGCGGCACGTGGTCTTCAAGGAGATGGAGTACGCCGTGCCGCGCGCGGACGGCCTCGAGGTGTTGCGCGAGTGCCGGCGGGTCGTCGAGGCCGCGGACGTGACGGTCAGCTTCCCCGTCGAGGTGCGCTCCACCCCCGCCGACGACGTCCCCCTCTCCACCGCGTCCGGGCGGGACTCGTTGTACCTGGCCTTCCACACCCACCGCGGCGCCGACCACCGTCGCTACTTCGGCCTCGTGGAGCCGGTCCTGCGCGCCGCCGGGGGCCGCCCGCACTGGGGAAAGGTGCACTCGATGACCGCCGACGACCTCGCCGGGGTCTACCCGCGCTTCGGCGACTTCCTCGCCCTGCGCGAGCGCCTCGACCCCGAGCGGGTCTTCGCCAACGCCTACCTGCGGCGGGTGCTGGGCGCCTGACGTCGGGCCGGCCGCGCCGTCGGCGGTCGGCCGAGCACCCGGCTCAGCGCCCGTGCGGGTCGAGCCGGTTGAGCGTGGCCACGACCTGGTCGTAGTCGCCCCGCGCCTCGCCGTACCGCAGGAACTTGACGTTCTCCACCTGGATCTCGGTCGCGTCGGGATCGGCCTCGATCAGCCCCACGACCTCGGCGACGAAGTCGTCGAGCGGCATGGCCAGCTCGCTGGTCTCCTGCCCGGGGAGCAGTCCCGTCCGCACCGACGGCGGCTCCAGCTCCACGACCCGCACGCCGGTGTCCGCGAGCTGGAGCCGGAGGGACTCGCTGAGCATGTGGATCGCGGCCTTGGTGGCGTTGTAGCTCGGCGTGGCCCGCAGCGGCGCGAACGCCAGGCCAGAGGACACCGTCATGATCGTCGCCTCGGGGCGGGTGCGCAGGTGCTCGATGAACGCGGCGACCAGCCGGATGGGGCCGAGCAGGTTGGTGGTGACGGTCTCCTCCGCGCTGGTCAGGAAGCCGGCGGGCGTCGTCCAGTCCTCGACGCGCATGATGCCGGCCATCGTCACCAGGACGTCGAGGTCGGGGTGGGCGGCGAGGACCTCGGTGGCGGCCTCGTCGATGCTGACCGGGTCGGTGGTGTCGATCCGCACGGTGTGCAGCCCGGGGTGCTCGGCGGCGATCCGCTCGAGCAGCTCGGTGCGGCGACCGCCGACCACGACCGTGTTGCCGAGCTCGTGGAGCCGCAGCGCGAGGGCGAGGCCGATGCCGCTGGTGGCGCCGGGGACGAAGATCGTGTTGCCGTGGATTCGCATGCTCCCAGGCTGGCCGCCCCGCACCGGGCCGGGCAGAGAGCGCTCGTCCAGGGATCCGCGGTCCCTGGCTCGCGGTGGCAGTGGCGCGGATACTCGGGCACGTGGACCGCGACGCCCTGGCCGACTTCCTGACCCGCCACCGGCACGGGCTGCAGCCCGCCGACGTCGGCCCCCCGGCCGGGCCGCGGCGGCGCACACCGGGTCTGCGTCGCGACGAGGTGGCCCTCCTCGCGACGATGTCGACCGACTACTACACGCGCCTGGAGCAGCGGCGCGGTCCGCAGCCGAGCACCCAGATGCTCGCCGCGGTGGCCCGCGCGCTGCGGCTGTCGGCCGAGGAGCGGGACTACCTCTACCGGATCGCCGGGCACAGCGCGCCGGACCAGGTGACCGGGACGGAGTACGTCGCACCGGCGCTGCTCCGCGTGCTCTACCGGCTCACCGACACCCCGGCGGTGATCCTCTCCGTCCTCGGCGAGGCGCTGGTCCAGAACGAGCCGGCCCGGGCGCTCTTCGGCGACGCGCGGGTGCACACCGGTCTCGCGCGCAGCGAGATCCACCGCTGGTTCACCGACCCCGCGGCTTCGCGCCGGATCTACCCCGCCGAGGACCACGCCCGCCAGTCCCGCGCCCAGGTCGCGTCGCTGCGCGCGGCGTACGGGCTCCTCGGGCCGGGCTCGCGCGCCGGTGAGATCGTCCGGGACCTGCAGCGGCGCAGCCCGAAGTTCGCCGGGCTGTGGGAGGAGCACGAAGTGGGGCGCCGGTTCTCCGACCACAAGGTGCTCCTCCACCCCGAGGTCGGCGCCCTGGAGCTGGACTGCCAGGTGCTGTTCACCGAGGACCAGCTGCAGGTGCTCCTGGTCCTGACGGCGGCGCCGCACAGCGAGTCGGACCAGAAGCTGCGGCTGCTCGGCGTGCTCGGCACGCAGCAGTTCAGCGACGCCCGGTAGCCCCGCCGCGGCCTCGGGAATCAGCCCTCGTCGGCGGTCTCCTCGTGCGCGGCGCCGACCGGCTTGCTCTGCGCCGAGCCGCGCTGGCGCAGGTAGACCGACAGGATCACCATCGAGCCGACGGCGAGGAACTCCGACTGCCAGTTCTGCAGGGTGCGCGCCCAGAAGTCGGCGTTGAGGAGGTACTGGCCCCAGGTGATGGGGTCCTGCAGCTGCGCGAGGCGGGTCTCGTTGAACGCCGCCCAGCCGGCCACCGACTGCGCCAGCCAGGAGACCAGGAAGATCGCGCTCATCATCAGGGTCAGGGACGACGAGAACACCCCGGTGCGCCACCCACCGGCCGCGGCCCAGCGCGGCGAGTCGTCGGCCGCGTGCGGACCCACCTCCTGATCCTCGTCGGACTCCAGGCCCGGCCGGTCCAGCTTCTTGGACTCGGTGGAGCCCTTCTGGAACAGCCAGATACCGGCGACGAGGAAGACGAGGAACTGGAGGTACTCGCTCTGCCAGTTCTCGGTCACGTCGACCGCGAAGTCTGCCGAGGTGAGGTACTGGCCCAGGCTCAGCCGGCCCATCCCGTCCGCGAGCTGCTGGTCGTTGAACTGGTGCCACCCGGCGAGGGCCTGGCCCACCAGCGTGAGGAGGAAGAGCGCACCGAAGAACAGCGAGAGCGACTGCTCGCGCACCCAGCGCGCCGGCGAGCCCGCGCTCACGTGTGCCTCAGCGCGATCAGCAGGAAGTACGCCAGCCCGGCCCAGATGACGGCCAGGTAGGTCCAGAACATCGTGCGCACGGCTCCCCCTAGCCCGCTGAGACCCGGCAGTCGTAGGGGTGCCCGGGCACCTCGCTGCACGCTGCGGCGACGATGCGCCAGCCGGCCCGCTCGAGCTCGGTGAGGAACACCGTGTCGCCGTCGTACCGCAGCTGCGCCATCGTGCCGTAGACCGACGCCTCGACCGGCCGGCCGGGCTCGGGCACCTGCTTGGCCAGCACGGCCTCCGCGCACGACTCCCCCGCAGCCGGCAGCTGCGACTCCAGGCGCGGGCTCAGCAGCCGGCACGCCGCCCGCCCGTCGCCCTCGGCCAGCGCCCGGTGGAACCGGTCCACCACCGCCGCCGCGTCGTCCTCGTCCGCCGCGGCGCCGCACCCGGTGAGCGCCGCCGCCGTCGCCGCCACCACCGCGCTCATCAGCCCCGCCACGGGCCCGGTCGCCCGTCCGTGCCGCCGTCGCACCCCCGCACCTCCTGTCGCTCGGGCGCACGAGGTACCCCGGGCCCACCTCGGCGAACCGTCCGTCGCTGCCGCGACTACGCTCGCGCCGTGACCGCCACGCTCGTCGCAAGGGACCTGTCCGGCGGACACGGCCACCGGGTGCTCTTCGAGGGCCTCGACCTCACCGTCGCCCCCGGCGACGTCGTCGGGGTGGT